>CAJUFE010000031.1 GCA_910585635.1 uncultured Lachnospiraceae bacterium | reverse complement strand
AAGCGGATACTCGGAACGTAGTGGAGAGTATCTTCCATCGCGCCCTAGTACCGTTCTCGTCCCGCATGGAGCGAGAGCGTGTCCCGTGGGGGACCGGGCCTCCGGATGCGGACGGGTGACCGAAATTGCACCTGCACCTATCCAACAGCTGGCGTGGGTGTGAAAAGTAACGTGGGGAGCGGACCCTCTTGCATTCCGTATCCCCATCTGCTACACTATCTTTCAGTGATACTAAGCTGACCGACTAGGCCCGACCGTTCGATCGGAGCCGGTCGAAGCGTGCAGGAGGACCTTTTTAAGGAGCAGGAGGAACGAGAGATGCCAGACCCATATAAGATCTGTTACAGAGGCGGCGAGGGGGAGATCGTGGAGAAGAAGTCCCGTTTTATCGCCAATATCCGTCCGGTGGAGACGGAGGAGGAGGCAGTCGCCTTTATCGAGGAGACCAGGAAGCGTTACTGGGATGCCCGCCATAACTGCTATGCCTATATCTGCGGGGAGGGGGGCAGGATGATGAAATGCAGCGATGATGGGGAGCCCAGCCAGACGGCGGGGCGGCCTATGCTGGACGTGCTGCTGGGAGAAGGGATCTGTGGGGTCTGCGCGGTGGTGACCCGGTATTTCGGCGGCACGCTCTTAGGCACCGGCGGCCTGGTCCGGGCCTATTCCCAGGCGGTGAAGGAGGGGCTGAAGGCCTGTGTGATCTTGGAGAAGCGTCCCGGGAGGCGGGTGAAGATCACATCGGATTACGGCGCGGTGGGAAAGCTCCAGTACCTGGCCGGACAGATGGGCTTTGCCACACTGGACAGCCAGTATACGGATAAGGTGGAGATGACCCTCTTGATGCCGGAGGAGCAGGTGAAAGAGGGTGTGGACAAGATCACCGAGGCCACCAGCGGCACAGCCCAGATCCAGGTCTCCGATCCCTTCTATTATGGGATGGATGGGAAGGAGCTGGTGCTCTTTTGAGAGGAGGAAAAGGACCATGTGGGAGATCTCGGTCCCTGTCGGTATCGTCATCTGTGTGACTGTTTATCTTTTATACACCAACGGCTATCTTACCATCAGCGCAAAACGCGCCCTCTTGTATGTGGGCTCACTGAAAGGCGACCGGGCGAGGTTCAGTTCCTGTACAGGATATATAAAACGTGTGATCCGGCCAAAGGAGAGCGGGACCCGTCATTTTTCTTTTACAGCCCAGACATCCTCCGGGGAAGTATGGGCAGAGCTTTTTGACGAGGAAAAGCAGAGGCTCATGCACCTGGACCGCGATGACCAGCATGCCGCTGTCTTCCTGACCGCGCCCGGCCGATATGTCCTGGTCATCCGGTTCAAAAGGGCTACAGGGACCTATAGCCTGGAGCAAGGAACACCCTCTTTTTGAAGCTCCCCCAAAAATCCTCTTGCGATCTCCCTCCCCCAGTGCTATAGTATAGAATTGTGTTTATGCCGCATACATGCGCATTTTGAAGGAGATCGATAACATGAAGATACAAAGAGAAGATGTGAGGAACATCGCCATCATCGCTCACGTGGACCACGGCAAGACCACCCTGGTGGACGAGCTTTTAAAGCAGAGCGGCGTCTTCCGCGCGAACCAGGAGGTGGCGGAGCGGGTGATGGATTCTAACGATCTGGAGCGGGAGCGTGGGATCACGATCCTGTCCAAGAACACGGCAGTGCTCTATAAAGGAACGAAGATCAATATCGTGGATACCCCGGGCCATGCGGACTTTGGCGGGGAGGTAGAGCGTGTCCTAAAGATGGTCAACGGGGTGATCTTAGTGGTGGATGCCTTTGAGGGCGCCATGCCCCAGACCCGTTTCGTGCTGCAGAAGGCTCTGGAGATGGACCTGCCGGTGATCTGCTGCATCAATAAGATCGACCGGCCCGAGGCCCGCCCCACAGAGGTGGTGGACGAGGTGCTGGAGCTGTTCATGGATCTGGATGCCTCCGATGAGCAGCTGGACTGCCCCTTCGTCTATGCCTCCGCCAAGGCTGGCTTTGCCAAGCTGGCGCTGGAGGATGAGGAGAAGGATATGACCCCCCTCTTCGAGACGATCATAAGCTCGATCCCGGCTCCCGAGGGAGACCCGGATGCGCCGTCCCAGGTGCTGATCAGCACCATCGATTATAATGAATATGTGGGCCGGATCGGCATCGGTAAGATCGATAACGGGGTGCTGCGGGTGAACCAGGAGTGCGTGCTGGTGAACCACCACGAGCCGGATAAATGTAAGAAGATCAAGATCGGAAAGCTCTACGAGTTCGACGGTTTAAAGCGGGTGGAGGTCCAGGAGGCTAAGGTGGGGGCGATCGTGGCCATGACCGGCATCGCCGACCTCCATATCGGCGACACGATCTGCTCGCCGGAGCACCCGGAGCCGATCCCCTTCCAGAAGATCTCGGAGCCCACGATCTCCATGTATTTTATGGTCAATGACAGCCCCTTGGCCGGGCAGGAGGGGAAGTACATCACCTCCCGCCACATCCGGGACCGTCTGTTCAGGGAGCTGAACACCGATGTGAGCCTGCGGGTGGAGGAGACCGATTCAGCGGACCAGTTCAAGGTATCCGGGCGGGGCGAGCTCCATCTGTCCGTTCTGATCGAGACCATGCGCCGGGAGGGCTTTGAGTTCGCGGTGAGCAAGGCGGAGGTCATCTATAAGTACAATGAGCGGAACCAGAAGCAGGAGCCTATGGAGATCGCCTATGTGGATGTGCCGGAGGAGTTTACCGGCGCGATCATCCAGAAGCTGACCTCCAGAAAGGGGGAGCTGATGGGCATGACCCCGATCGCCAGAGGGTATACCCGCCTGGAGTTCAACATCCCCTCCAGAGGCCTGATCGGTTACCGCGGAGAGTTTTTGACCGATACCAAGGGGAACGGGATCTTGAACACGATCTTTGACGGCTACGGCCCCTACAAAGGGGACTTAAGCTATCGCCCCACAGGCTCCCTGATCGCCTTCGAATCGGGGGAATCCATCACCTACGGCCTGTTCAACGCCCAGGAGCGGGGGATCCTCTTTATCGGCCCCGGGGTCAAGGTCTACGGCGGCATGGTGATCGGACAGAACCCCAAAGCAGAGGACATCGAGGTCAATGTGTGCAAGACCAAGAAGCTGACCAATACCCGTTCCTCCAGCGCGGACGAAGCCCTGCGCCTTGTGCCGCCTAAGCAGATGAGCTTAGAGCAGTGCCTGGAATTTATCGATACGGATGAGCTTTTGGAGATCACGCCCACATCTCTGCGGATCCGGAAGAAGATCTTAGATCCCACGTTAAGAAAACGTGCCTCGTTTAAAAATAAATGACCGCCCTTGGAAGATCCTGTCGAGTTATTTGGATGGGATCTTTTGTTTTCTCGTCATATTTTTTTGCATCGCCTCATAAAATCTCTATGTGCAGCAGTCCAAGGCAGGGCTGTAACGAATTGAATAGAAAGAGGAGAGATACTATGTCAGAAAAAATGATCGAGAACAACAAGGTGAGCGTGATCGGTAAGATCGTGTCCGGATTTACTTTCAGCCATGAGGTGTTCGGGGAGGGCTTTTATATGGTGGACTTAGAGGTCAACCGGCTCAGCGAACAGGCGGATATCATCCCGCTGATGATATCGGAGCGGCTGATCAAGGTGAGTGAGGACTACCAGGGCTGTACGGTGGAAGCGTCGGGACAGTTCCGCTCCTATAACCGCCATGAGGGGGCCAAGAATAAGCTGGTACTCTCCGTCTTTGTCCGGGAGATCCATTTTATGGAGGAATTTACCGATTATACGAAGACGAACCAGATCTTCCTGGATGGGTATATCTGTAAGCTGCCGGTCTACCGGAAGACGCCTTTAGGGCGGGAGATCGCGGATCTGCTCCTGGCGGTGAACCGGCCATATGGGAAGTCTGATTACATACCCTGCATCGCCTGGGGAAGGAACGCCAGGTTTGCCTCCGGCTTTGAGGTGGGGGCCAGAGTGAAGGTGTGGGGACGTGTCCAGAGCCGGGAATATACCAAAAAGCTCAGCGAGACGGAATGTGAAAAGAGGATCGCTTATGAGATCTCCGTCAGCAAGCTGGAGTGCGGCGAGGCGTAGCAGGGAACGAAAAAGGTTTGCAAAATAGAATAAAATGTGCTATCATGAGCATCATTAGCCATCACAAGGTTTTCAATATAGAAGGATAGAAGGACAGAGGCGCTTTTGGCAGCTCCTGTCTGATGAGGTGCGATCAGATGAAGAACGGAACAGTCCAGGTGATCTGCGGCCCTGGCAGAGGAAAGACAAGTACGGCGATCGGAAGGGCTGTCAGCGCGATCGCGGCCCACGAGAACGTGATCATGATCCAATTTTTAAAAGGGAGCCAGGATGAGGAGATGAAGGATATCCTGGCCCGCCTTGAGCCGGAGCTGAAGATCTTCCGCTTCGAAAAATCAACCGCTTTTTTCGAGACCCTCTCGGAGGAGGGGAAGCAGGAGGAGAAGAGGAACATCTGCAATGGCGTGAATTTTGCTAAAAAGGTGATGGCCACCGGTGAGTGCGATCTGCTGATCTTGGACGAGATCTTAGGGATCGTGGACCAGAAGATCATCACGGTGGAGACCTTGGCGTCCGCGCTAAATTCCAGAGAGAGCGAGATGTCCGTGATCTTGACCGGCAAGGTATTCCCGGCGGAGCTGGAGACCTATGTGGACAGTATCTCCGAGATCCGGGAGGTTAAGGTTGACAAAGGGAAAGAAGGATGATAGTATTAGGAAAAGCATGTGGTAGCAAAAGAGCTGCCGCTGTAAAAATGGGTAGAGGTCGCGCTGATCAAGAGTAAGCTGCCGGATGTGTCGGGCACAGGAGAAGACAGTGGAAAGGGAAAAGCGCCGAAGGAAGGAGAAGGCCGTTATCTCCGACCTGGGCATATGGTGAAGAACCATGTGACTGTCATCTGGCAGGATGGAGAGCTACTTAAAGAAGAGAAGATCTGGAGTTTGGATCCGTGGACTTTAAGAGGGCTGGCCTTTGCCGGCTCTCTTTTTGCAGCATGGGAGGGGATCTATCTATCCCATGGGTTGGTCTTTAGGAGCTTATCGCTGTGAACAGGATAGCGTGATGGAACAGAAAAGGAGGAAATGGATATGGCAGTATTTGAAGGAGCGGGCGTGGCCTTGATCACCCCGATGAAGGCAGACGGAGCGGTGGACTATGAGAAGCTGGAGGAGATCATAGAGGAGCAGATCGCCGGCGGGACCGATGCGATCGTGGCCTGCGGGACCACGGGGGAGGCTTCTACCCTTACCCATGAAGAGCATATCGAGGTGATCCGCCAGACCTGTCAGGTGGTGGCGGGGAGGATCCCGGTGGTGGCCGGCACAGGCTCCAACTGTACGGAGACGGCGATCTATCTGTCCGTGGAGGCACAAAAGGCAGGAGCAGACGGGGTGCTGGTGGTGTCCCCCTATTACAATAAAGCCACCCAGAAGGGATTGATCGGGCATTTTACGGCCATCGCAGATGCGATCAAGATCCCGGTGATCCTCTACAACATCCCGGGAAGGACCGGCGTCACGATCTTGCCGGAGACGATCGCGGCCTTGTGTAAAAATGTGGAGAATATCGTGGGTGTAAAGGAGGCCAGCGGGAATTTCTCCAACATCGCCACCTTGATGAGCCTGACAGACGGCGATATCGATGTCTATTCCGGCAATGACGATCAGATCGTCCCCTTATTATCCCTGGGAGGGAAGGGCGTGATCTCCGTGCTGTCCAATGTGGCGCCCAGACAGACCCATGAGATCTGCGCGGCCTATCTCGCGGGGGATGTGAAAAAGAGCATGGAGCTGCAGATCCAGGCCATCCCGCTGATCGCCGAGCTGTTCCGGGAGGTGAACCCCATCCCCGTAAAGGCGGCTATGAACCTGATGGGCAAGAACGTAGGGCCTTTAAGACGGCCCTTGACTGAGATGGAGCCCCAAAACCAGGAGAAGCTTAAAGGGGCGATGGAGGCGTACGGGCTTTTGTAGGAGACGGCTGGCATTTGTCCGGCGCACGCTTTTTTAGATCCACAAGGGCCGGTCTTGGCGAGACATGTCTTAATGGGAACGTGGGCTCGCTCCGGCCCTGCAGAGGTTTGGCAGATAGCATATGGAGAGGATGGCAGGATAGATGATAAGGATGATCATGCATGGATGCAACGGGGCCATGGGGCAGACGATCGCGAAGATCGTAGAGCAGGAGGCGGATATCCAGATCGTGGCGGGTGTGGATCTGGATACGGAGGAGAAGAATGGTTTTCCGGTGTATCCTTCTTTGAGGGAAGTGGCAGCAGAGGCGGATGTGGTAGTGGATTTTTCCTGTGCCCAGGCGGTGGACGGCCTGCTGGCGGACTGCAGGGAAAGGAGGCTGCCTGTGGTGGTCTGTACCACAGGGCTCAGCAAGGAACAGATCGCCGGTCTGGAGGAGACGGCCAGGGAGACGGCTGTGCTCCGCTCCGCCAATATGTCCCTTGGGGTGAACACGCTGCTAAAGCTGGTGGCGGAGGCGGCCAGGGTGCTGGCGGGAGCCGGTTTTGATATGGAGATTGTGGAGAAGCACCACGACCAGAAGCTGGACGCACCCAGCGGTACGGCCCTGGCTCTGGCGGATTCCATGAACCGGGCCATGGATGATGGGTATCATTATATCTATGACCGGAGCCAGCGGCGGCAGAAACGGGACAAAAAAGAGATTGGGATCAGCGCGGTCCGAGGCGGCTCGATCGTGGGCGAGCATGATGTGATCTTTGCGGGCAAGGATGAGGTGGTCATCTTCAGCCATACCGCATACTCGAAAGCGATCTTTGCGAAAGGCGCGGTGGAAGCAGCGAAATACCTGGCGGGCAAAGAGGCCGGGCTGTATACTATGGCGGATGTGATCGGGTAGATCATGGTATAGAGCGCTTTTTATCGCACAGTGGCTATCCGGCAGTGGAAAGGATCTATACTGGAAAGGATCTATACTGGAAAAGATCTGAAAAAATGGGAGCAGATCCCTTTATACTTTTAGCTCTCCTGCGCATAATAGATCAAGAAAAGGCAGGTTAGCAAGAAAGGAGAAGGGAATTATGAAGAAGATCAGATATGGAGTCCTTTGCCTGGCGGTCGCAGTCCTGGCGGTATGCGCAGTGGGCTGTTCCAGGAAGGGGACTGATCAAGACCAGACCACCACTAACGGCACCTCCGCAGGCACTTCCGATACTTCGGGAGCAGGCAGCACGGACAACAAAACCTCCGAGACCGGCTCCTCTAAAGCTGGTGTCTCCAGCACTTCGGGATCGAAGGAGTCATCCGCCGGCTCCGATAAGGACAGCACGGAGGAAGGCGGAGAGGCCGGGAGCACCGGCAGCACAGAAGGCGAGACCGGCGTTTTAGATGACCTGATCGAGGACGGCGAGGACGCGGTGGATGATATCCTGGATGAGAGCAGCACGAGCGGCTCATCCGGCGGGACCGGGAATGGCCCCGGGGCAGCCGGCAACGGCACCGGGACAGGCGGCGCAGGCCGCTAAAGGCTAGCCAAGGTATGCACGGGCCGATAACAAGACCAGGGTGCGCCGGCTGCTAGCAAGGCCAGGGGGGCGCTTGAGCCCTTCGGCGTGACCCGCCTTTCAGGCAGGGCATCCGGGGTAGGATGTACAGAGAGCAGGACCAGCAGACGGAAGAGCACATAGCTCAAAACCGGGATGGCCCTGCTCTTTTCGTTTTTCCTGTTTTACCCTTGAAAAAAATGGAAGATCGTGGTATGATGGTATGGAAATATATGGAGAAGATCGGCGCGGATCGCGATGGACGGTGAGATGGAGGATAGTCGGATAAGGGATAGATAGCCCGAGAGTCGGTAAGTGGGGAGCGGCCGCATAAGGAGCCGTTGAGGGAGGGACAGTCAGATAAGGAGCCGTTGAGAGAAGGACAGTCAGATAAGGAGCCATTGGGAGAGGGACAGTCAGATAAGGAGTCGTTGAGAGAGGGATAGTCAGATAAGGAGCCGTTAAGTGAGGGATAGTCAGATAAGGAGCAGTTGGATGGAGAACGGTCAGATCGGGAACGGTCAGATCGGGGGCCGGTGGATGCGCGGCGGTGGGGGAGAGAGCTGGCAGGCAGAGGTCTTGGGGATGCCGGGCGATGGGCCATGGAGCTCTCTGGATAAACGGGAAGAAGAGCGGCGGAGGCGGTCTGTGAGAAGAGGCCGGAAGGCGGAGAGGAGATGGATCGCCCAGGCCCTTAAGCAGTGGGGATGCCAGAGCCGAAAGGAGAAAGGGCAGGCGCTTCTCCTGCAAGCTGTACATATGCTGCTGTGGCTGTTATCAGGGATAGGAGCCATCGGCCTTAGCGGAGCGCTGTTGCTGTCCACAGGCATAGAGCAGAGGGAGCGGACAGAGGGCCCCTCCCTCCTCCTTGAGGGAGGAGCAGCCCCAGACTGGGAGCGGGAATTTTTCGGCGTGCGGATCCAGCTGCAGAACGGCCAGATCACCTTCTTCCGGGAGAAAGAAGAGGCGGTCCCCGCTGACGGACCGTCTGGTTAACCTGCGAAGAGTAACTTTTAAGGCGGAAAAACTAGCATAAATAATCCCGAAACCTATTGTATTTGCCCCTGCTTTGCATTATAATCGTCACGTGATCCTGTTACATCAGAAGCAAGCAGATCTGCTGGCCAGGCCGTTTTTTCTTTATCGCCGCGGCCGCAGCAGGGAAGATCCTGCGGGAAGAAAGGATAAGGAGACTGCCATGGAAAAGAAGGAATTATTGTATGAAGGAAAAGCAAAGAAGGTCTATACAACGGAGGATCCCGATGTATTGATCGTATCCTATAAGGATGACGCCACCGCTTTCAACGGCCAGAAAAAAGGCACGATCGTGGGAAAGGGCGCTATCAACAACCGCATGACCAACTACATCTTTAAGAAGCTGGAGGAGAAGGGTGTCCCCACCCATCTGGTGGAGGAACTGAACGACAGGGAAACGGCGGTGAAGAGGGTGGAGATCCTTCCGCTGGAGGTGATCGTCCGCAACTTTTCTGCAGGCAGCTTTGCGAAGAAGATGGGGATGGAGGAAGGGATCAAGTTCAAGTGTCCTACCTTGGAGTTCAGCTATAAAAATGACGACCTGGGCGATCCCTTTATCAATAAATATTATGCCCTGGCCCTGGAACTGGCTACCGAAGAGGAGATCGAGGCGGTCACCAAGTATGCCTTCCAGGTCAATGAGGTGATGCAGGCCTATTTCGCTTCTTTAAATATCGAGCTGATCGATTTTAAGATCGAATTCGGGCGCTATCATGGACAGGTGATCCTGGCTGACGAGGTGTCGCCGGACACCTGCCGTCTGTGGGATAAGGATACCCATGAGAAGCTGGATAAGGACCGTTTCCGCCGCGATCTGGGCAATGTGGAGGACGCTTACCAGGAAGTGTTCCGCCGTCTGGGGATCGAGTAGGGATATGGAAGAGGGAGAGAGAGCAGTGGGGTGTAAGGCCCCGGCAGAAAAAGAGAGCCTTTGCCCTGCGGAGGCAGGACAGTGGGATGGGCTCCATGAAGCCTGCGGCGTCATGGGCATGTATGATCTGAAGGGCGGCCATGTGGCCCCCACGATCTATTACGGTCTGTGTACCCTCCAGCACAGGGGGCAGGAGAGCTGCGGGATCGCGGTCAGCGATACAGAAGGGCCAAAGGGCAAGGTCTGCGTCCATAAAGGGATGGGCCTCTGCAATGAAGTCTTTACCCCGGATATCCTGGCAGGACTCTGCGGGAACATCGGGGTGGGGCATGTACGCTATTCCACGGCGGGCAGCTCTACCCGGGAGAATGCTCAGCCCCTGGTATTGAACTATGTGAAGGGGACATTGGGCCTGGCCCATAACGGGAACCTGGTGAACGCACCTCAGCTTAAGCGGGAGCTGGTGTATGGCGGCGCGATCTTCCAGACGACCATCGATTCCGAGGTGATCGCCTATCATATCGCCAGGGAGCGGGTCCGCACGGATACGGTGGAGAAGGCGGTGGCCAGTGCCATGAAGAAGCTGCAGGGAGCTTATTCCCTGGTGATCATGAGCCCCAGGAAGCTGATCGGGGCCAGGGATCCCTTTGGGTTCAAGCCCTTATGCATCGGGAAGCGGGATGAGGCCTATATCCTGACCTCAGAGAGCTGTGCGCTGGATACCATCGGGGCGGAGTTCATACGGGATGTGGAGCCGGGAGAGATCGTGGCGATCACGAAGGAGGGCATCCATTCCGATCGGTCCATGTGCCTGGCCGATCCGAAAAAGCAGGCACGATGTGTATTTGAATATATCTATTTTGCCCGGCCGGACAGCGTGATCGACGGGGTGAGCGTGTACCACTCCAGGCTGTCCGCCGGCAGATTTTTAGCGGAGGATTCACCGGTGGACGCCGATCTGGTGGTGGGCGTGCCGGAATCCGGCAATGTGGCGGCCCTGGGCTATGCCATGGCGTCCGGCATCCCCTGCGGGACGGCATTTGTCAAGAACCCCTATGTGGGACGGACGTTCATCAAGCCTCAGCAGAGCAGCCGGGAGGCGGCGGTGAGGATCAAGCTGAACGTCTTAAAGGAGGCGGTGGCCGGGAAGCGGATCATCATGATCGATGATTCCATCGTCCGGGGTACCACCAGCCCTTTGATCATCCATATGCTCCGGGAGGCAGGGGCCAGGGAGGTCCATGTGCGCGTCAGTGCGCCGCCCTTCCTCCATCCCTGCTATTTCGGGACGGATATCCCCACCGAGGATCAGCTGCTGGCCCATGGGAGGACCCTGGAAGAGATCCGGGAGCTGATCGGTGCAGATTCTTTAGCGTATCTGAAGGTGGAGCGGCTTTCCCAGCTGGCAGAGGGACTGCCGATCTGCAGAGCCTGCTTCACAGGAGACTATCCGGTGGCGCCGCCTACAGAGGATATACGAGGCGAGTATGTGCGATGAGGCAGGGACGGATGCTGCCGCGGCCTGCCGTCTGGGATGTGTGTAGGAGACCGCGCTATAGATGCGGCGGCTGACTGCCCCTCGGCAGGTGAAAGGGATGTCTGCAGGCAAGAACGAGAGAGGGATAGAGGATCGGGTCCGGTCCTAGGGGATCCGGACTGTCCTGATAGCGGGGGAAAAAGCGGGGTCAGAAAGCAGAAAGAAAAAGTGGAGTTAGAGAGCAGAGATAGAAAGCAGAGAGAAAAAGCAGAGAGAAAAAGCGGAGATAGAGAGAGCAGGAGGTCATCCATGAACGACAGATATGTAAGCCCCCTTTCTGAGCGGTATGCCAGCAGGGAGATGCAGTATATCTTTTCACCGGACAAGAAATTCAAGACCTGGCGGAAGCTGTGGATCGCATTGGCGGAGACAGAGAAAGAGCTGGGGCTTCCGATCACGGACGAGCAGATCCAGGAGCTCAAGGCCCACGCTGAGGAGATCAACTATGATGTGGCCAGGGAGCGGGAGCGCCAGGTGCGCCATGACGTGATGTCCCATGTGTATGCCTACGGCGTCCAGTGTCCGAAAGCTAAGGGTATCATCCATCTGGGCGCTACCTCCTGCTATGTGGGGGATAATACGGATATGATCATCATGGCGGAAGCCCTCCGCTTGGTACGGAAAAAGCTGCTGAACGTGATGGCTGAGCTGGCGGCATTTGCCAGACGGTATAAAGACCAGCCTACCTTGGCCTTCACCCATTTCCAGCCTGCCCAGCCCACCACAGTAGGCAAGCGGGCCACCCTGTGGCTGATGGAGCTGAAGCTGGATCTGGATGATGTGGACTATGTGCTGGGTACCATGAAGCTGCTGGGATCTAAAGGGACCACCGGGACCCAGGCCAGCTTCCTGGAGCTGTTCGACGGCGACCATGAGAAATGCCGGAGGGCGGACCAGATGATCGCGGAGAAGATGGGCTTTGACGGATGTTTTCCGGTGTCGGGACAGACCTATTCCAGGAAGATCGACAGCCGCGTCCTCTCGGTCCTTGCGGGGATCGCCCAGAGCACCCATAAATTCTCCAATGACATCCGCCTGCTCCAGCATCTAAAGGAGGTAGAGGAGCCCTTTGAGAAGGACCAGATCGGTTCTTCTGCCATGGCGTACAAGAGGAACCCCATGCGCAGCGAGAGGATCGCATCCCTGTCCAACTATGTGATGGCCGATGTGATGAACCCCATGCTGGTGGCTTCCACCCAATGGTTCGAGCGTACGCTGGATGATTCAGCTAATAAGCGGCTTTCCGTACCGGAGGGCTTCCTGGCGGTGGACGGGATCCTGGACCTCTATTTAAATGTGGTGGATGGTCTGGTCGTCTATCCGAAGGTGATCGAGAAGCATATGATGGCCGAGCTCCCCTTTATGGCCACAGAAAATATCATGATGGATGCGGTCAAGGCAGGCGGCGACCGGCAGGAGCTCCATGAGAGGATCCGCACTCTTTCCATGGAAGCCGGGCGGAATGTGAAGGCGGAAGGCGGCGAGAACGACCTTTTAGAGCGGATCGCGGCGGATCCGGCCTTTAACCTGAGCTTGGAGGAGCTGAAAAAGACGATGGATCCCAAGCGGTATGTGGGCCGTGCGCCACAGCAGGTGGAAGAGTTCCTGGGAGAGGTCATCGATCCCATACTTGAAGTGAACAAAGGAGAGCTGGGACTGAAGGCAGAGATCAAGGTGTGACGGAGACCGGAGTATATTCAGCTTTACATGGGCGGAGTTTTCGTGTACATTAGTAGAGTGAGGAAGAGCGTCCGCGGCGGGTCTGGCTGGAGCATGGGCAGAAGATCAGGATGTGCAGGTCCGGCGTCGGGTGCAAAATTTATCGAGGTGCGCTGTGGCCCTGTATGCAGCTGCATTTCCAGAAGGAGGAAACGTAAATGGTTCGAGCGATCGTTGGCGCAAACTGGGGAGATGAAGGCAAGGGGAAGATAACCGATATGCTGGCAAAGGGATCTGATATCATCATCCGATTCCAGGGAGGGAGCAATGCCGGTCATACGATCATCAATGACTACGGTAAATTTGCCCTTCATTTGCTGCCATCGGGCGTCTTCTATGATCACACCACCAGTGTGATCGGCAATGGTGTGGCACTGAACATCCCCTACCTGATCAAGGAGATCGATTCTCTGGTGGAGAGAGGGGTACCGCGGCCTCGGGTCCTGGTCTCCGACCGGGCTCAGCTTTTGATGCCGTATCATATCTTATTTGATACCTACGAGGAGGCACGCCTGGCCGGGAAGTCTTTTGGCTCTACCAAGTCCGGGATCGCTCCTTTCTATTCGGATAAGTATGCGAAGATCGGGATCCAGGTGAGCGAGCTGTTCGATGACGAGGTGATCAAGGAGAAAGTCCGGCGCGTATGTGAGACAAAAAATGTACTGCTGGAGCATCTGTATCATAAGCCATTGCTGGATGAGAAGGAGCTTTTAGAGACCTGTCGCCAATATCGGGATCTGGTGGCGCCCTATGTGTGCGATGTGTCCTCTTATCTGCATGATGCATTAAAGGAAGGGAAGACGATCCTCTTAGAGGGACAGCTGGGGTCCTTAAAGGATCCAGATCATGGTATCTATCCCATGGTCACCTCCTCCTCCACCCTGGCGGCTTACGGTGCGATCGGCGCGGGGATCCCGCCCTATGAGATCAAGGATATCATCACGGTAGTGAAAGCATATTCCAGCGCAGTGGGAGCAGGCGCTTTTGTCAGCGAGATCTTCGGCGACGAGGCCGATGAGCTGCGCCGCAGAGGCGGGGACGGAGGCGAGTTCGGCGCTACGACCGGACGGCCCAGACGGATGGGCTGGTTCGACGCCGTGGCTTCCCGTTATGGCTGCCGGATCCAGGGCGCCACAGAGGTGGCCTTTACCGTGGTGGATGTGTTGGGCTATCTGGATGAGATCCCGGTGTGTGTCGGCTATGAGATCGACGGCAAAGTGACCAGAGACTTCCCGGCTACCGTAAAGCTGGAGAAGGCGAGACCGGTCCTGACCACGCTCCCCGGCTGGAAATGTGACATCCGTGGGATCAAAAAGTATGGAGACCTTCCGGAAAACTGCAGGAACTATATCGAGTTCATCGAGAAGGAGATCGGGGTACCGATCACCATGGTGTCTAATGGACCTGGGAGAGAGGATATCATCATGCGATAGATCAGATCCTTAAGAAAAGTGAGGATCTGCAAAAAAGATAAGAGGGGTTGCCACAAGATAGCCGACCTATACGATATCCAGTGCTGGTAACATCTGCACAGCACTGGATATGGTATGAGGGATGCATTTTGCGACAGCCCCTTGCTTAGCACCTTCTTTATGAGATCTTCTTTAATTTCTCGCTGTGTTCCGCAACGACCTTTTTGAGGATCGACAGATCTTCTTTCATACGACCGATATCCTCGATCTCCTCCACATAGCGGTAGTAGGTAGAGGTATAGCAGGCTTCTATGGTCTGCAGTCTTGGTATTATGTCGTTCTCTAAGAGCAGGTTCGTACGCTGCTGAGCCTGTTCCAGACGCCAGATCCGCTGCTCCTGATCGTCAAAACGCCGTTCCAGGTCATCGAGCCTCTGCTCGACCTTATCGAGCCTCTGCTCGACCTTATCGAGCCTCTGCTCGACCTTATCGAGCCTCTGTTCAACCTTATCGAGCCTCTGTTCAACCCTCCCTACTCTTGCTTGTAACTCCTGTACATCCTGTTTTAGTTCTTCCATCCCGACCTTTAGCGGTTCGATATGTGTTTGTACGATGTTCGATATGGCAAGTAATAACTCGTTGTCTGTCATGTCCAGCACCTCCTTGCTTGATCTCCAGGTAATTTCCAATTATGTAAATTATTTACTTTGATTATAGCGCAAGTCATATAGAGTTGTCAAGCTCTTTTTTGTAAATATCTGTATTCTTTGGCCTGCGGCGTGAGAGCATAGTGACGTTGTGACAGGTCCCTCACGAAGCGGACCCTTTGCAGCATCTCTGTGCAGCAAGACGCCTCGGTATGGGTGAGAAAAGTAACCGGCATGGTCGGTCTTTGCAGGCGGCCGTATTGACTTTCTGTTTTGCGGCTATTAAAATGGAGCTGCAAAAAGCGGTGACCGGCCGCTAGCGGCTTATAGATGTGGTCATGACAAGGGTTTGCTGTAGGATCTTTGGATGATGCACTATGGGAGGAGAGAGATATGGTCATGGAGAAAAAGGATAAGAGCAAAACATACGCGCAGAAGAAGGTCTCGATGAAGGCCGCTGCTTTCGTGCTGCTGGCCGTCATGCTCCTGTGCGCAGTGTCGGCGGGGCTGCTCTGGCGGGGGCGGCATAGGGCGGATGAGGGCGTGGCGATCTGGCCGGAGAGGGAGCACCCGGTGGGGATCGTGCAGGCCTATTGCCAGAAGGATGCCAGATGGGCGGAGGACAAGCTTGGCAGATCTGTCTACCGGATGAAAGGTTCTGGCTGTCTGACCAGCTGCATCGCCTCGGCCTTGTCCTCGCGGCCGACCGGGGCTGGCATCCCTGAGGAGGGCCTTTCAGGGTCAGATCTTCCTGAGGAGAGCCTTTCAGGATCAGGCATTCCTGAGGAGAGCCTTTCAGGGTCAGGCATTTCTGAGGAGGGCCTTTCAGGGTCAGGGATCCCTGAGGAGGGCCTTTCAGGGGACGGCTTTCCTGAAGAGGACCTTTCTGCGCCAGGACCTTCCGAGGAGGGGCTTTCCGGGGCAGATCTTTTTGGAGGAGATCTTTCGAAGATCAGGAGGGGAGCGTGTGTGACAGCCGGGGAGCTGAACCAGATCTTCAGCGAAAAGCAGGTCTACAACCAGCAGGGGGATATCGTCTGGGGGCGGATCGAGGAGGTCATGCCGGATGTGGGCGTATCTGTGGCAGGCACTGTGGATGGAGAGCAGATCGAAGCGCTTTTAGATGAAGGGAGATACCCGATCGTGAAGGTGAAGGTGGGCGGGGACGGCGCTTCCCATTGGGTACTGATCGTGGGGAGTGATGAGGGAGGCTATCTCTGTATGGACCCCCTTAAAGAAGATGGGGAGCTGGTGCCTTTGAGCCGACATGGCGGAGTGGTGTATCGGATGCGGTGCGTGTACTGGGCGGATCCAGGGCGATGAGGTCAGGGCAGCCCTGCCTATCATCTTAAGATAAGCCAGAGGTGGGGGGCGTGCCCCCCAACGCATATTGTACCAGCATGGTTTTTAGCGTCCCTGCCGTGACGGATAAGGGACGTTCTTTGTTTTCTACCAGGCAGATCTGTCGGTGGGGCAGTTCCTCATCTAAGAGGATCTGGCAGACCTCGCCTGCGGCCAAGGCGCCTTTAGCGAAGATCTCCGGGATAAACCCCAATCCTAAGCCGTTCTGGACCATGGGGAGGATCTGGTCGGTGGTGGCGGCTTCTAGTTCTGGCTTTAAAAAGGAGCCGTGGGCGCGGTAAAAGGCGTCATAGCACTGGTAGGTGGTGGTATGCTCTCCCAGGCAGATGAGCGGGTAGGCGCTGAGCGTCTGGAAGGAGATCGGCTGTTCCGACAGAAAGGTCAGCTCTCGACCGCCGATCAGGATATCCACAAAGTCGATCAGAGGGGTGGACTTTAGAGGCTTTGGGATGACAGCGGGGGAGACCACCACGGCAAAGTCCACTGTGCCCTGCTGTACAGAAGCCATCGCCTGAGCGGTCAGATGGTTCTGGATGCGGATCCGGATATCGGGATGGGACTTTTTAAATGTGCCCAGCACCGGCAGGAGCAAAAGACGCAGAGCGGTCTCGCTGGCCCCTACGGTCAGTGTCCCCTGGTGCAGGCCGGCCACCATCTGCAATTCCTCCTCTGCGGCCTGGAGCTGTTCCACCGCGATCTTTACATGGGCATAGAGCCGCTCGCCTTCCGGGGTCAGTGTGATCCCACGGTTGGAACGGATCAGCAGCGGGCAGCCGAAGGCATGCTCCATGAGCCGGATGATCCGGGACAGGTTCGGCTGGTCGTTGTGGAGGAGCTTGGCTGCGGTGGTCAGGTTCCTGCATCTGGCAACGTGATAGAAGACGCGGTAGTGTTCATAATTGATGTCCATGATGGCTCCTTTGCTATAGGATAGCGGAAGTTTCTGTAAAAAAGTCTGGCTGCGTGAAGCCTAAAAGGCCTGGTAAAGGGACCGGTGCGCGGACGGTCTGACAGACCGGTACAGCAGGAGCCAGGCATATAAAAATGACATGATAGCGATAGTATTTATGTATTTTACAGATCTCCCGAAACTGCATATAATACTCCTTGGATCGTCTGTAAGAGACGCAGCGGCAAACAGAGGCACAAAAAGGCACTGCCCGCTGTGTGATCCTGTGCCGGAGTGCTGTGCAGTGTACAGGCAAGGCAGATAGGGTCTGCAGGTAGTATCAAAGAGCAGACGATGTACCAGGATGACCGTTCAGGGGTTCTGGACTGTTGTGTACCAGGACCAACAGGAGGAGATCGAACATGAACAAGGATCTGACAGTAGGGAGACCGGAGACGGTCTTATGGAAGTTCTGCATGCCGCTATTTGGCAGCATCATCTTCCAGCAGCTCTATAATATCGCAGACAGCTTTGTGGCGGGGAAGCTGATCGGGGAGTCTGCGCTGGCCGCCGTGGGGAACAGCTACGGGATCACCATGCTCTTCATCGCCTTTTCCTTTGGCTGCAATATCGGCTGTTCGGTGATCGTCTCCCAGCTTTTTGGAGCCAAGGACTATAGAAATATGAAGACCGCAGTGTATACCGCTATGATCGCCAGCGGGGCCGTCTGTGCCTGTCTGATGCTCTTTGGGATCTTAGGCTGCAGTTGGCTTTTGACGCTGATCCGGACCCCTCAGAAGATCTTTGTGGATTCCAAGGCTTACCTGGATATCTACATATGGGGACTGCCCTTCCTGCTCTTCTATAATATCGCCACCGGCATCTTCTCGGCGCTGGGCGACTCTAAGACCCCGTTCTTGTTCCTGGCTTTTTCCTCGACGGCCAATGTGCTGGTGGATATCCTGTTCGTGGCCGTCTTCCACATGGGCGTGGAGGGCGTGGCCTGGGCAACCTTTCTCTGTCAGGGCGTCAGCTGTGTGTTGTCCATGTGGGTGGTGCTGGGGAAGCTTGGACAGGTGCAGACAGATGGCAGGGTACCCCTCTTTTCCTCCCTGCTCTTAAAGAAGCTGGCGGCGATCGCGATCCCCAGCATCCTGCAGCAGAGCTTTATCTCTGTGGGGAACATCATCATCCAGGGCGTGATCAACGGCTTTGGACCCGGAGTGATCGCCGGGTATTCGGCCGCGGTGAAGCTGAACAATCTGGTGGTCACTTCCTTCACGACCCTGGGAAATGGCATCTCCAACTTCACCGCCCAGAACGTAGGCGCAGGGACCTACAGCAGGGTGAGGGAGGGCTTTAAGGTGGGGGTCAAGATGGTCTGGATCATCGCTATCCCGATCGTACTGCTGTATTTCTTTGCCAGCGGCCGGCTGATCTGGATCTTCATAGATCAGCCCTCCCAGATGGCGCTGGCCTCCGGGAGCCAGTTCCTGAAGATCGTCCCGCCATTTTACTTTGTCATATCAGTGAAGCTGGTGGCGGACGGGATCTTAAGAGGGGCCGGGATGATGGCTGAATTTATGACCTCCACCTTCACCGATCTGGTGCTGCGGGTCACTCTGGCCCTTCTTTTCTCCAGGCAGTTCGGCTATATGGGCATCTGGTGCTCCTGGCCCATCGGCTGGGGGATCGCTACGGTACTCTCGGTGGTTTTTTACCGCAGAGGGCCATGGAAGAGGGAGATGTCGATGCCGGCGGAAAAGGGAGGGAGATAGAGCAGCAGGACCGGTCTCTGGCAGAGCGCAGAACGGCAGGCCGGCATCTGCATCTGCTCATCCTTTCTGCTGCTCATCCTCTTTCCGTTTCTTCTTCAGATCCAACAGCAGCTGATACCCATAAAAAGCCACCGGCACCACGATCAGGCAGAACAAGTCCGCCGCTAAAAGGCGCAGGGCTTGTTCCGTGCCGATCACAGCCAGCACCAGGGCGGCCACGATCAAGATCCCGATCAAGACCAGACAGATCACAGCTAAAGGCCGTCGATAGCGTTCCATCTATATCCTCTCCTTTCTAAACCTCCATGCGCCCGGCCATCAGACGCACCACCACACAGAAAAGTCTGGCGGGCGCACTGGGCATACCTGAACGTAGGCCGCCTATCCGGCGGCAGACTTTCATAGTAAACCTCCATGCGCCCGGCCAGCAGATCTCATAGTAAAGAGATCGATCCATCCACGATGTGGCGGAGCTGCAATGACCCGTATCATCATATCTGCGGCTCATCCTCCGCCAGCTCCTCCCACACCGCATACAGCGCTTCCAGCTTTTCTTCCAGCTCTTCCTTCTCTTTGTTCAGCTCCATCAGCCGCCCAACGTCCGTATAGACCTCCTCCTGGGTCAGCAGATCGTCGATCTGTGTGTTGCGGGTCTCCAGCTGGTGGATGCTCTCCTCAGTCTTTTTCAGATCGTTCTGCCATTTGCGGAGCCGGGCCTGGGCCTCCTTTTGGGCCTTCCAGTCCAGCTTGCCCTCCTGCTCGAGGGCTGCCTTTGGGGCGGGCGGCGCTACCGCAAGACCGGCCAGGGCCTTCTGGGGATTTCCGGCGGCAGGGGCGGTCTTTCCGGCAGCGGCAGGAGCAGGGCGCCCTCCGGCAGGCAGCGCGCCTTTTCCAGCGGCGGCAAAAACCATGTCCCCCCCGGCGGCAGGGGCGGTCTTGCCGTCGGCGGACAGGGCAGATGCTCCTCCGGCATAGGTCCTGGTCAGCTCATCCCGTTTCTCCAGATAGTAATCGTAATCCCCCAGGTATCCGATAAAGGTCTGCCCGGTCAGCTCCAGGATCCGGGTGGCGGTCTTATTGATAAAGTACCGGTCATGGGACACGTAGAGGACGGTGCCGGTGTAGTGGGTCAGGGCATCCTCTAAGATCTCCTTGGAGGTGATGTCCAGATGGTTCGTGGGCTCGTCCAGGATCAGAAAATTAGCCTCGGACAGCATCAGCTTGGCCAGGGAGACCCGTCCCCGCTCGCCGCCGCTCAGATCCGCGATCTTCTTGAACACGTCGTCCCCGGTGAACAGGAAGGCGGCCAGCACGTTCCGGACCCGGGTGTTATCCATGTCCGGGTACTCGTCCTGGATCTCGTCAAATACGGTCTTTTCCATGTGGAGGACCTGCTGCTCCTGGTCGTAGTAGCCTACATGGACCTTGGAGCCGGGGCGGATCTGGCCGCTGTCGGCAGGCAGCAGGTCCATGATGATCTTGAGGAGGGTGGATTTTCCGGTGCCGTTATTACCGATGACGGCCACCCGCTCCCCACGCTTGATATCCATATCCACGTGGGAGAACAGCTTAAGAGGGCCGAAGGACTTGCTCAAGTCCCGGACCGTGAGGACATCGTTCCCGCTCTCGATCCGGGGCTCTAAGGTGATGGACATGGCATCATTGACCTCAGTGGGCTTGTCCAGCACCTGGATCTTAGCCAGCATCTTTTCACGGCTCTCCGCCCGCCGGATGGATTTCTCCCGGTTGAAGGACTTGAGCTTGGTGATGACCTCCTGTTGGTGGCGGATCTCCTGCTGCTGGTTTAAGTAGGCCTTCATCTGCGCCTGGCGGACCATGGCCCGCTTCTGGCTGTAGGCGTCATAGTTCCCCATATAGACATGGGCCTGGCCCTGATCCAGCTCCACGATCTTTTTCACCACCCGATTTAAGAAATACCGGTCGTGGGCCACGATGATGACGCTGCCTTTATAATTTAATAAGTAATTCTCCAGCCAGGTGATGGAGCCCATATCCAGGTGGTTGGTAGGCTCGTCCAAAAGGATGAGGTCCGGGTCGGAGAGCAGGAGCTTGCCCAGGGAGATGCGGGTCTTCTGTCCGCCGGATAAGGTGGAGACTTTTTTCGTAAATTCATCCTCGCAAAAGCCCAATCCCTTTAGGACGCCTGTCACCTCGCTCTTGTAGGCGTAGCCATTTTCCATTTCAAATCGATGGGTCAGGCGGCTGTATTCTGCCAGCATGGCTTCCAGGGCCGCTCCCTCGCGGCCCTCCATCTCCTGTTCCAGCTGGCGGATCCGCTCCTCCATCTGGATGATGGGGCGCTTGATCTCCAGGACCTCCTCATAGATGGTGCGGTCGCTCTCTAAGTCCTGGTGTTGGGCCAGGTAGCCGATCGTCCTGCCCTTGGCCAGCACCACATCACCGCTATCGGCCGGTAAGTCCCCTACGATGATCTTCAGCAGGGTGGATTTGCCTGCTCCGTTGATCCCCACGATGGCGGCCTTTTCCTGCTCTTCTATATGAAAGGAGATATTTTTCAGTATGGTATCGGTGCCAAAGGCTTTGGTGATATTGCTGCATGATAAGATCATGTGATCCCTCCTGAACGTTATCGATCTTTTGTGTCTGTAGGGGCGAACGGCGCCATACCCTGTTTTCTGCTGCAGATGGGCGGTCCCTGCTATCTGCCCATACAGAAGAGCCGACGGCATCCTACCCTACCTTTTGTTAGGAGGAAGGAAAGCGAAAAAGGTCACAAAAAGCAGGGAGAAAAAGCGGCTCGCCCTTTTATTTTGGTAAAACAGCATTAATAGTATAAACGATACAATATACTTTTGCAATAAGTGAAAAATTGTTTGACAACGATCTGCCCTATCTTTATAATGAAAATAGTACCGATCTACAAAAAAGGAGTGAAATACGTGGAACGAAAGGAAATATCGAAAGCGGTGATCACCAGGCTGCCGCGGTATTACCGGTATCTTGGGGAGCTGCTGGAGGAGGGTGTAGAGCGCATTTCTTCCAACGATCTGAGCATACGCATGAAAGTGACCGCTTCACAGATCCGTCAGGATTTGAACAATTTTGGTGGGTTTGGGCAGCAGGGATATGGATATAATGTGAAATATTTATATACAGAGATCGCGAAGATCTTAGGCATCGACCGGCAGCATAACCTGATCATCATCGGCTCCGGGAACCTGGGGCAGGCGATCGCCAACTATGCGAATTTTGAGCGGCGCGGCTTTATCGTCAAGGGGATGTTCGACGTGAACCCGCGGCTGATCGGGCTGGTGGTCCGGGGGATCGAGATACGGGGCGTGGAGGAGCTGGAGAAGTTCATCGTGGAGCATGAGGTGCAGATCGCCGCGCTGACCATCCCTAAGACGAAGGCGCCGGAGATCGCGGACCGCCTGGTGAAGGCAGGGATCAAGGCGATCTGGAATTTTGCCCATGTGGATCTGGCCGTCCCCGACGATGTGGTGGTGGAAAATGTCCATCTGTCGGAGAGCCTGATGCGTCTGTCCTACCGGGTGAGCAGCATGCAGGACGAGGAGATGGAGAAGAGGGGCAAGGGACAGGAGAAGCCATAGCGCGATAGGGGCAGTGATCTAAAGAGAAAGACGGCCGTCTAAAGGGCCGCCAGAGAGGATATGGCAGGAGGAACGCGCCTACCTACGAGGCATTGTACAAGTGGGTGGCGCGTTTTCTGCTTTTCTGCATATCTTTGCAGGTAGAAATGGCTGTCACAGCCGTGCGTTGGCGTGTGCTCACGACAACTCGTACATGTTTTGACAGGCTGATCCGATAAAATGCAGAGACGCTATATCTCGTGACTGTTAAGATATCCCGGATCGTTACGAGATCTTGCCGGATCGATGAGAAAGGATGTGAGGATGGATGAGACGACTGGTCACAGGATGGCAGATGCAGTCGATCGACCGCTATACGATCCAGGAGCTGAAGCTCCCTTCAATGGTCCTGATGGAGAGGGCGGCCCTGGCGGTGGCAAAAGAAGTGGAGGAACGGGCAGAGAAAGGGGAACGTATCCTGTGTGCCTGTGGCTGTGGGAATAACGGCGCGGACGGTGTGGCAGTGGCCAGGCTGCTGGTCCTGGCCGGCCATCAGGCCCAGGTGGTCTATGTGTGCGACCCAGAGAAGGGGAGCCAGGAGTTCCGGCAGCAGGCGGCGATCGCCGAGAAGCTGGGGATCACCGTGACCCCATATCCTGCCTGGGAGAAGAAGGCCTTTGACATCCTGGTAGACGGGATATTTGGGGTCGGGCTGTCCAGGCCGGTGGGAGGTGTATATGGCCAGTTCATGGAGGACCTGGAAAAGGCCGGTCCTAGGCTCACCGTAGCCGTAGATGTACCCTCCGGCATCCGCAGTGATGACGGCCAGGTATTGGGAAAGGCACTGCAGGCGGATGTGACCGTCACCTTCGGGTGGGAGAAGCTGGGGACCGTCCTCTACCCGGGGCGGGCGTACGCAGGCACAGTGGTGGTGGCGGATATCGGGTTCCCTGAGATGGCCTTTGCGGAGGCGGAACGTTGTTGGACGGGAGCACAAAAGCCTGGTGACCCGGGAGGGCGGCAGCCGGGCGCGTTGGTAGCAGGGCGGGAGCCGGACGCGTCGGCAGTAGGGCGGCAGCCTGGCATATCGACAGCGGGGTGGCAGCCGGAAACATCGGCAGCGGGGCGACAGCCTGGCACGTCGGCAGCAGGGCAGCAGTTCGCCGCCTGGGCCGGAGAGCCGCCGCCAGAGCGGCATACGGTCTGCGCCTTTACCTGTGAGCCGGGGGACCTGGGTATGAGAAGGCCGCTCCGTCCGGCCTATTCTAATAAAGGGACCTTCGGGCGGGTGCTGCTGGTGGCCGGTTCCCGAAATATGTGCGGGGCCGCTTACCTTAGCGCGCTGGCGGCCTACCGGACCGGGGCGGGGCTGGTGAAGATCCTGACGGTGGAGGAGAACAGAGAGGCACTCCAGGCCGGACTGCCGGAAGCGATCCTGGAGACCTATCCCTCCCAGGTCCGACCGGAGGAGATGGAAGGCTACCAGGAGATGCTGCGAGAAGATTGCGGATGGGCAGATGTGGTGGTCCTGGGTCCGGGGCTGGGCCAGGCGCCCTATGCCAAGGCGCTGGTGGAGATGGTCCTGGCCCAGGTCTGCAGCCCCCTCATCGTGGATGCGGATGCCCTGAACATCCTGGCGGCAGATCCTAACCTGACCGGATATTTTACAGAGAACATCATCATCACGCCCCATCTGGGGGAGATGGCCCGCCTGACGGGAAAGACTATAGAAGAGATCCAAAAGGATCTGATCGGGACTGCCAGGGAGTACGGAGCCCGCTACGGGATCACCTGTGTGCTGAAGGACGCCGCTACGGTGGCCGCCTTACGGGACGGGCGGGTCTACGTGAACACCAGCGGCAACAGCGCCATGGCCAAGGCCGGCTCCGGGGATGTGCTGACCGGTGTGCTGGCCGGCCTCCTGGCCCAGGGGGTGGAGGAGATGGACGGGGTGGCGCTGGCTGTCTATCTCCATGGCGCGGCCGGAGACCGTTACAGGGAGGAGCACGGTCCTTATGGGATGCTGGCGGGAGAGCTGGCAGACTATGTGGGGAAGGTGCTGGCACATGGATGAACATACCATAAAGATAGGGACCATGAGGTGAGAGAGATGAGACCGTACAGCAGAGTATATGCACAGATCGACTTAGATGCCATCAGGAACAATATGGCGGAGATGGAGAGAGCGCTCCCTAAAGGGACGGGGATGATCGGGGTGGTCAAGGCGGACGGCTATGGACATGGCTCGGTGCCGGTAGCCAAGGCCATCGATCCTTATGTCACAGGCTATGGGGTGGCGACGGTGGAGGAGGCTCTCATCCTGCGCCGCCACGAGATCACAAAACCGATCCTGGTGCTGGGGGTGGTCCATGAGAGCCAGTATGAGGAGATGATCGGCCATGCCATCCGCCCTTCCTTGTTTGAAGAGGAGAAGCTGGAGGCCTACAGTGGGCTGGCCAGCCGGTTAGGGAAAAGAGCGCCGGTCCACCTGGCCTTGGATACAGGGATGAGCCGGATCGGCATGGAGCCGGACGAAGGGAACGCGGACATGGTGGCCCGGGCCGCCGCTCTTCCGGGGATCATCCTGGAGGGGATGTTCACCCATTTTGCCAGGGCGGATGAGACGGACAAGACTAAGGCATGGGCACAGCTTGCGCGGTATCGCCATTTTGTCTCCTTATTAGAGGAGCGGGGAGTAGAGATCCCGGTAAAGCACTGCGCCAACAGCGCCGGGCTCATCGAGCATATAGGAGATGACCTGGACCAGGTCCGGGCCGGGATCTCCATCTACGGGATGTACCCTTCCGATGAGGTGGACAAGAGCCAGATCCGGTTACAGCCGGCCATGGCGTTAAAGAGCGCGGTCACCTATGTGAAGACCTTAGAGCCTGGCCGGGAGATCAGCTACGGCGGCACCTTTACCGCGAAGGAGACCATGCGGGTGGCCACGGTCCCTGTGGGCTACGGCGACGGCTATCTCAGGAACCTGTCCGGGAAGGGCTGGGTCCTGATACGAGGGGAGAAGGCCCCGATCCTGGGGCGGGTCTGTATGGATCAGTTCATGGTGGATGTGACCCATATCGAAGGCGTGCAGGAGGACGATGTGGTGACCCTGATCGGAAAGGACGGCAGCAGGCAGATCACGGTGGAGGACATCGCTAGGGCCGGGGGCGGCTTCCATTACGAGATCGTCTGCGATATCGGAAAGCGGGTCCCCAGGGTGTACCTGTCCGGCGGTCAGATCGTGGGGACGAAGGACTATTTCCAGGATACCTATGAGGACTTTCGGTCGTAGAAGATGCAGTCGTTATGGTGTGGGTCAAAGGCGCATGGCTGGTCGACCGCCTGCGTCCGGAGGTCCAGCCCCACGGCCAGCAGACGTGTGCGGATATCGGCGTTAACCACCCGCACATCCAGCGGTCCAGCGCCCCGCGGACCTGTATCATCTTGGCTTTGCTAGGGTGGCGCGGCGGCAGGATCGTTGTGTGGATCGATGCAGAGAGGACAGGGATACATACATGAAAAAGAAGATATTGGCGGCCGCCCTTATCGTGGCTGTGCTCCTATCCATATCATCGGTCATCGCCGGTCAGTACAGGGAATATGGATCGCAGATAGAAGAGCTGCAGGAAGGACTGGCAGACAGGGAAAGGACGATCGCGGCATATGCAGAAGAACTGGATGCTCTGCGGACACAGGTCGCAGGGCTCTCGACCATGGAAGAGAGCTGTACAGAGACCGGTTTTCCAAAAAAAGGCGGCTTCTATCTGATCGACAATTTTTCACAGTTGGACCGACTGAGCCAGATGATCCGGGTCGGTGCCGAGATCGAGCCCGGCATATCTGCAGCAGAAGCCTCGTACCGGCTGCGGGCTGATATCTACCTTGCGGAAGATCTGTTTTCGATCGGTACGGAGGCCATGCCATTTTGCGGCCGTTTTGACGGGGACGGGCATTGGATACACGGAAAGCTTTCAAGGCCCGGCGATACCGTAGAGGCCTTGTTCCAGATGGGCGGCTCCGCTGAGATAGCCGGTCTTTATGTCGCAGATCATATGAGGCAGTCTTTCCGAGAGGAGGTCAGCCTTACGATCGACAGCAAAGAGAAATGTGCAGAGACCGAAAAGCATCTGAAAGAAAACCCGGACTGCCAGGTCCGATTGACCATAGGTGACGGGGAACTGGATACACAGGCGATCGCAGCTGTTCTGCGGGAACGTTGGGAAAGGGGGCAGGAGCAGGATGGCTATCATGTCAGTGCATCTTTCATCCCTGAAGATCATAGAGCAAAAATAGATGCTCTGGATGCTATGGTCCCATTCCAGTGGATAGCTGGTGAGGAGTGGGGGAAGGTGATCGAAGAGACCGTGGAGCAGGAAGGGGGCGACCTGCTGTACATCCATCTGGAACGTGTGGCAGGGGTCAGATGTTGTACCTTTGGGATCGGGACGTTGGATAGAGATAGAGACTATTGGAGAGAAAACGACAGCTTCCACATCTTGATCGAAGGGGAATGGGAAGGAAGACCAGTCCCATTGCAGCATCTGTCCATCCCCTATACCCAAATGGGAAAGGACGGTTTTGACAGGCATGGGAGCTATCATATGGAAAGCGTGGATATCAATTTTGACGGGGCACAGGACCTGCTGATCCAAGAGGGAGTCTCGGGAGGGAGCGGAGGAAGCTGGGAAAATTACCGGGCGATGATATGGGACAAGGGTGCAGAGCGGTTTGCCTATTATCCTTCTTTTCCTGAACAGCTTGCTTTTCTGGAATTTGGAAGACAGAGGGTCATATCAAGAGGCCGGTGCGGTTCCAGCTATGACTATGTGACGGTTTATGGCGTCGTAGATGGCGTATATGTGTGTACCGAGGAGTTGATATTAGAGCACGTATACGAATATGATGGGGAGGAAGAAAAATGGACGTACATATTGTCCTACTATAAGATGGGAAAACTGGTGCGCACACACATTTTATCCAGCTTGGAGGATCGGGAATGGGAACAGCTCTACCCGGATCTGGACTATTGGCTTAAAGGATGACCAGCCACCAAAGGATCTGCAAAAATTTTCTGTTCGTCCACAGGAAACTGTGGCAAGCCGCTCCACATATGATGGAGTGTAAAGAAAATTTTTTGGAGGAATCAACATGAGTGATGTAGCGGCAACAAACTGTGGGTGTGGATGTGAGTGCCAGACAGGGGGAGGCAGCTGTTCCAATCTGATCTTCCTCATCCTGATCCTGTGCTGCTGTGGCGGCAACAGCGGATGCAACAACGGCTGCTTCGAACATAACTGCGTATGCGGTTTCGGCGGCGGGAATATCTGCTGGATCATCATCCTTCTCCTCTGCTGCGGCAATGGGAACGGCTTCTTCTGCTGATCGCCTTAGCGGCAGATGACGGCCATCTGCCAGATCTTTTACGGCCAGCCTGTGTCTCTGGCTTTCTGGCCCACAGGCTGACATTTATCATGTGTGCGTCCTGACGTACACGCACGTAGGAGCGTGGTCATGCCGGCAGCCAGTTCTCCTATGCATGCAGTGCCGGAGGGCAAGGGGCATCTCTCCTGGGAGAGGTGCCTTTTGGTCTGCGCTGGTCTGCCCATGCTTTCCGGGGACTGCCGCCAGACCATCTTGCCCGGGGCAGTCCTTTTTCGTTCCTCCTGGCAGTCCCGACGTGTTTTACCGTCTCCTTTATCGGCCTCCAGGCTTTCTCTCCTGTCCCTGCAGCTCTCCCCGCTGCCCTCTCTCCAATTCCTCTAAACGTCTGCGACGCTGCTCCATACAGGCGTCATCGATCTCATATACAGCATTTCCCTCTATGATCAATCTTGAAAAGACCATCTTCAAAACCTCCTTCTAAAAATATGATATGCAGGAGAATAGAACCCGTACATGGCTCATATACATAGGAGCAAAGAATGTGCAGGATGGTATAAGAATGGAAAAAGATGATTATAAACTCACAGACCTGGATTACCTGATCGGAGACCATCATCTCCAGATGATCAAAGCCGCCCTCCCCTACGTCCAGGTCCCCCAGCAGAAATTCCTGTCGGTCCTGGTAAAAGGGAATGAACTGATGCGGACCATGGAGCTGTTCCGTGAAGGACCGGAGGGCGAGATGGGGATCTGCTCTGTAGGGCAGGACCAGTCCTCCCCCATCGAGATGCTCAATGCGATCAAACCCTACGGCACACAGCAGGAGCAGGATCTGATGGATGTGATCATCAATATCCTCCAGGGCTTCCAGATCCGGCGGAATTATCAGGAGAGCGCCCCTAAGGCCACTGTGGAGAACAGTCCCACCTCCGCCATCATGATGGAAAAGCTCCGGTCGATCCTCTCCCCGGAGCAGCAGAGCCGGCTGGACAATATCCAGCTGATCATGCAGACCATGCAGGCCTTCACATGACACATGGTGCATCTGGTATACCTGGATGGCATACCTGGCCCATGCTGCCTGCCCAGAGGCAGACCTTTACGGTCAGGCACTTGGCTCATTACCCGCGGAAATAAAGAAAGGTGTGGATCATGGAAAGATCATGGATGAACGACCCTCGATTGAAAGGTATGGACAGCCGGAAATTAAAGCTTCTGACCGCCTTTGCCGATAAGATCGCCAAGGCGCAGAAAGGGCAGCTCCTAAATGCTTTCATGGAGCTCAACCTAGACGCGCAGAAAAACGGCCTCCAGTTCACCGACCAGGAGACCGGTCTACTCACGGAGATCCTCACGGAACATCTGCCGGAAGCAGATAAGAAAAAGCTGGATACCCTGCGGTTCCTGTCTCAGAAGCTGGCGTGGAAAAAATGAAGCGCGAAAGATGGAGCGGCAAAGATGAAGCGGCAAAGATGGAGCTGGACAAAAGAAGTGGAAAAATGAAATGAGAAAAATGAGGCAGGAAAAATGAAGCGGAAAAAGGCGCTGCAGGATCATCCGGCAGAGGATGGTCCTGTAGCGCTTTTATGATCATTCATCCCAGTTATGGTAGACCGCCTGGACGTCATCGTCCCCATCCAGAAGATCTAAGGTGCGGGTCAGCTTCTTGATATCTTCTTCACTAGTCAGCTCCACCCAGGTCTGGGGGATCATGGTAACATCTGCCTCCAGCATGGGGATCTTCTCCTTCTCCAGCGCCTCCCGGACCTGGCTGAAGCTGTCCGGATCGGTGTAGACCTCGTAGCTGTCCTCTTCCTCCGAAAAATCCTCCGCTCCCGCGTCCAGGGCCAGCATCATCAGATCGTCGGCATCCATCTCGCATTCTTCCTTATCGATGATGATCTGCCCCTTTTTGTCGAACATATAGGAAACACTGCCCGGGGTGCCTACATTGCCGCCGCCCTTGGTGAAAGCGCTGCGCACGTTGGCCGCCGTGCGGTTCTTATTATCCGTCAATGCGTCCACGATGATCGCCACGCCGCTGGGGCCGTAGCCTTCATAGGTCAGCACCTCGTAATTGACGGAGTTCGCGTCCCCTGCCGCCTTTTTGATGCCCCGGTCAATCGTATCGTTGGGCATGTTGTTGGCCTTGGCCTTGGCGATCACGTCCCGCAGCTTGCTGTTATTGGCGGGGTCCGCGCCCCCTTCCTTTACCGCTACGGCGATCTCACGTCCGATGACCGTGAAGATCTTGCCCTTCGCCGCGTCATTTCTTTCCTTTTTGTGCTTGATATTCGCAAATTTTGAATGTCCTGACATAGAATAACACTCCTTTTCCTCTTGACCTCCTGTCGATACCGCATTTATTCTAGCATTGTTTACAGGCGGTGACAAGTACCCTGATCGCTTTTTTGCAGGCGGATGGCCGGTCATCGTTACAAACCACAGGGGATATCCCGAGAGGTGTTTCTTGTGAGCAAAGGTCACGAGAGACCCAAGGTCACCCCAGCTCCGCCGCCAGGTTCTTTAACCACTTCTTCTGCCGGTACCGCCAATACCCCAGCACCATCTTGTAGACCTCCTCCAGCATCACCAGCGCGTACACCTGGCAGATGGTCAGCTTCCAGACCAGGCCGCCCAGGAAGGCCAGGGGCACGCCGATGGCCCAGACACCGCTGGTATCCAGGAATAAACACATCTTGGTGTCGCCGCCGCTGCGCAGGACCCCCACCACGTTCACATAGTTGAACATCTTCGCCGGCATGTAGGCTACGAAGATCAAGATCAATGCGCTCACATCCGCGGCCACCTGGGGCGTGATCTTATAGAAGCCGATCACCTGCCATCTCCCCGCCGCGATCAGCAGGCCGCCTGTGACCGTCACCAGGAACTGGAGGATAAAAAAGTAGGTGGCGTACTTCTCCGCCCGCTTTAATTTCCCCGCGCCCATCTCGTTCCCTAAGATCACCGCCGTGGCGGCGCTCAGGCCCTGGAAGAGGACCACCACGATATCCTGGATGGTGGTGGCGATGGTGATCGCGGCTACGGCATCGTCCCCCATCCGCCCGTAGGCCAGGGAGTACATGGTGGTGCCCAGGCCCCACATGAACTCGTTCAAGATGACCGGGCTGGCCGTGCGGATGAACTGGGCCACAAAGGCCTTCTCATAGCCGATCATCTCCCGGAGCCTGGCCGCCACCGGCCATCGTTTCCAGTAGGTGACGGTCAGGAGCACCGCCATCTCCAGGATCCTGGCGATCAGGGTAGCATAGGCCGCGCCCACTACACCCAGCCCCAGGCCGGGGATGGTGATGCTGCGGCCGCCTATGAGGACGGCGCGCTCCGGGAAGATGAACAGGAAATTAAAGAAGATATTGGTGCAGATCGCCATACAGCTGGTGGCCACCGGCGCCGTTACCTTCCCCACCGCCCGCAGCATGGCCACGAACACATTGGTGACCGCCGTGAAGGGATAGGAGAGCACCACCACGGCCAGGTAGGCGGCCCCCAGCCGGATGCTGGCCTCGCTCTCCGTGAAGATCCGCATCACGCCAGAAGGGCTAAGGAGGCCGGCCAGCACAAAAAGGGCGGCCCCGCCCAACGCGATCGACAAGGACAGCCCCAGCACCTTTCGGATATTTTTTACATCCCCGTTCCCCCAATACTGGGCAGCCAGCACGCCGCTGCCGCTGACCACGCCGAACACCAGCAGGGTAAAGACAAAGAAAAATTTGTTCGCCAGGCCCACAGCGGCGATCGCGGTAGCCCCCAGCGTCCCGATCATCATGGTATCCGCCAGATTGACCACCGTGTTCAGCATCCCCTGCATCGCTACCGGGCAGGCGATCTTAAAGGCTTTTCCAAGGAATACCTTATCATGGAACATATCTTTCGTATCTTGTATGAGCTGCATCATGACCCTCCTGCTCAGACTTTTGCGGCAGGCCCTTTGCGCCCGCCGTTCCCCTGTGTACCCATCATCCTGCCTGCAAGCAGAGTAAGTACGCGCCCGGAGGTTTTGGTCCCATAAGGCCCGCGTGCCTGTGTGATAAGAGCAGACAGTTTCAAGCCATCATACCATTTTCTGCTGTATCCGTCAAGGCTCGCCTATGTACGCAGGTCCCCGATCTCCAGGCTCACCATCAACGCTGTATTGACCTTTTCCAAAAGACCGTCATCGATATGGCAGATCTTCTCTTTCAGACGCATCTTATCGATCGTCCGCAGCTGCTCCAGCAAGATCACAGAATCCTTGATCATATCACATCGTTTGGTATCCATCTCCACATGGGTGGGCAGCTTTGCCTTGTTCATCTTTGATGTGATCGCCGCACAGATCACCGTAGGGCTGTGCCGGTTCCCGATATCGTTCTGTATGATGAGCACCGGCCGGATCCCTCCCTGTTCAGAGCCTACCACCGGCCTTAAGTCCGCATAATATACATCGCCTCGTCTGATCGTCACTTTTTTTCACTCTCCATATCTATCCATGTTCTTAAGGGTAGTATCGCCCGATATCCGGCGCTTATACATTATGATATGCAAAATAGTTTGGGGACTGCTCCTTTTTCGGCGGGGTCCTCCATTTAAGGCGCCTGTTAAGGCGCTGGCGGAAAGACCGGTTGAAAAAGCATCTGGGGGATGGTATGATCGTATGGATGGCTATAAGGACGATCAAAAGAAGGAGGTCTTTTATGGGATATATCGATCTGCACGTCCATTCGAACGCCTCGGACGGCACGCTGTCCCCGGCTCAGGTGGTGGAGCTGGCGGCCAGGAAGGGACTTAAGGCGATCGCGCTGACGGACCATGACACCGTGGCGGGGATCCGGGAGGCAAAGGAGGCGGCTGCCCGAAGCGATGTGGAGCTGGTGCCGGGGATCGAATTTTCCTGTGTCTGGAAGGGGACAGAGATCCACATCCTGGGGCTGTTCGTGGATCTGGAAGACCCTTCCTTCTGCCGGGAGGTAGATGCGCTCAAGGCGGTCCGAGATGAGCGGAACACCGAGATGATCCGCCGTTTCCAGGCCGACGGGATGGATATCACCCTGGAGGGGCTTAAAGCGGGGAAGCCGGATACAGTGATCACCAGAGCCCATTTTGCCAGGCTCCTGGTCGAAAAGGGCTATGCCCCTACCCTGGATGGGGCCTTTAAGAAGTATCTCCAGTATGGAGGCCGCTACTGCATCCGAAAGGAGCGGATCGATCCGGAGAAAGCCATAGAGATCCTGGTGAAAGACCACGCGTTTCCCTCCCTGGCCCATATCATGCAGTACAAGCTGGGGTGGGAGGAGGACAGGAAGCTGGTGGCATACTTAAAGGAGCTGGGCCTTCAGGGGCTGGAGGTCTACCATTCCTCCCACAACGCCAGCCAGAGCATCCGCCTCCAGGACCTGGCTGTGCGCTACGGCCTCCTGCCCACCGGCGGCTCGGATTTCCATGGGGCTAATAAGCCGGATATCCAGATCGGCGTGGGGAGGGGCGGGCTGAAGCTGTCTTACGGGCTGTTGGAGGATATCAAGCGGGCCAGGGGATAGATCGCTCTTCACACCCACGCCAGGGAGCCGTATCGCTATAGAGATGTCGCAGAGGGGTCGTAGATGGTCCGCAGATGGTCCGCTCTGGGAGGGGTTACTGTTCACGGCTACGCCGTTCACAGCAACAGAATGCACACAAAATGGGCTAACCGCCCATTTTGGCGCTGCAACCCTCGGGTTTCTTGTGACCTTTGCTCACAAGAAACACCTCGCGGGATATTACCTGTGAAAAGTAACTGGGAGGGGGCCTCTTGGCCAGCTTGTGAAAAGGCCCCTGTTCGATCCCGCCTTTAAGTGGTATAATACCCTAAAGCCCTGTGAGGCAAAGAGCATAAAGCGTAAAGGAGAAGGAGATCATGGCAGAACAAGAATTTATCAGCCCGAGAGGCAGTATCCATATGGTCCCCATGGATGTGATCGCCGGTTTTGAGGTCAGGCCCGGCTTGTATGAACTGAACGGGGCGATGGCGATCCCGGTGGGGGTGAACTTTACCGTCCATTCCTTCGGCGCCACCTCCTGTGAGCTGCTGCTGTTCCACAGGACCGAGGACGAGCCCTATGCCGTCCTCCCGTTCCCGGAGCATTACCGGGTGGGCAAGGTCTTTTCGATGATCGTGTTCGGCTTGAACATCATGGATTTTGAGTACGCTTATCGCATGGACGGGCCTTATGATGTGTCCAAGGGACTGCTGTTCGATAAGAAGAACATCCTCTTGGATATCTACGCAAAGGCGGTGACCGGGCAGAGCCAGTGGGGGAGGCCCAGACAGGAAGGCTCATTTTACAAGGCCCGGGTGGTGAAGGATGACTTTAACTGGGGAAGGGACAGGCCGCCGGCGATCCCCATGGAGGACCTGGTGATCTACGAGCTCCATGTGCGGGGCTTTACGCGGCATGGATCCTCCGGCGTGGACTATCCGGGCACCTTTGAAGGGCTGCGGCAGAAGATCCCCTATCTGAAGGAGCTGGGGGTCAACGCGGTGGAACTGATGCCGATCTTTGAATTTGACGAGATGAAGGACAGCCGCATGGTGGACGGCACCCAGGTGGTGGACTACTGGGGCTATAACACGGTCAGCTTCTTTGCCCCCAATACCAGCTATGCGGGCGCTCCGGAGTATAACCAGGAGGGCAAAGAGCTGAAGAACCTGATCAAGGAGCTCAATGATAACGGCATCGAGTGCATCCTGGACGTGGTCTTTAACCATACGGCAGAGGGGAACGAGATGGGGCCCAGCTTTTCCTTCAAGGGCTTCGATAACAATATCTACTACATGCTGACCCCCGACGGGCATTATTATAATTTCAGCGGCTGCGGGAACACCTTGAACTGCAACCATCCGATCGTGCGGCAGATGATCATGGACTGTCTGCGCTACTGGACGATCAACTACCATGTATCCGGGTTCCGGTTCGATCTGGCCAGCATCCTGGGCCGGAATGAGGACGGCAGCCCCATGAGCAAGCCGCCTCTTTTACAGGCTCTGGCCTTCGACCCCATCCTGGGGAATGTGAAGCTGATCGCGGAGGCCTGGGATGCGGGCGGTCTCTACCAGGTGGGCAGCTTCCCCTCCTGGAACCGCTGGGCGGAGTGGAACGGCAGGTACCGGGACGATATGCGCAGCTACTTAAAGGGCGACTATTGGCTGGCCCATGAGGCGGCGCAGCGTTTTATGGGATCCCCGGACCTGTATCATCCGGAATACAGAGGGTATAACGCGTCGGTGAACTTTATCAACTGCCATGACGGCTTTACCCTGTGGGATATGTATTCCTATAATGAAAAGCACAATGAGGCCAACGGCTGGAACAACACGGACGGCAGCGACGACAACCGCAGCTGGAACTGCGGGATCGAGGGGGAGACGGATAATGAGGAGGTCTTACAGCTGCGGCGCAGGCTGGCTAAGAATGCCTTTACGGTCCTGATGCTGAGCCGGGGGACCCCCATGTTCCTGGCCGGGGACGAGTTCTTGAACACCCAGTTCGGCAATAACAACGCCTATTGCCAGGACAATGAGATCTCCTGGCTGGATTGGGCGCGGTTAGAGGAGAACCAGGATCATTTCGCTTACGTGAAGCACATGATCCATTTCCGCAAGTCCCATGACGTGATCCGCCGGGCGGCAGGGAGCTGTACCACCGGCCTGCCCCAGATGCAGATCCGGGAGCCGGACGATCATACCAAGGTCTTCGGCGTGATCTATGCGGGCAGGACCCCGGACGGGAGCCGGGACGATGTGGTCTGCCTGGCGCTGAACGTGTACTGGGAAGAGCAGCCCTTCACCCTTCCGGGCCTTCCTACCACCATGAACTGGTATGTGGAAGCCGATACCTCAGAGCAGTATCTGGCCCACAGCATCCCGGGTCCCGAGGGTCCGGCGCTGATCAGGGAGCGCACGATCAAGATCGGCCCCCGGTCGGCGGTGGTCCTGGTGGCCAGGGGGCGATGAGCTGACACATGATGGAGGGCAAGGGACCGGTCTCTTAGAGCTTAGGGGCCATGGGGGCCGAGCCCTCTGGACCGTCCCCTGTCAGATGTAGCCGGGTGTGGGATCGGGACAGAACGGAGGAAGAGATGAAGGAACGAGAGGATGCGCAAAGAGAGGATGTGCAAAGAGAGAAAGGGCCGCGGCCTGGCAGGCCTGCCCTGGGCCGTTCTGTCCAGGCTGTCTGCCGGAGGTCCTGGTGGGCCTGCCTGACCGGTCTGCTGCTCCTGTGCGCGGGCTGCTCCAGCCTGTATACGGCGGAGCGGATCAGCCTGATGAAGACCGAAGGGGATGTAGGTGTGGTGAACAGCCGGGGCCGCGAGCTGACCCCGGTCCCGGAGATGAAGCTGTATAACGGGTATGCCATGTCCACAGAGAAGGAGAGCTTCGCCTGGCTCAACTTAGACAGTGTGAAGCTGGCGAAGCTGGATGAGGACAGCAAGATCTCCATCTCCAAGAGGCGGAAGGCCATGGAGGTGACGGTGGATGCCGGGAGCCTGTATTTTAACATCAAGGAGCCTTTGGACGAGGATGAGACCCTGGATATCCGCACGTCAAATATGGCGGTGGGCATCCGGGGGACCTGCGGCTGGGTGGAGGTGCTGGATGCGCAGCATTCGGTGCTCTATCTGCTGGAGGGTACGGTGGGATGTACGGCCGGGGATAAGACGGAGACGGTGACCGCCGGGGAGAAAGCGGAGGTGACAGCGGGCGGCGAGATCGAGGTCTCCCCCTTCACGGCTGCGGAGATCCCCGCTTTTGTGGCAACGGAGCTCAAGGATGACGCCGACCTGCAGGAGAAGATCCGGGATGCCTCCGGCATCGATGTGGCGGCGGATCCGCGGATCGCTTACGCGGATGTGCTGGACGGGATCGACGGCGAGATCTTGTTCGCGGAGCCTGTGGACTTTGAAGGGGACGGCGATCCGGAGCTGCTGGTGCTCTACGTCTACCCCGTGGCCGATCAGGGCCGTGCGCCGGTCTGTGGTTTTGTCTGCCGTAGAGGGCCGGAGGGTATTTCCTTTCTGAGCGACAGATCGGTCGAGGTCCTCAGCAGCTACGTTCACGACGGCAGCATCTCTCTGGCACAGGCCGGAGAGCAGCTGGTGTTGTTGGTCCATACGATCGAAAACAATGAAGGGGACGGGATCGTTGCCACGTCTGAACATACAACCTGCTATGGCGTCACCGAAGACGGGAACGGATGGACCGGTGTGGAGCGGTTGTGGCACAGCCGAGAAGTCATCCCCGAGGGAGATCTTATCTCTCACTACTCCAGACAGATCGATCCCAACAATGGAGCTTACGACATAAATAGCGATGGTACGCAGGAACTCAGCCAGGAGGGATACGAGGCTCTGCTGGAAAGCTATCCGGTGGTGCGGACCCTTGTCATCTATACTCCGGATAACGTGCATGCCGTTGCGGCGGACGCGCAGCCGGCCGGGGAGATGGACCTGGCGGGGGAGCAGGCCGGAGAGCTGGACGGAGCCGCCGGTACAGACCTTTATGGAGACTACATACGGGATGTGCTGGAGCCCCGGTATGGCAGGGGAGATGTGTCTTCCTTCTCTTATGGCTTTGAGCGGTTTGACAGCGGATGGGGCGACTCCTGGTATGCCCGTCCGGTCACCGCGCCCCTCGCGGACGGGATCGTAGGCACCTGCCAGCGGGATCTGGATAAGGATGGATCCGATGAGCTGCTGATGTTCTATCTGGAAGGCAGCACAGGCAGCGGCGCCGGACAGAACAACCTGGGCCTAAAGGTATATAGCGATCGAGAAGGCTCCGTCACCGAGGTGGGCGGGATGCTCTTCGAGGACTGCTTTAGCCAGAGCAATGATGAAACCTATCGGATCGGCCTAAAGGACTTAGGCGGCTACCAGTTGATCTATGCGGAGGGCAACAGCAGGGTCTATACCTATGCCGATGGTGCGGCGCCCCAGATCCGTCTGTACCGATATGACGGCAGCACAGTGGACCAGCTCTACAATGTGAGCACTGCGGGGAGCGACGGGACCTGGTGGAGTGAGTGGGAGCAGGACCTTAAAGGCTTCGGCTTTATGCTCCCCTCCGGCGCGCAGTGGGGCGATATCGGGCTGTCCGGCGAGCCGGACTTTGAGATGCTTTTCTATGGCAGCAGCCAGACGGTGGATAACGGATATTTCCAGGCCGGAGATACCCAGCAGTTCCTGCTAGATCAAGGCCAGGTCCAGGGTGGGATCTACGGCCCCGGGGACCCGATCCTGGAGCAGATGCCGTGAAGTGCTGTTGACAGGAGCCGGATAAGATAAAGAGGGTGACCGTTCAGGGTATCCGGACGGTTGCCAAGGAGGAGATAGGATGAAAAAAGGGAAGAGAGTAAGGCGGCTCATGATCCTGCTGACGATCCTCATGGCAGGGGCTTCCATGAGCGGCTGTACGCCTAAGGTCATCAAGGATGTGGCGATGGAGCTGTATGAGGACAAGGTGAAGGGCGGCTCTTCGGATAAGGATGAGGATGGGAAAGAGGATCAAGAGGAGGACCTGGAGGCAGGGGACCATGGAGATGGCGCTGCGGATGGGGACAGCACGGAGCAGAAAGACGGCTCTGACGGGGCTGATGCTGCCGACAGTCCGGGCGGATCGGAGGCCGGGAGCGGCGCAGGGGCCGGGACGTTTGCCCAGTATATCAAAGAAGAGCTGGAGCCGATGTATGGCAAGGGGGACAATACCTCCTTCTCCTATGGCTATGAGGAGATCTCCTACACGGATACGGACTACTGGTTCGCCTCCCCGAAGACGGCGGCGCTGGAGGACGGGATCATCGCCACCTGCCAGCGGGATCTGGATAAGGATGGCTTTGATGAGCTGCTCCTGCTCTATACGGCAGGGAGCAAGGGCAGCGGGAACGGGCAGAACCGCATCGGGTTAAAGGTCTATAGCGAAAAGGACGGGGCAGTGACCGAGGTGGGCGGCCTGGAGCATATAGACTGCTTTTCCGGCTATAACAGCGAGGAGTATATGATCGGTCTAAAGGACCTGGGAGATAAACGGCTGATCTACACCCAGTCGGACCGCGAGGTCTATACCTGGGCGGACGGAGGAAGCCCGGAGATCCGTCTCTACCAGTATGACGGCAGTTCTTTAAAAGAGACCTACCAGGTGGCCACCACCGGCTCTGACGACAGCTGGTGGGAGGGATGGAAAAATGATCTTCGGGCAGCCGGTTTTGTGCTCCCCGCCTGCACGGAGAGCTGGTCTTCGGTAGAGCTGACCGGAGAGCCTGGCTTTGAGGTCTTGGCCTACGGCGAGTGCGTGACCAACGAGCCTCAAACGGGGCAGTATACAGATATGCAGCAGTGGATGCTGGCCAATGGCCGGATCGAGGGCGGCATCTACGGACCCGGGAGCGATATCGTGAAGCGGCTGAACCAGGGCATGACCTCCTACGCGGGCGGCGGCTACGCTGGGAGCGGCGGGGGCGGTGCCTCAGGCAGCTACGCCGGAGGCGGCGGGAGTATGACCGGAGGCGGCTACGCCGGAGGCAGCGGGAGCGGCGTCTCGGGTGGCTATGCGTCGTCCGACTACATCCTCCCGGAGAGCAGCACCCGCTACCTGACCCGCCAGGACCTGGCCGGGCTCACGAAAGAGCAGCTGCGGCTGGCCCGGAACGAGATCTACGCCCGCCACGGCCGGAAATTCCAGACCCAGGAGATCCAGGACTATTTTAACAGCAAGTCCTGGTACGTGGGGACCATCGAGCCTAAGAACTTCCGGGAAGAGTATCTAAACATCTATGAGAAGGAAAATGTGAAGCTGATCCAAAGCCTGGAGGATTAGAACGTTAGAAAGTTAGAAAGAGTCCCATATGCACAAAAAGAACCTACTGAGCAGCCTCGCTCTCTTTCAAGAAGTGGCTCCAAAGACCACAGAACGGCTCTGGCAGCAGGGACGGACCCAGTCCTTTCCTAAGGGGAGCATCATCATCCATGCTAAGGAGCCCTTAAAGACGGTGTTCATCCAGCTCACGGGAAAGTCCATCATCTATAACCTGACCCACACCGGAAAGCGGAAGATCATCTTCATCCTGGGTCCCGGGGCGCTTTTAAACGAGCATGTGCTGGATACCCATCCGGCCTCGGTCTTCTGTGAGACGATCGAGGCCAGCAAGATCTTTGCGGTCCCGGCCTCCCGGTTCGTGGCGCTGATGGAAACGGATTTCCAGCTGACCAAAGCCGTGCTTACAGCCCAGGAGCGGAAGATCTGGCGGATGGGGCATCAGTTAAAGAACACCATAGGCAGTATCTATATGGAGAAGAAATTAGCGGCTAAGCTGTGGAAGCTTTCCCGGGATTTCGGAAAGGAGACGCCGGATGGGATCTTGATCGATATCAACCTGCCGATCACCTTTCTGGCTGACATGCTGGGAGCGCCCAGGGAGTCCACCTCCAGGCTCTGTAAGACCTTGACAGACTTAGGGCTGATCCGGATGGAACGGAAGCAGATCACCATTTTAGATCCGGAAAAGATGTCCCATTATTATAAGACCGGGCAGATCGATGGCAGATCTTTATAGGATCCGAGGCTATCTGTCAGATTTTTTGGAGATTCTGTGACATAAGTCACAGAATCTTTTGTCGTTTATTGATAAAATGTAGACAAACATGAGGCACGTGCAGTCTGAGAAAGGAGTTGTTATGGGATATCGCTTATCAAGACCAGGAGCAGGAGAGCTGTTTAGGAAGTGGGCCCGGCAATATGATGTGTTCGGGCCAAAACGGATGGAAGGGGAAGGCTGTTTTTCCGATACGGATGTGATCCGCTACGGAAAGGTGTCTTCCCTGGATGAGATCGTGTGGGACCAGCGGTCCGACTACTCTTTTAAGGAGGCCTTACTGGCGATCAATGAGACATTGTTCTATTTTACAGAGGATACGGCCACTGTGCCGAAGGGGCCGGATAAGGATCTTCTGATCTTCCTGCGGGCCTGCGACCTTAACGGGGTCAGACGGCTGGATCAGATCTATCTGCAGAACGGGCCGGAGGACTTCTACTATAAGCGGATCCGGGAGCGGGCGAAGTTCGTCCTGATGGGCTGCGGCCAGACCTGTGAGACGGGCTTTTGTGTCAGCATGGGGACAAATGTCTGCGATGACTATGACGCATACATCAAGGTGGACGGCGATCGGGTCGATCTGGATATCCGGGCAGAGGAGCTGGATCCTTATGGAGGGGACCAGGGCCGGGAAGGGCAAGCAGGCACTGGAGTCGGGAGTGGGACGGCTGCAGAGGCAGAGGGCGTTGCAGCTGCAGGACCAGAGGCAGGAGGCGTTGCAGCGGCAGGCTCGGAGACAGGAGGCGCTGCAGCGACAGGACCGGAGACAGGAGGAGCTGCAGCGGCAGGCTCAGAGGCAGAGGGCGTTCCGGGGGAGGTCCCGGTCCGGATGGATGTGAGCCCCGACTTTGTGACCGAGAACAAGGAGAAGGTCACCCTGCCAAGGAACCTGTCCAATGCCAGCTTCACCAAGGAGATCTGGCAGGAGTACGGCAGCCGCTGTATCGGCTGCGGCCGCTGCAATTTTGTCTGTCCCACCTGCACCTGCTTCACCATGCAGGATATCTTCTATAAAGATAACCCGAAGGTGGGCGAACGGAGGCGGGTGTGGGCGTCCTGCCAGGTGGACGGCTACACGGACATGGCCGGCGGCCACAGCTATCGGAAGAGCCAGGGCGACCGGATGCGGTTCAAGGTGATGCATAAGATCTATGATTTTGAGAAACGGTTCGGCTACCCCATGTGCGTGGGCTGCGGACGCTGCGACGACGTCTGTCCCGAGTATATCTCCTACGCAAACTGTATCAACCGTCTGGCAAAGGAGGAGAGCGCTGATGAAAAATGAATACATCCCCCAGTTATCCACCATACGGGAGGTGATCCGCCACACGGATCTGGAATACACCTTCCGCATGACGTTCAAGGGCGACGTAAAGCCAGGGCAGTTTTTTGAGATCTCCCTGCCCAAGTACGGGGAGGCGCCGATCTCCGTCAGCGGGATCGGGGAGGATACGGTGGACTTCACGATCCGCCGGGTAGGGAAGGTGACCGACGAGATCTTCGAGAACTATGTGGGGGATACCCTGTTCATCCGCGGCCCCTACGGCAATGGCTTCGATATCCAAAACTATCGGGGCAGGGAGCTGGTGATCGTGGCGGGCGGAACGGGCCTGTCGCCGGTGCGGGGCGTGGTGGAGCATTTTGCCCGCCACCCGGGGGAGGCGAAGGAGACCACCCTGATCGCCGGGTTCAAGTCCCCGAAGGATGTGCTGTTCAAGGAGGACTTCGCCTTCTGGAAGGAGAAGATCCATGTGACCTGCACGGTGGATACGGCCCCTGAGGGCTACGACGGGCCGGTGGGCATGGTGACCAAGTACATCCCCGCGCTGCAGTTTAAGGACCTTAAGGATGCGGCCTTCATCTGCGTGGGGCCGCCGGTGATGATCAAGTTCACGGTGATGGAGATCTTGAAGCTGGGGGTGGCAGAGAAGGATATCTGGGTATCCCACGAGCGGAAGATGTGCTGCGGCCTGGGCAAATGCGGACACTGTAAGATCGGCTCCACCTATGTGTGCTTAGACGGGCCGGTGTTCAACTACGTGGACGGCAAAGAGCTGATCGATTAGGAGGTGTGGGGATGGGACTGGACATCAATACGAAAAAATTGAAAAAGAACGCGTTCCGTGTATCGAAGGTCCGGGGGATCGGAGCCTCCAGGATCCGTGTGCCGGGAGGCTATCTGGACGCCAGGGTCTTAGGGATGGTACAGGAGATCGCTGAGCAGTACGGGAACGGATACGTCCACCTGACCACCAGACAGGGCTTTGAGATCGAGGGGATCCGCCTGGAGGACATGGAGGAGATCAACCAGAAGCTGCAGCCGATCATCGAGATCTTAGAGATCAACCAGGAGGAGACAGGGAAGGGCTATCCGGCCTCCGGCACCCGCAACATCAGCGCCTGCATCGGGAACAATGTATGTCCCTTTGCCAACTATAACACGGCGGCTCTGGCCAAGCGGATCGAAAAGGCGGTGTTCCCCAACGACCTGCATTTTAAGATCGCCTGCACCGGCTGCTCCAACGACTGCGCCAAGGCCAGGATGCACGACTTCGGGATCATCGGCATGACCCGGCCGGAGTACGATCCGGACCGCTGCGTCCACTGCCAGGCCTGCATGAAGGGCTGTGAAAAGCTGTCGGTCCGCGCCCTGCGGTCAGAAAACTATAAGATCCTTCGGGATGAGGAGAAGTGCATCGGCTGCGGCGTCTGTGTGACCAAATGCCCCACCAGGGCATTTACCAGGAGCAAGAAGAAGTACTATAAGCTGACCATCATGGGCCGGACGGGCAAGAAGAACCCCAGGCTGGGGGAGGACTTCCTGGTGTGGGCCGACGAGGACAGCATCGTGAAGATCATCCTGAACACCTATCGGTTCGTGAAGGAATACATCTCCCCCGACGCCCCGGCCGGAAAGGAGCACATCGGCTACATCATCGACCGGGTGGGCTTTGAGGAATATAAAAAATGGGCCCTGGAGGGCGTTGAGCTGCCCCCGGAGACGATCGTCAAGGAATGTGTTTACTGGAGCGGGATCCATTATGACCGGTAGGAGAGGATGGCCATGTCTCGGTCCCTGGGTTTTTGAAAAGGGTCCCGGCCTGCTGCATGGACCCCATACGCGGGAGAGAGGCCGGGTCCTGTGGGAGAGCGCGGGAGAGAGGCCGGACCAGGACTGAAAGGAGTAAGATAGGAGAGAGATCGATATGAAAAAGATACAGTCTACCTGTAATTATTGCGCGATCGACTGCAATCTGGATTTTTATGTGGAGGACGGCCGGGTGGTGAAGGTGGTGCCCACCAAGGGCTATCCGGTCAACGACGGCTTTTGCTGCATCAAGGGCCTGTCCTTAGATAAGCAGCAGACCACGGTAAAGCCTGGCTGCCTGCCTAAGATCCGCCAGGCGGACGGGACCTTTAAGACCGTCCCCTGGGAGGAGGGCTTTAAGCATGTGGCGGATAAGCTGAAGGAGCTCCAGGAAAAGTATGGGAAGGAGAGCGTGGCCGGCATCAGCACAGGGCAGCTGACCTTAGAGGAATTTGCCATCTTCGGCCATGTGATGCGGGACCTGTTAAAGGCCAATGTGGACGGGAACACCCGACTGTGCATGGCCACGGCTGTGGTGGCCCATAAGCAGAGCTATGGCTTCGACGCGCCGGGCTATACCTTAAAGGACTTAGAGCTGTCCGACACCATCATCTTCATCGGGGCGAACCCGGTGGTGGCCCACCCCATCCTGTGGGGACGGGTGAAAAAGAACCAGGTGCCGGGCCACAAGGTGATCGTGATCGATCCCAGGCGGTCGGAGACCGCCATGAACGCGGATCATTGGTACGGGCTCAAGTGGCGCAGCGACCTGCTGCTCCTGTACACGGTGGCGAACCTCCTGATCCAGAAGGACTACATAGACCACGGCTTTATCGAGGCCCACACGGAAAAGTTTGAGGCCTTCAGGGACTTTGTGGCCAGCTACACCTTAGAGCGGGGCGTGGCGGGGACAGGCCTGACAAGAGAGCAGATCCTGGAGCTTGTGGAGCTGATCCATCAGGGAAAGAGGGTCTCCTTCTGGTGGACCATGGGCGTGAACCAGGGCTACGAGGCGGTCCGCACCGCCCAGGCGATCATCAACCTGGCCCTGATGACAGGAAATATCGGAAAGCCTGGCACAGGGGCCAATTCGATCACCGGCCAGTGCAACGCCATGGGCTCCAGGGCCTACAGCAACACCGCCGTGTTCTACGGAGGCGGCGACTTTACAAACCCGGCCAGACGGCAGCGGATCGCCAGCGTCCTGGGGGTGGAGGAGAGCATGCTGGCTGAAAAGCCCACCAAGACCTATAACCAGATCATCGAGGGGATCAATGCTGGTGAGATCAAGGGGCTGTGGATCTTGTGCACCAACCCCAGGCACAGCTGGGTCAACAACGAGACCTTTGCCTCCGCCACCAAGAAGCTGGAGCTGTTCGTGGTGCAGGATATCTACGATACGATCGAGAGTGCCGAAGACTGCACCGTGTTCTTCCCGGTGGTCCCGGGCCTAAAGAAGGAAGGGACCTACATCAACCTGGAGCGCCGTCTCTCGGCCATGCGCCAGGTGCTGCCACGGGGGGAACATGAGATCTCCGACTACGAGGCGGTCTTAGGCGTGGGAAAGGCCCTGGGGATCGACCCCTTAAAGGGCTGGGAGACGCCACGCGATTGCTTTAACCTGATGAGGGAATGTTCCCGGAACATGCCCTGCGATATCACCGGCGTCACCTGGGAAGGCCTGGAGGGCTCCCACGGGATCCAGTGGCCTTATCCGGAGGGCAAGGAAGAGGAGAACAAGGAGGAGCAGCGGCGGCTCTATGCGAACGGCCAGTTCTTCACCCCCACGAAGAAGGCCCAGTTCATGTTCGAAGAGGTGCGGGAGAACCCCCTGCCCCGGACAGAAGACTTCCCCTATGTGCTGAACACCGGACGGGGGAGCGTGGGCCAGTGGCATACCCAGAGCCGGACCCGGGAGGTGCGGTTCGTGGAGGATGTGTCCGTAAAGAAGGCCTACCTCTATATGAACACCCGGCTGGCAAAGGAGAAGGGGATCCGGGAGATGGATGAGATCATCGTCGCCTCAGCCAATGGGCAGGAGGCCAGGTTCGCGGTGAAGATCACGGACAACGTGCAGTATGAGGAGCTGTACGCGCCGATCCATTATATCGAATGCAACAAGCTGACCCCATCGGTCTACGACCCCTATTCCAAGGAGCCGTCCTACAAGGCGACGCCGGTGCGGTTTGAGAAGGTCGGGTAGGAGGCCAGGAGTTATTTTTCACAGGTCATCCAAAAGGTCCGCTGCGGGAGGGGCCTGTCATAACGTCACCGCGCTCCCGCTCCGAGAAAAACGCAGCGGTACTAGGGCGCGTGAAAGACCCCGCCCAAGGACCGGCGTTTTTCTAGGGGTTCCTTTTATGACAGGCCCCTCCCTCCGCTACTGTAGTTGGCGCGGATGTGAAAAGTAACGGTCAGGATCGGGCATGGAGGCCGGGGTGTCCGGGGCGGTCCTCATTTGGTGCGTGCCCGGGATAGAGAGAAAATGGACTGCGGCAGAGGGATCATCCTCTGCGCAGCCTTAGAGAGCAGGAGGAGGATATGTATAGGATAAAGATCGACAGGAGCCGCTGCATCGGCTGTCTGACCTGTGTGACAGCCTGTGTGGTGAGCCATGAGACGGAGAGTACGGATGCCCGGAACCGGGTCACGATCGACAGTGAGACGAAGCCGGCGCCGATCTTCTGCCGTCACTGTGAGCGGCCGGAGTGTGTATATACCTGTATGACCGGGGCTATGAAAAAGAACCAGGAGACCGGCTATGTGGAGTATGACAAGGAGCAGTGCGCAAGCTGCTATATGTGCATCATGTCCTGCCCCTACGGGATCTTAAAATATGACAGCATCGGCCATAAAGAGATCATGAAGTGCAACATGTGCGTACATCGGAGCGAGGATGGCAGCGCCAGACCCATGTGCGTGGAAAAATGTCCCATGGGCGCCATTACACTGGAGGAGGTGGAGTGATGAGATATGTGGTCATAGGTTCTTCAGCGGCAGGGATCAACGGGATCAGGGAGCTGCGGAGGCTGGATCGGGACAGCCAGATCGTGCTGATCTCCAGCGACCTAGCGATCTACTCCCGCTGTATCCTCCATCAGTATCTGGGCGGAGAGCGGGACCTGGCTAAGCTCTGCTTTGCGGAGCAGGACTTTGCCGCGCGGTACGGCGTGGAGTGGATGAAGGGCCGCACCTGCACCGGGCTGGACCGGGAGGCGAAAGAAGTGGTGCTGGAGGACGGGGAGAGGGTCCCCTACGACAAGCTGCTGATCGCCACCGGCTCCCACACCTATATCCCGCCGGTCCGGAACTTAAAGCGTGCGAAAAATGTCTGCGGGTTCAGGGACCTGGAGGATATCGAAAAGCTAAAGCAGGTGGCGGAGCAGGCAGAGCACATCGTCGTCATGGGCGCCGGCCTGGTGGGTCTGGACTGTGTCAGCGGCTTTTTGGAGCTGGGCGTTACGACCACCCTGGTGGAGACGGCCGGATGGCTGCTGAGCAGGCAGCTGGATGAGCGGGCGGCGAAGGCCTACCAGAAAGCCTTCGCGGCCAAGGGCGTGGCCCAGTATTATGGTGTGGGGATCGATCAGGCTGTGGTGGACGGGGACGGGCAGATCACCGAAGTGATCTTGACCAGCGGCAAAAAGCTGCCCTGTGACTATGTGGTGGTGACCGCCGGGGTGCGGGCTAATGTGGAGTTCCTGGAAGGGACCGGTATCCAGGAGGGGCCCATGGGCCTTCTGTATGATGAGACCGGCCGGACCAGCGACCCGGATGTGTACGGAGCCGGCGATGTATCCGGCGCCAGCCCGATCTGGCCCGCGGCGGTGAAGGAGGGGATCGTGGCCGCGGCGAACATGACGGGGAAGCCAGGCAGGATGACCGACTTTTTTGCCAGCAAGGCCACCATGAACTTCTTAGGTATCCCTTCCATGTCCTTAGGGGAGGTAAACCCCGCAGATGGCACCGCCCAGGTGGAGATCCGGGAGACCGAGGAGCCCCGCACCTACAAGAAGATCGTCCACAAGGATGGAAAGATCATCGGGGCGGTGCTCCAGGGGGACTTAGCCTACGGCGGGATCTTACAGCAGCTGATCGCCAGGAAGATCGATATCACCAAGGTGAAAAAACCGGTGTTCGACATCGACTATTCCGATTTCTTCCATATGGATGATCGGTTTGAATATTACTATTAAAAAAGCGTCCAATGCGCCCGCCAGCCTTTTCTGTGTGGCGACATAGCCGCTGTCGGGCGCGTGGGGGTTTGCTTAAGAAAGGGGGCTTTTATGGAGCGCTTAGAAAGGATGCCGGTACCGGTACTGCCTACGTTTGTGGGCGCGCTGACCTTATCCAATGTCTATTCGGGGATGGGCTATCCCTGGATCCGCCATATCACCATGTGGGCGGCCACCGTCGTGATCATCGCCTATATCCTGAAGCTGATCTGTTTCCCCAAGACCTGCAAGAAGGAGTACGAGACCGTGGTGCCCTGCAGCCTGTACGCAGGCTTTACCATGGTGCTGATGATCTTAGGGAGCTACTACTTTGACTATGTGCCGGGGCTGGGCAAGGGGATCTGGATGGCAGCCCTGGTGGTCCATGCCGTGCACATCCTGGTCTTCACCTACCGGAACATGATCAAAAAAAGGGATATCAATACGTTCGTCCCCAGCTGGTTCGTGACCTATAACGGGATCATGGTCAGCTGCGTGGTAGGCGGCGCTATGAACGCGGCGGGGATCTTAAAGTATGTGGTCTATTACGGGATCGGGATCTACCTGGCCTTGATCCCCTTCATGATCTGGCGTCTTTTGACCGTGGAGGTAAAGCCGGCGGTCTACCACACCATGGCCGTGGTGCTGGCGCCCTGCAGCCTCTGCGTGGTCAGCTACCTGAACGTGATCGGGGAGCCCATACAGCCGCTGTTGTTCTTCCTGTACGCCTGCGTGCTGGCTTCCCTGGCTTTTATCGTGATCAAGCTGCCTAAGTTCTTCTCCTTCCCCTTCACACCGGGGTTTGCAGGCCTGACCTTCCCCATGGCGATCGGGATCGTGGCCACCACCAAGATGACCGGGTATCTGAACACCAATGGATATGAAGGGCTGGCGGCCGTGACCGGACAGATCGGGGGGATACAGGTGTATCTCACCTCCATGATCGTGGGATATGTGCTGTTAAACTTCCTGATCATGGCACTTAAGGTGGAACGGAAGTAGGAGGAACGTAAGGATCCTAGTGTATTGTCTCTCTTGATTTATATCCCATCCTGCACTATACTGACAGTTATAGAAGGGATCATCTTAGACAGCATGGCGGAGATCCTCCGCTGGGCCCATGGAGGTTTAAGAGATCAACGGATATGGAAGGTTCTGGAGAGATGAGGGCAGGGATGGATAAAGAAAGGAAAAGAAAACTCCCGGTAGGGATCGAGGATTTTAGGAAGCTCCGCACAGAGGATTTTTATTATATCGATAAGACACCGATGATCAAAGATCTCCTCCATAGGTGGGGAGAAGTGAACCTGTTCACCAGGCCCCGCAGGTTTGGCAAGTCTCTGAACATGAGTATGCTGAAGGCCTTTTTTGAGATCGGATGTGATAAGACCTTATTTGAGGGCCTGAAGATCTGGGGAGAGCCAGAACTGTGCGAGCAGTATATGGGCAGGTTCCCGGTCATATCGATCAGCTTAAAGGGAGTGGGGGCGGATGACTATGAGACGGCCCGGGGCCTTTTGGTCAGGGCGATCACCAGAGAAGTGAAGAGACAGCAGTATCTTTTAGAGAGCGATCGACTTTCATCAGAGGATAAAGAAAGTTTTTCCGCTCTCTTTAAGAATGATATGGATGATGAGACCTTGTGCTGCAGCTTGTGTGAGCTTTCGGTCCTGCTCCATAAACATCATGGGCAGAAAGTGATCGTCTTGATCGATGAGTATGATGTACCGCTGGCAAAAGCAGATGAAAAAGGCTATTACAGAAGGATGGTCACCTTGATCCGGAACCTGTTCGATCAGACCCTGAAAACGAATGAAGGCCTTTATCTCGCGGTGTTGACTGGCTGCCTGCGGGTGGCAAAGGAGAGTATCTTCACTGGCCTCAACAACCCCAAGATCTTCTCCATCACGGCTGTGCGTTTCGATGAGTATTTTGGCTTTACAGACAGCGAGGTCCGAGAAATGCTGTGCTATTATGGCCTGGAAGATCGATATCAGGCTGCGAAGGACTGGTATGACGGCTATCGTTTCGGAAATGTGGACGTATATTGCCCGTGGGATGTGATCAACTACTGTGACGATCTTCTGGACGATCCAGCTATGGAGCCGAAGGATTATTGGTCCAATACCAGCGGCAACGGTGTGGTCCGGCATTTCATTGAAAAAGTCGATAACGGCCTGACAAAAGGAGAGATCGAGGCCCTGGTCGCAGGCGAGACCGTCACAAAGGAGATCCATGAAGAGCTGACCTATAACAGCCTGTATGATACGATCGATCATATCTGGAGCGTGCTCTTCACCACCGGTTATCTGACCAGGCGTGGGAGGCCAGATGGAAAACAGCTGCGGCTGGCGATCCCCAATATGGAGATCCGAGGCCTGTTCACAGAGCAGATCATGACCATGTTCAAAGAAGAGACCAGGAAAGATGGGGAGACGTTAGCAAGATTCTGTGATGCACTCAAAGAAGGCGATGCGGCGGGGGTAGAGCGTATGTTCAACGTCTATCTGGCCAGGACGATCGGGATCCGCGATACTTTTGTCCGGAGACCATTGAAAGAAAACTTTTACCATGGCATCTTATTGGGGATCTTAGGGTTTAAGAATGGCTGGTATGTAAGGTCTAACAAGGAAGCCGGGGATGGCTACAGCGATATCCAGGTCCAGATCGAGGATGAGGCCATAGGGATCATCATAGAAGTGAAATATGCGCAAAAAGGGGACCTGGAGATGGTCTGCCAAGGCGCACTGGAGCAGATCGAGAGGGGAGGTTATGCCAGAGAGTTAGAAGAGACCGGCCTCCACAAGGTTTTGAAGTATGGGATCGCCTGTTTTAGAAAAAGATGTAAAGTGATCATGGGCGATCAGATAGGTAACGATCCGCAGGATGATGGTGGTGAAAAGTAACGACCGTGATAGAAAAGTCCCATCTGCACGCAGAAAGTCTTGACATATCCCTCTTTTTGGAACATAATGAGCATAAATAAAAAAACTGACATAAGAGCCAGGCATGGAAAGGAAGATGGAGATATGCAGACGATCAGGATCGAGAAGACAACGTGTCCAAAGGAGAGACCAGGCCAGGATGACCCCTTAGTATTTGGTACGATCTTTACGGACCACATGTTTGAGATGGACTATGAGGAGGGAAAGGGCTGGATCGATCCCCGGATCGTTCCGTATCATAAGCTGGAGCTGGATCCTTCTTGTATGGTGTTCCACTACGGACAGGAGATGTTCGAGGGCTTAAAGGCCTATAAGGCAGATGACGGCAGGATCTTATTGTTCCGCCCGGATATGAACATCAAGCGGGCGAACCGCAGCAACCGCAGGATCTGTATCCCGGAGATCCCGGAGGATCTCTTTATGGAGGCCTTAAAGGCGATCGTGAAGGTGGACCAGGACTGGATCCCCACGAAGCCGGGCACCTCCCTGTACATCCGTCCCTTCGTGATCGCCACGGATCCCTTCTTAGGGGTGCGCCCCTCCCATACCTATAAATTTATGATCATCCTCTCGCCGGTAGGCGCTTATTATGCCAGCGGCTTAGATCCGGTGAAGATCTGGATCGAGGACGAGTATGTGCGGGCCGTGAAGGGTGGCATCGGCGAGGCCAAGACCGGCGGCAATTATGTGGCGTCCCTGGCCAGCCAGGTAAAGGCCCATGATGAAGGCTACGCCCAGGTCCTGTGGCTGGACGGTGTCCATCGGAAATACATCGAAGAGGTGGGCGCCATGAACATCTTCTTCAAGATCAACGGCACCGTGGTCACGCCCAAGTTAAATGGCAGCATCCTTCCGGGCGTCACCAGGGATTCCGCTCTGCAGCTGTGCAGGATGTGGGGCATCCCGGTGGAGGAGCGGACGGTCTCCGTGGACGAAGTGGTGAGGACAGCGGAGAGCGGCGAGATGGAAGAGTGCTTCGGTACCGGCACCGCCGCCGTGGTCTCCCCGGTGGGAGAGCTGCGCTACGAGCAGGAGAAGATGCCGATCAGCGGGAACAAGATCGGGGAGCTGACCCAGAGGATCTATGACACGATCACCGGTATCCAGCTGGGACGGATCGAAGGGCCGGAAGGCTGGAGCGTGGAAGTCAAGTAGACCTCCATGTGCCCCCGGCGGCAAGCCTTTCAGAGTAAACCTCTATACAAAGCGAGGATGTTCGATATGGAGAGCAGAGTAAAAGACGCGGTGGATCTGTTCATGTCCGGCTATAACTGCAGCCAGTCCGTGTTCGTGGCCTACAGCGACTTATTCGGTATGGAGCGGGAGCAGGCCCTGCGGCTGTCCTGTTCCATGGGCGGCGGTATGGGCCGGATGCGGGAGGTGTGCGGCACCGTCTCCGCCATGGCCATGGTGGCCGGTCTGGTCTGCGGGAACACGGATCCAAAGGATCAGAAGGCGAAGACCGAGAACTACGCCACCGTCCGAAGGATGGCGGATGCCTTCAAGGCCCGGCATCAGACGATCATCTGCCGGGAGATCTTAGGGATCCGGGCCGCCGAAAAGAGCGCGGCCCCCCAGGAGCGGACAGCCGAGTACTACAGGACACGCCCCTGCGCCCGGATGGTAGAGACAGCCGCCCAGATCATCGAGGAGACATTCCCAGAGCTCTTGGCAGGAGAGCCAGAGGAGACCTAACGGGCAATATCGGATACAAGAACGAAGAGATCTCCGGACAGACCAAAGTCCGGGGATCTTTTTGTGGCTTGTCCCCTTTCGGACAACGCGGCTGTCTGATCCAGGGACAAAAAGGCATCTGTAGTTACTGTTCATTTCCACGCTAGAGAGTCTTATCGCATAGAGATGTCGCAAGGGGTCCGCTCCGGGAGGGGCATGTCACAACAGGACGCGCTCTCGCTCCGACCGTAACGTAGCGGATGCTAGGCTCGAAAAGACCTCGCCAAGCACCGACGTTCCGCTAGGGTCCTTTATGTGACATGCCCCTCCCTCCGCTGCTTTATGGCT
>CAJUFE010000030.1 GCA_910585635.1 uncultured Lachnospiraceae bacterium | reverse complement strand
ATAGAAAGAGGGTTTGGTTAGATGGGTTTGGCTACATTTAAAGGCGGCATTCATCCCTATGAAGGAAAAGAGCTGTCAGAGAACAAGCCGGTTCAGGAACTGCTGCCGAAAGGCGAGCTGGTGTTCCCCATGTCCCAGCATATCGGCGCTCCGGCGAAACCGCTGGTGAAAAAAGGCGACCGTGTGCTGATGGGCCAGATCATAGGGGAAGCAGGCGGTTTTGTATCCGCTAATGTGATCTGTTCCGTATCCGGTACGGTCAAAGCAGTAGAGCCCAGGCTGGTGGTCAGCGGGCAGATGGTGGACAGCATCATCGTGGAAAATGATGGCCTGTACGAGGCCGTCCCCCATTTCGGCGAGGAGCGGGACTACAGGGGGATGTACAAGGAAGAGATCCGGAACATCATCAAAGAGGCCGGCATCGTAGGCCTGGGCGGGGCAGGCTTCCCCACCCATGTGAAGCTGACGCCTAAGGATGAGTCCAAGATCGACTACATCCTGGTCAACGGCGCGGAGTGCGAGCCGTACCTGACCTCCGACTACCGGATGATGTTAGAGGCCCCGGAGAAGATCGTTGGGGGCCTGAAGGTGATCCTGTCCCTTTTCGATAACGCTAAGGGCGTGATCGGCATCGAGAACAATAAGCCGGAGGCGATCAAGAAGCTTAAGGAGCTGGTGAAGGATGAGCCGCGGATCGAGGTCTGCGAGCTCCTGACCAAGTACCCCCAGGGCGGCGAGCGTTCCCTGATCTACGCCGTCACCGGGCGCAGCGTCAATTCCTCCATGCTCCCCGCGGACGCAGGCTGTATCGTAGATAACATCGATACGGTCATCGCGATCTACAATGCGGTGTGCCTGCAGACCCCGCTGATCCGCAAGATCATCACCATCACCGGCGACGCGGTGGCCGATCCTAAGAACTTCAGCGTGAAGCTGGGGACCAATTATCAGGAGCTGATCGAGGCGGCCGGCGGCTTTAAAGAAGAGCCAGAGAAGATCATCTCCGGCGGTCCTATGATGGGCATGGCCATCTACACCACCGACGTCCCCGTGGCGAAGACCTCCTCGGCCCTCACCTGCTTTACCAAGGACATGGTGGCGGCTATGGAGCCTACACCCTGTATCCGCTGCGGCCGCTGTGTGGCCGCTTGTCCCAGCCATATCGTACCGCCCATGATGATGCGGGCGGCCTTAAAGAATGACTGCGAGGGCTTTGAGAAGGTGAACGGCATGGAGTGTATGGAGTGCGGCAGCTGTACCTATGTATGTCCCGCCAAGCGTCCGCTCACCCAGGCCTTTAAGGACATGAGAAAACAGGTTGCGGCCAACCGCAGAAAAAAAGCGTAGGAGGGATAAGGAAATGAGTCGATTATTGAACGTATCATCTTCCCCTCACGTCAGGGACACGGTGACAACGAAAAGTATCATGTACGATGTGCTGATCGCCATGCTTCCGGCGGCAGCCTTCGGTGTTTATCAGTTTGGCATCCAGGCGCTCTTAGTGATCGTGGTCACCATGGCGGCCTGTGCTCTCAGCGAATATGTTTATGAGAGCGCCATGGGGCTCCCCATCACGGTGGCGGACGGCAGCGCCCTGGTGACCGGGATGATCCTGGCCCTGAACATGCCGGCGGGTATCCCCTTATGGATCCCGGCCCTGGGCGGCATCTTCGCGATCGTGGTGGTGAAGCAGCTCTACGGCGGTCTGGGCCAGAACTTCATGAACCCGGCCCTGGCGGGCAGATGCTTCCTTTTGATCTCCTTTGCCGGCAAGATGTCCAGCTTTGCCTTGGACGGCTGGTCCGGAGCGACGCCGCTGGCCCAGTTAAAGGCCGGACAGAGCGTGGATCTGGCCGCCATGTTCGTGGGACGCATCCCCGGCACCATCGGCGAGGTATCCGTACTGGCCCTTTTAGCCGGCGCGGCTTATATGGTGGTCAAGAAGGTGATCTCCCTGCGGATCCCGCTGACCTACATAGCGACCACAGCGGTGTTCGTGTTCATCTTCGGACAGCAGGACATGAGCTTCGTGGCGGCCCATGTATGCGGCGGCGGCCTCCTCTTCGGCGCGTTCTTCATGGCGACAGATTACGTCACCAGCCCGATCACGCCAAAGGGGCAGATCGTGTTCGGCGTGGTATTGGGACTCCTGACCGGCCTGTTCCGGCTCTTCGGCGGTTCGGCTGAAGGCGTCTCCTACGCGATCATCATCAGCAATATGCTGGTCCCGCTGATCGAGCGATATACCCTTCCCACAGCATTTGGAAAGGAGGGCAAAAAGGCATGAGCAAAGGTGGATTTATGAAAGACGCCCTGATCCTGTTCGCGATCACGCTGGTAGCAGGAGCATGTCTGGGCGGCGTTTATGAGATGACAAAGGGCCCCATCGCCGAGGCGGAGCTGGCGGCAAAGTCCGAGGCTTACAAGGTGGTCCTGCCCGACGCGGATCATTTTGAGGCGGACGATCTGACCGATGCCCTGGCGACGGCGAACACCGAGATCGCCGGGATGGGCTTTGGCAATGTAACGGTGGACGAGGCAGCCACAGGGGTGGACGCTTCCGGCGCACCGGTAGGTTACGTAGTGACCTCCACCTCCAACGACGGCTACGGCGGCGCGATCACCGTATCGGTGGGCATCCAGGCGGACGGCACGGTCAGCGGCATCGAATTTTTGGCGATCGGCGAGACCGCGGGCCTTGGTATGAACGCCCAGCAGCCGGAGTGGAAGGGCCAGTATGCAGGCAAGAACGTGGACCAGTTCGCCGTCACGAAGAACGGCGCGTCGGCGGATAACGAGATCAACGCGATCAGCGGCGCCACGATCACCAGCAATGCGGTCACTGGCGCGGTCAATGCAGCAGTTTATTTCGCAAAGAACTGCATGGCACAGTAGGAGGTGGGAAAATGAATAAATGTGCAGAACGTTTATACAACGGTATCATCAAAGAAAACCCGACCTTCGTCCTGATGTTAGGCATGTGCCCGACCCTGGCTGTCACCACGACGGCGATCAACGGCGTGGGTATGGGATTGTCCACCACGGCGGTCCTGGTGTTTTCGAACCTGATCATTTCCGCGCTGCGGAAGATCATCCCGGACCGGGTGCGCATCCCGGCCTATATCGTCATCGTGGCCTCCTTGGTCACTGTGGTCCAGCTGCTCTTGCAGGCTTATATCCCCAGCCTGTATGAATCCCTGGGGATCTACATCCCGCTGATCGTGGTCAACTGTATCATCCTGGGCCGCGCGGAGGCCTATGCGGCGAAGAACGGCGTCGCCGAGTCGGCGTTCGACGGGATCGGCATGGGCTTAGGCTTTACGGTGGGCCTGACCTGTATCGCCATCTTCCGTGAGCTTTTAGGCAACGGCGCGTTCTTTGGGATGGAGATCATCCCGGAAGACTTTAGGATCACCATCTTCGGTCTCGCTCCCGGCGCGTTCTTCGTGCTGGCCGGCCTGACCGCGCTCCAGAACAAGTTCAAGGCGCCCTCCGCCACCAACGGTCCTGCGCAGGGATCCGCCCTTGCCTGCGGCGGCAACTGCGCCAGCTGTAATGGCTCCGCCTGTGCGGCCAATCACTCCAAGCTGGAGGAGATCCGGGCACAGGAAGAGGCCAAGGCGGCAGCGGCAAAGAAGGAAGCAGCCTTAAAGGCAGCCCAGGTCAAGAAAGAGGCCGAGGCGAAGAAGGCGGCAGAAATGAAAGCTGGAGAATAGGAGGATCGGATAGATGAAAGAATTGATCTTGATCATTGTTGGATCGGCTCTGGTAAATAACATCATCCTGAGCCAGTTCCAGGGTCTCTGCCCGTTCCTTGGCGTTTCCAAGAAGGTGGATACGTCCGTCGGCATGGGCGGCGCCGTGATCTTTGTTATCACGTTGGCCTGTATCGCCACGAACCTGGTGTACTCCCTGGTGCTCGTACCCTTGAAGCTGGAGTACTTACAGACGATCGCCTTCATCCTGGTGATCGCGGCCCTGGTGCAGTTCGTGGAGATGTTCTTAAAGAAGAACATCCCTTCGCTCTATCAGGCGCTGGGCGTGTTCCTGCCTCTGATCACCACCAACTGTGCGGTCCTGGGCGCGGCCCTGACCAATGTGCAGAAGGGCTACGGCTTTATCTTCAGCGTGGCCAACGGGCTGGGCACGGCAGTAGGCTTCACGATCGCGATCGTGCTGCTGGCCAGCATCCGGGAGAGCATCGAGGACAATGACATCCCATTTAATTTCCAAGGTTCACCGATCGTATTGATCACCTCCGGGCTGATGGCGATCGCGTTCATGGGCTTCTCAGGATTGATCTAAGGAGGGAGAGATATGACAGGTTTGCTTTTAGCGGCGGTCATCATCGGTGCGATCGGTATCATTATCGGTGTGCTCCTGGGGATCGCCAGTGAAGCGTTTAAGGTTGAGGTAGATGAAAAAGAGATCCTGGTCCGCGCCGAGCTTCCCGGCAATAACTGCGGCGGCTGCGGCTTCCCGGGCTGTGACGGCTTAGCAGCCGCGATCGCTGCGGGCACCGCTCCGGTGAACGGCTGTCCGGTGGGCGGCGCTCCGGTGGCGGATAAGATCGCCGCGATCATGGGCGTGGAGAGCGGGAGCGCAGAGAAAAAGGTGGCCTTTGTAAAGTGTAAAGGCACCTGCGATAAGACCAGGGTGAAATACAATTACTATGGCATCGACGACTGCAGCAAGGTAGCGGTGGTCCCCGGTGCGGGCGAGAAGGCCTGTATCTATGGCTGTATGGGCTATGGCAGCTGTGTGAAGGCCTGCCAGTTCGACGCGATCCATGTGGTGGACGGCGTAGCCGTGGTGGACAAGGAGAAGTGCGTGGCCTGCGGCAAGTGCGTAGCCGCCTGTCCCAACCATCTGATCGAGCTGGTACCCTATAAGGCTGAGCATCTGGTCCAGTGCTCCTCCCATGACAAGGGCAAGGACGTGAAGGCCAAGTGCGATAACGGCTGTATCGGCTGTACCCTATGCACCAAGCAGTGCGAGGCCGACGCGATCCACATGGATAACAATGTGGCGGTGATCGACTACAGCAAGTGTACCAACTGCGGCAAGTGCGCGGCCAAGTGTCCGGCGAAGGTGATCCTGTAAGCTGGTCGCGGGATGGGGATGATGGTCCGTCCTTTCCATTTCCCAAACCATGAGGAGATGAAAACAAGATCCAGGATCTCCTTTTATTTCTTAAGCATAGGTATAGTGTGAGCCAGAGCAGAAATGTTCTGGCTCTTATACTTTTATGGCGAAGCTTTCATTGACTGATCAGTCTCTCCCCTGTGGTATCGATCACACCAGCAATAGGCCTTGCCGGACCGATCATCCTTGCTCATCGTCATATTCCTCCTCCAGCTTATCCGCCCGCTTCCGCTCGATAAAGAGCGTCAGCATCCCGCAGGCCTGGAAGGCAGCTAAAAAGGAGAAGATATACACCAGTACCTCACGCCAATCCTTCTGGGGCTCTTGGAAGGTATAGACGGCGAAGATGACCGCGATCACGGCTAACCGGAAGATCCGCGCTCTGACCTGGGAGCGGGTACGCCGGGCCCCTTTTTCCGGCAGGAAGGAGAGCTTCAGCTGCCAGGAGCGGATGAGATGGTACACCGGTACACCGATCAGGATCAGAAACTCGATGATACAATCCTCCAGACTTTTGTGCAGAGCCAGGCTTTTTAACAGGAAAGACCCTGTGGCCAGAAAGTACATGATCCGCCCCATCTCGCTCCATATCTTTTGTTGTCCTTGTTTGATCCTTTCGTCCGCCATATCCTATGACTCCTTTCCTTCTTCTTCCCAGAACAGATCGTCTAATGTTTTGTCCAGTGCGCGGCAGATCGCCAGGCACAGGTTCAGTGTAGGGTTATACTTTCCCGCTTCGATCATGCCGATCGTCTGACGGGTGACCCCCACCAGCCCGGCCAGGTCCCCTTGGGATAGATCCTTTCCGGCACGGGCCGCCTTTAGTTTTAAATTTTTCAAGCTGTCACCGCCTTTTCTAACGATGTAGATCCGTTGACGTGCGCATGTGGGTCTTTTGGCGCCGGAAAGCCTGTGCGGGACTCCCTAAAATGTATACAGATCATGCGCCTAGCCGCCGGTCAGGGGCAGGAGAGCATCAGACGTATGGGCGGTCTGCGGCCCCTGCTCTCCGTCTCCTCCCGGGCACATCTCAAGGATAACATATAGCGGACCAAATGTCAAATATATATTGCAAAATATGTGCTCATAAATTGCTTTTTGCTCTTTATTGACTTTTATTGATGTTTTGCATATACTCTATAGCAGATCACAGGATCGAAATGGGAGAGTAAGAGGAGGAGAGCGATCATGAGACGAGTAGATGGTATGGGCATTGTATGTCATGCAGGGCTCCTGGCCCTGACTGTCCTGTTGTCTGCAGGCTGCGGGCAGCAGAAGGGAGCAGGGGGAGCGGGTGCGCCGGGAGCGGAGATGACGGCTGCCGTGCAGGAGCAGGGAGGGGCAGGGACTGGGACTGCTGGTCCGGCAGCATCGTCTGAGCCGCCATCCCAGGAGACGGTCCCTGTGCCACCACAGCCGGCGCAGGCGGATCAGCTGGGACAGCCGCCCCAGACAGTCCAGGGGGAAGAGCCGGCCGTTAACACAGCACCTGCAGGCCAGGAGCAGGGAGGCGGCGCCAGCACCACCGGCAACAGCGTGATGCCAGGCGGCAGCGCGGGCACGGATAGCCGTGCAGGATCCGGAGGTGGCGCGACGGCCGAGAGCGGAGCGGTCACGGCAAAGGCGGCTGAGGAAAATGCCCTGGCCCATGCCGGCCTGACCGCAGAGCAGGTGACGTATATCCAGAGTAAGGCGGACTATGAAGACGGCCGTCCGGTCTATGATGTGGAGTTCTACACCCAGGACGGCAAGGAATATGACTATGAGATCGATGGCGCTACAGGAGAGGTGATCGGCTTCGACTACGAGGCAGAGGGCTATGGACCGCCGGCTGCTGCCGGTGGGAGCGGGCTCACTGCAGAGGAGGCAAAGGCCCTGGCGCTGGCCAATGTCCCGGGAGCCACGGATGCAGATATCCGGGAATTTGAGATGGACCGTGATGATGGCCGGACCGAGTATGAAGGGGAGATCGTTTATGGCGGTATGGCCTATGAGTTTGAGATCGATGGATCCAGTGGGATGATCCGCAGCTGGGAGGTGGAGCCGGCAGGGCGGTAAGAGCAGAAGAACGATGGAGAACAGATCCAGATGTGCTTTGATGCCGATCAGACCAGTCAGCCCGATCAGACCAGTCAGACCGATCGGGCTAAGCCGGCCAAAAGAGAAGGGGCTGTCGCAAAATGCAGCTTATACACGATATATGGCAGACCATGTGGTCAGAACGCCATATCTTGTCTATAGCGGCTATCTTGCGCCAGCCCCTTTGGATTTATAGGAGCTTATGCCTCCCGGATCGCCCCGTGGAGCTCCTGGAGGGACTTGACATCGCCCTGCCCGTGCTTTTTTACATAGTGGATCCCGCTGGCGGTGGCCTTGGCGGCGGCGATGGTGGTCATGTAGGGGATCCTGGCCTTGATGGCGGATTTCCTGAGGTAGCTGTCGTCGTGGACGCTCTCTTTCCCCACAGGGGAATTGATGATCAGCTGGATCTTCCCGTTGGTGATCATATCCAGGATATTGGGCCGCCCCTCATGGAGCTTATTGACCCGGTCGGCAGGGATGCCGGCGGCCCGGATCAGCTCACAGGTGGATTCGGTGGCGATGATCTTGAAGCCATTTTCGTGGAAGAGCCTGGCCACCTCCACCACCTCCGCCTTATCCTTGCGGTTCACGGAGATCAGCACCGTCCCCTCTAAGGGGAGCTTGGACTGGGTGGCCTCTTGGGATTTATAAAATGCCTCGCCGTAGGTGGGGGAGAGCCCCAGCACCTCGCCGGTGGAACGCATCTCCGGTCCTAAGAGCGGGTCCACCTCCTGGAACATGTTAAAGGGGAAGACCGCTTCCTTCACCCCGTAGTAGGGGATCACATGCTCCTTTAACCCGGGGACAGGGGATGGGCGTCCGGTGAGCTCCGCGGTGATGATCTCCGTGGCCAAAGGCACCATGCGGATGTTGCAGACCTTGGATACCAGGGGGACGGTGCGGGACGCTCTGGGGTTCGCCTCCAGCACATAGACCTTCCCGTTCTCGATGGCGTACTGCATGTTCATCAGACCGCGCACATGCATCTCCTCCGCGATCTTCCGGGTATATTCCTTGATAGTCTCCACATTTTCTGCCGGGATATGGGCAGAGGGGACGATGCAGGCCGAATCGCCGGAGTGGACCCCGGCCAGCTCGATATGCTCCATCACGGCAGGGACAAAGGCGTGGGTGCCGTCGCTGATGGCGTCGGCTTCGCACTCGGTGGCATGGTTCAAGAACCGGTCGATCAGGATCGGACGGTCCGGGGTCACGCCCACGGCAGCCCTCATATAGCCGGCCATGCTCTCCTGGTCGTAGACCACCTCCATGCCCCGGCCGCCCAGCACATAGGAGGGACGGACCATCACCGGGTATCCGATCTTGTCGGCGATCGCCAAAGCCTCCTCTACAGTGGTGGCCATACCGGACTCCGGCATGGGGATCTTAAGCTTTTCCATCATAGCGCGGAACAGATCCCGGTCCTCAGCCAGGTCGATGACAGAGGGTGAGGTCCCTAAGATCTTCACCCCGTTCGCCTCCAGCTCCGAGGCCAGGTTCAAGGGGGTCTGTCCGCCAAACTGGGCGATCACGCCTAAAGGCTTCTCCTTCTGATAGATGCTCAGCACATCCTCCAGGGTGAGAGGCTCGAAATACAGCTTATCGGAGGTGTCGTAATCGGTGGATACGGTCTCCGGGTTGCAGTTGACGATGATGGTCTCAAAGCCCAGCTTCTTTAATGCCAGCGCCGCGTGGACGCAGCAGTAGTCAAATTCGATGCCCTGGCCGATCCGGTTGGGGCCGCCGCCTAAGATCATGATCTTTTTGGCGTGGTCGGAGACCGGGTTTTTATCCGGTGCATTGTAGGTGGAGTAGTAGTAGGCGCTGTCCTTGGTGCCGCTCACATGGACCCCTTCCCAGGCCTCCTCCACCCCCAGGGCCAGACGGCGGTCCCGGATCTCCTTTTCCGGGATCTCTAAAAGCTGGCTCAAGTATTTATCAGAGAACCCGTCCTTCTTGGCCTGGATCAGCTGTGCATCGCCAGGCAGGGAGCCCTTGTGGGCCAGGAGGGCCTCCTCTTCCTCCACAAGCTCCTTCATCTGCTGGAGGAAGTAGGTCTTTACCTTCGTGATGGCGAAGAGCTCTTCGATGGAAGCGCCCTTGCGCAGGGCCTCATACAGGAGGAAATAGCGCTCGCTGGAGGGGGTGATCAGCAGCTTTAAGAGCTTTTCCTTGGACAAGGCGTCAAAGTTTTTGGCGTGGCCCAGTCCGTAGCGGCCGGTCTCCAGGCTGCGGATCGCTTTCTGGAAGGCTTCCTTAAAGTTCTTTCCGATGCTCATGACCTCGCCCACGGCACGCATCTGGGTGCCCAGCTTATCCTCCACGCCCTTGAACTTCTCAAAGGCCCAGCGGGCGAACTTGATGACCACATAGTCGCCGTCGGGGACATACTTATCCAGGGTGCCGTATTTCCCACAGGGGATGTCCTTTAAGGTCAGGCCGCAGGCCAGCATGGCGGATACCAGGGCGATGGGGAAGCCGGTGGCTTTGGAGGCCAGTGCAGAGGAGCGGGAGGTACGGGGGTTGATCTCGATCACCACGATCCGGTCGGTGACCGGGTCATGGGCAAACTGTACGTTGGTCCCGCCGATCACCTGGACCGACTCCACGATCTTGTAGGCCTGCTCCTGGAGCCGTGCCTGGCATTCCTTGGAGATGGTCAGCATGGGGGCTGAACAGAAGGAGTCGCCGGTGTGGACGCCCAGGGGGTCGATGTTCTCGATGAAGCAGACGGTGATCATGTTGTTCTCCTGATCCCGGACCACCTCCAGCTCCAGCTCTTCCCAGCCCAGGATAGATTCCTCCACCAGGACCTGCCCCACCAGACTGGCCTGGAGGCCTCTGGCACAGACCGTCTTTAATTCTTCCCGGTTATAGACTAAGCCGCCGCCTGCGCCGCCCATGGTGTAGGCCGGACGGAGGACCACCGGATAGCCGAGCCCGTCGGCGATCTTTAAGGCTTCCTCCACACTGTAAGCCACTTCGCTGCGGGCCATCTCGATCCCTAAGGCGTTCATGGCGTTCTTGAACTCGATCCGGTCCTCGCCCCGCTCGATGGCATCCACCTGGACGCCGATCACCTTCACCTGATATTTGTCCAAGATCTTGGTCTTAGCCAGCTCGGCGCAGAGGTTTAAACCGGACTGGCCCCCAAGATTGGGCAGAAGGGCGTCCGGGCGCTCTTTTGCGATGATCTGCTCTAAGCGTTCGGCATTTAGAGGCTCGATGTAGGTCACATCGGCGGTCTCCGGATCGGTCATGATCGTGGCCGGATTGGAATTGACCAGAACGATCTCATAGCCCAGCTTTCGCAAGGCCTTACAGGCCTGGGTGCCGGAATAATCGAACTCACAGGCCTGGCCGATCACGATCGGACCGGAGCCGATGATGAGGATCTTATGGATATCGGTGCGTTTTGACATAGATCAGTCCCCCTTTGTTTAAACTCATAGGATGATGGCGATAGCATATAAAGGTAGATAAAAGAAAAACCCCTGTCAAGACAGGGGTCCACTCTGGAGCATATGGGATTCGAACCCACGGCCTCCACACTGCCAGTGTGGCGCGCTCCCAGCTGCGCTAATGCCCCGAACGACTATAGTATAGCATAAAGGTCTCGGTTTGTAAATCACAAAAATAAAAAAATGTGAGGGCCAACCTGGGAGGCGCTGTGGAAGGGATAGATCGCCAGTTAAGGAAACTGTAAGACAATGTAAGCAGAATGGGCCTTGCTTTTTTCTCAGGCCTCTTTATAATATGGATAGTCGTCTGTTTTATCATCACATAAGAGGATCGCGTTCAAAGAGGAGCATAGAGACTGATACAGTATCCTGCAAAAACTGCGGGAACAGGATATGCAGGATGAGGATGGAGGCGTTTATGGAGCATTTTATGAAAAAGGTAAAGGCGAGGCTGGGGGCCGCTTTATGGATCATCCTGGCCCTTTTGCTGATGGTCTTGAACCTGGGGGTGCGGACGGCCCATGCGGCGGTGCCGCCGACGGAGCAGGTGACGGTCACGTCCTGCCAGATAAACGGCGGCGATGTGCGGATCGAGGTGGTGAACGCCGGGGCAGTCTCCGGGCCGGACGGGCAGTTCTATCTGTTCGAGCTGCAGCCCTATGAGGACAGCATCGGTGGGCGGACAGACTACGCGGCATCCGCGCCGAAGGGGGAGGCGGCCTCATTTACGGTCCCCCTCGGCTTAGATACGGCCGCCAGCCGTTTGTATTCCAAGTTTGCCGTGGCTGTATGGGACGGGGAGAAGTATGTGGCGGTGAGCCAGCCGGCCTATATCACGAACCCGGAGGTCGTGGCGGCGGACCAGAAGCCTTTTAAGGCCCCGCTGACGAAGAAAGGGCTTTTGATCGAGACCCACATGCTGGACGACGCCTTTAGGCTGGGGGTGAAGCATGTGATCGTGAACATCCCCTTCCAGGCGATCTTAGGCGAGGGCATCGACTATGTGTATGAGGGGAAGACCTATCATTTTAATAAGAAGCTGATGGATGAGTATGATAAGGTGATCCGGAGCATGTCGGCCAAGGACCTGCTGGTGACAGCGGTGATCTTGAACAGCTGGAACGATGCCACGCCGGATCTCTACCACCCAGGCACCCAGCAGACAGCGGGAGCCGCCTACTATATGTTCAATGCCGCCACAAAGGCAGGAGTGGAGGATATCAAGGCGATCGCCTCCTTTTTAGCGGAGCATTATGACGGGACGGAAAATGGGAAGATCTCCAACTGGATCATCGGCAATGAGCTGAACAACCAGGATGAGTGGAATTATATCGGTCCCATGGACTTAGACCAGTATGTGAAGGAATATGAGCGGGCCTTCCGGGTGTTCTACACGGCGATCAAGAGCACCAGCGCCAATGACCGGGTATATTTTTCCACCGATTATCACTGGAATTACAATGCCAATGGTACCACGAAATATAATGCGAAGGATTTCATCGAGAAGTTCAATGCCAATGTGCGCGCTGGCGGGCAGATCGACTGGAACCTGGCCTACCATCCCTATTCGGTGCCGCTGACGGAGCCGGAGTTCTGGGACGATCACGCTACCGGGCTGGTGACCCAGTCGGAAGATTCGCCGATCGTGAACATCGCCAATCTGTCTGTGCTGACGGACTTCCTCCAGAAGCCGGAGTTTTTGAACGCTTCCGGGCAGGTGCGCCATGTGATCCTCTCGGAGCAGGGCTACACCTCCACCAGCGCCACCAGGGGAAAATGTGAGGAGCTGCAGGCAGCGGCGATCGCCTATGCCTACTATATCGCGGACAGCAACCCTTATATCGATGCCTTCATCATGAGCCGCCAGGTGGACGCGCCCTCGGAGGCGAAGCTCTCCGCCAGCTTCGGCTTATATGAATGTGATATGGGACGGGAGGACAGGATCAGCGCCACCCGGATGAAGAAGAGCTATGAGGTGTACCGCGCGATCGATAAGAGCGCCAAGACCCTGGAGGCGACCCAGTTCGCCAAGGAGCTGATCGGGATCGACCACTGGTATGACGTGATCCCAGATTTCCGGTGGAAAGGGCAGGAGATGCGGACACAGAACTGACCGGACAGAAGGCTTTGGGTTTCTTTTTTATAGGTTGGGCAAAGGGTCCGCTAGGTCGGACCAAAGGATATCGGGTTAAAGGATGAGGCTTCGGATACGAAAGAGGAGAGAAAGGAAGAGGAGCGGTCATGGCGGTCAAGGAGAGTATAAGGGAACAGACGCGGGAGAAGATCAAGGTACCCAGGCAGTATCAGGTCCTGATCTATAATGACGACCATACGCCCATGGATCTGGTGGTGGAGATCTTGATGCAGATCTTCGATAAGGATGAAGAGAGCGCGGTGGCGCTGATGCTGAGCATACACAAGGGGAGCTATGCGGTGGCCGGTGTGTATCCAAAGGATATCGCTCAGACCAAGGCGGCGGAGGCCGTCCAGTGGGCCAGGGAAGAGGGATATCCGCTGAAGGTGGAGGCCGTGTGCCAGTAGGGATGGCCGGAGTCCTGCCCACAGGCAGGACTCCGGCCATCCCGGCTTTTGTGCATCACGTGTAAGAGCAAAATGCGCGCATGGACCCTATACCATCGCCTTCTTGATCGCGTCTAAAAGCTCGTCGTAGGACTCGAAGGCGGGAAGCTCCGGGTGGTCGGCCTTGATCTGCTGGGTACTGCGGAACAGGAAGCCGGCCTTGCTGGCTAAGATCATCCCTAAGTCATTGTAGCTGTCGCCGCTGGCGATCGTGTCGTAGCCGATGGACTGGAGGGCCTTCACGGTGGTCAGCTTGGAATTTTCGATCCGCATCTTAAAGCCGGTGATCTCGCCGTCCGGGGCTACCTCCAGGGAATTGCAGAAGATCGTGGGCCAGCCCAGCTTTTTCATCAGCGGGGTGGCGAACTGGGTGAAGGTGTCGCTGATGATGATCGTCTGGGTGATGGAGCGCAGCTCATCTAAGAACGCCTTAGCCCCGGGAAGGGGATCGATGGTGGCGATGGTCTCCTGGATCTCCTTCAGGCCTAAATGATGCTCCTTTAAGATGCCGATCCGCCAGTTCATCAGCTTCTCGTAATCCGGCTCATCCCGGGTGGTCCGCTTTAATTCCGGGATGCCGCTGGCCTGGGAAAATGCGATCCAGATCTCGGGGACCAGTACGCCTTCTAAGTCTAAACAGGTGATATACATAGGTCATTCCTCCATTTGTGAGATATATCGCAGGGATATACCGTGGGATATGTACAGGTGATGGATGGTCCATCAAGATCATTTTATAGAAAAACCGGGGCGATGTCAATGACCCTGTTCAATGTGATCTTTCAATGTGATCTAGAGTCCGGAGGAAAATGATCGGTTGCGTTGGGTCGCCGGCTATGATAAAATATGAGCATGACAGCCAGATACACGGAGGGACAAAGAGCAGGCGCTGCTTTATCAAGGGAATGCCTGCGGAGGGACCGATATGGAGTTTAGCAGGAGCATGCAGAAGGTGATGGAGAGGGCGGTGGGCCTGGCCAGGAAGGAGGGCCACCGCTACTTTATGCCAGAGCATATGTTATATGGAGCGACCTTTGACGAGGATCTTTCAGAAGCGTTTGAAGAGGGCGGGGGAGATATAGAGAAGCTGCGGGCTGATCTCCTCCGCTTTGTCAAGGAACAGGCCGGGAATGTGGGCGAAGGGTCGGGAGCCAGGCTGACGGCAGATACGGAGCAGGTGCTTAAGATGGCCGAGAGCCAAGCCCATGTCAGCAGCCGGTCCCAGGTGGATGTGAACCATCTTTTGGCGGCGATCTTGCACCTGGAGGACAGCTTTGCCGTATATTACCTGGCCGTCCAGGGCGTAGATACAGTGGAGCTTTTAGGCGAGCTGTCCAGAGCCAGCATCGCCAGGGAGCGGGCCGAGAGTCGGGAAGGAGCCGGACAGAGGACGGCAGAGGGAGACCAGGGATCTGCAGAGAGGACCGGGGGTCCCGCCAGAAAGGGCGGGAGCGCTGCCGGGGACAGCAGGGGAGGGGCATCGGCGGGATGGCAGGAGACAGGAGACGGCTCAGAGGCCGGCGACCGTTATGAGGATGAGGCCGACGCAGAGGAGGACCAGGCCAGGGGAAAGCGATGGAAAAGCTATCTGGAGGACATGAACGTCACCTGCATGGACAAGAACCCGCTGATCGGGCGGGAGGAGGAGCTGGAGCGGACGATCCAGATCCTGTGCCGGAAGGATAAGAACAATGTGCTCCACATCGGAGAGCCTGGCGTGGGGAAGACCGCCCTGGCCTACGGGCTGGCCAGGCAGATCGTGGAGGAGCGCGTGCCAGAGCCGCTCCTGGGCGCACGGGTGTATGCCTTAGATCTAGGCGGGCTCCTGGCGGGGACCCAGTACAGAGGGGACTTTGAAAAACGGTTCAAGAAGATCATGGACGGATTGGCTAAGGAAGAGAAGCCCATCCTCTATGTAGATGAGATCCACAATATCGTGGGGGCGGGAGCGGTGAACGGCGGCAGCCTGGATGCGGCAAACCTCCTAAAGCCCTATCTGGCGGCCGGGCATATCCGGTTCATCGGGGCCACCACCTATGAGGGATATAAGAAGCATTTTTCCGGCAGCCGGAGCTTGGTGCGCCGGTTCGGGAACGTGAAGATCAAGGAGCCCACAAAGGAAGAGGCCGTGAAGATCCTAAAGGGCCTCCAGGAGGGCTATGAGCATTTCCATCAGGTGTCCTACGGGCCTGGGGTGCTGGAATACGCGGTGGACTTGAGCAGCCGTTTTGTCAATGAACGCTACCTTCCGGATAAGGCGATCGATCTGATCGATGAGGCGGGGGCCTACCGCCATCTCCACCCGTTAAAGCAGAGGAGCCAGAAGGTGGACAAAAGGCTGATCGAGAAGGTGCTATCCCAGACCTGCGGCATCCCCTTACAGACGGTGGAAAAAGACGATGTGGAGAAGCTGGCCCTGCTGGAGGGACAGCTGAAGGCCAGGATCTTCGGTCAGGAAAGGGCAGTAGAGCAGGTGTGCAATGCGGTGAAGTTCTCCAGGGCCGGCTTGAACGATGAAGATAAGCCGATCGCCAGCTTCCTGTTCGTGGGCGCTACAGGCGTGGGAAAGACGGAGCTGGCCAAGGTGCTGGCAGCGGAGCTGGGGATCGCCTTCATCCGGTTCGATATGAGCGAGTACGCGGAAAAGCACGCGGTAGCGAAGCTGATCGGGGCCCCGGCCGGCTATGTGGGCTACGAAGAGGGCGGCCTGCTGACGGAGAAGATCCGCCGCAGCCCCCATGGGGTCCTGCTGTTAGACGAGATCGAAAAGGCCCATCCGGATATCTATAATGTGCTCCTGCAGGCGATGGACTACGGGACATTGACGGATAACCAGGGGCGGCAGGCGGATCTTCGGAACATCATCCTGATCATGACCTCGAACGCGGGGGCCAGACAGGCAGGGAAGAGTAGGATCGGCTTTGGCAGCGGGGCGGCGGACATGGACGCGTTGGCCGAGGCGGTGGATAAGACCTTCCAGCCGGAATTCCGCAACCGCTTGAGCCGCATCGTGTTCTTTAATGCTATGGATGAGGCGATGGCCGAAAGGATCACGGAGAAGAAGCTGGCGGAGCTTGTGGCGAAGTTGGCGGGCCGGAAGGTGACGCTCACCATATCCCCGGAGGCCAAGGCCCATGTGTGCCGGGCCGGGATCACGCAGGAATACGGAGCCAGGGAGATCGACCGGGTGATCGCCGGGGAGGTAAAGCCCCTTTTGGTGGAGCTGTTACTGTTCGGACGGCTGAAAAAGGGAGGCAGCTGCCGGCTGGAGGTGCAGGACGGGAAGCTGGTGCTGCTATGAGAGCCGGGTACTGGGAAGAGACCGGTCCCTGCGGCTGCAAGGCGGCGGTCTCCTGTAGATGATCGGTCCCTGCAGCTGCTTTTTTGGCTGGGGGCAGGGCCGGATACACCCATGAGATGGGGAGACGCACGATGAGGATCCACAGATAAAGATACAGATCAGGATACGGATCAGGATACGGAGGAGAAGATGGCAAGAGGAAGACGGGGAAGGCAGCTGTACGGCTATGTGCCGGATCATGTGATATTTGACCTGGAGACGACGGGGCTCAGCCCCCTGGAGGATAAGATCATCGAGATCTCGGCCATAAAAGTAGAGAAGGGGAAGGTCTGCGGCACCTTTTCCACCTTGGTGGATCCGGGATGCCCGATCCCCATGGCGGCCTCCAGGGTGAATGGGATCACCGATCAGATGGTGGCGGGAGCGCCCAAGGCCGCGAAAGCCTTAGAGCAGTTCCTGGCCTTTATCGGCAGTTCTGTGCTGGTAGGCCACAATATCCACAGCTTTGACATGAAATTTTTGTACCAGGCCCTTTCGGAAGAGCTAGGCAAGGAGCTGCCCAACGACTATATCGACACCCTGCCCATGGCCAGGCGCTGCCTGCCCCAGCTGCGCCGCCATCGCCTGACGGATCTGGCGGCGCATTTTCGGATCAGCACAGAGGGGGCTCACCGGGCATTGAACGACTGCCGGATGAACGAGACCTGCTATGAAAGGATGGGGCAGCTGTCGGCAGAGGCCGGAGGACGCGCAGGGGCAGAAGCTGCCGCCGCCGTAGACCCTGCCAGACCAGGCAGCAGCGCCGGAAAATGCCCCAGATGCGGCGGGGAGCTGATCAAAAGGAACGGGCGGTACGGTCCCTTCTTAGGCTGCGGGAATTTCCCCTCCTGCCGGTATACCCAGAACCTGTAAGGGCTCTAGCGTTGGCCAAAAGGTCCGCCAGTTAAGTAGCGCAGGCCCCGCCCTGCGCGGACCTTTCAGCCAACCTAAGGATAGGTAACCTTTCTATCCCTACAGGAATATGTACTTCAACACGAACAGCACAGCCAGTACATACATCAGCAGGCTGATCTTCTTATCCTTCGCCCGCCCGGCGGCCAGATTGATGACCACATAGGAGATGACCCCCATGGCGATGCCTTCAGAGATGCTGTACATGAAGGGCATGGCGATCAGGCAGATGTAGCAGGGGATGGCTTCAGTGTAGTCGTGAAAGTCCACCTTTAGGATCGAGGTCACCATCAGGAATCCCACTACGATCAGCGCCGGTGCGGTGGCGAAGGAAGGGATCGCCAGGAAGATCGGGGACAGGAACAGGGACAGTCCGAAGAGCAGAGCGGATACCAGGGCGGTGAGGCCAGTCCGTCCGCCCTCGGCCACGCCGGAAGCGCTCTCCACAAAGGTGGTGGTGGTGGAAGTGCCGAACATGGCGCCTACGGAGGTGCCTACCGCGTCCGCCAGCAGCGCGCTGCGGATCTTGGGCAGCTTCCCGTCCTTATCCAGCATGTCTGCCTTGGAGGCCACGCCGATCAGGGTCCCTAAGGTGTCGAACATATCCACGAACAGGAAGGCCAGCATGACGGTGATGAAATTAAAGGACAAAAGGTTGGTGAAATCCATCTTCAGGAAGGTGGGCGCCATGCTGGGGACACCTAAGCCGGCGCTAAAGTCCGGCAGGACGCTGAACATCCCCAGATCCGGGTCCGGCGCGTACAGCCCGGTCAGCTCACATCCGATCCCCAGGATCCAGGTGATCAAGATCCCCCAGAGGATGCCGCCCTTTATGTTCTTGACCAGCAGGACGGACGTGGCCAGGATACCGATCAGAGCCAGCAGAACCGTGATCCCCTCCGAGGAGAAGGTGCCTGCGTCCAGGGAGCCTTTAAAGGAATAGAAGGAGACCAGGGTAGCGCCGTCCACCACCACCTTGGCGTTCTGCAGGCCGATAAAGGCGATGAACAGGCCGATGCCAGCCGATACGGCATGCTTTAAGTTCATGGGGATCGCGTTGAAGATCGCTTCGCGGACATTGGTCAGAGACAGGATGATGAACAGGAGGCCTTCCACAAATACGGCGGCCAGGGCCATCTCCCAGGTGTAGCCCATCTGGAGCACCACCGTGTAGGCAAAATAGACGTTCAGCCCCATCCCGGGGGCCAGGACAAAGGGATAGTTGGCCAGCCCGGCCATCAGCAGGGTGGCCACGAGAGAGGCCAGCGCGGTGGCGGTGAACACGGCCCCCCGGTCCATGCCCCCGTCACTTAAGATGTTTGGATTGACAGCCAGGATATAGGCCATCGTCATGAAGGTGGTGATGCCGGCGATCACCTCGGTCTTGACATCCGTGTGGTGTTCGGAAAGGCGGAAGGCCCGTTCCAGTACGCCTTGTTTCGTTTGGTTTTCCATATTTATACCTCCTTGGTATCGGGCGCCGCGGCGCGGTCGAAAAAACTTTGCTCCTCCATTATACCCCTTATGGAGGAAAAAGGAAAGCCTTGCTTCTTTTCCCAGATCATGGTATGCTCTCGACAGAGATATCTTCTGGCGATAGTCCGGATGTCATCTGGACCGTTCTTTTTTTGGAGAGCCGGAAGATGCATGAAAAGATCTTGATAGAGGTTCCATAAGACAGGGCAGGGAAATGGATAAGATCGGGGAGGATGGGCATGGGCCTTTTTGGCAAAAAGGAAAAAGAGAAGCGGCGGGCGGCAGGGACGGATCTGGCCGGCCGGCAGCCGCGGGAACTGGTGGAGGTGGAGGACCGCAGGAACGAGGGCAGACTCTGCTTCAGCCGTCTGGAAGCACAGTTCTTGATGCAGAACCACGGCGTGGTGATGAAGCTGTATATTGAAAACTTTAAGCAGATGAACAATCTGTTCGGATTTGAATACTGCGATACGCTGCTGGAAGAGATCATGCGGTATCTGGAGAAAAAGACCGGCTGTACAGTCTATCGCTATGTGGGCGTGGAGTCCATCATCATCATGCGGGACCGGACCATGAAGGAGGCCATACGGACGGCGGAAGAGCTGCTGGAGCGGTTCAACCGGAACTGGATGATCGGGGATACGGATTGCGTCTGTTCGGCCCAGATCGCTCTGTGTGCGTATCCGGGTTATGCTTCTAATGCTGCCGAGATGCTAAAGTGCCTGGATATGGCGGCTTCCCAGGCGGCGGAGCTTGGGGGGGACCAGTATGTGGTGTACGATCAGGCGCTGCACGCCCAGTTCACGCGCCAGCAGGCGATCGCCCGGTACTTGAGCACCGCGATCGCCAAGGATGAGGTGGAGATCAGTTATCGGCCCACCTATGACAGAAAGCTGAAGAGGTTCACCCGGGCCAGCTTTATCATGCGGATATTTATAGAAAATGTCGGGATGGTCAGCCATGGGGAATATCTGCCGATCGCGGAGGATACGGGGCAGATCCGGCAGGTGGAGTACTATGCACTGGACAAGGCGGCGGCACTGGTGGCCCGCCTCTTAGAGGCCGGTGTGGGATTTGACTCGATCTCGATCCCCCTCTCATCGATGCTGTTCTTACAGCGGGACCTCATCCAGGAGATGGGGCGGGTGATCGACAAGTATCATATCCCGCCGAAGAAATTGGCGATCGAGATCGACGAATACGCCGCAGATAACGCTTACGCCAATATCTCGTCCATCCTGCAGCACCTTTCCTGGCTGGGCGTAGAGCTGATCTTGTCGAACTTTGGCTCCGGCGGCACAGGATTGATGAAGATCTTCGATCTTCCGGTGGATGCGGTGAAGTTCAGTCGGCTGTTCATCTGGCAGCTGGAAAACAACCCCAAGTCAGCTCCGGTCAATGCCGGCCTGGTCCAGATCGCGAAAAAGATGGACAAGCAGGTGATCGCGGAAGGGGTGGAGACCCAGCGGCAGAAGGAGTGCCTGGACCGTTTTGGCTGCGATCTGCAGCAGGGGCCTTTTTACACACCCGTCATGCCGGAGAGCGAGCTGATCGAGCTGCTGGGCGCTTCCCTGGAGAACCTGCGGCGGTTTGAATGGCACGAGCAGGAATTTGAGCGGAAGGGGCGCCATCGGTAGGGGCTGTAAGCTGACTGTGATCGATAGAAAGGGAGCGACCCGTAAGGTATACATGTGGACAGAGCGGTGCCGGAAGGGACCGCTTGTGTTACTTATAGAAGGAGATGGAAAGATATGCCGGATGCATCAAAGATCGATCTGTTCGAAAGGACCCCCATACCCAGGGCGGTGGCCAAGCTGGCGATCCCTACGATCATCAGCTCGCTGGTGATGGTGCTCTATAACCTGGCGGATACCTATTTTGTAGGGATGGCGGGCGATCCGATCCAAAATGCGGCGGTCACCCTGGCGGCACCGGTCCTGTTGGCATTTAACGCGGTCAACAACCTTTTTGGCGTAGGGACCTCCAGCATGATGAGCCGCGCCCTGGGACGAAAAGAATTTGATATGGTGAGGCGCAGCTCGGCCTTCGGCTTTTACTGCGCATTGTCCGGCGGGGCCCTTCTGGCCCTTCTCTGTACCGTATTAAAGCAGCCGCTCCTGCAGCTTTTGGGTGCAGATGCAGAGACCACCGTGGCCACGGCGGCCTATATGAAGTGGACGGTCAGCTTCGGGGCGATCCCGGCGATCATGAACGTGGTGATGGCCTATATGGTCCGCTCGGAAGGCGCGGCCCTCCATGCCAGCCTGGGGACCATGAGCGGCTGTCTGCTGAACATCATCTTAGACCCGATCTTCATCCTGCCCTGGGGCTTAGGGATGGGGGCGGAGGGCGCCGGGCTGGCCACCTTTTTATCCAACTGCGTGGCCTGCGGCTATTTCCTGGTCCTGTTCTATGTAAAGCGGAAGAGCAGCTACATCTGTGTCCATCCGAAAAAGCTCTCCCTGCAGCCGGCGATCGTCTTAGGGATCTGCGGGGTGGGGATCCCGGCCTCGATCCAGAACCTGCTCAATGTGACCGGCATGACCATCCTGAACAATTTTACCTCTTCCTTCGGAACGGACGCGGTGGCCGCCATGGGGATCTCCCAGAAGGTGTACATGATCCCCATGTACATCGCCATGGGGATCTCCCAGGGGATCATGCCGCTGATCAGCTATACCTATTCTAGCCGCATCCATGAACGGATGAAGGGGACCATCTTCTTTTCCGCCAAGGCCTCCTTAAGTTTTATCACCCTGGCCAGCGTACTCTACTATGTCTTCGCCGGACAGGTGATCGCCCTGTTCATGCGCAATGAGGCCATCATCGCCTACGGGAGCCGGTTCCTTCGGGGCTTTTGCTTAGGGCTCCCCTTCCTGTGCATGGATTTTCTGGCAGTGGGTGTGTTCCAGGCGGTGGGCATGGGACGGGAGGCATTTATCTTCGCCATCATGCGGAAGATCATCCTGGAGATCCCGGCCCTCTACGTGCTGAACTACCTGTTCCCGCTGTACGGCCTTGCCTATGCCCAGTTCACGGCAGAGGTGGTGCTGGCTATCGCGGCGGTCTGCGTATTGGGACGGCTGTTCAAAAGGCTGGAGCGGGAGAGGGCTATGGGCGTGTAGGCGTGTAGCCGACCGCAGTCTTTTGACAGGGAAAGGGATAAGGGATATGCTTTTTTTGCCTGTAAGACGATCGGAGTGCCTTACAGCATCATGGAACGGAAATGCAGGTGGGGCTCGGAGAAAAGGTTTGGGATAAGAGATCGTATAGAGAGGCTTAAGATAAGAGATCGTATAGGAGAGATATAAGGCCGGGGGCTGTCGCAAGATCGCGACAGCCCCCTCTTACGATGAAAGTCCGCCGCCGGATAGGCGGCATGCATCCAGGTATGCCAAACGCGCCTGCCAGATCTTTATAGGTGCGGCGCACCTGCCCGCCGGGTGTATGGAGGTTTGGCTATGGATATCCGCTAGACGGCTTTCTGTTCCCGGCTCAGCTCCCGCCACACCGTACAGAGCATGGTGCCGTAGCAGGCCAGGCCGCCGACAAAATTGGAGATGGGCTCGGCCATGAAGATCCCGTCCGTGCCAAGGCCGGGGATCTTCGGCAGGAGCAAGATCAACGGGCTCACGATCACGATCTTCCGGAAGATGGAGAAGAAGACCGCCTTTTTCGACTTTCCGAGAGCGGTGAACACGGACTGGCCCGCGAACTGCAGGGACATCATGAAGAAGCCGAAATAGTAGATCTGCATGGCGCCGATCCCGGCGGCGATCAGGTCCGCGTCCTGATTGAAGATCCAGATGAAAAAACCGGGGAAGCCGTGGACCAGGCCCCAGGCTGCCAGGGTGTAGCCGATGGAGACCGCCGATATGAAGAGGATCGACCGTTTGACCCGCCCGTAGGCTTTCGCGCCGTAATTGAACCCCATGACCGGCTGGGCGCTGTGGGTGATCCCCTGGACGGGGAGGGAGATGATCTCCCGGACGGAATTGATCACGGTCATGATCCCCACATATAGATCGCCGCCGTAGCGGGACAGGCTTACATTGTAGAGGATCTGGACGGTGCTGTTGGTGATCGACATGGTAAAGCCGGATAAGCCCAGGCCGATGATGGACAGGACCCGCTGGCGTTTTAGCCGGAAGGCCTGCCGTTTTAGCTTTAAGATCGCCTGATCGCCCGTCAGGAAACGGAGGATCCACCAGGCGGAGAGCCCCTGGGAGATGATCGTGGCCCAGGCGGCTCCCTGGACGCCCAGATCCAGGACAAAGATGAAGATCGGGTCCAGGATGATATTGGAGACCGCGCCTAAGAGCACGGTCAGCATCCCGATCAGGCCGAAGCCCTGGGAATTGATGAAGCTGTTCATCCCCAGGCCCACCATGACGAAAAGGCTCCCTAAAAGATAGATGGTCACATAGCTCTCCGCATAGGGAAGGGTCTGCTCCGACGCGCCGAACAGATACAGCATGGGCCGCTTAAAGGCTAGCCCTAAAATGGTCAGGACGGCGCCGCAGAGGACCATCAGGATGAAGGAATTGCCCATGATCGCTTCCGCTTCGGTCTCATTGCCCCGGCCCCTCTCGATGGAGCAAAGGGGTGCGCCGCCCATGCCGAACAGATTGGCAAAGGCCATCACCATGGAGATGATCGGCAGGCAGAGCCCTAAGCCGGTGAGGGCCATGGTGGCATCCTCCGGGATCCGGCCGATAAAGATCCGGTCCACGATATTATACAATACATTGATCAGCTGGGCTAAGGTCATGGGGAGGGCCAGCCGCAGGATGTTCCCCACGACGCTCCCTTTGGAGAAATCATTCTTAGCCGATGTGCCGGTCTTGGTCTGGGATGGGTGGTCGGTCATGATCGCAACGCCTCTTTTCTATCTCTATGCTGTGTGCGCCCTCTGCCCCTCCCAGGTCTCTCTGCTGCAGGCCTTTGAAGGGCGGAGGGCCGCGCTCAGGTTCATTCCACTATAGCACAGATCGTGGCTGTTGTCACCATATGACAAGATCATAACGGCATCCATACTTTTCAGTTGCTGTTCACGGTTACGCCGTTCACAGCAACTGAATGCACACAAAATGGGCTGACCGCCCATTTTGGCGCTGCGATCCTCGGGTTTCCTGTGACCTTTGCTCACAAGAAACACCTCGCGGGATATTACCTGTGAAAAGTAACACTTTTCACATCCCCGCCCCCGCCCGTAGCAGACCATCTGCCCAGCCTGTGAAGTGACAGCGGCATCCTATCCCTCGATCTCCCGGATCAGGTTGACCATCTCGATCGCGCCTAGGGCGCAGTCGTAGCCCTTGTTCCCGGCTTTGGTGCCTGCCCGCTCGATGGCCTGCTCGATGTTCTCGGTGGTGAGGACGCCGAACATCACGGGGATCTGGCTGGACAGGGAGACGGAGGCGATGCCTTTAGAGACCTCGCTGCACACATAGTCATAGTGGCTGGTGCTGCCACGGATCACCGCGCCTAAGCAGATCACGGCGTCGTACTTGCCGCTCTTTGCCATCTTGGAGGCGATCAGGGGGATCTCAAAGGCGCCGGGGACCCATGCTACATGGATGTCCTCTGTTTTCACGTCGTGACGGGTGAGGCCGTCGATCGCGCCGCTCACCAGCTTAGAGGTGATGAACTCGTTGAAACGGGCGGCGACGATGCCGATCTTGATCTCTCTTGCTACCAGGTTTCCTTCAAATGTTTTCATGGGTGTATCCTCCTTATCCCTTCCCCGGCAATGCCGGGGGATCTGTCTTTATACTACGGTCTTTATACGGTCGTCTTTTTGCGGCAGCCTGCCGGATCGACCGTTGCGGTCAGCCATGCCGGATCGATCATGATCGATCAATTATAATATAGGATGTGTCCCATCTTCTTCTGCTTGGTCTTCAGATAGAACAGGTCCTCTGCCGTGGCGTCCATCTGGATGGGTACCCGCTTGGTGATCTCCATGCCAAAGTCGGCCAGCTGGTAGATCTTATCCGGGTTATTGGTCAAGAGCCGCAGGGTCTTGACCCCCAAGTCCCGGAGGATCTGGGCGCCGATGTGGTATTCCCGCTGGTCACCGGCAAAGCCTAGGGCCAGGTTCGCCTCTAAGGTATCCATCCCTTTTTCCTGCAGCTCATAGGCCCGGAGTTTGTTGATCAGGCCGATACCCCGCCCCTCCTGGCGCATGTAGAGGAGGATGCCCCGCCCTTCCTTTTCGATGCTGGTCATGGCGGCGGCGAACTGCTGGCCGCAGTCGCAGCGCAGGGAGCCGAAGGTGTCGCCGGTGAGGCATTCGGAGTGGACCCGGCAGAGCACATCCTTCCCGTCCCCGATATCCCCCTTTACCAGAGCCACATGGTGCTCGCCGCTGACGCGGTCCACATAGCCGTAGGCCATGAACTGGCCGTACTTTGTGGGCATCTTGGTGGCGGTGATCTGATCTACCAGCTTTTCATGGCGCTTCCGGTAGGTCTGCAGGTCCTTGATGGTGATGAAGGTCAGGCCCCATTTCTCAGCCAGCCGGATCAGCTCCGGCGTGCGCATCATGGTCCCATCTTCCCCCATGATCTCACAGCACAGCCCGCATTCCTTTAAACCGGCCAGCCGCATCAGGTCCACGGTGGCTTCGGTGTGGCCGTTCCGCTCCAGGACCCCGTTCTTCTTGGCCAGCAGGGGGAACATATGGCCGGGGCGGCGGAAATCCTCCGGCTTAGCGTCTTCGTCCACACACTTTAAGGCGGTGACGGACCGTTCCGCGGCAGAGATCCCGGTGGTGGTGCTCACATGGTCGATGGATACGGTAAAGGCAGTCTCGTGGTTATCGGTGTTGCAGGTCACCATCTGGGGGATCTTTAAGCGGCGCACGTAGGTTTCGGACATGGGCATGCAGATCAGCCCCCTTCCGTGGGTGGCCATAAAATTGACATTGGCGGTGGTGGCATACTGGGCGGCACAGATAAAGTCCCCCTCATTTTCCCGGTCCGGATCGTCGGTCACCAGGATGATCTTGCCTTCCTGCAGGTCTTTAAGCGCTTGTGGGATGGTGGCAAATGTGGACATGGGTGGTCCCTCCTTTTCGTCAGTCATTACGATCGTTATCATGAAAGTATCGGATCCTTATGGTAGGTCTGCGCAGGGTCTGCCCGGCAGAGCAAGGTACTTGCCGCGCTGACCATACAGCGCCAAAACGTCCTTTTTTGGCATTTTGTGTGCAGCCCCCGGTCCAGGTTTGCGGGGGTATCTGCCAGACATTTCCGTGGGGTTTTTGCCTTCTGTCGATCGGTCAAAAGCCGTTTTGGGAAAGAAAGTCCAGGGTGATGCCTGAGCGTTCTTTTTTACCGTCGTGGCTGTGTGGGCCGCTTGTTTTTTGGGGGGCCTGGAGGGCTCCGTGGGACAGCGCTTTTGCCAAGGCGTCCGGTGGGGCAGCCTGGCCGGGATGGGGGCAGAGGAAACGCTCCACATATTTTCCGATGATATCGGTCTCCAGGTTCACCAGGTCGCCGATCTGCCGTTCCCGCAGGGTGGTCATGGCCACGGTGTGGGGGATGGCGGAGATGGCGAAGGAGAGGGCGTCCACCTTTGCCACGGTCAGACTGATCCCGTCGATAGCGACGGAGCCTTTTTCCACGATATAGCGCAGGATATGGGGGCTGGCCTGGATCTGGTACCAGACGGCATTGTCATCCCGGCGGATCTCCTGGACGGTCCCGGTGCCGTCCACATGGCCGGAGACGATATGACCGCCGAAGCGGCCGTCTGCCGCCATGGCCCGCTCCAGGTTCACATGGCTCCCCGGCTTTGCCCTTGCCAGCGAGGAGCGGTCCAGGGTCTCGTGCATCACGTCGGCGGTGAAGCCCCGGCGGTGGAAGGAGGTGACGGTCAGGCAGATCCCATTGACGGCGATGCTGTCGCCTACTTTTACATCACTGGGGATGAGAGAGGCCTGGATGTGGAGGACGGCGGAAGCCGCTCCCCGCTGGATCTGCCGGATCGTCCCCACTTCTTCAATGATCCCGGTGAACATATGGATGCACCTCCTTTTCATCTTGGCGGACAGCATGACATACCCTGCTCTCGATCAGGATATCCCCGTCTAATGTGGAGAGCTTGCTGTCCATTAGCCGGATCCCCTGATCCGGGTGGGGAAAGCCTGTACCGCCTACGGGAGACTTGGCCGAAAGGCCGCCTAAGAGCTTGGGGGCGATATAGGCCAGCACCTTATCCACGATGCCGCTCTCCAGGGCGGACCAGTTTAAGGTCATGCCGCCTTCTAAAAGGATGCTGTCGATGCCCATGGCGCCCAGCCGTTCCATCAGCGCCATGAGGTCCACATGTCCGTCACGCTCCGGCAGGGTGAGGATCTGACAGCCGGCGCTGCGGCAGGCCTCGATCTTTTTTGGGAGGACCTGAGCGTCTGTCAGATCTCGCCTCCCTGCAGCCATCCCGAAAGCCGCAGGAAGGCGTTCCTCCCCGCAGCAGGTGGCGATGATCGTGGGGACGGCATCGGCTGTCCGGATGATCTGGGAGGAGAGGGGGATCCTAAGATCTGTGTCGCAGATGATCCGTACAGGGTCCCTTCCTCCTTCCATGCGGCAGGTGAGCAGGGGATCGTCCGCCAGCACGGTGCCGATCCCGGCCATGATCCCCCGGTACCGGTGGCGCAAGGTCTGGACATGGGCCCGGGCGGCCTCCCCGGTGATCCATTTGGAAGCGCCGGTATAGGCGGCGATCTTCCCGTCCATGGTCATGGCGTATTTCATGACCACATAGGGGCGTTTGGTGCGGATGTAGTGGAAGAACACTTCATTTAAGGCCAGGCATTCTTTTTCCAGAACGTGCTGGGTGACGGACAGGCCGTGGTCCTGCAGGAGCTTTATGCCTTTTCCGGCCACCAGCGGGTTAGGGTCCCCGGAGCCTACCACCACCCGGGCGATCTTTGCCGCCAGGATCGCGTCGGTACAGGGCGGCTGCTTGCCCCGGTGGCAGCAGGGCTCCAGGGTGACATAGAGGGTGCTCCCCTCCGGGTCTTCTGTGCAGGCGGCCAGGGCGCTCCGCTCGGCGTGGAGATCCCCGTACCGGGCGTGATAGCCCTGGCCGATGATCCGGCCGTCCTTTACCAGGACAGCGCCCACCATTGGGTTCGGTGAGGTCCATCCCAGGCCTTTTTTGGCCAGCTCTAAGGCCAGGGCCATGTATTTTCGGTCGTCCATTTTCGGGTCGTCCATGTCTAGTCCTCCTTTTTACCGCGAGAGTCTGTCGCCGGGCAGGCGGCATGTGTCCAGGTACGCGAGTCACGCCGGTCGGATCGTCATGGATGGCATGTGTCCTCTGCCAGGTCCATCAAAGGCCTGGCAAAGGAAAAAGCCCTGGACATAGGGTCCAGGGCTTTGTGACGATCAGATGACCGGCTGGTCCGATGGTCCATAAGGATCTGTCCGGGCAAGGATACGCCAAACAAAAACGCTCTGAAATGGAAGACCATCTCAGAGCGTTGACGTTCACTTATACCGACACAGAAAAAGGACCATGTCCTCTGCGGCTGTTCTCTTCTTTCATCCAGACTATACTGTCGGCTCCGGGATCAAACCGGATCATGCCTTGCGGCTCGTGGGCTATACCACCGGTAGGGACTCACACCCTGCCCTGAAGATCTTTGTTTTGCTGAGGATAGTATAATGCGGTTTGGCGGCGGTGTCAAGAAAAAGTTTGGTCAGGTATGCTTTTTCTTAGAGGGGCAGACCTGGTGGTCCGGGTCATACCAGAGGACATAAAAGCGTTCTCTCTCACGGAGCCCGAAGATCCTGAGTTTATTCCGGAAAGAAAAATTTTACAATAAGTAATAAGACACCATTAATTTCCATGTCAGAGTCGTATACTTTCTTGGTAAAGATCCTTGACATTTCCCAGTAGAAGTAATAATATAAACACATGAACGATCATTCATATGAAAATATGTTAAAGTATGAACAGGAAGGAGGCGAGTATTTGGCGATCCATGATGTGGAGTGTTGTGATGTTTACCAGGTCCATGAGGAGCTGGTGAAGGAAGTGAACGAGAAGATGCCGGATGAGGATACGCTGTATGATCTGGCGGAGCTGTTCAAGGTCTTTGGGGATTCCACCCGGATCCGGATCTTGTATGTGCTGTTCGAGGCGGAGCTTTGTGTCTGTGACATCGCTCAGACCTTGAACATGACCCAGTCGGCGATCTCCCACCAGCTGAAGATCCTAAAGCAGTCCAGGCTGGTGAAGAACCGCAAGGAGGGCAAGCAGGTCTTCTATTCCCTGGCGGACGACCATGTGCGGACGATCATCTTCCAGGGGAGGGAGCATATCGACGAGTGACGGTCTGCTGTATGGATGAGGGCCTGGCTGGAGGAGAGGAGAGACAGCAGAGCAGACTGGGGAGAGGGAAGTGACAGCGGGCTCTCGGGAGAGAACAAAAAATGTAGGAAGGACAGAGAAAGAGAGGGAACAAAGATGAAGAAAAAATTTAAATTACAGGACTTAGATTGTGCCAACTGTGCGGCAAAGATGGAGGACGCGATCAAGAAGATCCCCGGCGTCCATGACGCCAGCGTCAGCTTTATGATGCAGAAGATGATCATCGACGCGGAGGACGACCGGTTCGAGCAGATCTTAGAGCAGGTGAAGGCCTGCTGCGCGAAGGTGGAGCCGGATTGTAAGATCTTGATGTGATCCCCATGTCTGCACCGCAGACGGACCAAAACGCTTTCTGGCGTTGTACGGTCGGCGCAGCAGCTGCCCTTGCGTTGCGGGGACAGACCCTGCGCAGACCGGCCAGAAGGATGCGATACTTTCTATAAGTAAGGAGGCTGTGTCAGAGCATGACCGAGAAACAGAAAAAGATGCTGGCCCGCATCCTGGTGACTGCCGTGTGCTTTGCCGGGCTGCTGATCGGAGATAAGAGCGGGGCATTTCCCTGGCTGGGGCATTTCCCGGCAGGCTTTATCGCTTACCTTTTGCCCTATCTCCTGATCGGGTATGATATCATCTGGAAGGCGGCGAGGAATATCCGCCACGGCCAGATATTTGATGAGAATTTCCTGATGATGATCGCCACCTTCGGCGCTTTTGGGGTGGGCGAATATCTGGAGGCCCTGGCGGTCATGCTCTTTTACCAGGTGGGGGAGCTGTTCCAGAACTACGCGGTGAGCCGTTCCCGCCAGTCGATCGCGGATATGATGGATATCTGCCCGGAATTTGCCAATATCGAACAGGATGGGCAGCTGGTGCAGGTGGATCCGGATGATGTGGAGCCGGGGGATATCATCGTGATCAGGGCCGGGGAGCGGATCCCTCTGGACGGGGTCGTGGTGGAAGGCACGTCCATGATCGATACGGCGGCATTGACCGGGGAATCGGTCCCCCGCAGGGCGTCGGCAGGAGATGAGGTCATCAGCGGCTGTGTCAATGGCAATGGCATCCTGAAGGTGCAGGTGACGAAGGCCTTTGAGGATTCCACCGTGGCGAAGATCCTGGAGCTGGTGGAGAACGCAGGGAACCGGAAGGCCAAGGTGGAGAACTTCATCACCCGTTTTGCCCGGTATTATACGCCGGTGGTCACAGTGGGAGCGGTCATCCTGGCGGTGGTGCCGCCGCTGGTCATCGGAGGCGGCTGGGGGGAGTGGATCAGGAGGGCCTGTATCTTCCTGGTGATCTCCTGTCCCTGCGCTCTGGTGATCTCGGTCCCCCTGGGATTTTTCGGCGGCATCGGAGCGGCCTCCAGGATCGGGGTGCTGGTAAAGGGGAGCAATTTCCTGGAGGCGGTGGCCGAGATGACCACCATCGTATTTGATAAGACCGGCACATTGACCAAGGGAGAGTTCAAGGTGACCCAGATCATGGCCCCGGAGGGGGATGAGGAGCTGGTGCTGCGCCTGGCCGCCTACGGCGAGAGCTATTCGGATCACCCGATCGCCGCGCCCATCAAGGCCGCCTATGGAAAGCCGGTGGAGGTGGGCCTGGTGGAGGAGGGGGAGGAGATCCCCGGCCACGGGATCCGGGCGAAGATCGAGGGCAGGACGGTCCTAGTGGGGAACCGGAAGCTGATGGAGCAGATGCAGATCCCCTATGTGGAGTGCAGGAGCATGGGCACCGTGGTGTATGTGGCCTATGACGGGGCATTTGTGGGGGCGGTCGTGATCTCCGACACCATCAAGGACGGCGCCAGGGATGCGATCCGGGATATGAAGCAGGTGGGCGTAAAGCGGTGCGTCATGCTGACTGGAGACCGAAAAGAGGTGGCCCAGGCCACGGCAGGGGAGCTGGGGCTGGACGGCGTCCACGCCGAGCTTTTGCCGGCGGATAAGGTGAGCCGGGTGGAGGAGCTGTTAAGGCAGCAGCCTGCAGGAGAACGGCTGGCCTTTGTGGGCGACGGCATCAACGACGCGCCGGTGCTGACCCGGGCGGATATCGGGATCGCCATGGGGAGCATGGGGTCCGACGCGGCGATCGAGGCGGCGGACGTGGTGCTCATGGACGACGATGTGAGGAAGATCGCCAGTGTCGTCAGGATCTCCCGGAAGACCCTTATGATCGTCAAGCAGAACATCGTGTTCGCCCTGGGCGTTAAAGCCGCGGTGCTGCTCTTGGGCGCATTTGGGGTGGCGAACATGTGGGAAGCGGTGTTCGCCGATGTAGGGGTGTCGGTGATCGCGATCCTGAACGCTATGCGGGCTTTAAAGGCCCGGTGATCGGTCCCGGTAAGGGGTTGGCGATCGGAAGGATATGTGGTAGGATAGAGTGCAGGATGTTATGTGCCCATGGACGTTTTTTGCAGGGACGCCCATGGGTATTTTTTGTTTTATAAAAAAGTGTGTTTCATCCAGTATCGTGTTAGCTTAGGAACAGACCGAGATATGGAGGTAAGACGGTGAAAAGATCTATAGGTGCGTTCGGGATCATTTGTGGGATGCTTTTTTTGTCTATAGAAATATATGGATTTAAGGTTTTGCAAGCGTTAGAAAAGATCCATGGTCAGTGGTGGACCGATGCCTGGGGGTATGCGGGTGAGCCTCCATGCGCGGTGGCGCTAGTCCTTACGATCGGTGTGACCGTCTTTTCTTTCTATCTTTTTCTGACGGGAAAATGACCGGCCGGTCCGTGGGGATATATTTTTGATCGGGGAAAGCGTTATATGGGATAGATAGGCGATCGGGCAGTGGCTGAGGGCTTTAAGAGGGAAGGCCTTATGAGGAGAAGAGGAGATATGGGGAAAAGAGCTGGCAGAGCGGTGGTCCTGGCCGTGCTTTTTGCGGCATCCACAGCGGTATCCGTCATAGGCTGTGGCGGGCTGCGGAGAGCTGTGGATATGGGCGGACAGGCTATGGGTGACGGGAGGGATCGGCAGGCACAGGACGGAGAGAGCCAGGATAGACAAGGCCGTGACGGGCAGGGGCAGGACGGGAACGGACAGGGTCCGGGTGGGCAAGGTCAGGATGAACAGAGCCGGGATGGTCAGGCGCTGGCAGAGGAGCAGATCCTGCGCCTCCCTCTGGATGCGGAGGTCTCCACCCTGGATCCCCAGGCGGCGGTGGACAGTACATCCTTTGAAGTGATCGCCTGCATGATGGAAGGGCTCTACGGGGTGGATGAAGGGGGAGAGGTATGCCCAGCCCTGGCAGAGGAGACGGTGAGCCTGCCGGGGGGGGAGGGCTATCGGTTCACCCTGCGGAAAGCCCTTTGGTCCGACGGGAGCCCGGTGACGGCGGAGGATTTTGTCTACGGCTGGCAGCGGGGGATCGACCCGGGAGAGGGGAATGAAAATGGGCTCCTGTTTAAGGCTGCCGGGATCCTCCACGCGGAAGAGATCCTGGCCGGCAAGCTGGGACCAGAAGAGCTGGGGATCCGCGCTGTCGATGAGAGGACCTTGGAGGTGGTGCTGGAAAGGCCGGTCCCGTATTTTTTATCTATGCTGGCTATGCCGGTCTTTTACCCTATGGACCAGGCTTTTTTCGAGGGCTGTGAGGAGCAGTACGGGAAGCCCTATGGCACCTCCCCGGAGACGGTCCTGGCTAACGGTCCTTTTTGCCTGGAGAGCTATCAGCCTTCTGCGCAGGAGATCTTTTTGGTCAGGAACCCGGACTACTGGCAGGCTGGAGAGGTGCGTCTGGAGGCGATCGCCTACCAGGTGGTCAAGGACACCCAGCAGGCGCTGATGGCCTACGAAAGAGGGGAGCTGGATATGGCCATCCTCTCGGGGGAGCAGGCGGAGCAGTACGCAGATCACGGTGAAGGGGTCACCCTGCCCCTGGGCTCTCTCTGGTATCTGTCTCCTAATATAAACGTGCCGGGGCTGGAAAATGAGAGCCTGCGGAAGGCCATCTCCCTGGCCTATGACCGGGAGACAGCGGTGGGCCTGGTGCTTAAGGACGGCTCAAGGGCCGCCTATGGCGCGGTCCCCTCCGGGTTTGTGAAGGGACCGGACGGGCGGGACTTCCGGGACAGTCAAAGGGAGCCGGACGGGCAGGGCGATCAGGACAGCCGGAAGGGTCGTGGAGAGGGAGTAAAGAGCAGGGATCTGGGGGAGGCGAGGCAGGATCGACCGGAGGGTACCGACGACCAGGAGGAGGCAGCCCGGCGCTATCTGGCACAGGCGAAGAGGGAGCTGGGGCGGGAGGACTTTGTCTTCAGCCTGATGGTGGAGGATACCACAGCGGCCCGGGAGCTGGGGCAGTTCCTGCAGGCGGAGATCCAGACCACGCTCCCTGGGGTGACCATAGACTTAGAGCCTGTCCCCAAAAAGATGCGTCTGGAGCGGATGGGGCAGGGCGAGTATGAGCTGGGCCTGGCCCGGTGGGGCGCGGACTACAGCGACCCTGTGGCTTTTTTGGGCATGTGGACCGCGGACTCCCCCTTTAACTATGGCAACTGGTCCGACAGCACGTATGACCGGATGCTCAGGGCGGCCGGGACGGAGCCGCTGTGCGGGGACCCTGAGGCCAGATGGGATCTTTTGCATCAGGCGGAGGAGATCCTGCTGGAGCAGGCGGCGATCTTCCCGGTGTGCGAGAAGGCGGTCCGGGCATTAGTAAAGAGCGATGTGCAGGGCGCCGTGTTCCAGGCAGTCGGTGTGAACCGGGTGTGGAAATATGCCTGGAAGGGGACGCTGGACCGTCCATAGCTGCCAGGTGGCGGACCAGGATAAAGGGCGATGGAGTGGTCTGATGCAAGGCCTTCCATAGGCGCAAGGCAGCGACAGCAGAGAGGATGCGGGTAAGGCAAGCACCTTTTAAAGATACATTCATAGGCTAAAAGTAGCAGATACGGATCCGGCTGGTCTGGCAGAACGGCCCGGCCGGGTCGGGATTTGGAAAGGATGCCTATGCGCGTATTTTTTGGGGTGATGATCCCATTTATCGGGACCACGGCAGGCGCGGCCTGCGTATTTTTTATGATGGGCCAAATGCGGCAGAACGTACAGAAGAGCCTTTTAGGGTTCGCCTCGGGGGTCATGATGGCGGCTTCGGTCTGGTCCCTTTTGATCCCTGCCATCAATATGGCAGAGGGCCTGGAGACATTGGCTTTCATCCCCGCCGCCGTCGGTTTTTCCGTGGGGATCGGGGCCATGCTGCTCTTAGACCGGGTGGTGCCGGAGATCTATCTGAAGGAGGAGGGCAAAGGAGATGGCGAGAGGGACGGGATCGGCCAGGCCATCTCGAAGACCGCCATGCTGATCTTGGCGGTGACGATCCACAATATCCCCGAGGGGATGGCGGTAGGGGTGATCTTTGCCGGCATGCTCTCCGGCACCGCCGGGATCACCATGGCCGATGCCTTTGCCTTAGCCGTGGGGATCGCGATCCAGAATTTCCCGGAGGGGGCGATCATCTCCCTGCCCCTAAGAGGAGAGGGGATGGGGCGGAGGAAGTCCTTCCTCTACGGGGCGGCCTCCGGCGTGGTGGAGCCGATCGGGGCCTTCCTCACGATCCTCCTGTCCGCCTACATCACACCGGTTCTGCCCTATCTTTTGGCCTTCGCGGCCGGGGCTATGGTCTATGTGGTGGTAGAGGAGCTGATCCCGGAGGCCTCCAGAGATCCCCATTCTCATATCGGGACGGCGGGGTTTGCCATGGGATTTTTGATCATGATGGTGCTGGATGTGGCATTGGGGTAGGATGGTTTATGCAGGGTTTGGCGGAAAGGGTACGGTATCTGCGGTTTAGAAAAACGTAAGAAAGAGACCGTTCCTTGTAATAGACCCTCCGCCCTTTTTTTGGTAGGATAAAGGATAATATGCAAAGGTTGCGGCTGTCCAGATGGTCGGACGATCTGGATAGCCCTGAGCGCATACCGCCTATCCGGCGGCGGAACACAGTAAGGATGAAGAGAGAAAAGGAGCGGTATCGATATCATGAGAGAGATAAAAGAGATAGGAAGAGACGGGGCGGGCCAGCCAGCTGGTCTGTGCAGGGAGCTTAAAGGTCTGTGCAGAGGGCGAAAGGGGCTGTGGCGGCGGGCCTTGAAGAAGAGTGCTGCCGGGATCGTTGGGCTGTGCCTGCTGGCGGCGCAGCCGTTGACCGCATTGGCGGATGCTTGGGAGCGGGTGGGCAGTACATACCAGATGGCGGACGGGACGCCGATCAACGGGGCCATCGCCAGAGGGATCGACGCGTCCCACTGGCAGCAGGAGATCGACTGGGCCCAGGTCCGGCAGGATGATGTAGATTTCGTCATGCTGGGGACCCGGTACAAGGGAGCAGTGGACCCGAATTTCCGTGTCAACGCGGAGCAGGCCCACGCCGCTGGGATCCAGCTGGGGGCCTATATCTATTCCTATGCCACCTCTGTGGCGATGGCGGAGCAGGAGGCGGATTTTGTGCTGGACCTGATCAAGGACTATCCGATCTCCTACCCGGTGGCCTTTGACGCGGAGGATAGCGGGACCCTGGGGACCTTATCCCCTTCCCAGGTCAGCGAGATCATCAATGCCTTCTGCCGGAAGATCCAGGCCGCAGGCTATCATCCCATGGTGTATGCGAATGAATACTGGCTGAACAATAAGATCGATCTGTCCAAGCTGGACTATGATGTGTGGGTGGCCCGGTATAATGCGATGTACACCTATCACAGCCCGTCCATGTGGCAGGCCACCAGCACCGGCTCGGTCAACGGGATCAAGGGGAATGTGGATATCGACTTCCTGTTCACGGAGCATACCAGGAACCTTCCGGGGAACTTATGGCGGACGATCGGCGGATCCACCTACTATTATCAGGATCATCAGATGCAGAAGGCGGCCTGGATCCATGACGGGTCCGGGTGGTTCTATATGGACGAGGCCGGAAGCCCGAAAAAGGGCTGGATGACTATGCCGGAGGGCAGCTATTATCTGGAGGAGGATACCGGGCGCATGGCTACCGGCTGGAAAGAGCTGGACGGGAGCTGGTATCATCTGAAGGAGAGTGGCCGTATGACCACCGGCTGGCGGCAGGTGGATGGCAGCTGGTACTATATGGCAGATGACGGCCGGATGCAGACCGGCTGGCAGGAGATCGGCGGAAAGCGGTACCATCTGGCTAGCTCTGGCGCTATGGTCACCGGCTGGCAGCAGGTGGACGGAGCCAGGTACTATTTCCAGCCATCCGGCGAGATGAGCACCGGCTGGGCCGATGTGGACGGCTCCTGGTATTATCTGGCCGGGAACGGGCAGATGCAGACGGGCTGGCAGGATGTAGGCGGGAGCCGGTACTATCTGGACGGCTCCGGCGTGATGCAGACGGGCTGGCAGGATGTGAACGGCAGCTGGTACTATCTGAACGGCTCCGGCGCCATGGAGACGGGCTGGCAGGATGTGAACGGGAGCCGGTATTACCTGGATGGCTCCGGTGTGATGCAGACGGGCTGGCAGAACGTGGGCGGCACCTGGTATCATCTGGCCGGTTCCGGGGCTATGGAGACGGGCTGGCAGAATGTGGGCGGCGTTTGGTACTACTTAGACGGCTCTGGAGCGATGCAGACGGGCTGGCAGGAAATCGGCGGGGTCTTGTACTATCTGGATAGCTCCGGGGCGATGGCGGCGGACACAGAGCTGGAGCGGGATGGCGTGCGGTATCATGCTGATAGCAGCGGCGCGTGTACGTTGGTGCCGGTAGAGGACGGGACGACGGCGGGAGCTGGGATGCCGGCAGATGCCGGGTCCGCAGCAGGAGCTGGGACGCCTGCTGGTACAGGAGCGGCTACGCTGGCTGGCCCAGGTGGGGTCTAAAGAGTGGACTGTGAGGCGGATGTGCCGGGAGTATGTCTGATACCTGGAGTGTAGTTAAGACCCGATAGAGGATAGGATGGATAAAAAAACAGGCTTTCTTGCAGGAGATGTGGGTGCAGGAGGGCCTGCTTTTGCTGGTCCAGCATATAAAAGGGCTACCGCTATACGGAAGAGCCACCAATATACAAAAGGGCTACCAGTATACGGAAAAGCGGACGGTGGGCAAGGTATGTCTTTGTGTGATAGGGTTTTTCAGGGCCGATCGGTCCTTAGATCATCAAAAGAAGCGGATCATCTGTAGATAGCGGATATCGTCGGAATGGGAGTAACGCTCACCGAAGATCTTATAGTGATGCCGGTCTATGTAGAGATCCTTCAGATGCTGTTTATCCTCACAGTCAAGATAGATGATGCCGCCGCCGGTACGATGCTGGATATCGGCTAAGATATCACCTGCATATCCGATTAGTTCATCTCCAGAGATGCGTTTTCCGTTATCCACACTATAACTTCCTCATGTTTTGGATGTGCTCCAAGGCCAAAGATCTTCTTGCAAGCGAACACATACAGGATCTCAGACTTTTTGCCACTGGTATGATGATAGCAGTATAACATGGATTGGAAAAAATTGCAAGAATAAAATGCAATATTTGTAAAATAAAAACGACCGGAAATGATCCAGGTCGTTTGAACGGAACTGCTCGTTGCTTGAAATACCGTGGCGGTGAGCGGTGACAGGCCAGCAGCCAGTCTTTATCGACCTTACTTTTCTGCGAAGAGCTCGACCGAACGGATCATTTGATCGTTCCGCCGAATAGGGCGATCGATAGAAACGAGAAAAGTTTATCATATCATCAAGTGATAAGCCGATGGAGGTCAGTTGATCGTCCGTAGTTGACAAGACCACGGGGGTTAGAGCAGATCTATCAGAGGATCTTCAGAGGCTCTATGCCGGAGCTTTATGCGGACGAGGAGGTCCAGTGGGAGGTATACTACCGCTCCTATGTGGATACCTATCTCCAGCGGGACATCCGCGACTTAGCGCAGGTGGCGGATGAGATGCAGTTTTACAACTTCATGACGATCGTGGCCGCCCATACGGCTAAGCCGGTCGTCTACCAGGAGCTGGCAGACGCGGCAGGCATATCGGCGCCCACAGCAAAAAAGTGGTTGTCGATCCTGGTATCGTCCCACATCATCGCCCTGGTCCAGCCCTATCACAACAATATCCTGAAACGTGTGGTCAAGATGCCGCTGCTCCATTTTTTAGATACCGGCCTGGCAGCGTATCTCTTAAAGTGGGGAAACCCGGAGGCATTAGAAAGAGGGGCTATGTCCGGCGCGTTTTTTGAGAGTTATGTGTTCTCAGAGATCTACAAAAGCTATCTGAACGCCGGAAAGGAGCCGCCGATCTTCTATATATCGGGACAAGGATCAAAAGGAGATCGACCTGCTGTTCTACCAGAACGGGATATTGTCTCCCATAGAGATCAAGAAGGCCGCTTCACCCGGAAGGAACGCGGTCAAAAATTTCCGTGTCTTGGATCCGGTCGATACGGCAGGGACCTTTGACGGAGTGGAGACGCTGAAGGTAGCGATCGGGACAGGGAGTGTGATCTGCATGGCGGCCGATCTGCTCCCCATCGATGAAAAGAACTGGTATGTGCCGGTGTGGCTGATCTGAAGGATAGAAGATAAAAAGGACAGGCTCTCTTGTACGATGGATGTAGGCTGTAGGAGAGTCTGCTTTTTGTGGCTCTTATCGAGCAAAAGAGCGACCGGCTATTTTTTGAAAAATTTTACTGGAAAAATATGTAGTGTTATGCTATCATAGAAGTATAGATGAAGGTCTGTTACTAAACGCACGGAGGTTTAGAAGGAGAGAGGTGGATAAGATGTATAGTCTGGAAGATCTAAAGCTCGGGATGGAGGTCAGAGCAGAAGAGTTGGCGGGTATTTACGATACATTTATCGTTTTAGACGACGCAAAGACCATTGGTGATGATGGGGATTATTCGATAGCAGGTAAGATCATATTTTGGGGAAGGAGATTAGATGAGACTTATGATCAGATAGATAAAAAGGGGAAGAGTTTATCCGTGATATTTAATAGTTCTCTGGATATGGAAGGGGATGTGGGATATGATGAGTGAGTATTTAAAGTGTATCCTTAAGGAAAATGTGTTTTGGGGATCCCTGGAGATCGAGATGGATGAAGGGAGATATAAAGTACCCTGTAAGATCGATACAGGATGTTCTTATTCAAATCTGCCGATCAAAAGCATTGTATCTGAAAGAGAAGCGCGAAGGATGAAAAGGGAGGATATTGAAAAGCAAGTGCCGTTTCAACGCAGCTATGGAATAAGTGATACAGAAGAGATAAAAAGAAAAGACAAAATGTTGATAAGGCAAGGACGGTTATTAGAGTGTACATCGTTGAAATTTGAGCATAAATTCCATAAGGTCACCTTAAACCATTATGATCTGGGAGAAAGGACGATCAGGATAAATTATGATAGAACAGGGAATATCCTTATAGGAATGGATATCTTAAGTCAAATAGATATCCATATGGGGATAGATAAAAACACGGGCAGATATGTATTGATAGGATGTTTACAAGATCATATCAATACGACATACTGTGCATCATTGCGAGATACATTTGGGATTTTGTGGTCGCCAGGTCCGTGCTTTCGATAGGGTCCAGATGAAGGCGGTAAGTCTTTTTTATTTTTTGAGGCAAGATGGTAAAATATGTAAATCTGTGCCTGCATCAGCCATCAGCATCTGCCATATCCAAAGCTGAGGAACGGTTGCTTTTCCATGCAACTCCACCTATAATAAAAGAGTGATAAAGATGATCGAGATCAGCGCAAGAACGCAGTAAGGAGGGTGTGATCATGGTGAGGAAAAGGCTCCCCATAGGGATCGACGATCTTGCGGAAATACGGGAGAAGGATCTGTATTTTGTGGATAAGAGTCTGATGATCAAGGAATTTCTCGAGATGGGAGATAAGGTCGCCCTGATCACAAGACCTCGACGCTTTGGAAAAACGCTGAACATGTCCATGCTCCGGGAATTTTTAGATATCACAAAAGACAGCCGCCAGATCTTTGAGGGATTAGCGATCATGGATACCGCCTATGCCGATCAGATCAATTCACGCCCAGTGGTGTATCTCACATTTAAGGATTGCCGGGCGCATACCGCTATAGGGCTGGTGGAGACGATAAGGCGAGAACTCTGCAGGGAGTATGTCCGTTATGAGCAGGCAGTCCGGTCGCTAAGGGAAGACGATTCCTATGGAGCGAGGTTGCTGTCCGATATGGCAGAGGCCATCATGACACCGGATACACCAGCCATAAAGGTGGAAGCGGGGATCGGAACGCTGCTCAGTATCTTGAGAAGAGACCATGGGATAAAGCCCATCTTATTGATCGATGAATATGATCAGCCGATCATGAGCAGCTATGCGTATGGCTATCATGATGAGCTGGGTCCCTTTTTTACCAATCTATACGGGATCGCTATGAAGGGCAATGAAGATCTGGAACAGGCGCTCCTTACAGGTGTGCAGAGGGTGGTGAAAGAGAGCATCTTCTCCCAATTTAATAACCTGAAAGTCTATACTGTGCTGAACCGGCAGTATGCTTCCTGCTTTGGCCTGACACAGGAGGAGACCCGTACGTTGCTGGAAGCCTATGGCCTGGAACTGAGCGAGGCTGTGCGAAAAAAATATGATGGCTATCGGGTCGGAGGTGTGGAGGTATATAATCCATGGTCCATATTGAACTATGCGGACAATGGCTTCTTAGATAATTACTGGGTCAACACCTCTGCGAACCTGCTGATCCGAAAAGGATTGGAGAAGGCGACCCGAGATTTTTGGAAAGACTTCGATATCCTGGTGACGGGAGAGGCCACCGGGGTATGGCTGACCTTGGATACTTCTTATGCAGAACGGGAGAACGATGCCAGCTTGTGGGGGCTCCTTGTAAATGCTGGTTATCTCACGGTGGAAGAGCGGATCCATGCGGACTCGGCAGTGGTCAGGATCCCTAATGAGGAGGTATTGTCAGAGTTTAGGAATGTCGTCTCGGAGATCTCCGGGATCAGTGGTCAGAACCTGGATAGGATGTTCGACTGTCTGATGAAGAAGGATATGGATCGGTTTTTTGCCCTGTATGAGGATATGGTGATCTCCTGTACCAGTTATATGGATGCAAAAGAAAATGCCTATCATATGCTTTTTCTGGGGATGTGCATGTCCTTGCGGGGAGTGTATAAAGTGACCAGCAATATAGAAGCAGGCTATGGGCGGAGCGATATCACACTCCAGTCGGAGCTTACCGGATATCCCAGTATCATCGTAGAGTTCAAGCAAGGAAAAGATCTAGAGAGGCTGAAGGAGGAAGCGTTAGAACAGATCTTGACCAACCGTTATCATACAGGTCTGTCCGGGGAAGTGATCTGTGTGGGCCTGGCACATGATGGAAAGCGATGCGGGATGGTATATAAGACGATCCAGGCAGACGGTCGCTGTCCAGCCATTGGCCGTCAGCGATCCGTCCGATGATAGATGATAGGAGCACAAAAAACGCCACAAAAAAGGAACGCCACACAAAGGCCTCTCGCCTTCCTGTGGCGTTCCATCTTATTAACTCGTCATCTCACTATCTGCAAGATCTTTACTTGGTGATCGTCTCGCCAGCCAGCTTACCGAACACAACGGTATCGACCACTGCGTTGCCGCCTAAACGGTTGCCGCCGTGGATGCCGCCGGTGATCTCGCCTGCTGCTACCAGGCCTTCGATCGGAGCGCCGCTCTCATCTAATACACGGCCTTCGGTATCGATCTTCACACCGCCCATGGTGTGGTGTAAGCAAGCCTGCCGTGGGGTAGCGACCCAGGGGCCGTTCTCCAGCTTGATGCTGTAAAGGGTACGTCCAAATTCATCCTCGCCGGAATCGACGGAAGCGTTAAAGGTGTCCACGGTAGCCTTCAAAGTCTCGGCATCGCAGCCCAGCTTCTCAGCCATCTCGTCTAAGGTCTCGGCGATGATGATGTAGCCCTGCTCCTCCATCTCCTTGAAGGTGAAGCCGTCAGCGGTCAGAGCGGTCTCTACGTCGGTGTAGTCGCCGTCAGCGGACTCAAGGAAGTAGAACATAGCGTCTGGCTGCTTAAGTACCTGCAGGCAGATCTCGTCACGGCGTCCATCCTCGCGGACGAAACGCTCGCCGTTCTTGTTGATGAAGATCTCCTGATCCGTGCCGTTCACGCAGCGGGCCGGATACTTGGTCAGACCGCCGTCCTTAACATTGCCTAAGTACAGCAGCTGGATCTGCTCCATCTGATTTAATGCAGCGCCGATCTCCTGAGCCATGATGATGCCGTCGCCCTGGGAGCAGCCGAAACGGTTGGTGGTGGGGACCTTGGATAAGTCATCCCACTTGCCGGTGGTGTTGTATTCATTGACCATCTTGGAGTTCGCGGCAAATCCGCCGGTAGCCAGGACCACGCCCTTGGCAGCGGTGCAGGTGTATGTATTGCCGTTTACATCCTCAGCCTCTACGGCCACTACCCGTCCGGAATCATCCTTGACCAGCTTGGTGGCGGTGGTGGAGGTCAGCATCTCGATGTTGTCATCAGCTGCGATGTTCTCTACATAAGTGGAGATGAAGCCGGTACCCATGGGCTTGGTAGAGGTGTGGGTCCTCTGCCATAAGGAACCTGCGCCCTGGCCGATGGTGTCGTTAAATTCCATGCCCAGGCCCTGGATCCACTCGAATCCGGCTACAGCGTTGTTGCACAGCACCTTGACCAGATCCAGCTCGGCTACATTATCGCCGCCGTTGTAGGTCTGGAGGGTGAACCATGCTTCGGAATCGAACAGGCTGGTGTCGCCGCTGGACTTATGCGCATCCCACTCGGCAGCTACGGTGTCGATCAGCTCTTTGTGGGCATCGTCCACAGGCTCTACGCCGATCCCTGCTTCCAGGGTCTTCTTCACGGCGTCGCTCATCTCTACCTTGCTCTGCAGCTCTTTGTCCGGGTTGTTATAGATCGCGCCGCAGACTAAGGTGTCGCCGCCTACCGCGCCGTTCTTCTCGATCACAAGGACCTTCGCGCCGTTCTCAGAAGCGGAGATCGCAGCTGCCAGGCCGGCACCGCCGCCGCCTACGACCACTACGTCAGCTTCCTTCTCTACAGCCTGTCCGGCTTCCTTCTCTACCGGCTTTTTCCAGTCATCTAGGTTCGCCCCTGCCTGGGTCAGACAGTCCTCAACAGCGGAACGGATGGCCGCGCTGGTGATGGTGGCGCCGGTCACCGCATCCACTGCGGTGGACTGATGCTCAACGATCGCGGCCGGGATGGAGATCGTGGGGATCGTCCCTTCCTTCTCGCCGTCTACCAGCGGGGAGCCGATGCCTGGGGTCTCCTGGTTGTCGCCTACCTTAACCGATAGGATCGAGGTCTCGTCTACTTCTACTTCTACGTTCACAGCGCCGTTCATGCCATTTTTGGAAGCAGTGTAGGTGCCTGCCGTAAGAGCGCCGCCTTCTGTCTTTTCCGCCTCTGTCTCAGCGGGGGCCTCCGTGGTGGCCGGTGCGGCTGTGGTGGTCTCAGCAGCTGTAGTCGGCGTCTCCTGTCCGCCGCCACCGCCGCAGGCGGTCAGACTGACGGCCAGCACAACAGATGCCATGCATGCCAACTTTCTTTTCATAGTGTATCCTCCTTATCAGGACGTGCATATTTTGTCCCTATCTGTCAGATGGGGACGGCACATCCAACATATGAGCTTACTATACCTCTTTGATAAAAAACTGTCAAGACCATTGGTCAAAATGTTTATACTCTTTTTACATTTTGTGGTTCTTTAGCCTATTTTGACGGAAAATTATTTCGGCAGGGGGATGGAAAGGGGGAAGATCAGGAGCGTGGTCAGGCGGATATGGTGCAAGATAGTGCGATCGGCAGGCAGGCAAAGGTAGGCACGATGATGCAAAAAAGAACGTATCCATCGTCATGTCTGTATACAGAAATGGAAAATGGGCCTGCCAGATCCTTATAGGGGATGCATGTCTGCCAGTCGCTGAGCGGGGCCGATGCCGGACGCATGGGAGGTTTCGCAGATAAGGGCGTCCTGGCACGGCCGTTCAGGAGGAGCTGCCGGATAACGTGATGATGGCTAACTCCGCCGGATCGCACACCCGGAACAGGAAATGGTTCCCCAGTCCCCGGCTGACGATCATGTGTTTCCTCTTTTCCTCAAAATGCCCGCAGTCATAGCGGGGGAACAGGGTCACATCGGGGGATAAGAGACCGCCCAGCCCGGGGATCCGGATGATGCCGCCGTGGATGTGGCCGGACAAGGTCAGATCCGCGCCCCAATCCCGGTAGACAGGGAAGTGGAGAGGATCGTGGGATAAAAGGAGGGTAAAGCGGCCGGGATCTGCCGGTCCCAGCAGCTCGTTCATGGCCTGGACCGAAAAATGGACATTCCGTATGGCATTTTGCAGACGGGAACGGTAGTAGCACATGGGCAACACCAGGCCATAGAGCTTGATGAAGGCCCCTTGGCGGGAGATCGTGCGCCAGCTATTTTCCAGAACGATCGCCCCTGCCGCCTGCAGATCGGACCGGAGGGCCAGGTAGACCTCCTTTTCCAGGCATTGTTCGTGATTGCCCGGGATATAGTAGACCGGATGATGGGCGCAGAGACGGCGGCTTAAGTGGATCAGCCCCAGGCGGGACTGATCGGAGTGACCTGCCATATCACCGGTCATGACCACACAGTGGGGCCTGGCATGGTCGATCGCCCGCAGCAGGTCTTCATTGTGCCTGCCATAGACGACACCATGGAGATCGGACAGGTGAGCGATCCGAAAGCCCTCAAACGCTGCAGGGAGCTCCTTAGATCGGATGGTATAGTGGAATGTCTGGAACATAATGGCGAGCGTATCCTTTCTTGATCCTTTTTTTGCAGCAGCTCCCGATCGGGGCCCGCTGTGGTGTTCGTTCCATTATAATGGCCGAAGGTCGAAAATGCAAGGGCCGCTGTCCTTGACTTTCTGCATTCTTTGTGCCAAAATAATAGACGGCGCAGGGTACGCGTTTTAAAGGCCCGCCCATGTGCCGGCTTGTCCGCATTTCAACAGATGCCCCATATGGATCCCCACCTGCGTTAGCAGACGGAAAGGGATCGTGTGTAAGGGAACGAGACGGTACACGCGTATAGCAGATAGTCAGATATAGTAGATAGTCAGATGCGATACTGGGGCCAGTCTGCCGGAGAGCGGATATGGGCCTGAACGGAACAGGAAAGAGGGAATGAAGGATGACGAAGATCGATGTGATCTCTGGATTTTTAGGAGCGGGGAAGACGACATTTATCAAAAAGCTCCTGGAGGAAGCAGTCGCTGACGAGAAGGTGGTGCTGATCGAGAATGAATTTGGCGAGATCGGGATCGACGGTGGTTTTCTAAAGGATGCGGGGATCGAGATACGGGAGATGAACTCCGGGTGTATCTGCTGCTCGCTGGTAGGTGATTTTGGCAAGTCCCTGGTGGAGGTGATCTCCAGGTACCAGCCGGAGCGTGTGATCATCGAGCCTTCCGGGGTGGGCAAGCTTTCCGATGTGATGAAAGCGGTCCGGGATGTGTCCGCGGATCTGGATGTGCTCTTAAACAGCTCGGTCACCGTGGTGGATGTGAAGAAGTGCAAGATGTACATGAAGAATTTCGGCGAGTTCTTTAACGATCAGATAGAGTATGCGGGGAATATCGTCCTGAGCCGTACCGATATCGCCGATCGGGAAAAGACGGAGGCGGCCGTGGCCATGATCCGTGAGCACAATCCGTCGGCTTCTATCATCACCACGCCCCTGGCCCAGCTTACCGGAGCCCAGCTTTTGGAGATCATCGAGAAGCCGGATACCATGATGGCAGATCTTCTGGCCCAGGTGAAGGAAGCTTATCATGAGCATGACCATGAGCATCATCACGAGGACGGCTGTGGATGCCATGAGCACGAGCACGATCATGGGGATGGAGGGCATGGACACCATCACGATGACGAGTGCGGTGTCCACGGGCATGTTGAGCACCACCACGATCACGGACATGCGCATGACGATCATGAGCATGAGCACGGTGAGCACCACCACAGCCATGACGGACACGATCATGAGCACGGCCATCATCATGACCACGGTGACGGGTGTGACTGCGGCTGCCATGACCACGAGCATCACCACCATCATGCCGATGAGATCTTCACCAGCTGGGGCCTGGAGACCACGGTCCCCTGTACCAGAAAGAAGCTGGAGGAGATCTTAGAACGGCTGGCGGAGAGCACCGCCTTCGGGGAGGTCCTGCGTGCCAAAGGGATGCTGCCCACAGAGAAGGAAGGGGTCTGGCTGTATTTCGATCTTGTGCCGGAGCAGGTTGAGATCCGGGAGGGACAGCCGGACCATATCGGGAAGATCTGCGTGATCGGAGCCCGTTTAAAAGAAGAAGAGCTGAAGAAGGCCTTTGGCAGGAGCTGAGCGTATGGATGGATCGAACAGGACAGAAGAAGAGAAGATACCGGTATTTTTGATCAATGGTTTTCTGGAGGCAGGGAAGACACAGTTTTTGCAGTTCACCATGTCCCAGGAGTATTTCCAGACGGAGGGGAAGACCCTTTTGATCGTCTGTGAGGAGGGGGACACGGAGTATGACGAGGCGCTCTTAAAGAAGACCCGGACTTCGGTGGTCTATATAGAAGACGTAGAGGAGATGACGCCAGAGCGTCTTACAGAGCTGGAGCTCTTGAACGATCCGGAGCGGGTCCTGATCGAGTGGAACGGGATGTGGGATCAGAACGCATTAAGGCTCCCGGCAGACTGGGAGGTCTTTCAGCAGGTGACGGTCTTAGACGGCTCCACCTTGAACCTCTATATCGCCAACATGAAACCTCTTTTAGGAAATATGCTCCGGGCTTCGGAGCTGGTGATCTGCAACCGCTGCGATGATGTGCCCGACGAGATGCTGACCAGCTACCGCCGGACGATCCGGGCCATGTGCCAGAACGGCCAGCTGGTGCTGGAGGATAAGGAGGGGGAGATCTTACAGGAGATGCTGGAGGAGGACCTGCCCTTTGATGTCCACGCCGATGTGATCCGGATCGATCCCCGGGATTTTGGCATCTGGTATTTTGACTGCATGGATGTACGGGAGCGGTATGAAGGGAAAACGGTGGAGTTTACCGGGATGGTCCTAAAGTCCCCGGAGTTCCCTAAGAACTATTTTGTGCCGGGGCGGATGGCCATGACCTGCTGTGAGGCGGATATGACTTTTATCGGCTATGTCTGCAAGGCCAGGGAAGCCAAAGACTTAGAGACGGGGAAATGGGTCCATGTGCGGGCCAGGGTCGCCTATGAGTTCTGGCAGGATTACGGAGAAGAAGGACCGGTGCTCTATGCCGAGAGTGTGGAGCCGGCGGAGGCGATCGAGGGGTATGTGCAGTTCTGATCCGGGAGGAGCTATGGACAGAGCGGTGCAGCCGTCATCGTGTCGGGAAGAGCATAGGGAGATAGAAAAGACCTGGGGATACTTGAAAACAGTATTGAAAGGTCTTTTTTGCTGCGGGCCTTTTGGAAGGCCGGCGAAAAGGAGCTTCGCAGATCTGTAGGGAATTTGTAAGAAATCCTCCGTTCATCTTACAATGGTTCTATGCTATAATGTTGAAAGGCAGGATATCCTGTCGAAATGTGGGAGACCCTGGCGGTGAGCCTGGTCCGGAAATGCCAGATATGGTTTATAATGGAGATCGCAGGGGATACTAGATCATGACGGAAGGCAGCTAAGGCAGGCCTTTATCGGGATGACTTATGGGAAATACAGATAGACAGGGGTTAGAGAGTTATGGAAGCGTCCAATTATGAAGAGATCGTCAGGCGGCGTCGTGCCAGACGTCAGGCGGAGCAGGCCAGACGGAGGCGCAAGGTACTGATCATATATAGCATGCTGATCATCGCGGTCATCACAGTGGCTGTGGCGACATATATGCTTTTTTCGGGAAGGAGCCGGCAGGCAGGGGCCGGACCCCAGGGCGGGGACAGCCAGCAAATGGAGGGCGGTCCCGCGGGGGAGGACGGCGCGCCGGTCCCGGAAGGCTCTTCGGACGGGGAGGATGAGACGGCCGGAGGGGAGCATCCGACAGGAGCGGGAGAGCAGCAGGGCCAGCCAGCCGACGGTCAGCCGACGGGCCAGGAGAGCCAGGCTGGGGAGGGACTGTCCTCCGGCGCGGTCAGCAAGGAGCAGAATATCTTCGCCCGCTGTTTTTCGTGGCTGAAAGGCTGGTGGAAGGGCTTGTTCCCGCCAAAGGAGAAGGAGCCCACAGCGGATCAGACCGAGCCCTCCCTGTCAGAGAGCAGCGGGGGCGTGGAGGAGCCAGCCGATCCGGCTACGATCTTTATCCAGGGAGAGGGAGGCACATCCCAGTCCGGGCGGGATTCACGGGTGGTGGATATGAGCACCCCGGAGGGTCGGCTGGCCGCGCTCCTGGCGGGAGCGGAGGATCTGGCGGCCGGCTATGACTATGACGGCGCGATCGCCCTCCTTGCAGCTGATGGAGAATTTTCCGGCGGGGAAGAAGTGGCGGCGGCTATAGCGGGCTATGAGGAGATAAAGGCCGGGCTGGTGGAGCAGGATATCAAGAAGATCCCCCATGTGTTCTTCCATTCGATCATCATAGACAATGCCAAAGCCTTTGACGGGGATGAGGACCAGAAGGGCTATAACCAGGTGATGACCACAAAGAGTGAGTTTGAAAAGATCCTGCAGGAGATGTACGACCGGGGCTATGTCCTGGTGCGCCTCCATGATATGGCCCATGAAGAGGTGGACGAGAACGGACAGACGAAGATGGTCAAGGGGAAGATCATGCTCCCGGAGGGAAAGAAGGCCTTTGTCATGTCCCAGGATGATGTGTGCTACTACCCATACATGGACGGAGATGGTTTTGCCAGCCGGATCGTGATCGGGGAGGACGGCAAGCCCACCTGTGTGATGAAGCTGGAGGATGACACGGAGGTGACAGGGGATTACGATCTGGTCCCGATCCTGGAGTCTTTTATCCAGGAGCACCCGGATTTCTCCTATAAAGGGGCCAGAGCGGTGATCGCCTTTACCGGCTATGAGGGGATCTTAGGCTATCGTACAGCCGCCTCCTACCAGGGAAACCCAGACTACGAGGCGGCCCGGGCCCAGGCAGCCCAGGTGGCCCAGTGCCTGCGGGACAATGGCTGGGAACTGGCCTCCCACAGCTGGGGACATCGGTATCTGGGCCAGATCAAGATGGAGGATTTTAAGAAGGATACCGATAAATGGGAGGCTGAGGTGGAGTCCTTGATCGGTCCCACGGATATCATCCTGTTCCCCTTTGGTGATGATATCGCCGACTGGCATCCGTACACGCTGGATAATGAACGCTATGTCTATCTCTACGGGAAGGGGTTCCGATATTTCTGCAATGTGGACTCCAGCCAGGCCTGGGTGCAGCTGGGCGATGACTATCTGCGCCAGGGCCGCTTTAACTTAGACGGATACCGCATGTGGCAGGATATCGTGGCGACCCAGGAGGGGGGCAGCGGGAAACGTGTATTAGGGGACTTCTTCAATGCGGAGGATGTCTTCGACCCGGCGCGTCCCACCCCGGTGGAGTGGGAGTGAGCATGGGCCATGGCCTTTTGGAGAACGTAGGCGCTTTGGGGCGCGGTCATCCGAAGAACGGATAGTCTGGCCGGGCGATCTCCCGGACGGATAAGGTCCCCTCGCCCCAGCGGAGCATCCACAGGGACAGGAGGCGTTTCCAGTAGTCAGAGAAGGCGGCCTTTTCTACGTCCTTCTGGAACAGGACCGGCACCTGGCCGATCTTCTCACCGTTTAAACGATAGCTGATCCAACCGGCCTGGGAACCGGCCACGATCGGCGCCTCGGCATATTCTTGGAGGATCAGTTCCTTTTCAATGGCGGAAAAGTCTTCTCCTTTCAGACTCAAGTAGGAGAAGCTGCCGTCATAGCAAAGGGGGACTGTATCCTCCTTTCCGTTTTTCACCGGGATCTGGGGCAGGGGGAGCATCTCGGTATCCTGGTACAGACGGCAGTTGGCAAAGCCGTAGTTTAAAAGGGCCAGGGCATCGTTAAAGCGGGCTTTATAATCCGGGGCGGCCATGATGGAGGCGATCAGGCGGATCCCGTCCTTCTCGGCGGTGCCGGAAAAGCAGTATTTCGCCAGGGAGGTGGAGCCGGTCTTTAAGCCGGTGACGGTGAAATCCGTGGGCATCTTTAAAAGCTTATTGGTATTGGAGAGGCCGAATTCCTTGGTGCCCTGCTTGGTCACGTGGGTGATCGTGTCCATCCAGATGGTGGAATAGTTATGGATCTGGGGATATCGGTCGATCAGCTCCCGGCTCATGAGGGCGATATCCCGGGCCGTGGTCACATGGGTGGGGGAATCGGTGAGGCCGCAGCAATCCTCAAAGTGGGTGCCTGTCATGCCAAGACCGGCGGCCCGTTCGTTCATCATCCGGACGAACTCCCCCTCGCTCCCGGCGATGTACTCGGCCATGGCCACAGAGGCGTCATTTCCGGAGGCGATGACGATACATTTGATCAGGGTCTCCACCGTCTGGGTCTCCCCTTCCTCCAGAAAGACCTGGGAGCCGCCCATGGACTTTGCGTTGGCGCTGGTGGTGACCATATCGTCCAGCTTGATCTTCCCGGACTCTAGCGCGTCAAAGATGAGGATCAAGGTCATGATCTTGGTGATGCTGGCGGGGCTCCTGGGCGTGTCGGCATTTTTTTCATATAGTACCTGTCCGGTGGTGGCCTCCATCAGGAGTGCGGAAGGGGCGCTGACCTCCGGGCCGGAAGAAGGGGCTGGCTGGGTCTGCCCTTGCGGCGAGGTCTGTCCCTGCGGTGAGGCCTGCCCCTGTGGCTGGCCCTGTCCCTGTGGCGAGGTCTGCTCTTGTGTCCGGCCCAGCTCCTGTGAGGGGGCCTGTGTCCCGGACTGTGAGGGATCGGACACCTGGCCCTGGCCGTCCTCGGCGGGCTGGGACGCCGGAGGGATGGCGGCAGCGGCCTGGACGCTGACGGCCAGGGGCGTATCCCCATCATCCGGCGGCTCCATCAGCTTGGGCGTGGCGGGCCGGACTGCCGCCTGGGCGGACAGGGGCGGTGGGAAAAAGGCGCATAGTGGCTGCAGGGTGAGCTGCAGGGCCAGAAGGATGCAGAGTACAAAGGAAGAGCGGCCGGGGCGGTAGGCGCGGCGTATGATAGAAGAGAAGGGTCTCATGGTCATGTCTCCCATATAGGATCCTCTTTTGATCAGTTTATGGAGGGAGAGCGGCAGATATGCCAGAAAGGGCCGGCGGTAAATGTCATAAAATCGTAAGCAGTTTGTCCCCACAGATCACAGGATAGTATGATATAATCATACGATGATACCAGGGTCAAAAGGTCTAAGATCCGACGCAAGCTTCCTTGCAAGAGGATCTTTGACCTTGTGTCCGAGAGGACCCTTTACAGAAAGAAGAAAGCGGAGGATGGCGACGGATGAAAATGAGAAAGAGGCTCCTTTGTCTGGGAGCGGCATTTAGTATACTGTGCAGCAATGTGGTCTTTGGGGAGGAGGTCATCCCGCCCCACCCGCTATCAGGGGGCTTGCCTGCCGCCGCTAACGGGTCCCTGGGCCAGGGGCCGGGAGGGAGTCCAGGAGGGCAGGCAGCAGGCGGCCAGACGATCGGGAATGCCACGGTGGGCGGTGCGACAGCAGGGGGAGCTTCCGCCCCTGGCGGGGCCTCGGCCCCAGGCAGCATGACCCAGGCGGCAGGCAGCGCCGGGCAGGCCGGAGGAGGCGCCGCGGCCCCCAGTCAGGCCGGGACCGGCACAGCGGCTGCCGCCCAGACCGGGGCAGATCTGACCGCGCCTGTGGTGGCGGCAGAGGGGGCCGTCCTGCTGGACTGTGGGACCGGGCAGGTCCTCTTTGGGAAAAATGAGGACAAACAGTTTTATCCGGCCAGCATCACGAAGGTGATGACCGCTCTGCTCACCGTGGAAGATTGTAACCTGCAGGATACCGTCACCTTTTCCCAGACAGCCACCACCAACTTAGAGTCCGGGGCCGTGACCCTGGATCTAACGGCTGGGGATCAGCTGACGGTGGAGCAGTGTCTCTACGCCCTGCTCTTAAGGTCGGCTAACGAGGTGGCTAACGGGCTGGCAGAGCATATGTCCGGCAGCGTCAGCGCCTTTGCGGAGAAGATGAACGCCCGGGCGGCGCAGCTGGGGTGCAAGGGGACCCATTTTGTCAATCCGAACGGTCTGAACGACGCGGCCCATCTGACCACACCCTATGATATGGCATTGATCGCAAGGGCGGCCTATGCGGATCCTACCTTGTCCAAGATCTCCACCACCACCGCCTATGCGATGCCGGCCACGATCAAGAGCGGGGCCAGGACCGTCACCATGGGCCATAAGATGGTCTACCCGACGGACAGCCGCTATTATCCGGGCATGGTGGGCGGAAAGACCGGGTATACCTCCAAGGCGGGGAACACGCTGGTGACCTGCGTGGAAAAGGACGGGATCCGGCTGGTGGCCGTGGTCATGAAGGCCAGCGGGACCCATTACACCGATACGAAGGCGATGCTGGACTATGGCTTCGCGTTGGCGGCGGCAGGGAAGCTTTCGACAGCGTCCGGCAGCGGGGCGGCCCAGGGGGCAGCAGGCAGCGGGACGGGACAGGGGGCCGCTGCCGGGCCGGGCGCTGGCGGGGATGCAGGCAGCGGGACCGGCAGAAATGGTTACAGCCAGGGACCGGGAGCCGCGTCTCCTGCTAAAAAGACAGGCTGGGTCCAGGCCGGGGATGACTGGTATTACTATCAGCCCTCCGGCGAGATGGCCAAGAGTACCTGGGTAAAGTCGAAAGAGAAGTGGTATTACCTGGGAACAGACGGTGTGATGCTGAAGGACACCACCACCCCGGATGGCTATCAGGTGGGGGCAGACGGCGCTTGGCAATGAGGAGAGGAGCGTATCAGGCATCGCAGAGATAGCCGGATGGCGCGGTCCTTATATACAGCACAAAAAGAGCGGGCACAAAAAGACCTTAGTCCAAGGGTGGCAGCAACATCGCCACCCTTTTGTGTCCGCAACATCGTATGATAAAAAAACAGAGCCAAGGGGAACAGGAACAAAAAGGGCACCCATCTCTCAATGGATACCCTTCGGATAGCGGAAATTGGACTTGAACCAACGACACCACGGTATGAAATAGATACGCCATTTCACTTATGAAAGCGGGAAGCCTAAAATTGTGAGCAGAAGTAATGGAAAATGAAGCGAAAGTATAGGTATCTTGAAGCGGGATTTTCTAAATTGAGGAAGAACTTTCTGAAACTAAATCTATAGAAAGTAAAATTTTAGTAAAACCCTCCTTCCCATTTTTGACAAGATCTGTTATAATAGGAGGGTCAGGAGCAGACAAGCGAGCACTCCCTATTTGGAGGATGCACACCTCTGGGACAGGCTTAATATACTTAGGCTTGTGCCACAGGTGTGTAAACACCAGAGAAAGGAGGATGTGGTCATGATCTTCCTCGAGATCCTGAGCTATATCGTGAGTATCTTGGTAGGCATAGTAGCATTAGCCAAAGAGTGTAAATCTTACATACAGCGCAGCAAGGGACGGACAGTAAAAGACCCATCAGTGAGCTTGCCGGCGTCTGATGGGTCAAAAGACGATCGTTTAGTAGTCTCAGGGTGGCAGCAACACCGCCACCCTTTTTTATAATCTCATCATAGCATGGTAAAAACCTAAAGTCAAGAAAAAGTTAAACTGCCTTTTCCGCGTTTTCCAATATGGCTCCTAACTGTTCAATATAAGGTGCCAGTCTCCATATATTCCTCAAAAACCCTAAAGATCCAAAAACCCAAAAATCCCCACCCCCAGATACACTAAAAAATGTGAGAGTACCAAAAATAAAAGCAGAGTGTGAGCAGATGAAAGTAAGCTGCTAAACAGCAGAGCAGGATAGAAAAGCCCGCTTTACATAAAAGGATAAAAGCTGCAATGTCAGGGATAAAGAGAAATATATAGAACTTACACAATTTAAAGAGAAGTAAGAAAATATCCTAGATGTAACCAAAAAACCATGCAAAACACACAAAAAAGAGCATCCACCTTCAATGGATGCCCTTCGGATAGCGGAAATTGGACTTGAACCAACGACACCACGGGTATGAACCGTGTGCTCTAGCCAGCTGAGCTATTCCGCCAGATATATGGGGCCTACAGGGCTCGAACCTGTGACCCTCTGCTTGTAAGGCAGATGCTCT
>CAJUFE010000029.1 GCA_910585635.1 uncultured Lachnospiraceae bacterium | reverse complement strand
ATCGGAGTAACAGGATTTGAACCTGCGACCTCTCGGCCCCCAGCCGAGCGCGCTACCAAGCTACGCCATACTCCGTACGGTTTTTTATTATAGCAAAAACTTTCCCGTTTGAAAAGTGTTTTTTTAAATTTTTTCAAAATATTTTTTCGGGAGATAACTTACATCACTTTGGAGGTGCGATATGACCGAACGCAGATCGATCGTCAGCTTTGATCTGGACATGACCCTGCTGGACCATTCGGACTACAAGATCCCTGCCAGTGCCCTACAGGCTCTGGAACGGCTCCGGACCGATCACCGGATCGTGCTGGCTTCCGGAAGGGATATGGACAATCATTACAGCCGCCAGTACCGGGACATCATAAAGCCGGACGGGATCATCCATATGAACGGCACCAAGGTGACCGTGGGGGATGAGCTGCTCTACGCCCACCGGATGGACCGGGCCCTCTTAGAGGCGCTGCTCCGCTTTGCCATGGAGCATGACTTGAGCCTTGGGGTCACCATCGGGGACAGGGACTATTATACAGACCCGGAGGGCGTCCGGGAGATGGACTTAAAGCGCTGGGGAGAGATGGACCGCCATTTTATGGACCCGCTCCTTTTGCTGGACATGCCGGTGCAGACCCTGGCCTATATCGGGACCGAGGAGGGCGTCCGGCTCCTGGAGGATCGTTTCCCCCAGGTCAAATTCCCGATGTTCGCCGGGCGGATGGGGGCTGATGTGGTGGAGCGGGAAGCCTCCAAGGCAGAAGGCTTAAAACGGCTCTGCGCCATTTGGGACATCGATATCCGCCACACCGCGGCATTTGGGGACAGCATGAACGACCTGGAGATCCTGCAGGAGGCAGGCATCGGGATCGCCATGGGCAATGCCATCGACCAGCTCAAAGCCCATGCGGACTATGTGACCGCCCCGATCGGGCAGGACGGCGTGCTGGGGGCCTGCGAGCATTTTCACTGGTTTTCGGCATTTAAAGAGGACTAAAGGCTTGTGTGCCAGAAGCCCCAAGTCATCTTTCATGCTCTGCACAAAAGCTGTGCATAAGCGATAAAGGAACAAAGATCATAGAAGGAAGGATAGTGAGTGTGATGGCAAAACAATTTGATCTGGTAGTGGTCGGAGCAGGACCAGGGGGGTATACGGCGGCGATCAAGGCTGCCGACCAGGGGATGAAGGTGGCGGTGATCGAGGAGCGGGAGCTGGGCGGCGTCTGTGTGAACAGAGGCTGTATCCCCACCAAGTCCCTGCTCTACGCCTCCCATATCTTTTCCCTGATGCAGACCAGCGACGATCTGGGGATCTTTACGGATCAGATCGCCTTCGATCAGGGGAAGATGCAGCGCTATAAAGATAAAGCGGTCAGGACCTACCGGGAAGAGATCGGGCGGATCTTTGAACAGAAGCAGATCTGTCTGATCTACGGAAAGGGGATCCTGCGGCGGGACCGGACCGTAGAGGTGCATAACAGCGACGGCAAGGAATATTATCAAGGGACCCATGTGATCTTAGCCACCGGCGCTAAGCCTGTGATGCCGCCCATCCCGGGGGCCGACCTGCCCGGCGTGGTGACCAGCGACCAGATCCTGACCGGGAGGGACTGGAACCACAGCCGCATCGTGATCATCGGGGGCGGTGTGATCGGCGTGGAGATGGCCACCATCTTCAACAACCTGTGCAACCAGGTCACGATCGTGGAGCGGAACGACCATCTTTTAGGCCCCATGGACCGCCAGGTGGCCCAGGAGCTGGAGACCGATCTAAAGAGCAAGGGGATCGGGGTCTATTGTGATGCCTCAGAGGTCTCGATCGCCAAGGAGGACAGCTTAGTCTGTACCTTCAAGACCGCCGACGGGCGGCCCCACAGCAAGAAAGCCGGCGTGGTGCTGATCGCCGCAGGGCGGAAGCCGGATATATCCCAGCTCTGCGGGGAGGATGTCCATCTGGAGACGGATCCAAAGACCGGTAAGCTTAAAGTGGACGGTACCTTTAAGACCAGTGAGGAAGGGGTCTATGGGATCGGCGACCTGGTAGCGGATATCCAGCTGGCCCATGTGGCGGCGGCCCAGGGCACCTTTGTGGTGGAGCATCTGGCGAAGATCGAGCACAGCATCAAGCTGGAGGTAGTCCCCAACGGCATGTTCGTGAGCCTCCCCATCGTGCCCAGCTGTATCTATACCACCCCGGAGATCGCCACCGTGGGGATCACCGAGGAGACGGCCCGGATGTACGGGATGAAGGTACGGGTAGGCCGCTATTCCATGAACGAAAATGGAAAGTCGATCATCACCAGATCGGACAGCGGTTTCATCAGTCTGGTGTTCGAGGCTTATTCCAACAGCATCGTAGGCGCCCAGATGATCTGCCCCCGGGCAACGGATATGATCGGGGAGATGGCTACTGCCATCGCCAACGGCCTGACCGCCGCCCAACTCTCCTTTGCCATGCGGGCCCACCCCACTTACAGCGAAGGGATCAAGGCGGCCATCGAGGACGCCATGGAGAATGGCTGAGCATGCAGACAGCCACTTGGTGAACGGCTGGGCATGCAGGCAGCCACTTGGTGAACGGCTGGGCATGCAGACACCCACTTGATGAACGGCTGGGCATGCAGACACCCATAGGATGGCCGGTCCCAGCGTGGATCGGCCGATAGCCGATACTATATGCAAAAGGGAGCGATAGAAATGGAGCAAGGATCTTTGGTCCAGGAACGTTTAGAAAGACTCCGTGGGCTGATGGCAGACCGTGGCATGGATGCATACCTGGTCCCCACAGCAGACTTTCACGGATCCGAATATGTAGGGGAACCTTTTAAATGCAGGAGCTTCCTCACCGGCTTCACCGGCTCTGCCGGGACCCTGGCCGTGACGGCTAAGGATGCGGCTCTGTGGGTGGACGGGCGGTACTTCGTCCAGGCTGCAGAGCAGCTTAAAGGCAGCGGTGTCCGCATGATGAAGATGGGCGTGGAAGGCGTCCCGGAGCTGGAGGACTATATCATCGGACAGATCCCGGAGGGGGGCTGCCTTGGCTTTGACGGACGTGTGGTGGACAGCGCTACCGGGAAAAAACTGGAGGAACAGCTGGCCGCCAAAAAAGCCTCCATCCGATACGAAGAGGATTTAGTGGATCTGGTGTGGGAGGACCGCCCGGCTCTCCCGTCAAAGCCGGTGTGGATCTTAGAAGAATGCTATGCCGGGAAGAGCGCGGCCGCCAAGCTTTCCGATCTGCGGGCTGCCATGGACAAGGAGGGCGCCACCGTCCATGTACTGACCACCTTGGACGATATCGCATGGCTCTTAAACCTTCGGGGCGATGATGTGGCCTGCAACCCGGTCTTCCTCTCCTATCTGGCGGTCACCAAAAAAGAGGCCTTTCTTTTTATAGACCCCAAGAAGCTGGATGAAAAGGTCCGCGGCCATCTGGCGGCCCTCTCTGTGACCTCATGCCCCTACGACAGCATCTACACCTATGTGAAGGCGCTGCGTAAGGAGAGACTCCTCTTAGAAGAGTCCATGGTCAACTACCGCCTGATCCGGTCGGTCCACCCTTCTGTCCAGGTGATCTGCCGGGTAAACCCCACCATCCTGGCCAAGGCGGTCAAGAACCCCGTGGAGATCGAAAATATGAAAAAGGCCCACTTGAAAGATGGGCTCGTGATGACCCGTTTCCTCTTATGGCTTAAGAAAAACAGCGGGAAGCGCCCCATGAGTGAGCTGTCTTTGCAGCACAAGCTGGATGGGATGCGCAGAGAGCAGGAAGGCTGCTTAGGGCTCAGCTTCGATACGATCTCCGCCTACGGCGCCCACGGGGCCATGTGCCATTACTCTGCCACCGTGGACAGCGATATCCCGGTAGAGGCGAAAGGTTTCTATCTGGTGGATTCGGGCGGGCAGTACTATGAAGGGACCACCGATATCACCCGGACGGTGGCCATGGGACCGCTGACCCAAGAGCAAAAGGAGCATTATACCCTGGTGCTCATGAGCATGCTCCGCCTGGCTGATGTCCGCTTTCCCTACGGCGCCCGCGGGCTGACCTTAGACTACGCAGCCCGCCAGGTATTCTGGGAGCGGGGCTTGAACTTCGACCACGGCACCGGCCACGGCGTGGGCTATCTGCTGAACGTCCATGAGCGTCCGGTGGGCATCCGCTGGAAGCTGGTGCCGGAGCGGATGGACAGCTGCATCCTGGAGCCTGGCATGATCACCTCCGATGAACCGGGGATCTACATCGAAGGGAGCCACGGCATCCGCACCGAAAACCTGTTGCTGTGTGTGGAGGACGAAAAGACAGCCTATGGACGGTTCCTGCGCTTTGAGCATCTGACCTGCGTCCCCATCGATCTGGACGGTATCGACCGGTCTCTCATGACCGACCGGGATGTCCGGCTCTTGAACGACTACCACAGGCAGGTATATGAAAAGCTCTCGCCCTTCTTTACAGGGGAAGAAAAGGAATGGCTAGAGGAAGCCACCCGGGCGATCTGACAGCCTCTGGGGATGGCCGACGCAGAGAACGGCCACAGACGATCTGGATAAAAGGCCTTTGGACCTGATAGGCCTGACACGGAAAAGGGCTGCCGCAAAATGACCGATCCATCTGATATATAGCGTCGATATCTTTGCCATCGACACCGTATATGGTAGGATCATCGCATCTTGCGGCAGCCCCTCTTCTATCCTTTTTCTATCTTTTCTACAGGTCAGCTGCAGCTACAGAGCCTATGGGCGTCTCTGTCATGAAGGCTGCTTGCCGATATACGCATGGATACCGCCGTCCACATACAGGATCAATCCGTTGACAAAGTTGGAAGCGTCGGAAGCCAGGAACACGGCCGGGCCGCCAAGGTCTTCTGCCTCGCCCCAGCGCCCTGCCGGGGTCTTCGCGATGATGAACTGATCGAAGGGATGCCTGGAGCCATCCGGCTGGACCTCACGGAGAGGCGCGGTCTGGGGCGTAGCGATATAGCCAGGCCCGATGCCATTGCACTGGATGTTATACTCGCCGTACTCGGAGGCGATGTTCCGGGTCAGCATCTTTAAGCCGCCCTTTGCCGCCGCATAGGCGGAGACCGTCTCACGGCCAAATTCGGACATCATGGAGCAGATGTTGATGATCTTGCCGTGGCCCTTCTTGATCATGGACGGGATCACCGCCTTGGCCACGATGAAAGGCGCGTTTAAGTCCACGTCGATCACCTGGCGGAAATCCTTCGCGCTCATCTCGATCATGGGGATCCTCTTGATGATGCCCGCATTATTGACCAGGATATCGATCACGCCCACTTCCTCTTCGATCTTCGCCACCATCGCGTTCACAGCGTCCTCGTCGCAGACATTGCAGACGTAGCCGTGAGCTTCGATCCCCGCTTCCTTATAAGCGGCGACGCCCTTATCCACCAGCTCCTGCTTTAAGTCGTTGAACACGATCGTCGCTCCGGCGCAGGCCATAGCCTTTGCGATCGCAAAGCCGATCCCATAGGAAGCGCCTGTCACCAATGCTACCTTCCCCTGCAATGAAAAATCATTCATGCTCGTCATTTCTTCTTCTCCTTTTCTTTTTGGATATTGGGTCTGCAAGTTCCTTAGATCCGAAAGTTTGTATACAAACTTTCTTTTTGTATACACTTATGATAGCACAGTTGCGGGCAGATCGCAACCTGTTTTTTCAATATTTTTCGGGATATTTTTCGTAAACGGACAAGTTATCCTTTTAACAGGCCTTAGAACGTCTGCCCCGTCTGCCATCTGTCCTATCTGTCCTTCCGCCTTGTCTGCCCATGGGACCGTCACCGGGTCCCATCCTCTGCATAAACTAACCGTAAAGGAACCTAAATAAAAGGAGTATGCTTTATGGAGCAATTTGTCCCCTACACCTGTCCTTCCTATACAGGCGCCCCCGGGCAGGACTTTCCCATAGGGATGGGCTATGTCCCGTGGCAGTCCTGGGGCCAGACCTATCCTTTAGACAGCGCACTGATGAACGGCACCATCTTCCCGGAGCTGGACCTGCGATTTGATCATGGGAGGTGCCGCGTATGAACCCATCCTTAGACCGATCCTCTAAAAGCATCTTATCCTCCTGCGCCTGCCGCTGCGGCATGCAGCCCGGCTCACCGTCGGGCATGCGGTCAGGCATGCAGTCCGGTATGCCGTCGGGCATGCAGTCCGGCGTGCAGTCGGGCATGCAGACTCCCTCCTATGGGACGGGGCAGGCCATGGCCTCTTCCATGGGGCCTTGCGGTGACGGTCTCCATCGCGGCGCTCTTTTAGATCATGTATACCGAACGGGCTTTGCCGTAGATGATGCCCTCCTGTTCCTGGATACCCATCCTTCCGATCAGGCGGCTCTGGCCTATTATGGTCAGGCCCAGGCCCATTACAGCCAGGCCGTCCAGACCTATGAGGCCCAATGCGGCCCTCTCTTCATGACGAATGTGACGGACAGGAACTATTGGACCTGGATCAACGATCCCTGGCCTTGGGAAGGAGGATGCATCTAAATGTGGAAATATGAAAAACGGCTTCAATATCCGGTAAAGATCAGCCAGCCCAACCCGGATCTGGCGCAGTATATCATCAGTCAATATGGCGGTCCCGACGGCGAGATGAGCGCATCCATGCGCTATCTGTCCCAGCGCTTCGCCATGCCCTATAAGATCGCCAAGGGGACATTGACCGATATCGGCAGCGGAGCCTCGGAAATGTGCAAAACAGCCGCACCCCTTTACGACCGCCGGTGCGGCTGCCAGAAAGGGATCTTCAGACTTGTCCCTAAAGCCCTGTAACGCCTTTCGCCGCCACAAAGCTCCACTTATGCGGCAGCATTTTCAGATACACATCGATGTGGTCTTTATCGCCCACCACCATCTTGTCGAGTATCTGCGTGTAATATCCATCTTCGCTCTGGATACCGTTTAGCAGCTGGTGGATAGCGTTCTTTATATCGGCCATCGACCTCTGCTGTTTTATCATCATCCTCTGCTGCCCCTCCATGTCCTCCATCGCAGATTTAAGTCTTTTTATCTCCTCGTCATACTTGTCTCTCAGCGCTGTAAACTCCCCTTTGTCGATGTCGCCGCCTGTGTAAAGGTCGATAAGACCTGTACGCTTTTTCTCCACTTTCTCGAGCTTCTCTCCTAAGGCGCTCATGCTCGTCCCTGGTAAGTCCGTCTGCACGACCGCCTGGATCGTCTTGATGAGATCATCGACGACCTTCTGGCGGTCGATCTTTAGCCCGCCGCAAACAAGATACAATAAATGGATCGCCTCCTCATCGCGGATACTCTCGCCAGAGCAGCCTTTCTCGTTGCCCGCCTTGTCGATGTGCGGTCTGCCGCTGCGCGCCGCTCCATAGCAGCGCCATGCCTTGTACCGGCTCCCGTCCTTGCGGGTCCTGTATCGGGCGACATAGCTGGCTCCGCATCGGCCGCATTTGATCTTCCCGGAAAGGGGATAGCGGCTGCTGTATCTTGCTCTGCCCGCCTGGGAGCGCGACCTGGCATCCAAAATGCGGTTTGCCTGATCGAAAAGCTCCCGGGAAATGATCGGCTCGTGGTGGTCTTTGATGATGACAAATCCCTCCTGTCCCCGGTTGTACTTCTTTTCGTGAGACAGGAAGTCTGGTGTATAGGTTTTCTTCTGCACTAGGTCGCCGCAGTATTTTTCATTGCGGATCATACGGAGGATGACCGTGTTCTGCCATCTCTTCGCGTACATCGGCTGGATGCCCTCCTCCTGGAGCTCACGGGCGATCACGTGGGTACCTTTTCCCTCGTCCACAAACTTGTGGAAGATCAGGCGGACCACCTTCGCCCCCTCCTCGTTGACCGTCATCTTCCCATCTTTCACATCATAGCCCAGCATACTGCGCCCGAACACCACACCTTGCTCCATCTGGCGTTTCTGCCCCCACTTGACACGCTGGGAGGTCTTACGGCTTTCCTCCTGCGCGATCGAGGACATGATCGCCAGACGGAGCTCCGCATCGCCGTCTAAGGTATTGATGTTATCGTTCAGAAAGATCACGCCGACACCGTGCTTTTTGAGGTCTCGGGTATAGGATATGCTATCAAGGGTATTTCTGGCAAAACGGGAGATCTCTTTTGTGATGATCAGATCGAGTCCACCGTTTTTTGCACACTCGATCATACGGTTGAACCCATGCCGCTTTTTCGTGCTCGTTCCAGAAAGGCCCTCATCTGCAAATATCGCATAAAGCTCCCAATCAGGAGTGCGCTCGATATACTGGCGGAAAAACGTGCATTGGTTTTCAAAAGAACCAGCCTGGTCTTCATGGTCCGTGGAAACGCGGCAATAGGCGGCGACCCTTTTTTTCGTTCCCTGCATCTTTCTCTCTTGGTTTAAGATCTCATATCGTGATGTTGACATCAAACCTCTCCTTTTCTTGATCTATGCCTGCTTTTTCAAGGCATACCGGTATGCCCTGGCGGTGTTCCCCGCAATGGCTTTCGGTCACATTTCTCCATATAGAAAACGCCAGGCGGTCAGGCCTGGCTATGGTTTTTCTGATGGTATCGTCTTTCTATCTCCTCGACACATCGGCTATATTGCGGATGGGTCAGAAGCCCCTGTTTTTCTAAAGAAGCCAGTATCGACTTTTTAAGCTGCAGATAAAACACTGGATATGTCTGTTCGTCGATCTGCATAACAGGCTCTCCCACATAGGTAAACTCACGACATTTCATCCATCATCACCGTCCGGCTATAGCGCATGCCCATCGAAAGCTGCTTTTGCTCTCTATCAAGATATCCATAAGGGTTTGTACGATATGACCGGGAGGCCTGGCCTTTTTTGCGATGCTGCTGATCGCAAACGCTTTATCCATAGTAAGAAGTTTTGATCATCAGCCGATATATCTTATTAAAGAGCATGTTTTCCGATACAGGGTCCCAGAACACATTTTCCAGCACAGGGAAGGATAAGGATATGTCACAGATAAAAACAGCCAGCACAGCCCCCGGGCCAGCTGCCCATGCAGAACAAGACCTTCAGCTCGCCAGACAGCAGGCCGAACGAAAAGGTAGCGAGATACTGCTCCAGGAGCTTTCCAGGACCGTCAAAGAGCAGCGGGAAGATGCCAGGGACTCCCGTACAGATCCAAAACGGGAGACTCCCACAGACACGGCGGAGATCGCCCGGACACGCAGATCTTCTGCCTCTGACGGAACGAGCTCTGCCGACGAGGCCCGCCGATGGATCCTGGAAATGGCGGAAAAAGTCTGGGAAAGCTTTCTGGAGTGGCAGCCTGACGGGGACCTTGATCTTACCAAACAGCTCCAGGAACTGTCCAAGCTGTATCTGGCCCTCCTTGAGGCTACCCTGAAAAACGCTGAAGGGGAAGCGCTGAAGGAACAGATGGATCGCCTGGATCATCTCCTGGCGCAAAAACTGGACCTAGTGATGGAGCAGGATCTGGAGGCTCTGATATCCCTTCTGGAAGAGAGCGGCCAGACCGCAGCATTGGACAGCGTCCGGTCCAGCCTTTACAGACAGACAGCCGGGCGCGCCATCTCGCCTCAGACGGCACATATGCTCTTTGCCCAGGGGGCCTCCATGGACAGCAGGAGCAAGGGGGGGCGCGCTGCCTCTCCCTCTTTTTCCGGGAACGGGATGATCTATGGATCCTCCGGGAAACAAAATGTCCGGTTCCAGCAGACCTATCATACACAGCAGGTTTCCTGGAAAGAGCAGCTCAGACAGAGAAAAGAAGTCATAAGCAATGCGAGGAACGGCATCGTCGAGAACAGCTTTAAGCGGGGAAGCTCCGTCTCCTGCTCCGGCAGAGAGCTGGAACGGGCAGACCGTTTCGCCGCCCATATGACCCGTGGCGGCGATCTATTCCAAGATCCACACATCAGTGCCAGGAACGAGGAGGTGACCGGCCTCATAGCCGCGGTCATGTCCATCAAGGGACAGGTATACGCCGAAAAAAGCGGAGGGACCAGCTCCATCACCGTTGCCCTGGAAAATGCCATCGAAAAGCTGGTGGATCGATACCTGCGCCAGCACGGCGGTCACAAGGTCTATTACCGCACCCTTACCGCTTATAAACAGATGAAAGACCCCCAAAAGGCCATCCAGAGCGGCCAGGACTATGCCTACCAGCAGTTTCGGGAAAAGCAGAAAGCCGCCGGCCAACGGTCCGGCCCCTATGCTAAGGAGTCCGGTTTTTTCCAGGCCCTGCTAAAAAAACTGAGTCCGGAAAAGGAATATGCCCTAGGCGTCCGCCTTCTGCAGGAAGACTGGACAAGATTTTTATCTTCTGTCGGGAACCGGCAAGATCTTTCTTATCGGCCAGGGATAGAACGCTACAGCCCCTGGGGGCTCTTCGCCGGTCCAGGGACGATCCGGGCCGGCAGAGACGGGCTCCTTGGAAAGGTCTTACTTGGCATCACGACCGTCATCATCCTGGGGGCCCTGGCTGTGGTCTGTTTCCATCTTATGTGATCCACTTATCTGATCCACTGGGGCCGGCCTTCCCTGTATCTGTCCCCATCACACTTACCGATCCTTTCATAGCTGACAACGCTATGTACAGATAAGCCGAAAGCAGCGGGCTTGCCCCTATAGGGCTTGATCTGGAACATTTTTGAGCACGATGTGGGTACCGAGGAGCTGGCCCACCTAGAGATCGTAGGCGCGATCGTCCACCAGCTGACCCGCAACCTGACCCCGGAGGAGATCGAGCGTTCCGGCTTCGGCCCCTATTATATCGACCACACAGTAGGGGTCTGGCCTCAGGCCGCAGGCGGCGTCCCCTTTAATGCCTGCGAATTCCAGTCTAAAGGCGATCCCATCACCGACCTGTTCGAGGACCTTGCTGCAGAACAGAAAGCGCGTGTCACCTATGACAATATCCTCCGCATGGTGAAAGACCCTGAGGTCTGCGATCCCATCCGGTTCCTGCGGAAACGGGAGATCGTCCATTTCCAGCGTTTCGGTGAAGTCCTGCGCGACGTCCAGGACCATCTGAACAGCAGGGACTTCTATGCCTTTAACCCGTCCTTTGATATCCCCCAAGGCCCCCGCTGCGACCAGCTCCAATGCGCAGGGAACGGCCAGGAGGCACCGGGGAGCCAAGGCGTGCAAAATGACCAGGGCATGCAGAACAGTCAGGGCATACAAAGCGGTCAAGGTATACAAAACGGCCAGGGCATGCAATGGGATCCGGGCATACAGGGCGATCAAGGCATGCAGTGGGACCAGGGTATGTAACGAGACCCGCGTATGTAACGAGACCAAGACAGGCGGGTCGATCCGGACATACGGATACCCACGCATCCAAGACATGTCCAAAGATGGCATGCGATCAAGGACGCATGTTAAGTTAAAAGGGCATATGTTATAAAAGCAATGATATAAGAGCAATGTTAAGGGGCTGTCGCAAAATGCAGTTTATACACGATATGTGGCTGTGACCGAACGGGTCAGAACGCCATATCCTGTATATAGCGGCTATTTTGCGACAGCCCCTTACTCTGTCCCATGCGATCACATGACAAGATCACGGAGCTTCTTCTTTTTTCGCTGTCTCCAGCTCTTCTGTTTCGATCTCCGTCTTGATCTCCCAATGGATCAAGAAGGTCAGCGCAGCCCGGACCGCGATGATCGCCGCCACCAAGGCCACCTCAGACAGCTCCCGCACCACCACCGTGCGCAGGATCTCGCTGCCCAGCTTAAATTCCAGCCCCATGGCCATCCCCTGTGCCAGCTGCAGCCGGACCTTCGGGTCCTTCCGCACATAGTTCACGAATCCCTGTACACCTGACAGGATGATGATCACCACGCCCACCAATTCAAAACCGTGGATGGAGATCCCCACCAGCTCATCTAAGATCACTTCAAACATCTTCATATCTGCTCCTCCGATCGATCATAAAAAGATCCGAACCCTGGTCCTTGTCCATGCCGGTCCCTTTTTATAGAAGTATAACAGATATACGGGAAAATGTCATCTATTTCTGCTAAAAGTGACGATCCCCGCCGGTCGGCCTGTTACTTTTCACAGAATGGCCAAGGGTCAGCTCCGGGAGGGTCTTGGGGGCAGCTCCGGGCCTCCAGATGCTGGAGGATCTCCCGCTTATAGCCCAGGAACGCCTCCGACAGAGAAAAATCCTTTGCCCGGGGCTTTGGCTCCCGGATCCGGAGCTCCTTTGTGATCCGTCCCGGCTTTCCCGTCAGCAGGTAGATCCGGTCGGACAGGAGGATCGCCTCGTCGATATCGTGGGTCACGAACAAGGTGGACAGGTCGATCTGCTCCATCACCTGCAGATACCAGTCGTGGACCCCTTTCTTCGTCAGCATATCTAATGCGGAAAACGGTTCGTCCAGCAATGCCACCCGCCGGGAGAACAGGTAAGTCCGCAGGAGGGCCGCCCGCTGCTTCATCCCCCCAGAAAGCTGGGCCGGATACTTGCGCTGCGTCCCCTCCAGGCCAAACTGTCCGAAATGCCGGGACGCCTCCTTGCGGGCCTCCTTCTTTTTCATCCCCCGGACCAGCAGCGGCAAAGCCACATTATCCACGATCGTCCGGTAAGGGAGGAGCAGATCCTTCTGGAGCATATAGCTGATCTGCCCCGGCTTTCCCGTGATCTCTGTGCCGTCCAGATAGACCTTTCCTTCATCTGGCTGGCTTAAGCCGGCCAGCACATTGAACAAGGTCGTCTTCCCACCTCCGCTGACCCCCAGGAGGGACACCAGTTCCCCCTCCTCAAGCTCTAATGAGATCCCCTCGATGATCTTCTGTCCACCAAAGGACTTTGCGATCTTCTCTGCTCTCAGTACTGCCATGTCGCTCCTCCTGTCTGTCGCTCCTCCTGTCTGTCGCCCCTCCGTTTACTGCACTCTTCCTTATGCATACAGCCCTCTCTGTTATACGTGCAGCCATACGTGCAGCCTACTCCTCGCTATCCGCGCAGCACACTCCTCAGGCTCACTGCGGCAGATAGTCGTTGGTAAAGCCGATGCCCTCCGACAGCTTGGGATCGACCAGGCCCTTCTCGTTGAGCCAGGAATAAAACCGGTCCCAGCGCTCCGGATCCATATAGCCCCACCCTTTAGCATCTGCCAGGTACTGTCCGGATAAGTACTCCTGGCTGGCCAGGGCCAGCTCAGGATCTAGCTCCGGCACGGCCCTGCACAGGATATCCGCCGCTCCCTTCGGGTCCCGGGCCGCCTCCTCATAGCCTTTGCCCAATGCGGCTAAAAATGCTCTCGCCGTATCCGGCTCTTCCTCCAAAAACCGGTCTCCGGCGATCACCACCGGGGTATAATAGTCAAATACCGGATCCAAGTCACCAAATGCAAAGTAGTCTGTCTCCAGGCCTTCCAGCTCCGTCTTCACTCCGGCCCAGCCATAAAAGATCCAGATCGCATCCACAAGATCGGACTTTAACGCCGATACCTCGTCCGTCACCGTGTTCGGGATCAGCTGGACCTTTTCAAACTCGCCGCCGTCCCCTTCCACTACAGACTGCAAAGTGGCCAGCTCCACCGGGGACTCCCAGGTGGCATATCGCTTTCCCTCCAGTCCCTTTGGCCTGTCCATGCCCTCCCCCTTCCGGGAGATGATGCCGGAGGTGTTATGCTGCAGGATGGCGGCTACCGCTTTGATCGGCAGCGCTCCATCCCCTGCCAGCGCCGGAGCCATGGTATCCTGGAAGCTGACGCCGAACTGGGCCTTTCCGGAAGCCACCAGCACCTCTGCCCCGCCCTCCGGCGGCTGCACGATCTCCACCTCCAGACCGGCTTCATCAAAATAGCCCTTCTCCTGGGCTACATACAGCCCTGTATGGTTCGTATTAGGCGTCCAGTCCAGCACGAAGGTGACCTTCTTCTTTTCCCCTGTGCCGCCCGCCTTTTTCTCGGGATCGCCGGACGCTTTTCCATCTGTACCGGCCCCGCCAGAAGCTCTTCCATCTGCACCGGCTCCGTCAGAGGCTTTTCCACCTGCCACATCGGCCGCATCCGCAGCGTCCTCTCCTCCCACGGCATCGCCAGTGCTCTCGTCTCCTGCCGCAGTACCACCTGCCGTATCTCCTGCCGCAGGTGCTCCCGCGTCAGAGCCACAGGCCGCAAGCCCCAAGACCGATGCCACGATCACAGCGGCGACCCCCCTTTTGATCCATCTCCTGACCTCTATCTTTTTCATCTTATGCTGTTCCTCCTTATCCTGTTTTCTCAGACTGTCGCAACACCCCGATCCACACGATATATAGCATCAGACTCGTTGCTGTCAATACCCTATACGCCAGGATCATCGCATTTTTCGACAGCCCCGTAACAATTCAGATACCCTGAACTGTTACACAGCCCCACCCTTTTGGCTCACTTCTGCCTACCCTTCTGCTCATCCTTCTCCTCCAGCCGGCTCCAGGGCATGCACAGACGCTGGAGCATCTCCACCCCGCTCATCAAGAGCAGGCTGATCGCCGAGACCAGGAAGATCACGGCAAACATCTTATCGAAGGAAAAGGCCTTCCGGACCCGGGTCATATAGACCCCCAGCCCGCCAAAGCCCCCCAGCCATTCGGAGATCACCGCCCCGACCACCGCGTAGGAGACCGAGATCTTCAGCCCGGAGAAAAACTGGCTCATCGCGCCCGGCAGCTTGATATATCGGAAGATCTGCCGCCGGCTGGCGCCCATGGCCCGCAGCAGGTTGACGGCATCAGGGTCTGCCGACTTAAAGCCGTTCAAGAGCCCCACCGCGATCGGGAAAAATGTGGTCAGGACGATCAGGACCACCTTCGGCGTCATCTCGTACCCGAACCACAGCACCAAGAGGGGCGCGATCGCCACAGTGGGGATGGTCTGGGTCAATACGATCAGGGGGTAAAATGCCCGGTAAAGGACATCCGACCAGTCCATGACCACCGCCATAGCCCCTCCCAGGAAGATCCCCAGTGCCAGACCGACAAATGCCTCCGACAAGGTGATCGCCGAATGCTCCAGCAGTGTAGGCGTTTCCAGGATGAAGGCCTTTCCCACCTGGATAGGCGACGGCAGGAGGAAGGGATCTATGATCCCCATACCGGTCACCAGCTGCCATACCAGGAGGACTGCCAAAAGGGCGGAGCAGGACCAGAGCCTGCCTGCCGTCTTCTCTGCTTTTGCTATCTTTCCTGCTTTTCCTGTCTTTCCTGCTTTTTCACTTTTCCCCGTTTTTGGAGACAATGTCCAACACCTTTCCTTTCTCCGCTCCCTGCGGCCGGATCCCCTGCGCGCGTCCAGGGCATCCAGCCACACAAAAAAACCGCCTGGATCTTCCAGGCGGGATACGGTCTTCCCTATAAAACGGGCCACTTTTGTGGATGCTTCCTACGCTGGCATTATCCAGATCAGGTTCCAGGGTTTAAGATATCCTCTATCTTATCTCAGCCGGCCATCTACCAGCACCCCTCTCGATTGTCGAAGATAAGTCTATCACGATCCGGCATGCTCGTCAACCGGTCTTTTGTATTTTTCTGTGAAATGGATCCGCTCCGGGAAGGACCTACCTCCGCACCCCTTCCCTCGTGAACGTCTTCTTCAACGCCCGCTCCGTGGGAAAGATGGATCCGATCATCACGATGCACTGTATGGAACATAAGATGCCGCCCAGTGTGCCCACCGCTCCCTCTGAACGGCCATAAAAGGGGAGGTGGACCAGCAGAGAGGGCAGCAGCATCGTCCAGCCGATCTTCCACCACAGATGGCCGCAATAGTCCTGTGCGAACCTCCAGGTATCGATATTTTTGGTCGAGCGGGCCGTCCGATAGCCTATGGCCATATTGATCTTCTTAGGCGGATGCTTCCACATCATCCATCCGCCCAGGATCATCAGGACCGGGACCAGCAGATCACAAAATAACATAAACCACCAAAACCACATCCTTTTATCTCCTTTTGTCTCCTTCTCTAACCCTTTCTCTTTCGTACTTTTTTCTCTATGTCAGCCCTCCGGGCTGTGGTCAAAAAGACCGCTCTGGATCTGGACGATATAGTCCATTGAAAGGGCAGTCCCGTCGGCCAGGCGCAGTATGCGCCCATAGGGATCGATCCTTGTCAGCTGGCCAGACAGGGACCGGTATGCCCCTCCCTCCTTCCGCTCATCCGGCTGGAAAAAGGCGATCGTCACCTCCGGCCCCTCCTGCAGATGGGACTGGAGCAAGGCCAGCTTCCGGTCCAGCTCCGCCCGGCTGTCCTCATCCGGCTCCACCCACTCCTCTGTCAGACGCCCAGCCTCCCGGACCGTGTCCTCATACCCCGTCAACGCCGCAAAGGGCGAGAACTGCGCCGCCCGGTCGGCTAACGACATCCTGGGATGGACTGACGAGGTGGGGTGGGGAAGCTCGATGATATCCGCATAGCGATCTGCCCCTTCATGACCGGCAAGCGCCTCATACCTTCCCTTCACCTTCATCTGCGCCCCCTCTCCATGATCTGACCTCCCTATCCATATCCCACTCCTCTCTCTTTATCCTGCCGCCCTATCCATATCCTATCCCTCTCTCTATCCTGCCATCCTACCTGCCGCCCTATCCTTCAAACTCTTTTTCACTGGCTATCCTACTATCCCACCGCAGACAAAAGAGCGTCTGGCACATCATCCCATCCAGCATCATCCGGTCCAGATACGCTCGCCGGTCAACTGGCAAAAGGTATCCCCATGGTACAGGTCCCCCGCTCTGCGCCCATCCTTATGCTCTGCGTCTTATGCCTTATGTCCCCCGATCTGTCGGCTCCTCTCCCTGGCGGTGGCCCCCTCTTCCAGGCTCATCCCCTTTAAGACCGCGCCTTTGCCGAACCTCTTTTTGATCTCCAGCATGGCCTGCTGGAGCTTCTTTTCCTGAGCCAGAGCGGCCTCCTCCTCTCTCCGCCTTTCCTCCAGGGCTCCGTAGTCCGTGAACAGGTCCAGCTGCTCCACCTCCATCTGCTCCTTGCGGTGTGCGGCTGCCTCGTCCATGATCCGGCAGGCTGTGATGTACACGCGCCGGACCATCAGCTCCGGGTCCACGATCCGGTCGAACAGCGCCATAGCCCCCTCCACGATCTGCTTTGTGGAGGAGGTCTTCCGCTCCAGGTTCTCGGTCCCGTGGGCATGCTTGGGGACCTTCCGCCCGTACCGGTCTGTGGTCACCGGACCCTTATAAGACCTGCCGGCCTCCCGGTCAGTCAGGTTCTCGCTGGCATACCCCACCGTCAGCACGATCTGGTCGGTCACCAGTCCCTTGTCCACCAGATCCAGCGCCAAAAGGTCGGCCATCTCCCGGACCACCAGCCTGGCCTTCTGGAAGGGATAGGGACAGGTCAACACCTGGCCGGAGCCGATGCTGCTGTTCTCTGGCTTATAGGCCTTGATCTCCTTCATGGTGCAGGGCTCCCACCCCCAGGCATGGTCGATCAAAAGCTCCGCATTGACGCCGAACATCCGATAGAGCAGCTCCTCATTATAATAGTCCGTACGCTTGCCGATGGAGCACCGGGCGATATCCCCCATGGTGAAGAGCCCCTGCTCCTCCAACCGTTTCGCATACCCCGGCCCCACCCGCCAGATATGGGTCAATGGCCGGTAGCTCCAGAGCTTATGCCGGTAGGCCATCTCGTCCAGCTCGGCGATCCGCACCCCATCCGGGTCCGGCTGGATATGCTTCGCCACGATATCCATGGCTACCTTAGCCAGGTACAGGTTCGTCCCGATCCCGGCGGTGGCGGTGATCCCCGTGGCGGAAAAGACCGCCCGGATCATCTCCCTGGCCAGTTCCCTGGCCGTGAGGCCGTAGGTGTCCAGATAGTCGGTCACATCCATGAACACCTCATCGATCGAATACACATGGATATCCTCCGGGGCCACGAACCGCAGATAGGTCTGGTAAACTTCTGTGCTCCGCTCCATATAGAGGGCCATGCGGGGCGGAGCCACGATATAGTCCACCGCCAAGGAAGGGTCCGCACGCAGCATCAGGTCATCTGCGGAGGAGCCGGAAAGCAGCCGCCCCGGCGCGTTCCGCCTCCTTAAGGCATTGACCTCCTTCACTCGCTGCACCACCTCGAACAGGCGGGCCCGGCCCGATATGCCGTAGGCCTTTAAGGAAGGGCTCACCGCCAGGCAGATCGTCTTCTCCGTCCGGCTCTCGTCCGCCACCACCAGGTTCGTGGTCAACGGGTCCAGCTTCCGCTCCATACACTCCACAGAGGCATAGAAGGACTTCAGATCGATCGCGATATAGGTGCGCTCCCTCTCTGCCATAGTCCCTGCCTCCTCTTTACCGATGTTCGCCGATCCGGTCGCTGGTCCCATCTGCTGGCTCCTTTTGCCAACACCGTTTGCCTGCTCTGTCCGTCCATCCTTTAGCTTCTCACACATGCCGCCACATTATGCGATCGGTAACGCTCCAGATACCTTGGACTGTTACCGTGATCGACCTGTCGCGCCATATAGAACATACGTTCTTTTTCTGTCTATGAGCATATCACTTTGGACAAACCTTGTCAAGGGATAGCCGCAGGATCAGCCGATCATTACTATTTTTCTTTTCGCGGTCTACTTTTTGCGGCCTGCATATCGATCCTTTGTAACAGTTCCAGAACATCCAGCAGAGAATCCACGATCATGTCTGTCTTCTCTTCATCCTCTTTCTGCGGATATTTCATATCCGGCACACAGATCACAGGGATACCAGCCGAGAAGGCTGCCTGGATCCCTGCCTCAGAATCCTCCAGGACCAATGCGTCCTGAGGCTGCACGCCTGCCTTTTGGCATGCTCTTAAGAAGACCTCTGGATCGGGCTTTCCTTTCTCCACCTCGTCTCCGCAGATGAGATCATCAAAATATCCCGTCAGGCCTGCCATCTGCAAGATCTTGTCCACCCGATCCCGGGTACTGGAGGTGGCTACTACCGTCTTGTATCCATTTGCCTTTAAATACGTCAGCAGTTCTTTCAATCCCTTCTTCAGTGGGACCCCTTCTTTTTCAAATCGGTCATCCATATGGCTGAGTACCGTATCTACCAGCTCACCCAGAGGAAAAGAAGCACCAAACCGGTCATAGAATTTTTGGGCCGCAACGGCTACCGTAGTCCCCATCACGGTTTGATAAAATCCTCTATCCATTGTAAGACCCAGCTTCGCACACTCCACTACATAGCCTTCATAAGCCATCCGCTCGCTATCGATCATCAGACCATCCATGTCAAAGATCACGGCTCTTATCATCATGCTCCCTCCTTATATCGGCTGCACGGTCTTGCTCATTTCGATATAATCATAGATATAGGCGATCTCGCTCATGGGGATCTCTATATTGTAGTGTCCCGCGATCTTTTCAAATGCCGCCAGAAATTTTCGGATAAACTCCTGCTCCTCTGTCTGGAAACGTTCCAGATCCTCGTGAGTGCGCACTGGCATCCGGGTCACCATCCGCTCCACAAAGCAACACACATGAACATACAGACCGATCAGTGTCTTCTCCGGGATCTTATATCGGATCAACTGCATCAGCCGGAGCATGGCCTCCTCCACCATATTCAACAGTGGACCCGGATTCAGGATCGTAAGAGCTTCCATCAGATTCTCCAGCGAAAAATTCTTCAAAAGGTTCCTTCTGAAGATCTCCATCTCCTCTTCGCTGAGAAATCCGCCAAGAAGCTGGTCGATGCGGTCCATAGCCTGGAAGCTCACGATCTCTCCCAGATCGATGAACTCGATCCCGGGAAGCTTCGGATCAACGATCCCCTCCACAAACAAAATATCATATTTGTGGAACAGGTCCGTTCCCTCTTTCCCCGCCAGATGAAGGGGATCACAGGAGATCAGTTTTAAATTGGTCTTTATAGGGATGCTTTTTTCAAACAAGAGCCTTGTCCGGTCAGCCACATCCACCCCATTTTCACTGGTGAACAAGATCGCCTTCTCCTTGTTGCGCTTAAGGATGATCTGACATTCGGTCTTTACCTCATCCAGATGACCCTGGATCTCTTCCAACGTAAGGTCTTGCTGGATCATAGAACCTATATGCAGGGCCAGGGGGGTGGACACGTTGCTGACCAGCATCACATTAACATGTTCAAAGGATCCCAGTTCTTCCGCGATCCTGGTGAGGGACCCCATATCCACGATCAAGATCAGTGTCTCATAGGATCTCTTTGCCCGCAGATAATCCTTCACCAGGACCAGGATATCCTCCACCGTACTGGTCAGAGGCATGTCAAAGGCATCAAGGATATGGGCCGCCAGCAGGGAATTTACCACATTTGCAATGGAGGAAGCCGTCGCATTTCCATGACACATAATGAGCGCCAGGGTCGGCCTTCTGGTCAGATCATTGCTGTATAACAACTGGGTAAGAAAAAATATGATCTTGTGGAGCTCGCTGAGCGCCATACCAAAATTTCTCTCCAGCGTATCGGAAAACTCCTGGGTAAATGCAAAGGCATCCGGATGTATCTGTTCCAGGCTCTCCAGAACGTTCTCCATATCCTGTACATATCCCCCGGTTTCCGGATAATACGACTGCAGATACAGATATTTGGCCAGTATGCTCCGGATGAGATCCGAGATCCGGATATTGGTCGTGCTTTCTGTCAGATCACTGACACTGTCCACATATTTTTCGTAGCGTTTCAGGGGCATTTCCAGATAATCCTTATTGAAGATCACAAGATCATTGAACTTTGTTACCAGCTGAAAGCTTTCCTCGCAGAACCTTTCTGTATCGATCTCCTGCTCCTGATATCGTTCATAAAGCGCTCCGAAGGGTTCCCCGAATTTCCTATAGATATCCGGCTCCTGATAGTTGTAGTACTCCAGGGGATGATATGTCTCATCACTGTATACATCCGTGATATCGGAACTGCCGGATATGTGGTCGATGCCCACGCGGATCTGGGGCTCTCCCTTCTGGTAGGCTCTGGCAAATATAAGGGTGACCTGCTGTTTTAAAAAAAGGACCTCACATTTGCTGCTCTGGTTCATCAGATAGGCCACCACCTTATCCCCCAGAAGGATCTCACAAGAAGAGTGGAGGGCCTGCTGCTCAAAAAAGTGGAGGATCAGCGCCTGCTTTTCCCGGATCGTCCTGTCCTTCAGCGGCGGTATCTCGATGATGGAAGGGAAATGATCGAGAAAATGACTGGTAAATACTTTTCCGGGGGGCTCTGCCGCCACCAGGACCAGCCGCGCTCCGCTGGTGCTGATCTTACTGGAACCAGCATAGCAGTAAGTCCCCTGATCCAGATACTGCAGCAGACTCTCCTGCACGTCCGGTCCCATGAAAGAAATATCATCCAAGATCACCAGCCCGTCCTTAGCCTTATGCAGAGCGCCGGGACAGACCTTGTTCTGGCCATCCACATATCCGAAAAGAGCGTATTTTAATCTCCCCTCATCCAGCCGGTTGCAATTCAGATAGACACATTGGTCATCATGCTTCAAAAGTCCCTGGTCAAAAAAGTAATCCCGGATCCTGTGGGCCAGAAATGTCTTCCCACTTCCATGAGCCCCATAGATCATCACCGGCAGACCTCCCCGCGGATAATCAATGGCGGTCTTGATCTTGTCGATGCAGTCCCGCAATGCATATTGATGACCGATCGCCTTGGCAAAATTCTGCTGTTTACCGTGAAGGGACCGGATCAGCTCTTCGTAGGACAGAAAGCTATCCTGCTCGATCTTTTTCCCACTGTCTTTTTCCAGCTGATACTTGGACAGAAATGCTACCGGGCGGGTCTTGATCTTTACAAACCGATCTTCTCTGGCCAGATCGTTCAGGTACTGGGAAGCCAGGCTTCTGGATATCATGAACCTGCTGCTGACTCCATTGGCGGTACATTGTTCCAGATCACATTCTCTCAAATTTTTTGACATTTCCTGGATATATTCCAGGATCTGCTGCCGCATGGTCTTTACCATAGTTCTTGCTCTCTCTTTTCTTAAAGGGATAACTGCCCGGACAGCACAGCATGGCGCGCAACCCTGCTTTGAAGTATTTCGGACTTTCATTATAAGTGAGCCAGCGCTCTATCCAGTCTTACCGTCTCATCGCTTGGGACATACTGGCTTATAAAAGAACAGCCGGCGCAGCGCAGCACGCCTATGATCTGCATATCTTCCCTGCTGAGCGCTACCCGCTTCGTCAGTACATGATCCCTTGCCGGAGCATAATACATCCCGATATTGATCACTGGCAATGGATACCCCAACTCCAGCAGGGCCGGCAACACACGGAGATCTCTACTCAATATAAAGATCCTCTGTCCATGATACTTTCCTTCCCCGAAATGGTTTATGGCAGTGGAACGGTCAATGATGGACAATGCCTTATCCACTGGTTTGGAAAGCTTCATCACTTCCTTTTTCAGCGGATCATTGGCGACCACATCATCGATCACCATTACCCGGTCACATAAGGTCCGCGGGATCCACTGGGTCGTGATGATCCCATGCAGCAGGCGTTCATCCATCCTGACCGCTACGATCTGGGCCTTTTCGTCAGATCTGATCATCGTGCATCCTTTCTTTTAGCGTTTTGCGGCTGTTTTTTGCTGCCAAGCTATCGCATGACCACTATATCAGGAGAGGGACCGGCCCCTCTCCCATACAGCCCTACCTCCGTGTGCAGGAAGATCAGTTACTCATCATCTTCATCCTGCTCCGGCTGCATCTCATTGACATAGAGCAGCATCTGACGGGACTCTTCCACAGCCTGGCGGATATATTGGGGAGTGATCCCGGCCTCATCCGCCAGCATGATCGATAATGCAAAGGGGACATTAACTCCCGTGATCACGAATGTATGATCATTGATATAGGGAACAAATTTCTGATTGACACTTCCAGACAGTACATCTGTCATCACCACCACCGTGTCCTCTGAATCAAATGTGGCAAAAAGCTCTGCGATCGTTTCCTCAAGAGGCTTTCCATCCTCTTCCACATAGGCGGGGATATCATAAATACCTTCCATTGCAGTGATAAACTTCAAGGTTTCTTTTAAACCGGTAGCAAATCTACTGTGAGATGCGATCACCACTCGTTTCATAAATGATATCCTTTCTTTATACGGTAAATATCCCTAATGCCGCACCGATCATGGACACGACCAGCGTGCCAAGGATGATATGGTTCATCTTTACCTTCTTTACCTTTACCAGATAGTACATAATACCGACAGCTGCCACCGGAAGGAGTGCCGGCATGACACCGTCGATCTGGTCCTGTACACTCAGTATAACATCACCGCTGGCAAAGTTCAATCCACACACCAGCTTTACCACACTGGGGATCAGGCAGCCCACAACCGTCAGACCAAGGATGGACGCCGCTTCGGTGAAGACATTGATCTTCTCCCCAAACTGGGTGATAAATCTGACCCCCTGGAAATAACCGATCTCTACCAGTTTCAGACGGATCACCCAGAAGATCGCATTGATCGCCAGCCAGATCCCCAATCCTACCATATTGCCTTCAAGTGCCATATACGCCGCGATGGAACCAAAGATCGTGGGCAGCATGACCCAGCCAATGGTATCGCCGATCCCGCTCAAAGGCTTTATAAGACCTACCTTCAGATCCTGGACCGCGTTCATGCCATCCAGTCCCTGGGTATCTTCGATCGCCAGGCTGGCTCCCAGCAGGATCTTGGCCAGCCAGGGCATACAGTTAAAATACTTAAAATGGTTATTGAGCGCTTTTTTGTAATCTTCATCGTTTGGATAGATCTTGCGCAGGGCCGGCGCTAACGCGTATACGACCGAAGGCGCCAGCTGCAGCTCATATCCATAGGTCGCGATACAGGTCTGTATCCATCTGTGTCCGACCTTTCTTAGATCCTTCTTATCCAATACCTGCTCACTCATCTTCCAGACCTCCTTCCATGATCGCCGCACTGCTCATCTCTTTCATCCTCTGCTGATAGAACAGGAGCGCACAGGCGATCCCGATCATAGCGATCCCAAGTACCGGAACACCCAGGTACGCATTGAGTACAAAACCGATCAGCAGATAAGCAAAATACTTAGAAGTCGGCATATACGTCATCAGCATCGTCAGGCCTACTGCCGGGAGCAGTCCGCCTGCTACGGACAAACCGATGGTAAACCATCCGGGAAGTGTATCCACGATCAGGGTGACCACAGTGGAACCCAGGGTAACGGCGATCAATGTGGGGATCGCGCTGGTCAGCATCATCAGGACAACGGAAACCAGGATGATGCGGTCCATAGCCTCAAACCTTCCCGCGTCACAGTATTCCTGGGCCTTGCGGCCGATCGCTCCGTTGATCAGCTTCGCGATGATATCCAGCTGGACGAACAGCATCCCGACTGCGATACCGGCGGTCAGACCGATATCCATACCGGCTCCGGTAGAAACCGATATCGCGGTCGCGATGATCGTAGCCAGCGGGTAATCCGGCGCGCTAGACCCGCCGATACCCACCACACCCAGGGACATCAGCTGCATGGTGCCGCCCACGTAAAGGCCGGTCTGCAGATCTCCCATGATCAGTCCTGCCATGGCTCCCCAGAACACGCTGTTAAAGATACAGACCTGGGTACAATGATAGTCATATGCCTTGAGGGCAGCTAATATGGTTAATAAAATGACCTGAACAAGATTTATATTGTTCATGAGATCCCTCCTCTTTGTTTTTCTTGCTCTTCGTCCATGTTGCCTTTCAGATCGTAGGCCGTCTACAAACGACGCATCATCTTTTTGTGAAGGCTTCACGCTTGTCCGCCGGTGTATATTGACTGTAGATCGGCACGCCCCTATCTAGGATCTCCGCCAGGATCTCTTCGTCCTCCTCCCGGATGGCATATCTGGCGGAGATCTTTCTTCCTTCTGAAAGGTTTCTGGACAATCCCAGGACCAGCTCCCCGATACGCTCGCCCAGATCGATCAGCTTCTTCACAAAGCCCGGATCCTCGGTCACCAGAAATACTCTCTGCCCGTCGTACTTATGGGCTTTGAAATTCTTTAGTGCCGTCTCCTCCGAGATGATCGAGCAGGCAACTCCTGCAGGCTTTCCCAGCCGCATGCTGTCCTTCAACATGGGATCACCGGCTGTCTTATCATCTACGATCATGATCCGGTGCGGTGTGTAGGTAGGTGCCCACTGTGTTGCCACGATCCCATGCAGAAGACGATAATCCAGACGCGCTCCAACAATACTCATAATGATCACTCTTTCCTTTCCTGCTATTTTATCTTTTCCTCTGCATGGCAGGTCTTGCACCTGCCATAAAGGTAGATATGAAAGCTCGCTTTCATACTTGCGGTTATTTTGTGATATAATGGTAAGTATCTCCCGACTGCACAAATGTGCAGGGGATCTCTTCCCCTACAGCCCTTGGGATATATCCCGCCATATACTGCATCCCGGGCTCCTCGATATTAAAGTGCCCCATTCCAATAATGGCAGCACGGCCCTCGCTGAGGTCTGCGTCGCGCACATACTCAGCAAGCGTAAAGTCCACAAGCTCCATGGTCAGGAAGCAGTCGATCCTCCCCTCATCCGCCAGGGCGATCTCCTTTTTCGCCTCTCCAAACACATGAAATGGGATAGCGATACGAGAAACCTTTTTGTCCGGATCTCCGATTACCTTCACTCCGTTGAGCTTTAGACGCCTGATCAAAGACCGCGCCAGCTCTTTCACCGTCGTTTCTGGGATCTTATAGGCTAACGGATCCAGCTTTCCGGGTAAGGAAAAGTCATGCCAGCCCCCAGCCTCATCGATCCTCTGTGATGTCTCCACATCGATATAAGATGTCCAGCCCAGTATTTCAGCCAGTCCGTAAAAAATGCCGTCTGCATACGTTCCATCTGCCAGCAAGATCCCAGAATGGATGTAGTCATGATCACGCCATACCACGATCCCATTTTTCTCCAGCAACTCCTTCTTATACAGATAGGTCCGGTTTTTCTGTTCCTCCAGCCATTCCGTGTGATCCCCATGATTCCAGAACAATGCTTCGTGACAGATGATCAGGTTCGCCCCCATCCTGGCAGCCTTTTCTATGACGCTGATATTTGCCCAGCAGGTCGTGACGATCCCCGTACACTCGATATCTGGATCGCCAAAAAGGATCTTATCTCTTGTCGTCTCCTCGTCGATCGGTACGACCAGGCCTCCCCTGATGATATGCCCCTGATGATACTCCTTCAGCCTTGAGATCACTTCAGAAATCTTCATCCATCCTCCTCCTCTTTGTTCCATTTGTTTACAAGAACTTTTTTCTGGCGCCTTTTGTGTATCTTGTATGCGTTTACTATAGAGGATAATGCCTTTTTTAACAATCAGCATGCACGATATTCGTCACATATAGGGCTCTTTTACACAATAGATCAGCTATTTTCAACACAAACTCATCCTGATCTTACTGAGTGTTTATCTATTTTTAACCAGATACTTTGAAAAGGCTTGATGGCAGCCGCAAACTTCTTATCCCAGACAGTCCTGTTGATCTTTGTGTTTTTTGCACAGATCCTATGCCGGAAAAGCGGACCTTGCTTTATAGAACGTATCTTTTCGCGCGATCGAGAAGATCAAAAAAAGGGACGCTCGAAAGGGCAGAAAAAGGGCAGAAAAGGGGCTGTCGCAAAATGCATCGGCCATACGATATCCTGTACTGACATTGCTGTCATCCGCACAGGATATCGTATAAGTCGGCTATTTTGCGACAGCCTCTTTTACCGCTCTATCTACTGCTCTTTTTACCGCTCTTTTTCACACCGATCTTTTGCATGGATCCCCGGCAGATAATAGACCTGCCGCTTCCCCGTGACCGGGTTCACCGTCACCTGCGCCCCCACCTTGAAGACCGCTCCGATCATCTCTTCCGTGATCACCTCCTCCGGCGTCCCGTTCCTGACGATCCGGCCCCGATCCATCAGGATCATCCGGTCGCAGTACATAGCGGCGATGTTCAGATCGTGGATGGAGGCGAATACCGTGATCTTCTGCTTTTTCAAGGTCTCCATGATCTGGTACTGGAAGCGCACATCCAGGTGATTGGTGGGCTCGTCCAGCACGATCAGCTTGCTCTCCTGGACCAGGGCTCTGGCTAAGAGCACCCGCTGCTTTTCCCCGCCGGACAGGCTCAAGTAAGATCTTTGCTCATAACCTTCCAGCCCCACCTCCCGGAGAAAAGACCGGCACAGCTCTACATCCGCCTTTTTCGTGCCTTCCAGGAACCTTCTGTGGGCGTAGCGGCCGAACAGCACCATGTCCAGCACCTCCACATCAAAGCCCACCGGGTTCTCCTGGGCCATCACAGCTATTTCCCTGGCCATCTCCCTGGCGGATAGGTCTGTCACATCCTTCCCGCCGATGAAGACCGCCTCCCGCCTTGGCTTATAGGCCTTATAGATATTTTTTAATAAGGTGGTCTTCCCGCACCCGTTGGGTCCGATCAGACCCACAAACTGGCCCTCCTCCACCGTGAGGGAGACCTGATCTAAGATCTTCGCCCCTCCCATATGATGGTCCAGCCCTTTTACCTGTAGACCCATCTCCTCACCCCCTCCTACCGTCTCTTTCCTGTCTTGATCAGATACAGGAAAAAGGGTGCGCCGATGAGGGCCGCGATGATCCCGATGGGCAGCTCCTCCGGTGCCATGACCACCCGGGATACCACATCCGCCAACATGGTGGCGAGGCCGCCTGCCAGGACCGTGGCCGGGAGCAGGCGCAGATGCTTGGAGCCTACCAATGCCCGGACCATGTGGGGTACCACCAGACCGATAAAGCCGATGACACCGCTGACAGAGACCACCACGCCGGTGAGCAAGGTAGCCAACAGGACGATCACGCCTTTGATCCTCCCCGTTTCCACCCCAAGGCTCTCGGCCACATCGTCTCCCAAGAGCAGCACATCCAGGTCGCGGACAAACAGCAGGACGATCAGGAGCGCCACCACGAACACCACCGCTACATAACGGGTGGTCCCCCAGTCCGCTCCGCTCAAAGAGCCGATCATCCAGTATTGCGCTGTCTTCGTCTTATCCGATCCCGTATGGCAGCCGTAGATCACCAGGTTCGTCAGGGCCGAAAAGAGGGCCGAGGTGGCGATCCCGGCCAGCACCAGCTGGCTGGAGGTGATCCGCCCTCTGGCCGTGGCGATCCCCATGGACAAAAGGATCGCCAGGACAGCCCCCAGGGTGGCCCCGAAGATGGTAGCGTAGCCACCCATAAAAGGGAACCACCCTAAGATGATCGCGCAGACCGCTCCCGTAGAAGCTCCGGAGGAGATCCCCAGCACATAGGGATCGGCCAGGGGGTTCTTGGTCAAGGCCTGCATCAGTACGCCGCAGACCGACAGACCGGCCCCCACGATAAAGGCCATGATGACCCGGGGGAAACGGATGCTCCAGATGATCGTCTCCGTCCTCTCCTCCCATGCCCGCGCGAAGATCTCCTTGCCCAGGGCTCGGTCCACGATGATCTTAAAAATAGAGGCCGGATCCACATCCACCGCGCCTACCGATACGGAAAAGAAGGCGGCAAGGAGGATCAGCACGCAGATCGCGGCCAGCAGGAGCCCATACCCGGCCCGGCTCCGTATACAGTCCTGTAGGTGAGCTTGGACAGGTTCCTGTGCGGGACCCGCACTCTCCTGCCTGCGATCCTGTGCGCTCTCCTGCGTACGATCCTGCACTCTCTCCTGCCTGCGGTCCTGTGCGCCTTCCTGAACATGCTCCTGTTTGCTTTTTTTCACTTCCATCACAGGCCGCCCCTATCGGAACTGTTCCGGGTACAGCTGCCGGGCGATCGCGGCGACCGTCCCCGCGGAACCAGCAGAACCCTGCATATCTGCGCAGCAGGCAGAGCAGATCCTCCCCTCCTTGACGGCGGTCAGGTCCTTGGTGGCGTCGTTGGTCTTGAGGAACTGGATCTTCTCCTCCACCTCCCCGTCTCCTTCGTAATCCAGGATCAAGATCACCTCCGGATCCCTCTCCACCACTTCCTCCCAGGAGGGCGTGGCCCATCCGGCTTCGATATCGTCAAAGATGGAGATCCCTCCGGCCAGCTTTAAGATATCCCCGGGCATGCCCTGACAGGCCGTAAAGGGGGCATCCTCGCCGGAATCATAGACAAATACCTTTACCGGATCCTCATAAGCCTCCTGGCCCAGGGCCTCCCGCACGTCCCGGAGCTGATCCTTCATGGCCTGGATCTTCTCCGCCGCCAGCTCCTCTGCCCCGAAGATCTGCCCCAGGGTCTCATAGTCCTTGTACAGGTCCTCAAAGGTCGCGCTGTCACTGCAGACATAGGGGAAGTACATGGCGATCCCATTTTCCCTACAGAACCCGGGATCAAAATTTTTATCGGAAAATACCGAATCCCAGCCGATCAGAAAGTCGCAGCCTGTGGCTAAGAGCTCCTCCTTGGACATGTGGCTAAGCCCCTTACCCGGCGCTAAAAGCTGAGGGACCTGGTCCCTTGCCGGGTACTGGGAGACTAAGCTCCAGGCCGATCCCTTGGTGTAGCCCGCCATGCAGTCCTCCACCTCCAGGTCAAAAAAGAAGTCCGCCATCTGGTCCCCTGAGGCCACCACATGGGAGGGCTTCTCTTTGAAGGTATACTCCACATTTTCCCCCAGGCCGGACCGCTCCAGGTTCAACGTGATCGTGACCGGGGTGTAGGCGCCAGTATCCTCGTCCGCGCCCCTGGTCTCAGCTTCTGCACCTGCCGTTGCTCCAGTCCCTTCTGTTCCCGCACCTGTGCCAGCCGCATCCTTCCCGGCTGTTCCTTCAGCCCCGCCGGTCCCATCCGCACTCCCAGCCGCTACCCCGGCTCCTGCACTTGCCGCTGCCCCAGTTCCTTCTCCGGCTCCAGTCTCTACTCCGACATCTGCCGCCGCCCCGGTTCCTGTTCCTGCATCTGCCGCTGTTCCCTTCGTCTCTGTTCCCTGTTCTCCTGCTCCGCATCCTGCAGCAAGACCCGCGATCATCGCGGCACACAGGAATGCATGTACTGTTCTTCTCTTCATGCTATCCTCTTCCTTTCCTCTTGTGTGTCTGTCTCTTTTCTTCTTTATCCTGCCGCAGTCTTATCCTGTCCTCATACACCCGATCCCCTTTCTCCTTCCTCTTACCAGGAAGTCGTAAGATGACTCCAGCAAGTCTTAGGACTTGGCCTCATCCTCGCTCCCGCCTTCTCATGGGTCCAGAGCCGGTCTGATGATCCATCTGATGATCCATCCCCGCTCCGTCCACAATGGCATCCTGGGATCTCGTCCGCCTTACCTCAGGTGTAAGCTGTCAATGATCTTCCCATTGTTCCTTATTAAGTCGATGACACTGGAGTTTAGGTCATTATAGTATACTGCCTGTGAAAATGCAAATAGTTCCTGTGGCCTTTCTACTCTCCTGCGATCAACACCTCCTTCCCCCGGAAAGCAAAACCATAGTTCCTGATCTTTTCTCCTGGTATCCCTTTGGCGATCAACGCCGTCCCATACTTTTTTTCCCGGATCTGCTCTAACGCCGCTGCTGCCGTATCCTCCAGACTCTTTTCCCGCTTCGGCTGGAACACCTTAAATTCCAGGACGATCCCGTCATCCTGCTGTGGATCCAATGGCTCCAGCATCACATCATACCGCCCAAAGCCACTCTCCCGGTTAGAGGTCAGTACATACCGGTCCGCCAACTCCACCATCAACCCCAAGACAAAGCCATGGTAAAAACGTTCCGGCTCCTCTCCAGAAGGCGCTCTCCCTGTGTCAAAATAGCTGAACATCTCCATCGCTACCTTCTCCATATAGGTGTTCATAGCATCGATATCACCTAAGAGCAGGGCCTTGATGAAGTCATTATAGTGGTCCTCCTGGGCCGCGAACCAGTCCCGGATCATGGTCTCGAACATGATCCGTACCTCCTTATTGGTCAATCCCAACGTATAATGAGTCCGCCCTGTCCGCTCTGCAAACTCTACCCCCATGACCTTTAGATAGCCGCTGGCCAGCAGCAGACTCCAGACCGCGTTCCGTTTCGAAAAAAGCTGGCTGTAGACGATCTGCTCATCGATCTCCGTGACCAATGTCCCTCCCGACAAGAGCTCTTCCATGGTCTGCTTGACCTCTCTGCTCCCCTCCCGGATCAGCTTTCCCACCAGACTGTTAGAGCTGGTGTTCGCCCAATAAGCGCCTAACTTTTTCTTGCTCAGATAATTGATGATCGACCATGGATTATAGATATCTGTCAGTCCCCCAAAAGTAAAACCATCATACCAGGCCTTTACTTTACGGTCTTATCAATATAAAAGATATCCCTCGTTCGCACCGTCTCAAAATCCTGATGGCCTATCCCTACCGTCTGCCTCATCGCGCATTCCCCTTTCTTCTGGGACACTTCATCTTTCCATTTCTATCTTCTCAGCATTTCTTTTAATCCAGGTCTGTATCCCTTTTTCTTTTAACAGACTATGCTCTAGTTGATCCATACACTTTTGACCTCCCAGCCACTATCCCACATCACTTCGATAAAATGGCCAAACATAAATTGTCGGTTTGAAAGATAAGCACAGACAGAATAGTCCTCTATATCAAGTGAAAAAGAGTCAAAGTAAAGCTCTGAACACATCTGAGCTGGGGATCCGATCAGATCCCTATCTACTCCATAAAGATCATAAAACCTATCATCAAAAACACCTTCTATCAGTAGATCCGCATGGTCAACAGCATACCGTAATCTTTCATAATATAATGTGATGATCTTAGCATCGTGGTCCTCGTCGATGCCATGAGCATCCAGGATAAAATAAGGCTCCGGGACTTCGAACGGATCTATAAACCGACCATTCCCCTCAACTATCCCAAATAAGATATCTTTATCTAGACGCACATCCCATCACGCTCCCCGTTCTTGTCCCCTCAAGATCTCCTCCGTCCGCCGGTCCGTTCTCCCTTCGAAGAACTTATCCAGCACCTTCTGGAACACTCTGTTATCCGGCTCCGCTGCCATAAACAGCGTCATGCAGGACCTAAGCTTCAGATCGTCGGGATACCCCATGACCGCCCTGGGATCGTTGCTCTCCAGCTTTAGGAGCGCCATTGAGATCTCCAGGAGCCGCTTTTGGAGCACCGGTTGGGACAGATAGTCCCTGGCCTCCTGAAGATCTTTTATAGAATAATGCTGTGCCATACTGCTCATGCCCAGCCCTGTGATCTGAGGAAAAATGTACCAGACCCAATGGCTGCGCTTGCGCCCGCCCCGAATCTCCGCCAATGCCTGGTCATAGCTCCCTTCCTGGGCGTCAAGAAATCGCTGCAGGTCTGTATCCTTCATAAACTGCTCCTTTCTTTTTCAGGTCGCTGTAGGATTTTCGAAGCCATCAATATGGCGCCAGCTTCCCGCCTCCTGATACGGAGGATCCCCTGCCCGATCAGGTCTGCATTCGTATCCTCCAGATCGATCAGCATGACCAGTTCTTCCGCCGATGCGCGATCCCAAAAGCGTTATCACCTGACTCAAATCTAAACCTACCGAATTCGGTGGGTTTAAAATCCGGATCCCTGTATTTTGCAATGTCCGTTAAGGAGATGTATGCTTCCTCATCTGCCACGTTGCCCCATACACCTATCTCTGTCCCATTGGCGTTGATCTTGTATTTTTTCATAAGCTCTTATCCCCCTTGATCACTCCAGCGTTCGCGCCGGAGTGATGATCCTCTAAGATCATCTACATACCAATATAACACAACCTTCGACCAGATCCAACCATTTATTTCCACTCTCTTGCGACAACATCTGTTCACTTTATCTAAAATACGATCAAATATCTCTTTTTTATCAGATCCATCACCTCCCGAGTTTGCCACTTGCTAAGATCCCAAGCAAAAAAATACATTTATAGTTTGCTTAATATTTTTTATATTTTCATTGATTTTATAAAGTGATCGATATATAATAGTATTAAGAGGTGACATTATGACAATTGCACAAAAAATAGGTATGGCATTATCATATAAAGGCATAAGCCAAGCCGAATTGGCACGTAGGATCGGAACTACCCCATCTAACCTCAATCAAAAAGTAAAAAGAAATACCCTTACGAAAGAAGAGCTTGAAAAAATAGCGGAGGTTTTAGACGGCACATGGAAAGCGGAATTTGAATTTCCAGATGGTACAATAATTTGACATTTTCTCACCCCCCCAGAAAGGAGCATCACTATGTCAGATGCATTAGCCCGCACAGACATTTACACGGAAGAGGACTACTACAACCTCCCGGAGAACGTCAGAGCCGAACTGATAGACGGCCAGATCTATCATATGGCGGCTCCCAGCAGGTTACATCAAAAAATATTAAACGCTGTCAATAATACCATTTTCAACTATATCCGTTCTAAAGGCGGCCCTTGTGAAGTCTACCCAGCCCCATTTGCCGTCAAACTGTTTTCAGACGATGACAGAAACGTGGTGGAACCAGATATCAGCGTGATCTGTGACCCCAATAAACTGACAGACCGGGGCTGTACCGGAGCGCCAGACTGGATCATAGAGATCATTTCTCCAACCACTGCCAGTCACGACTATATCCGCAAGCTGAACTTGTATGCTGATGCTGGAGTGAGAGAATACTGGATCATTGACCCTATTAAGAAAACGGTATTTGTTTATCACCTGGAAGAAACCAAATTTGAGGTTACAACTCACACTCTCCAGGACAAGATCAAGGTTAATATCTATGATGATCTGTGGATCGACTTCACAGAGCTGGGCATATAGGTATGAAATGTCATTGAACTAATGGTTAGATCATAGCGGCATGAGCGCCTGCTCACTGGTCGATCTCTTCAAAGTAAACCTGCATGCACCCGACGGGCGGATGCATCACCACCCATGAAAGTCTGGCGGGCGCATTTGGGATACCTGGACTTAAGCCGCCTACACGGCGGCAGACTTTCATAGTAATAAAAAATGCAGGATATATCCTTTTTACCGGATATATCCCACATTCATTTCTTTCCCTTCTTCAATACTTCCGGTTCCGAAAATACATCTCCTCGGTGTCCTCCGTGAACACCATCTCATCCGTGATGATCCGCAGCGGCAATTCCTTCCCCTGCATCAGATCTGCGATCGCCTTCATCAGCTCCGGTCCTAACAGCGGATTACATTCCACCACACAGTTTATCTCTCCCTTACGCAGCGCGGTCAGTGCGTCTGCCGTACCGTCCACCGATATGATCTTCACATCGACTCCCGGCTGGATCTTATTTTCCTTCAATACCTCGATCGCACCAAGGGCCATCTCGTCATTGTGGGCAAAGATCACGTCGATATCCCATCCGCCCGCCGCCAGATAGTCCCGGACGATCTGTGCTCCGCCTTCCCGGTTGAAATCCCCACACGCCGAATGGACGATCCGGCAGCGGTCGTCCCCGGCGATCACGGACTCAAAGCCATCCTTTCTCCCCTGTGCGGGAGACGCCCCGTCCGTTCCCCTGAGCTCCAGGATCGAGACCGCGGGCATATCCGCTGTCTGCTGCAGCAGCCACCGGGCGCACCGGCGCCCCTCTTCTTCAAAATCGGCTCCGATATAGGATGTATAAAGCTCCTCATCGATCGAGATCATCCGGTCTATCAGCAGCACCGGGATATGGGCCGCCCGGGCCGCCTCCAGGATCTCCTGCCAGCCCTCCGCCACCAGCGGTGATATGACGATCACATCCATATCCTCGGCGATGAACTTTCGCACCTGCTCCTTCTGTTTTTCGATAGACAGCACATTGAATTCCATCACCAGATCGATATCCGCCCCTCTGGCGGCTTCCCGGGTCGATCCGATGCTGGCCTTCCGCCAATTGCTCTCCTCTTCGATCTGGGCATATCCCACCCGTACCGTTCCCCTCTCCCGCGGCCTCTCGCTCTCCTTCTGATAGGAGGACACATTATCCGTTCGGATCTTATGGCTGCGGAGGATGATCTGCTTCGGGATCCCGCTTTCTTTATTGATGATATCGATAGCATATCGGACCGCCTCACTGCCGCCGGTGGGACAGGTCACTGTGGCATCGATGATCCCGGCCTCTACCATCTGTAATCCGCCGCCCTCGCCCGAAAATCCATCCAGCCCTACGATCCGGATCCCCTGGATACCCAGTTTTTCCAGAGCCAGATGCGCGCCATAGGCCATGAGATCGTTTTGGGCAAAAATGACCGCCGTATCTTTAAGGAGCTCCGGTCTCGCCAGCAGGAGATCTTCTGCGCAGTCCCTTGTGGCATCTGGCAGATAGACCGAGCGATGTTTTACACCGGCATCGGAGATCGTCTTCAAAAAATCCCCGCTCCGGCTCTCATTGGCAAAGCTGTCCGTCTTCAGTTCCAGCACGGGGCCCTTTTCCTTTTTGTCCTCCCGCAGCAGCTCCAGCACGACCTCTCCTGCCTGGCGGCCGATCAGACCGTTATCCGGACCGATAAAAAGCGAATAGTCAAAACCTTCCGCCACACGATCCAGCACGATCACCGGGATATGCTCATGGGCCTTGCCGATCACAGGCATCACCGCCTCCACATCCTCAGGCGAGACGATCAGAAGATCGACCCCAAAGCTCATCAGACGCTCCACATCCTCCGTCTGCTTCCGGCTGTCTCCGGCTGCGTCCAGGATGACCAGACGGACACTTTCGTATCTGGCGGCTTCAGCCTCCAGTTCATTTTTCAGGACCAGTCTCCACTGCTCTCGCAGGTTGGCCAGCGATACGCCGATCACATAGCGGATGCTGGTATCCCGCGCTGTCCTCACATACAGACAGCCCGTCAGCACAGCCACGCAGAGGGCAGCCGCCAAGATCTGCTCTCTCCACTTCATCCCGCACCCCCTCGTTCCAAAAGACCTTTCCGATAATCTGCCGGTGAAAGCCCCATCGCCTTTTTAAACGCGTTGCTGAAATAATGCTGGGACGTATAGCCCGTCCTCTGGGCGATCTCGTACATCTTCATATCGGTATCCTTTAAAAAGGACCTGGCCTCACTGATCCGCTTCCTTGTGAGAAAAGCCGCGAAATTCTCCCCGGTCTCCCTGTGGAACATCCTGCTCAAGTAAGATGCTGAGACGAACAGCGTATCTGCCACCGACCCTAGGGAAAGCGCACTGTCCCCCCACTGACTCTGGATGATGGCGATGGCCCTCAGCACGATATCCGAATAATGGGTCCTCTCTTTATAGCTCTCCATGGCCGTCCTGAAAACATCGGCCGCTCCCGCCAGCGACTCCCCCTGTCCGCGGGCCAGCTCCAGCTCTGCCTCCAGACGCTCCCGGACCTCGTCCATGAGCGCCCGCTCCAGCTTTCCCCGCTGCTGCCCGGAGAGCACCTCCGCGATGACGGCCACCGCCCCTTCCTCTGTCTGGATGCACAGGATCTCCGAATAGGGCGCAAAGCAGGCCTGCACCACTTCACGGCAGGCCGGATACCAGGCAGCCTCACAACCGGCCTCCTCCTGGAGGACCTCCCATTCATTTGCCCGGTAGATGTGGAGGATCCAGATCTCATAGGGGACCGGCACCCGGATCTTCAGATAGCCCATCTGTTTTTCCGCCTCCGACTCATCGATACGCCCCCGGAGCAGATCGTCCAGAAAGTCGTCGATCAGCTTGGGCCGGTTCTGCACGACCCACCGTTCCATCCAGTCTATATATCTTTTGGATGTGTCCATGCTGTCCAGCCGCCTGACGGCTTTATCCAATACTTCAAAAAAGGACTGTTCCATGACCGGCTTCAGCACATAATCCGCCACCCCCAGCTGCAGCGCCTTCTGGACAAAGGCAAAATCATCATAGCCGGTAACGATGATGATCAGCACGTCCGGCAGGGCCGCCCGGACCCTCTCGATAAACTCCAGGCCATCGAGGAACGGCATATTGATATCTACCAGCATCAGATCGGGCCGCGTATCTATCGCCTTTTCCAGCGCGATCTCCCCATCCTCCGCCAACGCTGCCACCTCAAGCTCCGGCCGCGTCGCCACCATGCCGGCCAGACCTCTGCAGATGATATCCTCATCATCCGCGATCAATACCTTATACATTTCCCCCTCCCTTCTGGAACGGCAGGCAGACGGTGACCTCCGTAGGCCCTCCTTCCTGGCTGCGGATCCTGATCCCATAGGGGGGACCGTAGGTCAGCCGGAGCCTCTCTGCCATATAGGAAAGGCCGAACCCGGCCTGTCCTTTCCGGCTCTCCGGGTCAGCCAGCCAGCCGCGGATATCCGCCAGCCGTCCGGCCGGTATGCCCGCGCCATCATCCCTCACGGTCAGATATAAGGTCTGCCCCTCTGCCCGGGCGCTGACATAGATCGTCCCGCCGCTCCGCTTCCTCTTCACCCCGTGATAGATCGCGTTCTCCACCAGCGGCTGGAGGATGAGCTTCGGCACCACGGCCTCCTCATATCCTTCGGGTATGGCGATCTCATATCGCAGGCGTTCCCCGTATCGGACCTTCTGGATATACAGATAGTTCACCACATGCCGCTTTTCCTCCTTCAGCGGGATATGGTCCTGGCCGCTGGACAGCCCTACCCGGAACATATTGGTCAACGCGTCGATCAGCTGCACCACGTCCATGGCGTCATGGGCCCTGGCCAGCCAGCTGATCGTATCCAGCGTATTGTATAAAAAGTGGGGCTTGATCTGCTCCTGGAGGCTCTTGAGCTGCATCTCCAGACGGATCTGCTTTTCTACATACAGCTCCTTGATCAGATCGTCGATCTTCTCCACCATATGGTTGAAGGAGGTCCCCAGCACACCGATCTCATCTTTATAAAGACTGTTAAAGCGCACGGAAAAATCCCCCGCCTCAGCCTTTTCCATAAAGCTGCAGAGCCGAAGGACCGGCTGGGTGACCGTAGCCGATACCACCAGAGATACAAAAACCGCCAGCAGGATACAGAGCACCACGCATATGACAAAGGTCTGGTAGAGCGAGTGCAGTCCAGCTGAGAACTCGGTCTCCGGGACAACGCCGATGGTCCGCCACTGGGAATAGGGACTGTACCGGACCACCACCAGATAGTCCCTGCCCCTGATCCTGACCTTGCCGTCCTTTGCCCCCTCATCCAGATAACAGTCCTGGTCGATCCGATAGACCACATCGCTGACAGGCGTATAGACCACTCCGTATCATCGGCTACATAAAGGAATCCCTCCTCGCCGATGGAAACCCGTTCGATGGACCGCTCGATGATATCATGGCGGATGTCGAACAGGACCACGCCGCAGCCATCAGCCGTCCGAAAGGACTTTACCAGGGAAAAGATCGAATCGGAGCTCTCATTCAGATTATTGACCACATTCCGGCCCAGAGCACTGCCGAGGATCCCCAGCTGTCCATCCTGGGCCACCGCGTACTGATACCAGGATTCATCTGCGAACAGGTCCCGTGAGATACGGGTCATCCCTTCCCCCAGATAATGGTCGTCCAGATAGGCGATGGCGATCCCTGCGATCTCCGGGTAGGCCCGCAAGATCGCGGAGGTCAGCACCTTGAACGCCTTGGTCCCGTCGGCATCCTCTGCTGATAGGTCCCCTCCTTCATCGATCACTACATCCATCAGCTTTTCGATCGTCTCGATATAGACATCCAGAGATTCCTTCGTCTGGGTGACCATCTGTCCGATCAGCTGTCTGGATCTTCGGTCGGTCTCCCGCATGACCACCGTCCCTACGATCAGTGAAAAAAGCAGCAGCGGGATCAAGGATGCCATCAATGTACTGAACGTCAATTTATCGCGGAATCTCAGATCTCTGAACAGCTCCACCGGTCGCCCCATCTCCCACCTGCTCCTTTACCTATCTTCCTGGATACTTTCTATCTGCCATTATAGCACACAGCCCCAAGGGCCACTATAGCTTGTCATCCCTTTTTCTTTTTATCTGCCCGGATGGCCGCGAACCGCTGGATCAGGATAAAAAAGCATAAGATCCCCGCAAAGGTGACCTTCGTCCACCAGGTGTTCAGGTTCTGATACGTGACGATGGTCTGGATGATGCCCTGGATCAGCACGCCCACCAGGGAACCGCTCACGGTCCCCACACCGCCGGTGAGCAGGGTCCCCCCGATCACCGCGGAGGAGATCGCGTCCAGTTCCAGCCCCATATTCTGGAGAGAATAGCCTGCCAGTGTATAAAAGCTGAAGAGCACGCCGCCCAGCGCCGCACAAAAACCGCTGATCCCATAGACACCGATCTTTACGGCTTTTACGTCCAGCCCCATATACTGTGCGCTCTGTTCATTGCTGCCCACGGCGTAGACCGCCCGTCCGAAACGGGTGTACCTGAGCACATACCAGGCTGCCAGGACCACAAATAACGCCACGAACACATAATAATATAGCTTGGGCCTGCCGCCCGAGGGGAGCACAAAGGAGATCTTCTTTAAGGCGGCGCTCTTATAGAACCCGTTATCGATCGGTATGGATACGGTGCTGATCACCGCGCACATACCGCGCATAAAAAACTGTCCCACCAGTGTGACCAAAAAGGGAGCGATCTGGAACGCATAGATCGCGTAGCCCTGGATGCATCCCACCAAGATCCCCAGCGCCAGGACCAGCGGGATGACGATCCCCGCCGGCCATCCCTTTTCCAGCAGATACGCCGAGAACACACCGGTAAATGCCAATGTGGATGCCACAGAGATATCGATGCCGCCGGTCAGCAGCACGAAGGTCATACCCACCGCCACTACGATCAGATAGGCGTTATCATTGAACAGATTTAAGATCGTGGACACAGAGCCGAAGCGTTCATACATCCTTGCTCCCGCCACATACATCGCCGCCAACAGCACCACCGCGATGAGAAGAGAGATATTATCGATCTTGAACTTCTTTTTCATCCTTGTGCCACCACCCTTTTCTTATCCAATACGCCTTTGAGCCTCGACATAAAGGCGGGGGACTGTGCCAGACAGACGACGATGACGATCAGCGCCTTGAACACCCGGATCACCTCCGGCGCCACGCCAAAGGCTAATATCATGGTGGTGATCGTCTGGACCACCAGCGCGCCTATGATACTGGAGACGAATGAGAAACGGCCGCCGGAAAGAGAGGTCCCGCCGATGGCCACCGCTAAGATCCCGTCCATCTCGATCATCAGCCCGCAGTTATTACAATCCGCGCCTTTGATGCCCGCGCTTTCGATAAGCCCGGCCAATGCCGCACAGACGCCGCAGAACACATAGATCAGCCAGAGATTTTTCTCCACCGCGATCCCGGCCAGCCTGGCCGAGTCCGCATTGACGCCGATCGACTCCACCGCCAGTCCGAAGGCGGTCTTCTTTGTGAGGAGCAGGGCCAGGGCCAGCATCAGGGCCGCGATGTACATGGGGACAGGGAGCCCGGCGATATAGCCGCCGCTGATATGGTAATATGCGTCGGAGGTGATCGTGACGATCTTCCCGTCCGCGATCAGCTGCGCGATCCCCCGCCCTGCCGTCATCAAGATCAGGGTAGCCACGATGGGCTGCACCTTTAGCTTTGCCACCAGAAAACCGTTCCACGCGCCGCACACAGCGCCGATCCCCAATGCCAGCACCACCGCCGCGAAAACATTCCCGTTCAGCCCCAGCAAGATCCGCCGGTCCACGATCGAACAGGCCAGGGCGCCTGAGATCGCCATGACCGAGCCCACCGAGATGTCCGTGCCGCCCGTGGCGAGCACCATGGTCATGCCCACCGCCAGGATCATATAGCGGCTCCCGTTGCGCAGGATATCCAGCAGACGCCCATACAGATGGCCGTCCACCACCGATATCTTAAAAAACGATCCGCCAGAAATGATCCCGCAAAGCAAAAGGATGACCAGCAAGGATACCAGCGGGCGATATTCCATCCTATCCCTTAATCTTTTCATACGCTCTCCTCCCCTTCCCCAACCATACACGCCATGATCGAGGCCTCGCTGATGGCGTCCTTCTCCAGCTCTGCCACGATCTTTTTATCTCGCAGCACGAACATCCGGCTGCAGCAATGGAGCATCTCCTCCATCTCGGAAGAGATGAACACACAGCTCATGCCATCCTCCGCCAGCCCCTTGACGATCTTCTGGATCTCCGCCTTCGCGCCGATATCGATGCCCCGGGTGGGCTCGTCCAGGATCAGCAGCTTCGGGTCGGTGGCGAGCCAACGGGCTAATAACACCTTCTGTTGGTTTCCTCCGGACAGGTTTTTGATCTTTTGATCGGCCGACGGGGTCTTGATCCCCAGCTCCTTGATAAAATGCTCAGCCAGCTTTTGCGCCTCGCTATAGCGGATCGCTCTGCCCAGGCCCCGCTTTGCCTGCAAGGCGATGATGATGTTCTCCCGGATCGTCAGGTCTCCGATGATCCCCTCTTTTTTTCGGTTTTCTGAGCAGAAGGCGATATCCGCATGGATCGCGTCCAACGGGGTCTTGATCGCGGTCTCCTTCCCGTTGACCGACACCTTGCCGGTATGGATCCGGTCCGCCCCAAAGATCGCTCTGGCGATCTCGCTCCGGCCTGAGCCTAACAGCCCGGAAAACCCGCTGACCTCCCCTTGCCTTAACCGCAGGGAGACATCCGAGATGGCATCTGTCCCGACCCCTTCCAGGCAAAGATACTCTTCCCCCGCGTCAGTCTGCCCGGAAGGGCGCGAGCCCTCATCCAAAGCCTCAGGATCCTTGCCGATCATCTTGCCGATCAGCTCTACCTTTGGCAGATCGGCTGTATCATAAGTACCCACATATCCCCCGTCGCGCAGGATGGTGATCCGGTCCGTGACCTCATAGACCTGATCTAAAAAATGGGTGACGAACACGATGCCCATCCCCTGCGCCTTCAGCATGTTCATGATCGCGAAAAGCTTCTGCACCTCTGTGTTGGATAAGCTGGAGGTAGGCTCATCTAAGATCAGGATCTTTGCCTGGACATCCACCGCCCTGGCGATCGCGATCATCTGCTGGACCGCCACCGGATAGTTATCCAGCTGTTTTGTCACATCGATCCCCAGGTCAAATCTCTTCAGCAGCTCCCTCGACCGCCTGTGGATCTCCTTCCAGTCGATCCTGCCTGCCCGTAAAGGTTCACGGCCCACATAGATATTCTCCGCCACCGTCAGGTGGGGACAAAGGTTCACCTCCTGGTACACCGTGCTGATCCCATGCTTCTGCGCGTCTAAAGGCGAGCGTATCGCCACCTGCTCATCCTCGATCTGGACGCTCCCCCCATCCATACGCTCCACCCCGGTGAGCACCTTGATCAGCGTGGATTTCCCGGCTCCGTTTTCCCCCAGGAGCGCATGGATCTCCCCTGCCCGCAGCGAAAAATGGACATCCTTCAGCGCGATGACGCCTGGGAACTGTTTATCGATATGCTGCATCTTCAGCAGCTCCTTCTGTGCCAAGCTCCTCCCTCCTTACTCCTATCAAGCACATCTTAAGTTACCGGTACATTTTGCCGGACGCTCCATAAAAGGATCTCCGGGCCGGCCGAAGGCTCGGCACGGTCCGGAGATCCGACAAGACCGATGGGGTCCGCGCCCGGTCAGTATTTAATACTGGCGGCCGTCGACCACCTCCTGGGTGACCTTATCTGCTGTATAGACGCCATCTGCGGACATGATCCATTTATCCACGGTCTCGCCGTTCTTCAGCTTTGCGGCCGTATCAAAGATCTGCTCTGCCAGGATCGGCGTACACTCTACCGTACAGTTCATCTCGCCGGCTAAGATCGCCTCAAAAGCGCCCTTCACACCGTCCACGCCGATGATCTTCACATCCTCACCCGGCTTCTTGCCCGCTTCCTTGATCGCCTCGATCGCGCCTAATGCCATATCATCATTGTGGCAGAAGACCGCGTCGATATCATCATAGGTCTTTAAGAAGGACTCCATGACCTCCTTGCCCATGGCCCTGGTAAAATCGCCGGTCTGGGAATCAAGGATCTCGATATCCGGGCAATTAGCCGCGATATACTCGTCAAAGCCTTTCTTACGCTGTACGGCCGCAGATGCCCCGACTGTGCCTTCCAGCTCCACCACCTTACCCTGGCCGCCTAAAAGCTCATCCATCACGATAGCCGCCTGCTCACCTGCCCATACATGATCGGAAGCGATCATCGTTGTGTATAAGTCCTCTCCCGCGGAAGGATCGATCCCACGGTCTACTAAGATGACCGGGATATCCGCCTCCTGGCACTCGGTAAGGACTGCCTCCCAGCCTGTCTCCACCACCGGCGGGAATACGATCACATCTACGCCCATCTCGATAAAATTGCGGATCGCTTTGATCTGGTTCTCCTGCTTTTGCTGCGCGTCCGCAAAGGACAGCTCGATGGTGTCCGTATTGCGGGCGGCATACCACTGTACATCATTGGTCTCCGCGTCACGCCAGCCAGATTCCTGTCCGATCTGGGCAAAGCCCACCACCAGCTTATCATTGCCGGAGGCATCTGCCTTAGGCGCCGCCTCCGTGTTCCCCTCTGCCTGTGCCGCTCCTGTCTGAGCCGCCTCCGTCTGGACCGCCTCCGTCTGGGCCGCGGATGTCGCCGATGTGGATGTGTCCCCTCCGCCGCAGGCGGTGAGAGCGAACGCCATGGTGAGACTGGTCAGTAATACAAGTGTTTTTTTCATTTCTTCCTCCTTACTTCCTTTGTGATCATGTTCATGGTCGACTTTTTACACCCTTATCTTATCAGATGATCTGCCATAAATCTTTGTGATAATTTGACTCGATCTTGTAAATTTTTGCGTCCTATCGGTCTATCTCCCCTTGCTTTTTGCGTGGTATGCACAAAAAGCACAAAAGGGCGCAAAAAAAGGAGCCCGCTAACGAACTCCTTTTCTTCCAGATAGATCCCTGACCAGACCAGTCCCTCTCGACCACGACTCTACGCAAGGCCCACAGCCACGCTCCATCGATCGCCTTCTCTTAGCACACACGGTCAAGCCTCATCGATCGCCTTTCCGATATCATGCCGCATATACTTATTCCCAAAATCCACCCACTCCGTGGCTTCATAGGCATTGGCCCGCGCCGTTTTCAAGTCTTTCCCCAGCGCGGTCACCCCCAGCACCCGGCCTCCGTTGGTGAGGAAGGTCTTCCCGTCCTCTGCGAATTTGGTCCCTGCGTGGAACACATAGTACCCATCCGCATCGGCGAAGCGCTCCAGCCCGGAGATGGCATAGCCCTTCTCGTAATGGACCGGATAGCCATCCGACGCCAGCACCACGCACACCGCCGCGTTGTCGGCGAACTGCAGATCGATCTGGTCCAAGGTCCCGTCGATACAGGCCTCGAACACCTCCACGATGTCTCCCTCCATCCGCGGCAGCACCACCTGGGTCTCGGGATCGCCGAAACGGGCATTGTACTCCAACACCCGGGGGCCTTTATCCGTCAGCATCAGCCCGAAGAAGATGATCCCCTTGAAGGTACGGCCTTCTGCCGCCATGGCATCCACCGTGGCCTGGTAGATGTACTTCTTACAAAAGGCGTCCACCTCCTCCGTGTAGAAGGGGCTTGGGGAAAATGTCCCCATGCCGCCGGTATTAAGACCCGTGTCCCCGTCCCCGGCCCGCTTATGGTCCTGGGCGGAGGTCATGACCTTGATCGTCTTCCCGTCCACAAAGGAGAGGACCGACACCTCACGCCCGGTCAAGAACTCCTCGATCACGATCTGATCCCCGGCGGAGCCGAACTTCTTATCCTCCATCAGCTCCTTAACGCCGGCCTTTGCCTCCTCTAAGGTCTGGCAGATCAGGACGCCTTTTCCTAATGCCAGCCCGTCGGCCTTCAAGACCACCGGCATGGCCGCCGTCTCCAGATAGGCACAGGCCGCCGCCGGGTCCGTAAAGGTCTCGTAGGCCGCTGTGGGGATGTTATATTTCTTCATCAGATCCTTAGAAAAGGCCTTGGAGCCCTCTAAGATCGCCGCCGCCTTCCTGGGGCCGAAGACCCTTAAGCCCTCCGCCTCCAGCACATCCACCAGGCCGCCCACCAGCGGGTCGTCCATACCCACGATCGTCAGATCGATCGCCTTTTCCTTGGCAAATGCCGCCAGCTCTTCAAATTCCATGGCGCCGATCGGCACACACTCCGCCAGCTGGCTGATCCCCGCGTTGCCCGGCGCACAGTACATCTTCTCTACCTTGGGGCTCTGGGCCACCTTCCACGCGATCGCATGCTCACGGCCGCCGCTCCCCACGATCAAAACCTTCATCTGTCCTTTGCCTCTCTTTCTGTCTGCTCAGAAATATCCCTGTCCAAGAACATCCTGCAAAATGTCTATGTCTCTAAGAGCACTTACCTGACTGTATACGAACATACCGGAGCCGCGACTCTCTACTATCCTCTATCTCTGCACCTGCAGCGCACCTGGCAAAACGCATACACCCGACGGCCTACCCGCAGGGCCCTTTACAGGATACACAGCACAGCTCCGTCCTGCTCACTCCTGTTCTCCCTCGCCCAGCGGCAGCTCCCCATTGGCCAGCATATCGATCGCCTTAGGGAGGATCACCCACTCCGCCTGCTCCATCACCCGCTGCTGGAGGGTCTTCGGCGTATCGCCCGGCAGCACCTCCACCGCCTTCTGTAGGAGGATCGGGCCGTGATCCACGCCCTCGTCCACGAAATGGACGGTGGCCCCGGTCACCTTCACCCCACGCTTTAAGGCGCCCTCATGGACCTTCAGCCCGTAATAGCCCACCCCGCAGAAGGAGGGGATCAGGGAGGGATGGATATTGATGATCCGGTTCCTGTATCTTTCGATCATCTGGGCCGGGATCGTCACCAGGAATCCCGCCAGCACGATCAGGTCCAGCCCATACTCGTCCACCTTCGCCAGCAGCGCCTCATGGAACTGCTCGCGGTCGGCAAAGCTTTTGGGCGAGATACAGATGGCCGGGATCTGGTGACGTTTTGCCCGCTCTAAGGCATACGCGTCCTCATTATTGCTGATCACCACTTCCACACTGCCATTGCGGATCTTCCCGCTGTCGATCCCGTCCAGGATCGCCTGTAGATTGGTCCCCCCGCCGGAGACCAGCACCCCGATCCTCAGCATAGTGTCACACCTTTCTCACCCGCCTCGATGGAGCCGATCACATAAGGAGCCTCCCCGGCCGCCCGCATAGCCGCCATGGTCTTCTCCACATCTGCCGGGTCCACCGCCACGATCATCCCGATGCCCATGTTATAGGTATTGTACATCATCTTCTCCTCGATCTGCCCCTTCTTGGCCAGCAGGCCGAAGATCGGCGGGATGGGGTAGCTGTCCTTTTTGATCACGGCCCGCACGCCCTCCTTCAGCATACGGGGCACGTTCTCATAAAAACCGCCGCCGGTGATATGGCTGCAGGCCTTCACCCTGACCCCGGCCTTTTTCACTTCCTTTAACGCCTTCACATAAATCTTCGTAGGCTTTAACAGGACCTTGCCCAGGGTATCGCCCAGCTCTTCATAGTACGTACCCAGCCCTTCCTTGGTCAGCTCCTCCGCAAAGACCTTGCGGACCAGGGAGAAGCCATTGGAATGGACCCCGGAGGAAGCCATGCCCACCAGCACGTCCCCGGCCTTTAAGTCCGCCCCGTCGATCATCTCCTTCTCATCCGCGATCCCCACCGCGAACCCGGCCAGATCGTACTCATCCTCCGGATAGAAGCCCGGCATCTCCGCCGTCTCCCCCCCGATCAGAGCCGCTCCCGCCTGCCTGCAGCCTTCCGCCACACCGCTGACGATCGCCGCGATCTTCTCCGGATAGTTCTTGCCGCAGGCGATATAATCTAAGAAAAACAAGGGCTCACCCCCTGCGCAGGCCACGTCATTGACGCACATGGCCACACAGTCGATCCCCACCGTATCATGCTCATCCATCAGGAACGCCAGCTTCAGCTTCGTCCCCACGCCGTCGGTCCCGGACAGCAGGGTAGGCTTCTCCATCCCCTTAAAAGACGCCAGCGAAAACCCGCCGGAAAACCCGCCGATCCCCCCCAGCACCTCCGGCCGCATGGTGGCCTTCACATGCTCCTTCATCAACTCCACCGACCGATACCCAGCCTCGATATCCACTCCAGCATTCTTATAATCCATCGTATCCTCCACCTTGATATAGCCTTATCACACTATCATATTTCGACCCTTTAACGCTACCGATCACGTAGCTGAGGGAGGCGCATGTCACATAAGGGAACCCTAAAGGAACGCCGGTCCTTCGCATTGAACACTTAGTGAGGTTTTTTCGAACTTAGTGTTCAAGCGGATACTCGGAACATAGTGGAGAGTATCTTCCACTGCGCCTTAGTACCGCTGCGTCCCCTCCAAGACACCGGAGCGAGAGCGCGTTCCCGTTGTGACATGCGCCTCCCGCAGCGGACCCATCAGGCAACCCTTTATCTCATAGAAGCCAGATACTCCTTATACCCAACCGCCTCCAGCCGCTCAGCCTTCTTTACCACATCGTCCTTCATCTTCTCCGAATAAGCCTTCAGCCTCCCAAGAAGCTCTTCATCCGAAGCCGCTAAGATCTTCGCCGCCAGGATCCCCGCGTTGGCCCCGCCGTTGATCGCCACCGTAGCCACCGGGATCCCCGAAGGCATCTGCACGATCGAATACAGGGAATCCACGCCGCCAAGATCCGAGGTCTTCATGGGGATGCCGATCACCGGCAAGGGGAACAATGCCGCGCACATCCCCGGCAGATGGGCCGCCTTCCCCGCTCCCGCGATGATCACCTTAAAGCCCTTCGCCTCCGCCGACCTCGCCCATTCAAAAAAGATATCCGGCTCCCGATGGGCCGAGATGATCGTCATCTCATGCTCCACCCCCAGCTGGTCTAAGACCTCCGCCGCTTTCGCCATCACCGGCATATCCGAATCGCTGCCCATCACAATGCCAACCTTTGCCATACGCTCGCTCCTTTCCTTCGTTCCGGGTGCTATAGGTCCCTGTTGATCGGTCCCCGTTATCTTTATTTATAAGTGAGGCTGATAAGAACAGCTCCACTTATCTGTATCATATCCCCTTTTGTGGACTCCGTCAATCCCTTTTATGCGCCTACGGGACAGGATCGCCTACATTACTTTTCACACCGCCTACATCTCTCTCAGCGCCTCATTCAGCTCCTCTGTCCCCTCCAGCACAAACTGCCCATCCTCTATGATCTTGACCACCCTGCCGTCCGGGCAGTGGGCTGCGATCTCCCCCAGCTCATCATAGGGGATCGTGATATCCGTATGGCAGTTAAAGTAGGCCTTGGATAGATCCGTCTTCCGCAGGGCCGACACCTCGTTGTCCCTGGCGATCATCTCCTTCCCGTCCGGGTTGTACATAGGAAGGTCCTCCGCCCAGCTATAGCAGGTATCTCCCACGGCGAAATGGGGTCCCATCTTCTCCGCGATCAGGATGGGCAGGCGGTCTGGGATCTGGTACTTCTGCGCCACCGCATAGGCCGTGGTATTGGTCCCGATAGCAAATTCACCCATGGGCAGGCGGTCGTGGTTTTTCATGATCGCCTGCTTGACCAGCCTTTTGCCGCTCTCCGGATCGTCAAAGTTCGCGCAGGAATAGTCTTCCACAAAGCCGTCCTTGAACGTGAGCTTTAGATCCTTGAACTGTAAGCCGTTGATATAGACCTTCCCCACATGGAGGAGGCCTTCTGTGCCGGTGAGCCTTGGCGAGGTAAATACCTCCCCCACAGGGATGTTCACATCCGCCCCGCAGTTTTCAAAGACCGTCTCTTTTTCCGGGTCAGTCAAGGGGTGCAGCATGATCTTCAGATCCGTACAGTTGGCTCCCCGGCCCTTGATCCGCACATAGTCTGCCTGGTCCAGCCCGTCGATCAGGACCTGCTGGATCCTGGTATAGAGGCCGCCGCCCAATGTGTTGATGCGGATGGTCTCCTTGAAGATCTCCCCGAAGGACTCCCCGATCTCCGGTCTGGGGAAGGCGATGATGGTAAAGCTGGTCTCTCCCTCCGGCACGTACCGATCCAACAGCTGGGCCGCTCCATTGTCCAGGCTCCTGGATACCGCCTCCTGATGGGCAGATAGGGCCAGACATGCCTTCTTATCCTCCGGCGTGAAGCCTTCCTCCCCGAAGGTCTCCACCACCGCCGGTCCCGCGTACCAGGAGGCCTCCTCCTTAAAATCTTCATAAGCCGCCTTTAAGACCGACAGCTTCCGCTCCTTAAAGGTATTCCCCATAAAGACCGCGCTGTCATACCGATGATCGTGATCGTACTGCTTATTGGGCGAGGTGCTGTGCCAGCCCACCTTCCGGTTCGGGTTCTGGTTTATCGCCTGGCTGGCCGCACGGCAGAACAGGGGCTCCAGCCCCAGCTTTCTAAAGCCCTCCACCGCCCGGCGGATCATCCGCTCAAAGCCCAGCTCATACCGGATCAAGACCGTTTTCTTCTTCGAAAGGTCCCGCCCCATCACCTCAAAGCCCTTGCGGAACCCTTCCACAAAGGTATCCGCCATGATACGGACCGTCTCCTCCGGCAAGGAGTCCAAGAAGGCGGCCACGGACAATTCTGACGGAGAGATATGCTCCCCGAAACGGTAGAGATAACGCAGATCCGAAAGGTCCGCCTCCATGATGATATCCTTGGCAAAGCTCCATCTGGGGTCAAAGCTCTCCCACAGCCGCTGGCGCAAGGTCTGGTCCGCATAATCGCTGACATACCAGTAGAGCACGTCCCGCACCTCCAAAACGGCAGGGACCTGCCCCTCGAACAGGTTGTAGACCTGGATAAAGGTCTCTGCCGCCGCGGTCAGCTCCCACAGCTTCCCTTCATAGGCGCTGGCGATCCCTCCTCGCAGCTCCTTATATAAAAAGGAAAGGAGGGGGCCCATCTCCGCTCCCAGCCTGTCCGCCCCGTAGGCCGGGTTCCCGTAGCTTTGGCCATAATGCTCCGGCAGGATATCCCCATACAGCTTTTGGTCCTGCTCCTTTAACTCCTCCAGGGAAGCCCGCTCCAGATAGCCCTGCTGCAGCCTCTCCACCAGTCCCTCCAGCTCCATCACAAACTCTGCTGTACGGACAAAAAAACGGCGGTATGGCTCCTCTACCGTCTCCTCCCGCAAGATCTCCCCGATCCTGTCCATAGCGAGACGGTAACGTTCCTCCACCCGCTCATTTTCTTCCTTCCAAAATCCCCAGACATCCATCTCGACCCTCCACCAGATCTTACACAGATCCGCTATCTATCCTTTTTTCTAGATCCCCAGATACGTGACCCAAACCCCAGCCTTGGGTCACCCAAGCCCCAGACCCACCATGAGCATGATGACCCACAGCAGGATCATCAGCCCGTCCAGGACCATGGCCAGCTTCGCCAGGATCTGGTTCTTTTCTTTTTCGAACAGCGCCCCGATCCCATAGATCAGCCCGCATAAAGCGAACAGCAGGCTGGAAAATGCCATGGCTCCCACATTTAAAGGCACATTGCCCTGGGACTTTACCGCCAGGCCCATGACAGAACCGAACAAGACCAGTCCCACGGCCGTGGCGCCGATCGCGTAGAAACTCCTCCGGGCCAAGGGCCTGCGGACATAGTCAATGTGATACCTTCTTTTTCTTTCCGGCATGATGTCTCCTCCAGATGCGGGTCCTCTGTACGATCTGGTACAGGATGTACCCCAGCGCTGCCCCCATCGTATTTAAGATCAGGTCGTCCACATCAAAGCTCCCCACCTTGGACACCAGCTGGGTCAGCTCCACCGAAAGGCTGAACCCAAAGCTGATGGCCACCGTGTTCTGCCACTGCTTGCTCCTGCGGCTCACGATGGGGAGAAAAAAGCCACAGGGGATAAAGGCCGCCACGTTCCCGAAGATGTTCAGAAAAAACGCCTTAAACCCCAGTCTGTCCCGGTAGATCCAAAACCGCGTGATCTCCTTAAATGGCTTCAGATTATAGGCATAGCCGGACCTGGTGCTGTCCGTCCTCCCGAAGGATTCGGCAAAAAACAGAAAATACACCAGCAGGGCCAGGTAACCGATGAACAGCACCCAACCCATCTTCTGGTGTTTTGTCGTATTTCTTATCATAGATATGCTCCGGACGACAGAGCCAGCCTGCCGCTAAAATTCAATTTCCGACCTCCGCTTTAACAAGATCGCCCCTGTGACGATCGAGATGATCCCCACCGTCAGCCCTACGGTCCCGATCACGATCCCCATGGCGATCGTACCTGCTCCTGCGTTGCGCATGGTCTTGTAGATCCGCTCCCTGTCCATATATCCGCTCCTTCCACCCTTGTCCTTGATCTGTTCCTGATATCCCCATCCTGCCGCCCTTACCCCGATGCTCATCCTGGACGGATATCCATGCCCGGCCGCCCACTACGTGGAATGCGGCTCTACTTTGCTCCATACTGACTATAATATGCATCCAGCGCCTTTTTTATGTCCTCATCGATCAGGACCTGGCCCTGGCACTCACGGCCGTACAGATACTCCGTCACCTCGGCCATATCCACGATCGACGCCGTGTCAAAGCCGTACAGCTCCCGGATCTCCTCCAATGCGCTCTTCTCGCCCTTGCCCCTCTCCATCCGGTTCAGGGATACGATCAGCCCCTTGACCTGGATATCGCCCTGGGCCTTGAGGATCGGGAAGGTCTCCTCGATCGACTTGCCGGAGGTGGTCACGTCCTCGATGATCACCACACGGTCGCCGCTCTTTAGCTTGCTGCCCAAAAGGATGCCTGCATCGCCGTGATCCTTCTCCTCCTTCCGGTTGGAGCAGTAGCGCACATCCTTTCCATAGAGCTCGCTGATCGCCATGGCTGTGGCTACCGCCAGGGGGATCCCCTTGTAGGCCGGACCGAAGAGCACATCAAAGTCCAGACCAAAGTTGTCATGGATCGCCTTAGCATAATACTCGCCCAGCCGTCTGAGCTGTGAGCCGGTCACATAGGCCCCGGCGTTCATAAAGAAGGGGGACTTCCTGCCGCTCTTTAATGTGAACTCGCCAAATTTGAGCACCTGGCTCTCTACCATGAACTCGATAAACTCCTGCTTATATGCTTCCATCTTATCTCCTCTATATCTTTCTTCTATGGCCGCGGGCATCGGTCGCCCGTCTATATCCTATCGATCTCGGCCGCATCATCTTTGAAACCTGTGCCGGGCTGCTCCAAGCTGTCCACCCCTTGACCGCGTCTCCCATGTGGGCCCGAGCCTTCCTGGGAAGGTCCCGCGGCGGTGCGTCCGCTGCCAGACGCATGGCGGACACGGTAAAAGTCCTCCGCCGGCCACACCGGACCCGGACCGCTCAGCCCTGCACCGCTCCGACCAGGGAGCGGATATCCTGCACCCCGTGCCGCTGCATATAGGCCAAGATCCCGTCGATCACTTCGACCGTGGCATAGGGGTTATGGAAATTGGCCGTTCCCACTGCCACCGCTGTGGCCCCGGCCAGGATGAACTCCAGGGCGTCCTCTGCCGTCCAGATCCCGCCCATGCCGATCACAGGCACCTTCACCGCGCCAGCCACCTGGTAGACCATGCGCACCGCCACAGGCTTGATCGCCGGGCCGGACAGCCCGCCGGTCTTATTGGCCAAGGCAAAGCATCGGCGCTCCACATCGATCTTCATGCCGGTCAGCGTGTTGATCAGGGAGACCGCGTCCGCGCCCCCTGCCTCCGCCGCCTTAGCCATCACGGTGATGTCCGTCACATTAGGGCTCAGCTTCATGATCACCGGCTGCTTGGCATGGGCCTTACAGATCCTGGTGATCTCTTCCACCGCTCTCGGATCCTGTCCGAAGGCGATGCCCCCTTCCTTTACGTTGGGGCAGGAGATGTTGATCTCCAGGAGATCTACCGGCTCATCCCCCAGCCGCTCCACCACTTCCACATAATCCTCCGGGGTCTTCCCGCAGACGTTCACCACGATCTTCGTGTCATATTTCTTTAAAAAGGGGATATCCCGCTGGGCGAACACGTCGATCCCCGGGTTCTGGAGACCGATGGCATTGAGCATGCCGCCCCAGGTCTCCGCGATCCTGGGGGTAGGGTTCCCCGGCCAGGGTACATTGGCCACCCCTTTAGTCACCACGGCCCCCAGACGGCTCAAGTCCACGAACTCACCGTACTCCGCTCCCGAGCCAAAGGTGCCGGAAGCCTCCATCACCGGGTTCTTGAGCTTGACACCCGCTATGTCTACCTCCATGTCCACCGTCATCCCGGCCTTCTCATCTATATCGGACCCCATGTCTGTACCTGGATTCATATCTGTGTCCGCCTGCATCGCCGCTCTACCCGCGCCATGGTCCATTTCTCTGACCGCGTTCCCGCTGTCCCTCTCCATCAGAGCTCCACCTCCTCTGCACGGAATACGGGGCCGTCCTTGCAGACCCGTTTATTATGCACATGGGAATGGCCGTCGATCTCCTTAGACTGGCACACGCAGGCTAAGCAGGCCCCGATCCCGCAGGCCATCCGCTCTTCCAGGGAGATGTAGCACTCGATCCCCTTCTCTTTAGCATAGGCCTTCAGCGCCTTTAACATAGGCGTAGGGCCGCAGGCAAAGAGCAGATCCGCCTTAAGCTCCTCCTGCCGGATGGCATCCAGCACATTCCCTCTGGTCCCTGCACTGCCGTCCTCTGTGGCCACATAGACCGGCCCCTGGGCCTGGAAGGCGTCTTTTAAGAACAGCTGGCTGTCCCGATAGCCCAAGACCGCGCAGGTTTCGCCCCGGATCTGCTTCATCGTCTCCAGCATAGGCGGGATCCCGATGCCGCCGCCGATCAGGAGCACCCTTTTCCCCTCTGCCGCCTCCAATGGGAAGCCGTTCCCCAAAGGCCCCAGGATCTGGACCTCATCCCCGTCCTGATACCGGGAGAACTCTTCTGTCCCCTTCCCGGCCACACGGTAGACGATCCGCAGCCTGCCGCCCTCCCGGTCGATCTCGCATAAGCTGATCGGCCGGGGGAGGAGCCTTGCGTTATCCCTTGTATACACATCGATGAACTGCCCCGGCGCCGCCTGGGGCGCGATCTGACCTGCCCGGATCCACATGCTGTAGATCCCCTCCGCCAGCCGCTCCTGGCACAGGACCCGGGCAGTCTCCTTTATCTTAGCCATATCTGCACCAAACCTCTCTGTCTCCTCTATCCCTCGCATGTGCCACTGGCACTACAGCACCCGGCGGATATCCTCTACCATATCGACCACGGCCTGCCTGGACGCCTCTCCGAAATGCTCCGGTCCGAACTTGGCATACGCTTCCTTTTTATATGCGGCGATGATCCCTCTGGAGGAGTTGACCACCGCGCCCAGTCCGTCTGCATTAAAGCAGTAACGAAGATCCTCCGCCGTGCCGCCCTGTGCGCCGTAGCCGGGTACAAGGAAGTAGGTGTGGGGCATCTGCTCCCGCAGGATACGGCTCATCTCCGGGTACGTGGCGCCCACCACCGCGCCTACATTGCTGTAGCTCCCGTCCATGCAGTCGCTGCCCCACTGGACCACCTTTTCAGCCACCAGCTCATAAAGCGGTCTCCCGTCGATCAGCTTGTCCTGGAACTCGCCGCTGGAGGGGTTCGAGGTCTTGACCAGGATGAACAGGCCCTTATCCTCCTCCCTGCACGCATCCACAAAAGGCTTTACCCCATCGGTCCCAAAGTAGGGGTTCACCGTGAGGAAGTCCGTGCCAAAGCCGGAGAAGGTCTTGGTCCCCACCTGCACCTTTCCGATATGGCCCGCTGCATAGGCTGCCGAGGTGGATCCGATATCCCCCCGCTTGGCATCCCCGATCACCACCAGGCCTTTCTCATGGCAGTAGTCCACGGTCCGCTTATAGACCATCAGCCCCGGTATGCCGAACTGCTCATACATGGCGATCTGCGGCTTCACGGATGGGATCAGGTCCCAGGTATGGTCCACGATCTCCTTATTGAACTGCCAGATCGCTTCCGCCGCCCCCTCCAGGGTCTCGCCGTAAGCTTCAAAGGCCTTCTCTTTCACATGCTCCGGGATGTAGCTCAGCATAGGGTCTAAGCCTACGCAGATGGGGGCATTTGTGCTGGTGATCTTCTCTATCAGCTGTTTGATCATAGGTATCCTCCTTGAACGGTTTCCTTATCGGTCGTCTTTGCCATTTTCTTTAGCTATCTTATCATGATCGGGATGGGGTTGTAAAGCGGACATTGGGTTACTTTTGTACCTGGGTCAGAGGCTGGTCACTTATCACTCCTACGTCAGGGAGGCTTATTGCATAGATATGTCGCGATAGGTCCGCTCCGGGAGGGACCTGTCATAACGTCACCGCG
>CAJUFE010000028.1 GCA_910585635.1 uncultured Lachnospiraceae bacterium | reverse complement strand
CGGCTTATTCTATTCTCCCCATCTCAGATGGGGGATTAAAAGACTTTCTCATTCATAGATACTACTAAGCACTTCACTAGCAGTATATTTTTTCCCATTTTCACTTGCAGTTATTAATTCACGCATCTTGATCGCATCACATCGCATAATGGAAATAGTATTTTCGCCTTCTGCTGTGGATGTGAAAACAAGTTCTTTACAATATGCAAGACCACAAAGACGCCCTATACCACGAAATCCTTTATCCTCGCCAAGCTTCTTATCAGAATTTGCAATATCAGCAAGAGTCTTTTCAAAATCCGTCTCACAAATACCAGTAGCATTGTCCTCTATGCTGATGGTACGTTTATCTGCATCAAGCCATATATCAATGCGACCACTTCCCAGATCACTCAAACTGTTCGGATTGCCCGGATGTAAAAGTCCCATACCATAAGCCTTGTCAATCTGATCACAAGCGTTCTGAATGTACTCACGATATATAACTTTGGAATCTTGATACATTCCTGTAGTTAAATTTTCCAGTATATTTGCGCCAAAAATGTATTCTCTCATTGTCTTGGGCCTCATTTCTTAAATTGCTTATAGATTGGTTTTGGAAACCGTATTTTCAACAAAGAACGGAAAATTGGATTCTGAATGAGATAATCTCCCTGTTCCAATCGTGTAAGCATATTTTTGTATGTGCTTGGTAAACTACCATAATCTTTTGTTGATGTTTCTATAGAATTTGTTCTTCCATAAGCATGTGTAGAACAATTTCCTGTAACTCTCTGATGAATGTTAGAACGAAATTGCTCCGCCCCAAATAAAACCACCCCCAGAGAACGTCCTCTTTCTGTAACGTCAAGTATCTCTCGCAAAATAGGCGAGGACTTCGGTGTATCTTTAGAAGCATATTTGTTCAACTCATCGATAAAAACAATAATACGAGAGGGCGGGTTTATTCCGTTCTCGCCATCATATTCCCCAAGTTTAAGGTTATAAATAGTACGCACAGCATCTCCAAATACAAATGCCTGCTTATCTTCTGGAAGTTTTGCAACATCAATAACGCAAACATCATTATTGGAAATGTGCTTAATTGCATCAGCAAGCCGACATTCGTGTCTACTGCTATCTGCACGATTCGCAAACATATCATCGTTTTTTGTTGCCTTATTAACAATACGTTTAAATTTGCGCCAACTTAATACAGATATTTCATTAGAAGTGCGCTGTGTTCCCCTTCCCTGCGTCTGTGACTTTTGTGATAATTCGTCAACTTTCTCTCTAAAGCCTTCCCATGTATTTACCTGACCTCCTCCAAAATCAGGATCAGTAGTATCAATTATCTTGCTTATAATCGCCTCCATAGTCTGCTGAGGATCATCTACATCTGCAAACAACATTTCCAAACTTTCTTTATCATCCTCATACGAATACTTAAACTTCTGGAGTTGTCCTTCCCTAATATATTCTTCTATATCCTCTTTGGGCAAATATGTACTTTGCTTTGCAGAAGAATTGCTGGAATAAGGAATAAAATATTTGACTTTCTTAAACGGTTCTGTATTTAAACCCAAATCTTTATATTCCTGGTAAACTCTCTCCTTTTCTCCCTCACTATCATCTTTAAAATCATTAGGACTATGAATAGCCATTAAATCTTTTCCCTTGACATTAAAAATAACAAAAGCAACACTTTCCTCGCTATCCACAGGCATTTTTAAATATTGTTCTTGAACAGCTTTCATCAAAAACATCGCATACGAAGTTTTCGATGCCAAACCAGAAATACCAGAAATATTGAGATGGGCGCCCTCTGGTCCAAGAATAAACTTAGAATTCAAATTCACTGGAAGTGTAATTTCTTCCGATGTACCTTCGTACATTTTTAACGAACCACACACAAGCGGATTTTGAATTTTATCCAACCCAAGTGCCATAATTATTTCATCCGCAGACGCTAAATATACTGGTTCATTATTATGCACCGGCGTATAAAGATTTTTGCTGTTATATGAAACTGAGGCTTCCACATAATTCATACCAACTCTAAGTGTGGGTTCATCCACAGTAACATCCCCAAAATCGCTTGATATAAAACTTGTCAGAAAACTTTGCGCATCAGTAATATGGGAAATGTTTTCTATTACGCCGAAAGAATACGAATCATCAATATGCTTAACTTTTACAATATCAAACGCATGTAGTTTCAGGTCCGCATCTGTCCAGAATGTAAATTTGTCCATAGTTGTCGGTACTTTTTCAGTCGCTATGATTCTTCCTATAGGATTTTTCATGTTCCCCCTCCTTAAAATAAATGCAAAAAACTTTCTGCACTAAGATATCTTGATTTGACGTATGCTTCTGTAAGGTAGATCGGATATAAATGATTCGCCCACCGTAAATCCGAACCATAACATACAGGATTTCTCTCATTAATAAGATAAGCGCTCAACTGATCGACAAGTGTACTATCAATTCCATCCTCAATTTCTTCTTGTGTAACCAGTATCTTCTCGATTTTAATAATCCCATCAAACGGTGTCCGTGTACGTTTCTTATCTCTAATCCTTATATACCATACTGCAAACTCTGTATCTCCAAACCAATCCGGATTTTTAAAACAGGCCACCGGAGTTCTATGATATAAAGGTAAATCTGCAATAAAACCTGGGTTTGGTTTTCCATTAATATCCACACAAACTTCTGGATTAAAATTTTTGGAAACACCAAGAACCCAATTATAATTGTTTTTAAAAATCTGGTACTTTCTTTTATCTGCCTTATCTTCTTTCGTAGGACGATATTCCAAAGATCCATCTTTTACAAGATAATTGTCTTGGTTTAATTTTCCCTCTCTTACCAATTCAGCTACCAAGTCCTTTTCTCGTTGCGACATCCTATCTTGAATACATGCCGTACCGAGATCTTCAAACTTCTCTTCCGCATTCTTTGCAGTACGATACGGAATAATTGTTGCGAATTCAATTCCAAGTCTTTTTAATTCTGGTGATTCATTCAGTTTTCGGGCAGTTGCAGGGAAAAAGCCTGCTTTCCCATCTGCATTTGCAATATCTGGAATCGAAAGGACAAATTCTCTCTTAAACTTCTCTGGAATCATACGTTTGTTTTCTCTTTTGCAACACCCTACACCTATCTGTCCGGCAACAACAGGATATATTACGCTTCTTCCTCCAGATTTTGTATATGCTATATCATCAACTTTAAAAACTCTGCGAGAACCGTCTAAAAAAAATGTAAGCAACTGTTCTTCTCTTGCAGACAATTTTTTACTTAACACTTCTAAAGGCACATACTTTCTATTTGTCTTATTTGTTTCTGCTGTTTTCTTCCAAATAATGGAATCTTCACCGTAATCGATAAACGGTCTATCCGCGTGATCAAGACCATACTTATGGGCTTTATAACTTTTACCTCCTGTTGCCTCCGCCAATATAGACATTATTTTATCAGGCATTTTCTTCATCCTCCGATTGAATAAATTCCAGAATATCGTTTGGCGTAGCATTAAGTGCTTCGCATATACTTTCCACTTTATCAAGCGCAATATACTTTCCCGTCTTGATTTTTTTGATTATATTTGCAGAAATATTCGCCTCTTTCATTAGTTTAGCATTTGTAATATCCTTCTCTATCATAAGGTGCAACAATTTCTTATAACTAACAGCCATAGCATACCTCCACACAAATATCCAAAATGATAGTATCACATAACTGTGAATTTATCAACAGTTGTATTGGAATAGTAAGCCATGCGAACAAAAATCCATAAAATGCAAGAACAGGCCAGGCACTCCACAAATACTGTGAAATGTCTGGCCTGTACTGTTTTCAATTTCAGAGTATCGCCTTTCCACGTGACTTAAATCTTATTCTGCACAAATTCCCGCATTGATTGGCTTAAGGTTGGCTTAAAGGCATAATCTCCGCCCGATTCTTTCACAATATATAGTGTTTTATCTTTGGTTTTGTCCTATATATTGCGTTTACTTCTCGATGGACTTCATTGTCGGGAAGAGCAGCACATCCCGGATCGCCGCCGAGTCGGTCATCAGCATCACCATCCGATCGATCCCGAACCCGATCCCGCCGGTAGGGGGCATCCCCACCATCAGGGCGTTCAGGAAATCCTCGTCGGTGTGGTTCGCCTCCTCGTCGCCCTTGGCGAACATCTCCTCCTGGGCGGCGAACCGCTCCCGCTGGTCGATCGGGTCGTTCAGCTCGGAATAGGCGTTAGCCATCTCCCAGCCGTTCATGAAGAACTCGAACCGCTCCACATACTCCGGATCCTCCGGCTTCTTCTTCGTCAGCGGCGAGATCTCGATGGGGTGATCCATCACAAAGGTGGGCTGGACCAGATGCTCCTCCACGAAATCCTCAAAGAAACGGTTCAGGATATCCCCCTTCTGATGCCGCTCCTCGAACTCCACATGGTGGGCCTTCGCCGCCGCACGGGCCTCCTCTAAGGTGTGGATCTCCTTAAAATCCACCCCCGCGTACTGCTTCACCGCGTCCACCATAGTGATCCGCGCAAAGGGCTTCCCAAGGTCCATCTCCGTCCCCTGATAGGTGATCGTGGTGGTGCCTAAGACCTCCTTGGCCACATAGCGGTACAGCTCCTCTGTCAGGTCCATCATGCCGTGATAATCGGTATAGGCCTGGTACAGCTCCATCAAGGTAAATTCCGGGTTATGTCTTGTGTCCACCCCTTCATTGCGGAACACCCGCCCGATCTCGTAGACCCGCTCTAAGCCGCCTACGATCAGACGCTTTAAGTACAGCTCCAGGGAGATCCTAAGCTTCTCGTCCTCGTCCAGGGCGTTAAAATGGGTCACAAAGGGCCGGGCCGCCGCGCCCCCTGCGTTGCTCACCAGCATGGGGGTCTCCACCTCCATGAAGCCCTGCCCGTCCAGATACCGGCGGATCGTGGAGATGATCTGGGAACGCTTGATGAAGGTATCCTTTACCTCCGGGTTCATGATCAGGTCCACATAGCGCTGGCGATAGCGCATGTCGGTGTCGGTCAGGCCGTGGAACTTCTCCGGGAGCACCTGGAGACTCTTGGTCAGCAGGGTCAGGCTGGAGGCGTGGATGGAGATCTCCCCGGTCTTTGTGGTAAAGACCGTCCCCTTAACGCCCACGATATCGCCGATGTCCATCTTCTTAAAATCCTTGTAGGGCTCCTCGCCGATACTGTCCCGGGCCACATAGACCTGGATGCTGCCTTCCTTATCCTGCACGTTGCAGAAGGAAGCCTTCCCCATCACCCGCTTGAACATCATACGGCCCGCGATGGATACTTCCTTCCCCTCAAAATGGTCATAATCCTTCTTTACATCCACACTGTGGACGGTCACATCATACTTTGTGATCCTGAACGGATCCTTGCCCTCCGCCTGCAGCTGGGCCAGCTTCTCCCGGCGCACCTGGAGCACCTGGTTTATATCCTCTGCCTGGGGCTTTCTCTGTCCCTTCCTCTGGTCCTTCTCCTCTGCCACGCTCTCCCATCCCTTCCTCTATCCTCGATCTGCACGTCTGCTGTCCGCGCCTATGGCGGATACAGCCCGCTTGCTTTTAACTCACCCGCTGGATATCCAGCACCTTATACTGGACGATGCCCATCTGGGTCTCCACATCCACCACGTCCCCCACACGCTTGCCAAGCAGCGCATGGCCTACCGGCGATTCATTGGAGATGCGGCCCTGGAGGCTGTTGGCTTCTGTGGAGCCGACGATCTTAAAGTCCATCTCCTCCGCAAATTCCAGGTCGTAGACCTTCACCTTGCAGCCGATGCTGATCTTATCCAGATCCACCTCGTCCTCTACTACTACTTCCGCATTCTTCAGCAGCTTCTCCAGCTCCTCGATGCGCAGCTCGATATCTCTCTGTTCGTCCTTCGCAGCATCATACTCGGCATTCTCAGATAAGTCACCCTGCTCTCTTGCTTCCTTGATCTTCTGGGCTACCTCCTGCCGTTTAAACACCTTCAGGTTATGCAGCTCATCTTCGTACTGTTTCAAACCAGCATAAGTCAAAATGTTTTTCTTCTCTGCCATCGCTACTGATACCTTCCTTATTAAAAATACTAGATAATACCGTCAAATGAACGGCTTCCTCACCCGCGTTCAAGGTATTATAGCCTAAAGTCCCCTGATCGTCAACCGATTTTCTAAAAGTTGACCCAGCTCCTTTAGGGTCTCCATCTGGCTGATCTCCCCCCGCAGGGCCGAGGAATGGGGGAGGCCCGCCGTGTACCAGGCCACGTGCTTGCGCATCTGGCACATGGCCGTTCTCTCCCCCTTATGTTCGGTCAAAAGCCTTCCGTGGCGGTAGATCATCTCCTTTATCTGCGCCAAAGAAGGGGCCGGCAGCTGCTCCCCGGTCTCCAGATAATGGAGGATCTGAGAAAAGATCCAGGGGTTCCCTCTGGCCCCCCTGGCGATCATGATCCCGTCACAGCCGGTGGTCCCACGCATCCGTTCTGCATCCTGGGGCGAGGTCACATCTCCGTTTCCGATCACCGGAATCTTCACCGCCTCCTTCACCTGGCGGATGATCTCCCAGTCTGCCTTCCCGGCATAATACTGCTCCCGGGTCCGGCCGTGGACCGCCACCGCCGCCACGCCGCAGCTCTCCGCGATCTTCGCGATCTCCACTGCATTGACATGGGCGGCGTCAAAGCCCTTGCGGATCTTTACCGTTACCGGCTTTTTCGCCTTTCTGACCATGGAGGAGAGGATCGCCTCCACCTTTTTCGGCTCCCGCATCAGAGCAGACCCTTCCCCGTTGTTCACGATCTTAGGGACCGGGCAGCCCATGTTCAGATCGATGCAGGCGCAGGGTCCTTCCGCCACCTGGGCCGCGATCTCCCCTAAGATCTCCGGGTCCGACCCAAAGAGCTGGACCGCCACCGGCCCTTCGGCCTCGCAGGTCTCCATCAAGGTCTCGGTCTTCTTATTTTTATAGAGGATCGCCTTGGCGCTGACCATCTCCGTCACCATCATACCGCAGCCCTGCTCCTTGCACAAAAGGCGGTAGGGCAGGTCCGTCACCCCGGCCATGGGGCCTAGGATCAGGCCATTCTCCAAGAGCAGATCTCCGATCTGCAGTCTCTGATCCCTGCTCATCCCTTCCCCTCCCCGCTTTCCTCTGGTCTTCCCGCACCTGCCATCCTGCCCTTTTGTCCGTCTCCCTGTGCTCTGCTGCTGAACGGTCCCTCCTCCAATGCCTTATCCTCCTCCAGCGCATCCTCCTGCCCCAGGAAAAATACCTTGTAGAATACCTCCAGCCCTTCAAAAAGCTCTCGTTTTTCCCGTTGGTACTGCCGGATCTTCAGGCCGCTGCCGATCTCGTCAAAGAGGTAGTCTCCTTCATCCACCTGCACCTTGAGATCTAACTCCCCCTCCGGGGTGAACTCCAAAGTCAGCACGCCGCCCACATCCTCCGTGAACAGCACGCACAGGATCTGCAGCTCCTTCTTTACCTCCTCCGGCAGCCGGTCAAAATCCCGATTGAAGTAATACTTCTGCTCATAAGAGTTCGCCCCGCAGAGCACCACATTCTGTTCCTGTCCTCCGGTCGATCTATTATCTCCCACTCCATCCTCCTCACTCTGTCTCCCGCTATCAAAAACAGCCAGCTAAGTAGCGGAGGGAGGGGCCCCCTTAGCATCGTACCCCCTGACCAGGCGCCCCCCCCAAAACAACACACAAGGCGCCGTAACCCTTACGACGCCTGATCGTTCTTTTCTGTGGGCTGCTCACACAGCCTTTCTGGTCCTTTACCGCACCAGCATCTTGAAGATCTCGTACTGATCCTCCGGGATATCCTTCTTCATGGAAAGGGCTTCCTGGATGTCGAGATCCATATACTCGCCGTTCTTATAGGCCACCACCCGGTTGCTCTTCCCTTCTGCCAGGAGCATGGCGGCCTTCGCCCCCATGATGGAAGCGTATACACGGTCCTTGCAGGTGGGTGTACCGCCACGCTGCATGTGGCCTAAGATCGTAGCCCGGGTCTCGATACCTGTGGCCGCCTCGATCCTCCTGGCCATGGATACAGAATGGCCGATGCCCTCTGCGTTGATGATGATGTTGTGCCGCTTGCCCCTCTTCCGGTTATCGATGATCCGGTTGATCAGGCCCTGCTCGTCGCCGTCATAGCGCTCCGGCAGGAGCACATCCTCCGCGCCGTTGGCAAAGCCGCACCACAGGGCGATGTAGCCTGCGTTCCGCCCCATGACCTCGATGATGGAGCAGCGCTCATGGGAGGTGGAGGTGTCGCGGACCTTATCGATCGCTTCCATGGCCGTGTTGACTGCCGTGTCGAAGCCGATGGTATAATCCGTACAGGCCACGTCTAAGTCGATCGTACCCGGGACGCCGATGGTATTGATCCCTAAGGCTGCCAGCTTTCCCGCACCTCTGAAGGAACCGTCGCCGCCGATCACCACGATGCCGTCGATCCCATTCTTCCGGCAGATCTCCGCTCCCAGCTCCTGGCCCTCCGCCGTGGTGAACTCCGCACATCTGGCTGTGTAAAGGATAGTGCCTCCTCTGTGCATGATATCGGACACACTGGTGGTATCCATGTCCACGATCTCCTCCTGGAGGAGACCTGCGTATCCACGCATGATCCCCTTCACCTTCAAGCCCTTATGGATCGCCGACCTGACCACTGCGCGGATCGCCGCGTTCATCCCCGGCGCGTCGCCTCCGCTGGTCAATACTCCGATCGTCTTAACTTCCTTTGCCATAACCTTGCCCTCCTGCTGTAATGAGATCTATATTGGCATACCATCTCTCTCCTGCGGACCTTACCTGTGCCCTACCCCTAAGCCTCCGGCTCCGGACCGCGGGAAACAGCCATGCTGTCCCTGCCGATGGAGATGGAGATGGCATTTGTTCCAAAATCCATACATGAATATATTACCCCATTTTCCTCCTCTTTTCAATCCTTTTTTCTACCAGTCTGATATTTTTTTCACCAAGCTTTTTTGTCAGTCTCCCCAGCAGCTCCTCATCCGCCTGCACGTTCCAGTTGGCGGGCAGGATCTTCTTCGCCTTTTCCTTTTTCAGGTAGATGATCACGCTGGAGGAACCCTCCTTCTCCCGCAGAAGGTCTAAGAGGGCCTTCTCCTCTGCCTGATAGGCCGCCAGGTCCTCGAACTGGACCCACAGCTCTCTGGGCACATCCTTAAAGGCCACCACCCGGTCGCAGATCAGCTTGCCCACCGGGTCGTCCCCTATGGAGACCTTTCCCTGGATGAACAGCTTCTCATCCTCCATGAACAGCGCCTTGTCCCGCTCGTAGGTCTTGGGGAACACCAGCACCTCCACAGAGCCGAGCATATCCTCTAAGGTGATAAATGCCATCATCTGTCCGGTCCTGGTGGCCTTGACGGACTTGCCCGCCACCATACCGCCGATGGTCACGGTGGAGCCGTCCACCACCTTCGCCTGATCGGTCTCCTCATCCACCACGAAATCGGCGGCCGTAGCTGTGATGTTCTTCTGCCACAGGTCCATGTAGGCATCCAGGGGATGGCCGCTGATGTAGACGCCTAAGATCTCCTTTTCAAAGGCCAGCAGCTCCTCCTTCGGATACTCCTCCACGTCCGGCAGGGTGATCCGGAAATCCTCCTTAGCCGCCTCGTCCACGAAGTCAAAAAGGCTCATCTGCCCGGCCATGGCATTCTTCTGCTCCTTATTCTTCTTATCCAGCAGCTCCGGCGCCACCATCACCTTCTGCCTCCGGTTGCCCGGCATAGAGTCCAATGCCCCCGACTTGATGAAGTTCTCTAAGGTCTTCCGGTTCACCTCCTTATTCGACATCCTCTCCACGAAATCCTCCATGGAGAGGAAGAGGCCGTGGGCCTCCCGCTCCGCCACGATCGTATCCACCACCGAGCGGCCCACACTGCGGATCGCCGACAGGCCATAGCGGATCGCGCCGCCGGAGACGGAAAAGCCCCCCTCTCCCTCATTGATATCCGGCGGCAGGATAGGGATCTTCATCTGGCGGCAGGTCATGATGTACTCTGCCGTCTTGTCCCCATTATCCATCACCGAGGTCATCAGTGCCGCCATGAACTCCAGAGGATAGTAATACTTTAAAAAGGCCGTCTGGTAAGCTACCACCGCATAGCAGACCGCGTGGGACTTATTGAAGGCATATTTGGCGAAATCGGTCATCTCATCATAGATGTGGTCCGCGGTCTCTTTATCGATCCCGTTGGCGATACAGCCTGCCACCCCCTCCTCCGGATTGCCATAGACGAAATTCTGCCGCTCCTTTTCCATCACCGAGGCCTTCTTCTTCGACATGGCCCGGCGCACCAGGTCGCTCCGCCCCATGGTATAGCCGGCTAAGTCCCGCACGATCTGCATCACCTGCTCCTGGTAGACGATGCAGCCGTAGGTGGCCTTTAGGATCGGCTCCAGCTGCGGGCAGTCATAGCTGATCTGGTCCTTCCCGTTCTTCCCCTTTAAGTACTTGGGGATAAAGTCCATGGGGCCGGGCCGGTACAGGGCGATGCCGGCGATGATGTCCTCCAGGTTCCCGGGCTTTAGCTCCTTCATGAAGCTCTTCATGCCGCTGCTCTCCAGCTGGAACACGCCTTCGGTCTTGCCTGTGCCGATCGAATCCAGCACCTGTTTATCCTCATAGTCGATCTGCTCCAGATCCAGCCGGATGCCCCGGCCCTTTTCCACCTGCCGGACCGCGTTGTGGATCACGGTCAAGGTCCGAAGGCCCAGGAAGTCCATCTTCAAAAGGCCCAGCTCCTCTAAGGTGGTCATGGTGAACTGGGTGGTGATCGTGCCGTCCGCCGCCCGGCTCAAGGGGACATACTCATCTACAGAGGTCCGGCTGATCACCACCCCGGCCGCGTGCATGGAGGTATGCCGGGGAAGTCCCTCTAAGCGCTTAGCCATATCGATCAGATACTTCACCTTATCGTCGCTCTGGTAGGCAGCGCGCAGGTCCGGGCTCTCCTTCAGCGCCCGCTCCAGGGTCATCCCCAAGTCTCCCGGGACCATCTTGGCGATGGCGTCGCACTGGGCATAGGGATAGTCCAGGACACGGCCCACATCCCGGATCACGCCCTTGGCCGCCAGGGTACCGAAGGTGACGATCTGCACCACCTGGTCCTTCCCATACTTTTCCACTACATAGTCGATCACCTCCTGCCGCCGCTCATAGCAGAAATCGATGTCGATATCTGGCATGGACACCCTCTCCGGGTTCAGGAACCGCTCAAAGAGAAGGTCGTAACGGATCGGATCGATGTCCGTGATCCCCAGGCAGTAGGACACGATGCTCCCTGCCGCCGATCCTCTGCCAGGGCCTACGGGGATCCCCTTTGACTTGGCAAAATGGATAAAATCCCACACGATCAGGAAATAATCCACGTAGCCCATCTTCAAGATCACCGCCAGCTCATGTTCCAGACGGGCCCACAGCTTGTCGCCCTTTTTCGCCTGCGGGTAGCGCACCTCCATCCCTTCCCTGCATAACCGCTCCAGATAGCTTACGGAGGTCTCCCCCTCCGGCACCGCAAACCTCGGCAGCTTGGTCACGCCGAACTCGATCGTCACCTGGCACCGCGCCGCGATCTTCGCCGTATTATCCAGGGCCTCCTTGGCATAAGGGAAAAGGGTGCGCATCTCCTCCTCGGATTTCAGATAATACTGTCCGCCCTCATAGCGCATCCGGTTCTCATCGGCCACCTTCTTCCCGGTCTGGATACAGAGCAGGATATCGTGGGCGTTCGCGTCCTCGGCGTAGATGTAGTGGGTATCATTGGTGGCCACCAGCTCGATCCCTGTCTCCCGGCTCATCCGGAGCAATCCCTGATCCACGGTCCGCTGGGCCGGTATCCCGTGATCTTGGAGCTCTAAAAAGAAATTCCCCTTCCCGAAGATCTGCTCATAGCGGAGGGCCGCCTCCTTCGCCTCCTCATAGAACCCCCGCTCCAGGTACCGCTGGACCTCGCCGGCCAGACAGGCGCTGAGGGCGATGATCCCCTCATGATAGGTGGTGAGCAGCTCTAGATCCACTCTGGGTTTATAATAATAGCCCTCCACAAAGCCCTTGGAGACGATCTTCATCAGGTTCTGGTAGCCCCGGTCATTTTCCGCCAAAAGGACCAGATGGTAGTACCGGTCCTCGCCGCTCACAGTCTCCCGGTCGAACCGGGAGCCGGGCGCCACATACACCTCACAGCCGATGATCGGCTTGATGCCTGCCTCCAGCGCCGCCCGATAAAAGTCGATCACCCCGTACATCACCCCGTGGTCCGTGATCGCCAGACTGTCCATCCCCAGCTCCTTAGCCCGGGCCACCAACTCCTTGATCTTGCTGGAGCCGTCCAGCAGGCTGTATTCCGTATGGACATGCAGATGCGTAAATGCCATCCTCTCCTCCTCCTCATCCCCAGGACACAAGGGGCCCTGCGGATCGTACAAAAAAACACGCTCGCGCGTGTTTTTTATCTAAAGCTCCCGACCGGTGCTCAACTCTGCTGATCTTCACTCAGGTACTTTTCGATATCGGAGATCGCCTGACCTTCGTCACTTCCGTCAGCCGTGATCGTCAGCTCTTCACCAGACGCCAGGTTCAGGGTCATCATCCCCATGATGCTCTTGGCGTTCACTCTCTTAGAACCGGTCTCCACATAGATCTTACTTTCATATTGGCTGGCCACTTGTACCAGCATGGCGATCGGCCTTGCTTCCAGACCGGATGAGAGTTCAACGGTAACTGTCTTTCTGATCATAATCTTCCTCCTCTTTTTCGGATGGCCCGCTTTCTGTCTCAGTAACCGACCCGACGTTCTTTTTCCGAAGGGACTGGGCGATGGCTCCTAACTTCCTGAGCCGATGGTTCACGCCTGATTTCCCCACGGGCGGATCTAATGCCTCACCCAGTTCTTTCAAAGTAGCCTCCGGCTTCTCTGCCCGAAGCCTGGCAATCTCCTCTAAGTTCTCCGGGAGATTTGAAAGTCCCAGGTATTCTTGGATGGTCCGGATGTCCTCTACCTGCTTCACCGCAGCCGATACGGTCTTGTTCAAGTTCGCGGTCTCGCAGTTCACCTGCCGGTTCACCTGCCCGCGCATCTCCTTCAAGATCCGGATGTTCTCCAGATCCATCAGGGACCTGTGAGCCTCCATCACGTTCAGGATATCCACGATCTGGCTGCCCTCCTTCATGTAGACCACGAAGTACCGCTTTCTGGCCACGATCTTCGCATCCAGCCCAAAGCTGTTGATGATCGCCTTTAGCTGGAGCGCTTTAGGGCGTGCGGCACAGGCGATCTCAAAATGATAGGACTGCTCCGGATCGCTGATCGATCCGGCTGCCAGGAACGCGCCGCGGATAAACGCCCGCCGACAGCAGGCCTGCTTGACCACCACGTTCCGGGTGATGGACAGGTCTTCTCTGATCTCTCCGTCCTCCCCCATCAGCTTTGTGGCCATAAGGACCCGTTTTGCATCCTCATAGTCCCCCACGATGACCCCGTAGGCTCCGCTCTTTTTGGAGCCTGGACTTCTTTTGATCGAGACATCCGCTATTATATTAAATGTTTTTCTTAATAATGTAAAGTACTTTCTCGCAACTGCCCGATTTTCTGTCTGGATCTTGATCTTGCAGCCCTTTGCCTGGCAGGCGATCCGCCCGCACAGACTGATGATGGCGGCGATCTCCGCGATCTTGCAGTGCCTGGCAGCGGGGACCTGCCCGGCCAGCTCCTCTTTAACGCTGGATGCGTATGACATCGGCTACCGCCCCTTCCATCAGCTCTAGATCGCTCCCGTCCCTTAAGGTCAGCACAACTGCGGCCTGGGGGCGAGCTCCTGCCCGGACCGGTCCTGGCTGCTGCGCCTGCTGTCATTTTGGATATCCCGATGGAACAGCTTCACGCCATAGCCTGCGTTGACCTTTAGCCGCTCATAGAGCACGTTAGCCAAGGTCACGGAGCGATGCTTCCCTCCGGTGCAGCCGATGCCGATCACCAGCTGGTTCTTGCCCTCCAGGATGTAATTGGGGAGCAGGAAATCCAGCATATCCACCAGCTTCTCCATGAACAGATCGGCTGTCCCGCCCTGCTTTACATACTCCTGGACCGCCAGCTCCTCACCGGTCTTTACCCGCAGCTCCTCCACATAGTAAGGATTGGGCAGGAAACGGACATCAAAGACCAGATCTGCGTCCGTGGGGATCCCGTATTTGAACCCGAAGGAAAGGATCGTGATATACAGGTTCTTGTACTCCTGATCCTCCACGAAGATCTTTTCCAGCTCCTGGCGCAGCTCCCTGGTCAAAAGCTGGCTGGTATCGATGATCAGATCTGCAGAGGCTTTTAAGAAGGAAAGCTTCTCCCGTTCTGTCTCGATGCCCTTCTCGATCCGGCCCGTCCCGGATAAGGGATGCTTACGCCTGGTCTCCTTGAACCGTTTGATCAGGGTCTCGTCCCCGGCGTCCAGGAACAGGATCTGGTAGGGAAAATCCTTCTCCTTCCACCGGCCCAGCACATCCTTTAGCTGCGGGAGATCCTCCCCGCTGCGGATATCCACCCCCAGGGCCACCTTCTGGATATCACCTGCGCTCTTTAAGCTCAGCTCTGTAAATTTATCCACCAGGGATATGGGCAGGTTGTCTACACAGTAGTAGCCCATGTCCTCCAGCATCTTGAGGGCCTGCGTCTTGCCTGCCCCGGACATCCCGGTCACGATCACCAGCTTCATCTTCTGCAGCCTCCTGCTTTTTTACTGTCAGCGAAATTCCCCTAATGTCTTCACTTCCATCTCCAGCTCCACGCCGGACTGTGCCTTCACCTTTTCGGAGACCTGGCGGCACAGCTCCATCACGTCGGAGGCGGTGGCCCCGCCCCGGTTGATCACGAAGCCGCTGTGCTTCTCGGAGATCTGGGCTCCGCCGATCTGAAAGCCCTTTAAGCCTGCGTCCTGGATCAGCTTTCCGGCAAAAAAACCCTCCGGCCTTTTAAAGGTGCTGCCCGCACTGGGATATTCCAGGGGCTGCTTAGCCTTTCTGGCGGCGGTCAGCTCTCTCACCCGCTGCCCGATCGTCTCCGGATCGCCTTTTTGCAGCCGGAGACGGACGCCCAGCACGATCCAGCCGTTCCTCAGGATGCTGCTGGTCCGGTATCCCAGCTCCAGCTCTCCTGCAGACACTTCCCGCTGGCTCCCGTCCTCTGTCAGCACCTGAGCCGACAGCAGGATATCCTTCATCTCTGAGCCGTAGGCGCCGGCGTTCATCACCACCGCGCCCCCTATGGTCCCGGGGATGCCTGTGGCAAATTCTAAGCCGGAAAGGCCCGCTCTGCAGGCCTGCCTGGCCGCCTGGGCCAACAGTGCGCCCGCCCCGGCCGCCATCTGCTCCCCTTCTATAGCGATCTGGTCGAAGCCCTTCCCGATCTGGATGACGACCCCGGCAAAGCCGCTGTCACTGACCAGCAGATTGCTCCCATTGCCCAGGATGGTCCAGGGACAGCCTTCCTTCCTGCACAGAGCCAGCACAGCAGCCAGCTCCCGGCGATCCTCAGGCGTCACGAAGATCTTCGCGGGACCCCCGATCCGGAAGGTGGTATGGCCGCTCATCGGTTCCTCCAGCATGATCTGCTCCTTTGTCCCCAATACACCGTACAATGCCTCTGCTATCTGTCCGCTCATCGTCATCCTTTCTTTACCTTAAAAGTCCGCCGCCGTACTGCGCTCTGGCCCGGGGACGTTTAAGAGTCCAGCCCCCGGTTCAAGTTCGCCTGGACACGGTTGTAGAGCTCCTGGGCTGCATTATAGCCCATCTTCTTCTGGCGGTGGTTGACCGCCGCCGATTCCGCGATGATCGCCAGGTTCCGGCCGGGCCGGATCGGGATGGAATGGCAGACCACCCGATTGCCCAAAAACTCCGTGTACTGGTCCTCCAGGCCCAGGCGGTCATATTCCTTATCCTTATCCCAATCCTCCAGCTTGATCACGATATCGATGGACTGGGTCTCCTTCACGCTCTCCACACCGTACAAGGTCTTCACATCGATGATCCCGATGCCCCTGAGCTCGATAAAATGCTTGGTGATGTTGGGCGAGCTCCCGATCAGCGTCTCATCGCTGACCTTGCGGATCTCCACCACGTCGTCGGTGACCAGACGATGGCCCCGCTTGATCAGCTCCAGGGCCGCCTCACTCTTTCCGATCCCGCTCTCCCCCATGATCAGGACGCCTTCGCCGAACACGTCCACCAGGACACCGTGGATACTGATGCAGGGCGCCATCTGGACCTTCAGCCACCGGATCGTCTCCGCCATAAAGTCCGACGTAGGCTGCTCGGAGAGCAGGATGGGCACATCGTAATAGCTGGCCAGGGTCAGGATATCTTCATCGGGCGCCATGCCGCGGCAGTACACCAGGCAGGGGATCTTGCTGGAGAGGAGCTTATCAAAGACTTCCATCTTCCGCTCCTGGCTCAAGGTCGAGACGAACGCGCGCTCCACCGTTCCCACGGTCTGGACCCGCTCATGGTCAAAATGGTCGAAAAAACCTGCCAGCTGCAGTGCAGGCCGGTTCACCTCCGGATGGGTCAGGACGATCTTATCCGTATCCAGATCCGGTGTGGCATTTTTTAAGTTCATCTTTTTCATCAGATCAGAAACAGTTACCTCTTGCATCTCTCGGTCTCCTTAACTTGCATTTTCACTGTTATAGTATCACATTTTGCGCCGGATGTCATGGGTTTTTGATATGTTGCAAAGGGTCCGCTCCGGGAGGGGCCTTTGGCTCAACCGTGGAAGAACGCGTAGACCTGCCTGGCGGCGGCGCGGTTCATCTGAGGGGTCTTCTCCAGCTCTTCAACGGTGGCCTCTCGGATGGCCTCCTGGCTCTTGAACTGCTTCATCAGGGCTTTGCGGCGGGCGGGGCCGATACCGGGGATATCGTCCAGTATGGACTTTACCTGGGCCTTGCTCCGCAGGCTCCGGTGGTATTCGATGGCGAAGCGGTGGGCCTCGTCCTGGATCCTGGTGATCAGGCGGAACCCCTCGGAGTGCTTATCGATAGGGATCTCCACATTGTGGAAATACAGGCCACGGGTCCTGTGGGCGTCGTCTTTTACCATGCCGCAGACCGGGATGGCGAGGTCCAGCTTTTTTAAGACCTCCAGGGCGATGTTCACCTGGCCCCGGCCGCCGTCCATCATGATCAGGTCCGGGAAACGGGTGAAGCTGCCAAAGGCCATCTCCACACCCTTTTCCTTTAGCTCCTCTTCCTCCTTTAGCCCATGGGCGAACCGCCTGGTGAGCACCTCTTCCATGGAGGCGTAATCATCAGGCCCCTGGACCGACCGGATCTTGAACTTCCGGTAATCGCTCCGCTTCGGCCTCCCATCTTCATAGACGATCATGGAGCCCACCGATTCAAAGCCGCTGATGTTCGAGATATCGAAGGCCTCGATCCGCCGGATCCTTTTTAAGCCCAGCCAGCCCCCTACCTGGTCCATGGCGCCGATCGTGCGCAGCTCCTCCCGTTTGATCTTCTCTTTATCCTGGTCCAGGACCAGGCGGGCATTCCGGGCCGCCAGCTCCACCAGCCGTTCTTTTTCGCCCTTTTTAGGGCTTACCAGCTTTACCTTCTGTCCCCGCTTCGTGGTCAGCCATCTGGCGATGATCTCCTCCTCCTCGATCGGACGCTGGAGCAGGAGCTCTCTGGGCACGAAAGGCGTGCCTGCATAGAACTGCTTCACGAAGCTGGAGAGGACCTGGCCCTCGTCCTCTGCCACCGCCATGTTCACATGGAAATGGTCCCTTCCGATCAGCCGTCCCTCCCGGACAAAGAACACCTGCACCACCGCGTCCTGGCCTTCCGACGCCATGGCGATGATATCCCGGTCCTCCAGGCCGGAGCTGGTGATCTTCTGCTTCTGGGCCACCTGCTTGACACTGGATAAAAGCTCCCGGTACTCGATCGCCTTCTCAAAGTCCATCTCCTCGGAGGCCGCCAGCATCTTCTCCTCCAGCTCCTTTAATAGCTCCGTATACTGCCCGTTCAAGAAGGCCAGGGCTTTATTAAAGCCCTGCTGGTACTCCTCCCGGTCCACATAGCCCTGGCAGGGCGCTTTGCACTGCTTGATATGGTAGTTCAGACAGGGCCTCTCTTTCCCAATATCCTTGGGCAGCGACCGGCTGCAGGTCCGGATCTTATACAGCTTGTGGATCAGATCCAGCACATCCCGCACCGCGCCCACGCTGGTGTAGGGGCCAAAATACCGGCTCTTATCCTTTTTCATCTCTCTGGAGATCATGATCCTGGGGAAATCCTCGTAGACCGTGGCCTTGATGTAGGGATAGGATTTATCATCCTTCAGCATGGTATTATACCGGGGCCTGTGCTCCTTGATCAGGTTGCATTCCAGCACCAGGGCCTCCAGCTCTGAATCGGTGATGATGTACTCGAACCGGGCGATCCGGGAGACCATCTGCTCGATCTTCGCGGTCTTGTTCCGGCTGCTCTGGAAATACTGCCGCACCCGGTTCTTTAAGCTGATGGCCTTCCCCACATAGATGATCTCATCCCGGGCATCATGCATCAGATAGACCCCCGGCTTCGCCGGGAGCTTCTTCAGCTCAGCCTCCACGTCAAAAGCACCCAGCGGAGAGCGGCGCACATCCTTCCGATGTCGGTCCGCCTTTTCCTGCTCTGACAGACCATCCGGCTCCTCTGGCAGTCCGGTCGGCTCCTCTGGCTCCTCCGACAGTCCGACTGGCTCCTCCTCACTTGACTGACCGGTCCGCGCCTTTTGACCTGGCAGGCCGGCCGGACCCTCCTGACCTGACCGGCCGGTCTCCTCCGGCAGATCCTGCTGCTCGCCTACCCGTTCCATATCTTTCGTCCCCTCCTCCTTCAATGACCCGGCCTGCGCAGCCTGCTGCCGTCATAGCGCATCCTGGTCTCCAGATGCTTCATGATCTTTTGCAGCTGACTGTCCTCATCCCCTTCCATATGGCCGATATCCAGGATCAGATAGATATTGTCCAGCTCCCTCTGGCTCACCCTTCCCCACATCTGATTTAAGGCCTCCAGCTGAGCCGCATACCCGTCCGCATCCAGGAAACGTTCCATCCAGGAGCTGAGCCGTCCTTCTTCCTGCCCGTCTCCTGCCGGCAGACCCTGTCCGTCTGCCGGCTCTTGCCCATCCGCATGCTCTTGTCCGTTCGCCTGGCCTGGACGGTCCGCCCGGTCCAATCCAGTGTACATGCCCTGGCCGTTTGCCTGGCCTGAACGATCCGCCCGGTCCGATCCGGCGTACATGCCCTGGCCGTTCGCCTGGCCTGGACGGTCCGCCCGGTCCGATCCGGCGTACATGCCCTGGCCGTCTGGCTCAACGCCCCGGGCCTGCACCCCCGGCTCCACCTCCTCAAACCGGTAACGCTGCCGGACATCCGGATATTTTTCGTGGTCCACCTCGCTGATGAACATCGCCAGCGGCCTGGCGTAGATGCGGAAGTCCCCGTAGAGCGCCTGATAGACCACCAGCCGCTCTCCGGTCTCCGTGTGCTCCGCCACAGCCAGGACCTGATAGAGCTTATCTTTGAAATGGCGGTAAAAGCCGCCTGGTCTTGGTATCCTGTCCATCGATCCATCCCCTTTCACGCCCCGGGCAGCAGCCCGTCATAATGATAGCTGGACCCGGCGTTCCATAAGATCCACTCCTCGTACCCGCTGTCGTAGACCGCCTGGATCTGCTCCCGTACCTGCTGGGGGCCATATCGTATGTGGTGCTTTAGATAGCTGGCTGTAAAATCCTGCAGCCATGGCCGCACCGTAGCCCCGCAGCCATCCTCCCCATCCGCCGCCTCCGAAAGGTCCTCCCTAGAGCCCTTAAGCGCCTGCAGCACCGTATCATAAGGCTGCATATCCGGGTGGGGGATGCCAAAATAGCCATCTCCATAATGGGAAGGATAGATCATCGGGCAGATATGATCTAAGCGCCGGGCCATCCGGCCATAATCCTGCCCCACCAGCAGGGCATCCTCACCGCCTCCGATCACCGCGCCGAACACATCCGCCGAGACTGCCAGGCCCTCCTTTGACAGCTCCTCATAAGCGTAGTCCACAAACTCCAGGATGACCTCCTGTCTGGATCTTCCCTGCACCTCTGCCGGGTCAAAGACGACCTGATCCATCCCCTTTTCCGTGCAAAAACGGATATAGTCGAACTGGATCTCATCGAATCCGGCTTCTCCCGCCCCCTTCGCGATCTCCAGCAGGTAATCCCAGACCTCTTTTTTATAGGGATCCACCCAGGCCAGCCCGTTCCGGTCCCGAAAGACGGTCCCGTCCGCTTTCTTACAGCACCAGTCCGGCATCTGCTCTGCCAGATAAGGATCCCTGAAGGCCGGTATCCTGGCGATCCGATAGACATGATGCTCCTTCAGCTTTTCCATCAGCCCGCCCATATCCGGGATATACGATACAGAGGCGCCCAGCTTCCGGACCATGGGGGTATCCATAGCAAAGGTCACCCGTCCGTTGTCATCCTTCACATCGATCACCACCGTGTTCAGCTCAGTCCCATCGATCTGCTGGATGATCTTATCCATCATCGTCTCTGTCCCAGCCACATAGGCCGACACATAGATGCCCTTCACCTTGACCGGGAGCCGCCTTGAAAGGGTCTTGAGCGCCGCTGTACCCGCTTCCCTTGCAGGTCCCTCCGCCTCGTCTCCTGCCGGTCCCTCCATCTCATCTTTTGCAGCAGCCAGCCTCTCCTGGGTCCCGGCCAAAGCCGCTCTCCCCAGCTCTGTCCATGTCCCCGTCCGCGCTGCCTGCTCCGCCTGTCCCTCTTCGGCTCCCGGAGGCATATACCGTCTGCACCCGGCCAAAGTCACCGCCAGGAGCATCATCATGACCCATCTCCTCATCCCGCTCCTCTCTAAACCGCCTGCCGGAGCAGACTGCATCCATGATCTGTCTTATCGTTCGTAACCGTTCAGATACCCTGGACTGCTGCGATCGTTCATTTGTGCAGTGTTGGATCTATTTTATCATAAATTGTCCCATCCGCCAATACTCAGGGGGAGGGTTTTGTGTTATACTGGAGCGTAAGGGTACTGTTCACTTCCACGCCAGGGAGTCTTATAGCTTATAGATATGATGTAAAAGGTCCGCTCCGGGAGGGACCTGTCACAACGTCACCGCGCTCTCGCTCCGAGAAAGACGTAGCGGACGCTAAGCTCGAAAAGACCTCGCTAAGCGCCGACGTCTTTCTAGGGGTTCCTTTTGTGACAGGACCCTCCCTCCGCTACTTGATAGGCCGGTATTTCAGTATATTTTTCTCCAGTCGCTCGGTGTCCGCTATGCCCCACTTAGAACGAGACACACCCTTGCAGGAACAGCTCTCCATCTGAGCGGTCGTATACTTGCATCCTTGGTATAAGAAAGCTGACTAATCACTTTTTGCAAGGACAGCTAGAAATAACGTAGCGGCGGGAGGGGCATGTCATGTAATAGGACCCTAGCGGAACGTCAGCACTTAGCGAGGTCCTTTCGAGCTTAGTGCTGCTACGTTCCGGTCGGAGCGAGAGCGCGTCCTCTTACATGACATGCCCCTCCCGCAGCGGACCCTATGCGACACATCTGAGCAACCGTATTCCCTGGCCACACTGTGAACACCCTATAAAAAGCGTCTCATAAGGTTACTTTACATAATGCTGCCACCCCAAGAAAGGAGTCTCTCCCCATGCCCTCCCAACGCCTGATCTTCCACATCGATGTGAACTCCGCCTTCCTGAGCTGGGAGTCGGTCTACCGCCTTTCCCGGGACCCGGACGCCCAGGACCTGCGCCTGATCCCTTCTGCCGTAGGGGGCGACCCCTCCAGCCGCCACGGGATCGTGCTGGCCAGCTCCACGCCGGCGAAGCGTTATGGGGTCACCACCGGCGAGCCTCTGGTCCAGGCACTCCGGAAATGCCCTGATCTGGTGGTGGTCCCTTCCCGTTTTTCTTTTTACCGCAAATGCTCCCGGGCGATGATGGATCTGCTGTCCGACTACACGCCGGACAGTGAGCAGTTCAGCATCGACGAGACCTTTTTAGACATGACCTCCACCATCCATCTCTTCGGCACCCCCTTAGAGACCGCGGACCAGATCCGTGAGCGGGTCAAGAGGGAGCTGGGCTTTACCGTGAACATCGGGATCGGGCCGAACAAGCTCCTGGCGAAGATGGCCTCTGACTTTGAAAAGCCGGATAAATGCCATACCTTATCTGCGGAGGAGATCCCCTCCCGTCTGTGGCCCCTCCCCATCCGCGACCTATTTCTCGTAGGCCGCTCCGCACAGCACAAGCTGGAAAATATCGGGATCCATACGATCGGCCAGCTGGCCGCCTGCGACCTGAAGATCCTGAAAGCCCATCTTGGTGATAAGTATGCCATTTTGATCCATCAATATGCAAATGGCATCGATGATCTTCCTGTGGCCCAGAAGGATCCGATCAATAAAGGCTACGGCAACAGCGTCACCCTGTCCCGGGATGTGGATGATATGGAGACGGCCTGTCAGATCCTCCTGTCCCTGTGCGAGACCGTGGGCGCCAGGCTGCGGTCCCACCATGTCCTCTGCGCCAATGTCTGCGTAGGATTTAAGGACTGGAGGTTCTGCAGCCAGTCCCATCAGGCCGATCTAAAGGAGCCCACCGATTCCACCGCCGTCCTCTATCAGATGGCCTGCCAGCTGTTAAAGGAGGCCTGGGACCTTACGCCGGTCCGGCTGATCAGTGTCCGGGCCGGAAAGATCCAGGACGACAGCTTTTGTCAGATGAGCCTTTTTTCGGATGCCCGCAGCCAGAAGCAAAAGGACATGGAGAAAGCTGTGGATGCCATCCGGGAACGTTTCGGCACCGACAGCATCAAACGGGCCAGCTTCTTAAAAAAAGATGCCCTGGTGGACCATGCGGCAGGCAAGAGCAAGCATCTGGACGCTACATGACGGATGCCACATGGTAACAGTTCAGGGTATCTGAACGGTTACGCGGCATGATCCGGCGGCCTAAAGCCCTCCCTGCAGGCGCAGCCCCTTGGGGTAATGGTTCTTCAAGACGCCTTTAGCGGCCTTCCCCCAGCCCAGGCTGTAGCCGTCCACCGTCACCAGTGTCCAGCCATCCTCTGCTCCCCCGACCATCAGGGCTTCTCCCCGCAGATACCGCTCTGCCTCCTGGCTCAGGCAGGGAAGATCTGCCTGCCGTTTTACATGCTCCGGCCTCAGATACAGCGCCAGTGCATGGGCGGGCTCGAAACGGTTTTTCTTAAAGGTCCCCAGATGGAGTCCCGGACGCAGCACCTTCAGCCCGTCCATATCCGGCATAGCAGATGGCACATAGTAGAGCTGCCCGCCAAAGGTGAGATAACGTCCAGGCTGCAGCTCCCAGGGCCGTGTGCTGAGCGTCTCCTGGCAAAAGGCCGTGAACAGCTGCCAGATCTCCTGACGCTCGGCCTTTTTCCCTGCAGATGCGCCTTTTCCTCCGGCCCTCTCTGCCTGCGCCCGGGGCGGTCTCCTGTCCTCTAAAGGGCCTGCGCCCGGTCCCGGCCAACCCGGCCGCCCCACTGACGCGCTGCTCTCCCCGGCCTTCTTAAGAGCCGCCAGGTAATGTCCTTCCCCCTTTACCTGATGGGGCCAGACCCGATACGTATACTCCAGGCCTTCCCTTCCGGGGCCTTCCTCCACCCACTCCGGGCGGCCCCTTCCCAGATCCGCAAAGCCCTTTACCACTCTGTGCTCCACTTTTGTTCCCGGGTGCGTCTCTAAGAGATCGGCCACGCTCCCTTCATCCTCCTCGGGGGCGAAGGTGCAGGTGGAATAGACCAGGCGGCCGCCGGGCTTTAGCATCTGCAGCCCGGCCTCCAGGATCGTTTTCTGGCGGGCGGCACAGAGCGCTGCCGCCTCCGGGCTCCACTCCTGGCGCGCCCCCGGATCCTTGCGGAACATCCCCTCCCCGGAGCAGGGGGCATCGACCAAGATCTTATCAAAAAAAGCGGGAAAGCGTGCCGCCAATGTCTCCGGGGCCTCGCTCACCACCACCGCTCCGGACACGCCCAGCCGCTCCATATTTTGCGACAAGATCTTCGCCCTGGCAGGATGGATCTCATTGCTGACCAAAAGCCCCTCTCCCTTGAGCCGCCCGGCGATCTGGGTGCTCTTCCCCCCCGGCGCGGCACAAAGGTCCAGGACCAGATCCCCGGGCTCCGGCCCTAAGAGCACCACCGCCGCCATGGCGCTGGGCTCCTGGAGATAATAGAGGCCAGCCTCATGGTAGGGATGCTTCCCCGGCCTTCTCGGCCCTCCCTGACGGGCCTCCTCTCCCGGGCCTCCCAGGTCTCCCTGGCGGGCCTCCTCTCCCAGGCCTCCCAGTCCTCCCTGACGGGCCTCCTCTCCCGGGCCTCCCAGGTCTCCCCGACGGTCCGGCCCCGGCCCGCTCCTCTCCTGCGCCCGGATCGCATGAAAGGGACCGCGCGATACATCAACATCAGTGCCTCCGCGTCCACCGTCCCTCCCCTGCGCCTCGATCACATAAAAGCCTTCCTCTGCCCAAGGCACCGCCTCCAGCGTAAACTGCCCTCTGCAGGCTGCCTTGAGCGCCTTAAGGTCCCCCTTCAGGCTGTTCAGCCGCAGCCCCCGCACAGGCCTCTCATCAAGGCTTTCCAGGAACCGGCGGGCCTCCTCCCCAAGGAGGCTCTGCATACGCTCTATGAACACCTCCGGCAGCTCTCCTGCCTTGCCTTTCCCTCCTGCCATGCCCTTCCCTCCTCCCTGCTCTCTACAGCAAAAGGGCCGGGTCCGTCAATGGGGACCCAGCCCTTTTTTCTCCTTTTTGTCTGTCCTGGTCCGCCTAAAGGCGGACCGGCACAGAACGTCCGATCACATGATATCGACTTTATCGTCAGGATATTCCTCACCGTTCACCACGATGTAGGCGCAGCTATCCTCTGCGTTCACATACAGCTTCATCTCTTTGATCTCTACATCTGCATGGGCCGCACGGAAGGCATCCATCGCCTTTGCCAATACGTCCTTTGCCACGATCTGCTTGCCGCCGCACTCGAACACCACGGAAACCTCCGGCTCGGTATGTGCCGCTCCCTTCTGGGCCGTCTCCTTCTTCGCAGGAGCCGCCTCCTTCACTGCCGCTTCCTTCTTCGCAGGAGCTGCCTCCTTCACTGCCGCTTCCTTCTTCACAGGAGCTGCCTCCTTCACCGCGGTCTCCTTCTTGGCCGCTGCCGCCTTCTTCGGCGCTGCTTTTTTCTCGGTGGTCTCCGCAGTCTCCACGACTGCAGCCGCCTTTGCTCCCTTTACCTCTGTGGCCTCGACAGCCGCCTTCTTTGTCGTTCTCGTTGCCATTACTGATCCTCCCTGGATAGATCCTATCCAACAAGCTGTACGGCTGTTCTTTCGGCCGTACGCCTACATTTCACAGTTATCATCTGGCATTATAGCCCAGTATCGGGGATTTGTCAACAAAGCCGATCCATACTGTTAACCTTACACAAAAGAGCACAAAAGCCGACTTTCATTTTCCGCCAGATCTCCGGGGGATTTTTCTATTTTTCTCCTTTTGCTCCTTCCTCCGGCCCCCTGCCTACTTCCCTACAGCCTTCAGGTGATATCGCCAGGACTGATATTCCTCCCCCGGTATGGGCAGGAGCACGCCTCCGTACATCAGGGCCGCGCCGGTGTACACGGTGTCCCCCATCTTGTAGCGCAGCCTCGGATCCAGCCCTTTCAGCTTCACATACACCGCGCCGGGGTTCGCCTGCAGCTTGGTGGAGACAGCGCAGAACAGGCATTCCCGCTTGTCCTTAGACACAAAGGACCAGGCCGCCGCGTGTCCCTCAAAGGGGCTGGCCAGACGGTAGTAGTCCCCCTGGTGGACCAGGTCGTAATAGCTCTTATATTCCTTGATCTGCCGCTTCACCTTAGCCTGCTCCCGCTTGTTCAGGGCGTTCACATCCAGCTCATAGCCAAAGCTTCCAGCCATGGCCACGGTGGCCCTGGTCTCAAAGGGCGTCTTCCTGAAGGTCTGATGATTGGGCGAGGCCGACACATGGGAGCCTACCGCCGAGATCGGATAGCCAAAGGAGGTCCCGTACTGGATCTTTAAGCGCTCCACGGCATCGGTATCGTCGCTGCACCAGATCTGGGGGCTGTAATACAGCATCCCTAAGTCGAACCGTCCGCCGCCCCCGCAGCAGCCCTCCAGCAGGATGTGGGGATAGCGGATGTGCAGCTCCTCCAAAAAGCGGTAGAGCCCCAGCATGAAGCGATGGCCGATCTCTCCCTGGCGCTCCGCCGGGAGGGCATGGGAATACAGGTTGGAGATGCTGCGGTTAAAATCCCATTTCACATACTCGATGTTCACCTCATCTAAGATCTTGAATATCATATCCCGGATATAGTCCACCACCTCCGGCCTGGAGAGATCCAGGATAAACTGGCTCCGTCCGATGTTCCCCGGTCTGCCCGGCACCCGCATAGCCCAATCCGGATGCGCACGGTAAAGATCGCTGTCCTCACAGATCATCTCCGGCTCTACCCAGAGACCGAAGCGCAGGCCCAGGGCATTGATCTTCTCCACCAGCTCCTTTAGGGTGCCGCCCAGCTTTTCTTCATTGACCGTCCAGTCCCCCAGGCCGCTGTAATCGCTGTCCCGCTTCCCGAACCATCCGTCGTCCAGCACCAGCATCTCCACGCCCAGATCCTTCGCCCCCTGGGCGATCTTCAGCAGCTTGTCCCCGTCAAAATCAAAGTAGGTGGCCTCCCAGTTATTGATCAAAACAGGACGCCTCTCCTCCTTCCATTTCCCACGGATCACATGCTCGTGCACCATATGGTGGAACTTATGGGAGAGGTCGGTAAAGCCCTGGTCCGAGTAGATCAGCACGGCCTCCGGTGTCTCAAAGTTCTGGCCCGGATCCAGCTTCCAGTTAAAGCCCTCCGGCGAGATCCCCATCACCAGCCTGGCCTGATCGAACTGATCCAGTTCCACCTCTGCCAAGAAGGAACCGCTGTAGACCAAGCTGGCGCCATAACAATCCCCTGCGTCCTCCGTAGCCTCATGGCTGCACAAGATCACAAAGGGGTTCTGCTGATGGCTGGATGCGCCCCGTGTGGAGCCGGAGGCCTGCCTACCGTGGAGCAGGGGCGCCCGCTCCGGCTGGCGCTCCATGGTATGCTTTCCGTAAAAGTGGATCCAGTCCATCTGCCCCTGCATGAGATCCAGGCAGAAGGACATGGCCCGCCTTACAAAAACCGTCCCTTCTGTAGGGTTGACGATCTTCGCGGCACGGGTGATCACATCGGCTCCCTCGATGACGCCATAGTAAAGCTCCAGCTCCATCCCGCTGCTCATATCCGCCATAGAGATGATCAGCGTCTGGGCCTCCTCCTCATCGGCGTAGAGGGCCGGAAGGCCGGCAAGACCGTATTTCCCCTTTTCGATCCGGTGGCTGCGATAGCGGTAGTCGACCACACAGCTCCCGTCCGGATTGACCAGCTGGATACAATCGGGGCGGTAATCTGCGATCCCGTAACAAGAATACTCCTGGGGGAGATAGTCCAGAGAAAAGGTCCTGTCCATCTGTGCCTCATAAGGATTGGCACAAAATCCCCGGTCTGTCCACTGGATCAGATAGGACATATCGCAGTTATCGATCCTTTTCCCATAATAAAGATGGAGCAATACGCCATGATCGACCACCTTCATCTGATAAGCAGAATGCTCTGTCTGCAAAGTAAAGACCTGTGTCTTTTCATCATATAAGATCGCCATATCTATCACTCTCCTGATCTCGTTTCTGTCGCGCAAAAGCTCCGCCACGGGCGGCGGTTCACAGTACTTGTGCGTCGTTTTGCCCTTTATGTTCTTTCCGGTAGTTCTGTGGGCTGCAGCCAAACCGGCTCTTAAAGATCTTCGAGAACGTCAGCGGGTTCTCGTACCCCACGGAAGCAGCGATCGTCTTGATCGGCAGGCTGCTTTCTGTGAGGAGCTTCACACTTTCTTCCATCCGATAGCTCAACAGATATTCCTGGGGCGATACACCCACTAACCGTTTAAAGATGGCTGTGAAATAGGAACGGTTGATCCCGATATAGTCCGCCAGCTGGGATACGCTGGTCTGGGCATAATTTTTATGGATGTAGGCCACCGCCCTGGATACATAGGTCTGGGGCGAATAATTATAATGGTTCTTCTGCGGATAGCACTTGGTGCTGTAGGATTCCACCAGCAGGCCGATCACCTGGTAGAGCAGGCTGGTCCGCTTAAGCTCCTCCCACAGGGTCAGCCCCTGGATCCCCAGGATATCCCGGATCACATCCACATAGGTCTCCGGCTCGATGATCGAATCCCGTATATAGCACTCTCTGGGGAAGCCCGCCTCCTTCATGTAGGATGCGGCGTTCAGGCCGTCGAACTGGATCCATGCATAGGACCAGGGGTTCTCCTTATCCGCCCAATAGGTATATTCCACACCCGGCTGCAGGAGGAAGAGCTGGCCGTGGGACAGCTTCATGGTCATCCCCTTGGTAGCCAGATACCCGCTGCCGGCTGTGATAAAATGCAGGTGCCACCCATCTCGGATACAGGGACCTACCACTGTCTTTGCCGCATTGCGCTCTTCCCCGCAGCAAACGATAAAAAGGTCATTGGTCCTCCGGAACTCGTAGTCCAATACACGGTAGTTCGCCGTGATAAAATATCCCGACCTTCTTTCAATCTCCATACTCTCACCTTTTGTCCGCGCGGCGGACACATACACAGCGGGCAGCCGTATGCCGCCCGACATACGACATATCCTCCCCGCTGCCACATGCAGAAGAAAAGCCCTGCCATTTATCGGCAGGGCTTTGTTTTTCAAGGCATCCAGTAAGTGCGCCGTCAGCACATCTTAAAAGATCCTACAGCTTTCCGCCGGAAGTAGCAATACCCTCAACAAACTGCTTCTGGAAGATCAGATATAATACGATCATAGGGATACACGCCAGCAAGGATGCGGCCATCAGCTGTGGATAGTTACTGGAGTACTGCCCCTGCATCTTTGCAAGCGCTGCAGACAGAGGCATCACGTTCTTGTTACAGATCAGCGGCCACATCAGGTCTTTATACGCGAACACGGCGGTGAAGATACCTAAGGAGACCATACCGGACTGGGTCAGGGGCGCCATGATGAAGAGGAAGGTCTGGCCGATGTTGCAGCCATCCAGCCTGGCCGCTTCCTCTAAGTCCTTGGGAAGACCCTTATAGGTCTGCCGCAGCAGGAAGGTACCGAAGGCGGTGACCATACCGGGGAAGATCAGGGCGAAGATCGTATCCAGCACGCCCAGCTTGCTGACCATCAGGTACTGAGGGATGATGAAGATCTGTCCGGGTACCATCATCTGGAACATGACCAGGCCGAACATCAGGTTCTTGCCCGGGAAGTTCAAGCGGCCGAAGGCATAGCCGGCCATGGTCGCGGTCAGCACGGCACAGACCACACGCCCTAAGATCAGCAGCAGGGTGTTCACGTACAGCACGGGGAAGTCCATGTTATTGATGACCGTGGAAAAGTTCTCTGTCCGCCAAACAGTGGGGAAGATCACAAAGGGGTCTACGGAAGTGGATTCCGTGATGCTCTTGAACGCGGTCAATGCCATCCAGAGAAAGGGCACCAGCATGGTGATGGATACCAGGATCAATAGCAGATGGATGCCCGCTGCGGTCAGTTTTTGTTTTTTCTCCATACTTTCCATATCCGTTCCTCCTTAATTGTAGTATACGTACTTCTGCGCCTTGTTCTCCAGCACGGTGATGACCATGATGATGATCAGCAGGAACACAACGATCGCGGAACCTACGCCCTTATTATTATTTACGAAGGACTCCTGGTAGAACAAGTATACCAGAGACTGGGTCTTATAGAGAGCCGGGTTGTTCTTATCCATGACCATGAAGATCAGGTCGAACACCTGCAGGCCGCCGATCACCCTGGTGATCGCCACGAAGAAGATCGTGGGGGACAGCAGCGGGATCGTGATATGGAAGAACTGGTAGATCCCATTGGCGCCGTCGATGCTGGATGCCTCATAGTAATCCTTGGGGATATCCTGCAGGCCGGCAAGGAAAAGGACCATGTTGTAGCCTAAGATGGACCATACACCGATCACAGCCACCGCGTAGACGGCGATGCTGGGATTGGAGATCCAGTTGACCTTGGCACCTAAGATGTGGTTCAACAGACCAAATTCGGAGTTATATAACCATCTCCAAACCATGGCGATCGCGGCGGGAGCCGCCACCATGGGCAGGAAGAAGATCGTACGGTAAGCGGCGCGGCCCACCATCTTGCGGTTTAAAAGGACTGCCAGCACCAGAGCGATCGCGATGGAGAAAGGCACCTCGATGATCGCATATTTGAAGGTGTTCACCAGAGCCTGCCAGGTAGTCGGGTCGCCCAGGATCTTCTGGTAATTGGCAAGGCCTACGAAAACATTGCCCTTACCAAAATCGCCGGTCTTATAGAGGCTTTCCAGGATCGTTTTAAAAATGGGGTAGATGTTCAATACGATAAGTCCGATCATCGTCGGCAGGATAAATGCCCAGCCCCAGATGCACTCGTTCTTTTCTTGGCTGGTCCATTTCTTTTTCGTAGCGCTTTTTGTTTCGTTCGCCATGCTTATCCCCTCCTAGTTATCTCCGTTGTCCCCCGCTCCAAACGGAGCGGGGGCATTCCTATCTTTATTTGTCTCGTCTGATGATGACCTGTCAGACGCACAGGGTCATCACTGCTCCTCTGCGATCGCGGCGTTCATCTGCTCTGCCACCTTCATGCAGGCATCGCTCATGGCCATATTGCCGTTCCAGGCTTCCTTTAAGGTCGCGGTCATCTGGTTCCACCAGGTCAGGGTCGCCCGGGTAGAGGGACGGAACACGATATCCTCGCGCATCTGCAGGTAGGGCTCTAAGTTGAACTTATCGGTGTTGTCCACCCAGCCGTCGGACGCGCCGTCATATGCAGACATGGTCACGCCAAGGTCAGCCTGCTTTTTCTGCATATCCTTTGTGCCGAACCACTCCACTAACTGCCATGCCGCGTCGGGGTTCGCGGTCTTCGCGCTCACTGCCCAGCCAAGACCATTGTACAGGGATACCCTGCGGCCGCTCTCCGGATCCTTCGGGAGCACGGCTACGTCACAGTTCTCTGCTATGTACTCATGCTCTTTGAAGCCAGCCACCATCCAGGAGCCCTGGGTCAGCATGGCGATCTTGCCGGAGCCTAAGAGTACATCCGTACCGGTCTCCGCCATAACGGTGGCCGGAGGCATCACGTTCTTCACCAGCTTATCCACAAACTCCATAGCCTTGATGGTGTTGGGATCGTCAAAGCCGGAAGCCTTCTTGTCGTCGGTCAGGACCTTGCCGCCCATGGTGTAGATGATGTTCATGTAGCCGTCCTGCTCATTGGTGGGGTTCATAGCCGTGCCGTACTGGCTGCCGTCATCCTTGGTCAGCTTCTCTGCCGCGTCATAGAAATCATCCCAGGTCCAGGTGTCGTCCGGATAGAATAAGCCGGCTTCGTCGAACATGGTCTTATTGTACCACAGGGCGATCGTATCCACATCCTTGGGCACCGCATAGGTCTTGCCGTCCCAGGTATACAGGTCCTTGATATCCTGGGGGAACTTATCCATCTCCAGCTTGTCGCTGGCCGCGATCTTGTCCGTCAGATCCAAAAGGATGTCGTTGGACATATACTTCTGTGCTTCATTGGAGTGCATCCAGAACACGTCAGGCATATCGCCGCCGGATGCGCCGGCCTCCAAAAGGGTCCAGTACTGATCCCAGGTGATGACCTGAAGATCGGCCTCGATGCCGGTAGCCGCAGTAAAATCTTTGATGATCTCGTTAAGGCCTGCCTGCTGGTTGTTATCCCAGATCGCTACCGAGAGCTTGCCGCCCTTATCGCCGGAGGAAGCTCCGCCCCCGGCAGAGTCCCCGCCGCCGCTGTTACCGCCGCCGCAAGCCGCTAAGGACATGACCATGATACCTGCAAGTGCCGTTGATAAGATCTTCTTTTTCATAAAAATACCTCCGCTTGTTTTTTTTGGGCGGGGCAGACTCCTAAAGCCATGCCCGCCGTACTTTAACTTTGCATGTGCCAAGGTAAAAATATACAACTTTTCTTGTGTATTTTTGTCACATTGGTCACATCAGGTATTTTTTATTATAGGCGATCTGCATAGTACCGTACATAGAAATATGTAATCCTTTAATAGAATTATGTTGTTAATTCACACGATCACGCAAATTTTTCTATATATTTAATGCTCAAACAGAGATTTTGTGGTAATATCAAAACAACAGAAACTCTTTACTCAAAACAACCAAAACACTTTGTATGATCTTACCAGGAGGCTGCCATGTCCCTTCCAACCCCACAATATTTTGTCGGTAACACCTTCCGCACCCTGACCAGCCCTCTGATCAACGGTTCTGAGCTCTGCCTGACTGTCAGCGGCATCGAGCGATGCGCCGCGGACCAGTATTATGGCCCCACCGTCCGCCCCGATCACCACGTCCATTTCATCCTGGACGGCAAGGGGACCTATGAGGTGAACGGCAAGACCTATCATCTCCACCGCGGGCAGATCTTTGTGACCTTTCCCGGCGCTCTGGTCTACTACTACGCAGATCCGGAAGATCCCTGGTACTACACCTACCTGTCCTTCAGCGGCACAAAGGCTTCCCTCTATCTGGAAAAGGCGGGGATCACCGCCGCCGATCCGGTCCGGGACTGCTTTCTGGAGCCAGAGGATTTCCTGGTCTTCACCAGCAAGATCTTCGAGCGCCACGAGCTGACCATCACCAATGAGCTGATGCGGAACGCCCTGCTCTATGAAGCTCTGGCCCTGCTGGTGGATTCCTACAACAAGCATCTGGCCAAAAGCCATCAGCCCGCAGTCCCCGATTATCCTTCCAGCTACTATGTGGAGCACGCGGTCCGGTACATCCATGACAATTATGCCAAGGTCCGGGTCAGCGACGTAGCCTCCTATATCGGGATCACCCGCTCCTATCTGACCCATATGTTCCAGCAAAAGCTGCTGGTCTCTCCCCAGAAATATATCGTGAACTATCGTCTGGAGCAGGGACGGCTGCTCTTGCAGAACACAGACCTTCCGGTCCAGGAGGTAGCGGAGCGGATCGGCTATGAGGACCCGCTGACCTTCTCCAAGATGTTCAAGAACACCTATGGGAAGAGCCCGAAGAAGTATCGGGAGCAGCTGCGGGGGGAGCGGGGGGAAGGGTCCGCCCGATGATCCGCTCACCGGGCAGCCCCCGGTCCCCGCTGCGTCGGTCCGTCACGCTCCGGTCTGTCACTCTTCCGCGATCTGCTTGTTCATGTAGTCTGCGATATCCTTGCACACCTCTTCCATGGTCATGTCGGCGGTGTAGGCCTTGACCATGGTGGTCTGGGAATAGTCCTCCCAGAGCTTCGTGTTCTTGGTGTAGGGACGGATCTGCATGTCTGCGGTCATATCCAGATAAGCCTGCAGGTTAAATTCCGGCGCACAGTTTACCCAGGTGTCGGAGGTCCCCATGTAAGCGGACATGGTCACGCCCAGCTCAGCCTGCTTCAGCTGCATCTCCTTGCTGCCAAAGTACTCCAGGAGCTTCCAGGCCTCTTCCGTGTGGTCCCCATTGGCCGCCGCGGCCCAGCCCAGCCCGTTGTAGATGGTCTTGCGGGCGCCGTCCTCTGCCATGGGGAGCACCGCCACATCACAGTTCTCGTCGGTGTACTCATTAGCCTTGAAGGCGGATACCATCCAGGAGCCCTCCAGGGCCATGGCCAGCTTTCCGGAGCCCAAGAGCACATCCGGCGTGGTCTCTGCCATGACCTCCACGGCCGGCATGCTCTTAGTCACCAGGTTGTCATACCACCACTGCATAGCCGCGATGGTCTCCGGTGAATCCCAGGCCGACGCGCTCTTATCGTCGTTGAGGACCGAGCCGCCCATGCTGTAGATCAGGTTATAGTAGCCGTCCTGGTTAAAGGATGGCGGGGAGGAGAAGCCGTAGATCCCGGTCTCTTTGTCCGTCAGCTTCTCTGCCGTATCGGCCATGGTCTGCCAGGTCCAGGTCTCATCAGGATACGCCACCCCGGCCTCGTCAAAGATCGCCTTATTGTACCAGAGGCAGATCGTATCGTAGTCCTTGGGGATCGCGTAGGTCTTTCCGTCTAGCTGGTACAGGCCGGTGATATCCTCGTAATAGTTGGCCAGGTCGATCTTATCGCTCTGGGCGATACGATCGGTCAGGTCCAGGAGGATGTCATTGCTCATGAACTTCTGGCTGTAATTGGAATGCATCCAGAACACATCCGGAAGGTCACCGCCGGAAGCGCCGGCCTCCAGAAGGGTCCAGTACTGATCCCAGGGCACCACCTGTAAGTCCACCGGGATACCGGTCTCGCTGGTAAAGGAATCGGTGATCTGCTTTAAGCCGGCCAGCTGGGCGTTATCCCAGATCGCTACGGAAAGGGCGTCGCCGGAGCCGCCAGTCCCTCCGTCTGCGCTGCCTTTGCCGCCGTCGCCGCCGTTCCCACCGCCGCAGGCTGCCAGGGAGAGGCACATCGCGCCTGCCAGGGTCAATGCCAGTACACTTTTCTTCTTCATCTTTCTTCCTCCTCGTTTTGTTTTGGTCTTGCCTTTGAAGTACTTGCATTATAGCATGGACTTTCCGGCCAAAACATGACCGGATGTGCTGTGGATATGGCGTAAACGGTTTTGTTGCGGCTTTGTTGCGGTTTTGTGATTATGCTGAGTGTTCGTGTAGGTGCGGGCGCATGGTCGGTCACCCGTCCGCTCCGGGAGGGACCTGTCACAACGTCACCGCGCTCTCGCTCCATGGAGAACGTAGCGGACGCTAAGCTCGAAAAGACCTCGCTAAGCGCCGACGTTCTCCAAGGGGTTCCTTTTGTGACAGGACCCTCCCTGCGCTACTTAGGTTAGAAGGAGCCGGTACAAGATCCTCATCTTATACCGACTCCTATGTCAGCCTCTTCGTCCTCTCCTCTGTCACAGGAAGAGGGTACAGCCCATCTCTTTAAAGGATATGATCTTCCTCTCGATCTCCTCCCGGTCCACATCAAAGGCTTCTGCCAGGCAGTCCAGGCAGTAATAGGTGGTGGTCCCCCGGTTGATCAGCTTTTTCGTGGCCCCGATCTCATCGGTGGTCAATATCCTCTTGCACTTCTGGCAATGTTCCTTTTTTTCCTGCGGCATCTGCCCCCTCCCTTCGCGGACCCTTTGGCCAACCTATAAAAAACTATACCTTAGCCAAACGGCACAGATACAGCCTGCAGTCATGTCCCGGGACCTTTGCGAGGTGATAATCCCGCTTTACGCCCAGGTCTTCCCCGGTGAACAGGTCTTCCATCTGGAAGCCATAGCCGGAGGTATAGGGCACTCCTGCGTCGGCAAAGATACAGCCCACCTCACGCTCTTCCTCAAAAAGATTGTAGTAGGCGATCACAAAGCGGCCGTCGGACAGATGCTTGATGAACGTGAAGAGCTTATCCTTCACCACCGTAAGAGGCTCCACCGCCTCCTCCTTGTCCTCCTCCGGCACTGGCACGAACACGCTCCTTTTTTCCAGCAGGCAGGGCGGGCGGCACTCTCTGTCCTGGTCCACTTCGATCAATCTCCGGTTCAGGAGCAGCTCCTCCATCTGGGGCGCCATATCCCGGATATCCGCCCCGATGATCAGCGGAGCGCCGGCCAGGCACCAGAGGGTGAACTGTGTCCGATATTCTCCGTCTGTACAGGGCTTCCCGATCGCCACATTGCCTTTGTTATACATCCCCACGGTCAGCATGTCCAGATCGTTGAAGCAGTAGGGGCCCGACTGCGCGAGATGGTCCAGCTGGGACTGGAAGATGCCCATAAAGGAACGGAAATTGTCAAAGATATCGCCTGTGGAACGGTAGGTATGGGCGCCTATGGAACGCATCCAGTTCCAGGACTGCTCCGAGCCCCAGTTGCAGGCGGCAAAGCAGATCTCTCTGCCGGTGGCCTTTAAGGCCATGCTCATGGTGTGATAGCGGTTCATGCCGTCCGCGTTCTTCGGGAAATTGCAGTAATCATATTTTAGGTAGTCCACACCCCAGGAGGCGAAAAGGGCCGCGTCCTGGAACTCATGGTCGTAGCTGGAGGGATAGCCCGCGCAGGTCAGGATGCCCGCACAGGAATACATCCCGAACTTCAATCCCTTGCTGTGGACGTAGTCCGCCACAGCCTTCATCCCGTGGGGGAATTTTTCCGGATCCGGCACCAGATCGCCCTTCTCGTCCCGTTCCTTCAGCGCCCAGCAGTCATCGATCACCAGATACGTATATCCGGCCTCCAGGTAGCCTTTTTCCACCATGGTATCGGCTGTCTCAAAGATCAGCTCCTCATTGATATCCTTGCCAAATGTGTTCCAGGAATTCCATCCCATAGGGGGTCTCTCTGCGATCATATCTATTCCTCCTTTATGTGCTCCATCCCGCTCTGCGGCAGATGAAAAAGCTTATCTCATCATGAGTATAGCGGGAACAGGCGGGTCCGTACATAGTGCAGTGTATAATGGATATGGCGTAATGTGCTCTGGCCGGGATCTTCCAGGAGCAAGGAGGCCGTGCCCCCTCTTTTTAGGATCTTTAAAATACGGTCCCGGAAGCAGAGCGGCCAAAAAGTCTTTGACCGGCCCGGAGGAGCTGGATCTTGCCTGCCTTCTGGGCAGGTCTTTAGATCGATCTATGAAAGATAACTGACTAAAACATTGCCAGCCTCTCCCTTTCTTTCCATATTTTATAAAAAAGGGCGTCCATATCCTGTTCTTATCTATAAAACGTCCATAAATATCCTAAACATTTTATTAACTGCAATCCAGAACGCTAAAATTTTATTGACAAACCTAAATAAAATTGTTAAGATACAGGAACATAAAGGATACATGTCAATTCTACCCGCAGACAAAAGGAGGATAAACACGATGAAAAAGAGGCATTTTGCCGTGCTCGCCGCTTGTATGGCACTGACGGGCTGCAGCCAGCCGGCACAGACAAACGCCCCGGCAGAAACTACGACAGCAGCGGCTCCGGCGGAGACCACAAAGGCAGCCGAGACGCCGGAAGAGACCACCGCGGCAGAGACATCCGCCGAGACCCCGGCGTCGGGAGGGACCTATACGCCAGGGACCTACGAAGGGGAGGCCGACGGCTTCGGCGGATCCATCAAGGTATCTGCAGAAGTAGACGCCGAGAAGATCCTCAGCGTGACCGTACTCTCCCACTCGGAGACCGACGGGATCGGCAGCAAAGCGATCGAGTCCCTCCCCGGCGCGATCGTGGAGGCCCAGTCCACAGAGGTGGAGGCCGTCTCCGGCGCCACCCTCTCCTCTACAGGCATAAAAAATGCCGTCCAGAAAGCCTTGAACGCAGCCTCCGGCAACGAAGAGGCCAACGCGGCCTTAGATGAAAGACCGGCCACCCTGTTCGATGAAGGATGGTCTGTAAAGCCGGAGTATGGGATCGTGAAAGGGAACTATTTTAAGGAGAGCCAGATCTTCCGCCAGGGCCACACCGGCACGCTGGAGGTCGTGACCAGCGATGAAGGCGAGCTTTTGATGGTGGAGTTTAATGAGACCGGCCGTCCCAACTACTATACCCGCCTGTACCAGGATCAAGGGAAGCGTCTGTCCGAGTATAACTTCACCATGGGCGAGCGAAAGGGTGTGGCCTTTATCCAGGGCGTCCTGGCCGCCGAGCAGCAGATGATCGCAAACCAGAGCCTGACCGATGAGATCGACTGCGTATCCGGCGCCAGCAACTCGGTCCAGCAGAGCATGATCCCCATGGCCGCTGTGATCGCGGAGAAGCTGGAGGGCGGGAGCACCCAGAAGTACTACAGCATCGCGGAAGACTTAGGCGGAGGCTTATCCGGCAAGCTGGATATCGTGGTGGAGAACGGGAAGATCATCGACTGCCGATATGATGAGATCTTCGCGGACAGCCCGGAGGAGATCGAGGATGAGTCCCTAAAGCCCTTCTACCGGACCTCCAAATACTACAGCATCTATTACGAGGAGCCCTCCAGGATCGGCTTTAACGTGCAGATGGATGCGCTGAACGACAAGGTGGTGGAGACCCAGGATCTCTTCGACCTGACGGATCTCCCGGCCATCGAGGATACCGGAGATTATAAGACCAGCGGCTTCACGCTGCGGAACACCGCATGGGATAACTACCTGGCCCTGGCGGAAAAGCTCCATGAGGAGATGGCAGCTGACGGTGTGTTAGATTGACCAGTGTATCAGACCGATAAAAAGACCAGCGCTGTGCCTGCGGGACGAGAGCCCAAAGGCACGGCGCTGGTCTTTTTGATTGACAAACCCCGCCAAAACCGCTATGATCAGATCATCACCATGTGGCTATACTATCGATATAGGCACAACACATGGCGCTCAGAAAGCGCCTAGAGACCGAACACCCAGAAAGCGAGGAACGATGACCATGACCTTGATCAAACGCAGTGCCGCTGCCCCCGAGACCACTTGGAAGCTGGAGGATATCCTGGAGAGCGATGGAGCCTGGGAGGACCTATTTGCCAAGGCGGCGGAAGACATAAAGCGATACCAGGCCTACAAAGGCCGCCTCTCCGACTCCGCCGATACCTTATATCAATGCCTTAAGACCGACGAGGCGGTGTCTCTGGAGATCGAAAAGCTGTTCGTCTATGCCCGGATGCGCTCGGACCAGGATACAGGGGACCAAAAGTACCAGGAGATGTCCGGGCGGGCCCGTTCTCTTTCGTACAGCGCCGGGGAGCTGTCCTCCTTCCTTGTGCCGGAGATCCTGGCCATACCGGCAGAGCGGCTGGAGGCTTTCATGGCCTCTGGCAATGGGCTGGCCCACTACCAAAGGATGATCGACCAGATCCTGGAGAAAAAGCCCCACACCTTGAGCGGCCCCATGGAAGAGCTCCTGGCCCAGTCCTATGAGGCCACCCAGGGCGCGGCCCAGATCTTCAATATGTTCAATAATGCGGATGTCCGCTTCCCCGCCATCCTGGATGATAAGGGCCGGGAAGTGCGGATCACCCACGGGAATTATATCGCCCTGCTGCAAAGCAGCGACCGCCGGGTGCGTCGGGAGGCCTTTCAGGGCCTGTACGGGGTCTACCGGCAGTTTGAAAATACCCTGGCCGCCACCTACAGCGCCCATGTCAAGCAGGCCATCTACTATGCTAAGGTGAAAAACTACCCCTCCAGCCGCGCCCATTCCCTGGCGGAAAATGAGGTGCCGGAAGCCGTCTACGACCAGTTGATCGCCACGGTGCGGGCCCATCTCCCCCTGCTCCACCGCTATGTAAAGATCCGCAAGGAGACCCTGGGGCTCAAGGAGATCCACATGTACGATCTGTATGCCCCTCTGGTGGAGGGGATATCCCGCACCTATCCTTTTGACGAGGCTAAGGCGATCGTCAAGGAGGGCCTGGCGCCCCTGGGGGAGGAGTATCTATCCATCCTCCAGGAGGGCTTTACCGACCGTTGGATCGATGTCTACGAAAACGAGGGCAAGCGGAGCGGGGCCTATTCCTGGGGGGTCTATGGGACCCACCCTTATGTACTCTTAAATTACAATGGGACCTTAGACCACGTGTTCACCCTGGCCCATGAGATGGGCCACGCCATCCATTCCTACTACGCAGACCGCACGCAGCCCTATATCTACGCCGGCTATAAGATCTTTGTGGCGGAGGTGGCCTCCACCTGCAATGAAGCCCTGCTGATCCGCCATCTCCTGGAGCAGACCCAGGATAAGGAGCTGGAGCGCTATCTGATCGACCACTTCCTGGAAAGCTTCCGAGGCACCCTGTTCCGCCAGACCATGTTCGCGGAATTTGAGTCCACAGCCCACAAAAAGGCCGAGGCGGGAGAGACCCTGACCTCCAAGGAGCTGTGCGCCATCTACCGGCAGCTGAACCTGGACTACTTCGGCCCGGAGATGGTGGTGGATGAGGAGATCGACTATGAATGGGCCAGGATCCCCCATTTCTACACGCCATTTTACGTCTATCAGTACGCCACCGGCTTCTCCGCCGCGATCGCCATCTCCAGCCGGATCCTGGCCGGGGAGCCCGGTGCGCTGGAGGGCTACCGGAGGTTCCTGGAGAGCGGCTGTACCATGCCGCCGATCCAGCTCCTAAAGCTGGCCGGAGTGGATATGTCCACGCCGCAGCCTGTGGAGGATGCGATGAAGGTCTTTGGAGAGCTCCTGGACCGCTTCTGTTCATAGGCCCGGACGAAGGCGGACCGGCCATGCACAAACGCTCGAGCCGGATGTGGACAGAGATACATCGAGATAAGGAGGGGCATATGCATATCTTACTGGTAAGCGTACTGACCGAAGGACAAAAAAAAGACCTGGAAGACCTGGGTGCGGACTGTCTGGCCGCGGAGCCCCTGTCGCTCTCCCTTCCGGAGGATGCCGATCGCTGCCTCCTGCTCTATGACGGGCCGGACCTGGATGGCAGCCGCCGTCCCCTGCCCCATGACGGGCCGGACCTGGATGGCAGCCGCTGTCCCCTGCCCCATGACGGGCCGGACCTGGATGGCAGCCGCTGTCCCCTGCCTCATGACGGGCCGGACCAGGGCGGCAGCCGGCTGGCTGCCTGCCTGCTGCTCTGCGAGACTCCGGATGATGTGTGGGAATGCTATGCCTTCACCCGGCCTACGTGCCGCAGGAGAGGCTTTTTCAACGCCCTTGTCGCAGAAGTATGCCGCATGGCCCAGGAGGAAGAGGCGGCTCTCGGCCGACCGATCGAGCTAGCCTTCCTCTCCGACCAAAAAAGTCCCCAAGGCCTGGCCGCCGCCAGAGCACTGGGGATGGAGCTCTGGTATTCCGAACACCAGATGGAACGCCGGATAGATGGCCCGGGTGGCCCGGATCGTCCTGATCGTCCGGGTGGCCCGGATCGTCCTGATCGTCCGGATGGCCTGGATCGTCCGGACCGGTCACAGGAGGCAGGAGCCCTGCCAGAGGCGGGCAGCCTGCCTGCGCCGCGCATAAAAAAAGCCCCCCGGCTCCTCCTTAGCCGGGAGCGCATACAGGAATACCCGGATGGCCCGGACGGGGAGCCCCTGGAGAGCTGGCTCTTTTCCGCCTATCCGCCGCCGGCCCCACCGGCCGCTCCGCCACCAGATCGCACGCGCTCTCTGCGCGCCCAACAAAAGGCCCCCCCGGACAGCCGACCCTGCCCGCCCCAGGAGGCCGTGGGTACCTGCCGCCTCCTCCCCTCCGGGCCTTCCTCCTTCTATCTCTACCATGTGGAGATCCGCCGGGAGCTGCGCTCTAAGGGATGGGGACAGGCGCTTTTAGAAGCTCTTTTTGAAGAACTGCCGAAAGGCTCCCTGCTGACCCTGCAGGTGTCCTCCTTGAACGCACCGGCCCTGGCCCTGTACAAAAAAACAGGGTTCCGCATCACGGAAACCCTGTCCTACTTTATACTCTGACAGACCAGCCTCTGGCCTCTCACTCTGACAGATCCAGCCTCTGGTCTCTCACTCTGACAAATCTAGCCTCTGGCCTCTCACTCTGACAGATCCGGCCTCTGGCCTCTCACCTGGATGGATCGCCCTCAGCCGTCCTGTCCGGCCGATCCATCCCGGCTCATTCCCGGACCGTGATCCCTCTGGCCTCGATCTGCTTGCGGATCTCCAGCATCCGCTCATCGGTCTGGGCGATCACGTCGGCGCACTCCCGCAGCTCGTCGCTGATGTCCGTCTCTTCCCCCAGCTCCTTCTTATACTTGAGCTGGTGGTCTAAGCTGGCCCAGAAATCCATGGCCATCGTGCGGATCTGGACCTCCACCCGCATAGGCTTTTTCCGGTCGGAGAAGAACACCGGGACCTCGATGATCATGTGGTAGCTCCTGTAGCCGTTAGCCTTAGGGCTCTTAAAATAATCCTTGATCGCGATCACCCGCACATCATCCTGGCGGATCAGCATATCCGCCACCTCGTAGATATCGTCGATAAAGGAGCAGATCACCCGGATCCCGGCCACATCATCCAGGTTCTCCACCAGAGATTCCAGAGAAAGGGGGTAGCCCCGCCTTTTTAGCTTTTCCATGATGCTGGCAGGCTTTTTGATCCTGGATTTGATCATCTCGATCGGGTTCCGCTGGTTCCGCACGGACAGCTCATCATTTAACACTTCCAGCTTTGTCTTCACCTCTCGGATCGCGCAGGAATACATCATCATCACCTGCTGGAACTGCCTGCCCACATGGATCAGGCTTTCCGGGACCTCCGCCATATCCGGCACGCTCACGATCGACTGCTTCAGCTCACTGTTTGGGGTTATATTGATATCCATATCGTAAAAGTCCTCAGATCTTCTCCACTGCGCTCACCGCATCTGCCAGCCAGTCATCTTCCAGGTACTCGATCTTACCGGCATCCACCAGTTCGGCCACCTTCGGGTCGATCGGGAGCTTCGCCAATACCTTGAGACCGTGCTCCTCAGCCACCTCCTCGATATGGCTCTCGCCAAATACCGAGAGTCTCTTCCCGCAGTCCGGACAGGTAAGGTAACTCATATTTTCCACAATGCCGATGATCGGGATATCCATCTTCTCCGCCATGTTCACGGCCTTCGCCACGATCATGGACACTAGCTCCTGGGGCGAGGTGACGATCACGATCCCGTCCACCGGCAGGGACTGGAACACGGTCAGCGGCACATCGCCGGTCCCCGGCGGCATATCCACGAACATATAGTCGATATCCTTCCACAAAGTCTCCGACCAGAACTGCTTCACAGCGCCCGCGATCACCGGCCCCCTCCAGATCACCGGATCGGTGGCATGGTCCAAAAGGAGGTTAGAGGACATCACCCGTATCCCGTTCATGGTCTCCACCGGCATCATCAGCGCTCCGTCAGAGGTCATCCCCACAAACGCATCATCCAGTCCGAAGGCCTTGGGGATAGAGGGGCCGGTGATATCCGCATCCAGGATCGCGGTCCTCTTCCCCTTCCGTCCCATGGCGACCGCCAGCATGGAGGTCACCAGGGATTTCCCCACGCCTCCCTTGCCGCTGACGATCCCGATCACCTTCTTTACAGAGCTTGCCGGATGCAGCGGCTCCAGAAAGCTTTCCTGCGCCTGGGTCCTGCTGCTGCAGTTCTCTCCGCAGGAGCTGCAATCATGGTTACAATTCTCACTCATCGTTACACATCTCCTTTAAAAAGTCTATCGATCAATATCTGTATCCTATCCGTTTATGCACACAACCATTTCATTATAAGGCCCGGATCAGAAAAAGTCCAGCACTTCCTGGAGCCTTCATCCATGCGGCCACCATCTCGTTACTTTTCACTCCCACGCCAGGGAGTCCTATCGCATAGAGATGTCGCAAGGGGTCCGCTGCGGGAGGGGCATGTCACAACAGGACGCGCTCTCGCTCCGACCGGAACGTAGCGGATGCTAGGCTCGAAAGGACCTCGCCAAGCACCGACGTTCCGCTAGGGTCCTTTATGTGACATGCCCCTCCCTCCGCTACTTTAGTTGGCCGTTCTTTTGGGCTGCTCCTTGCTAACTGCCTAGCATCCGGAGGCCCGGATCCCCCTAAGGGGACCTTTGCGGGACGCCGGTCCTTGGGCGCGGTCTTTTCGCGCCCTAGTACCGCTGCGTACCGCATGGAGCGAGAGCGTGTCCCCGTGGGGGACCGGGCCTCCGGATGCGGACGGGTGACCGGCAATGCACCTGCACCTATCCAACAGCTGGCGTGGGTGTGAAAAGTAACACCATCTCACTGGTCCGTTAGATGCTCTGCCGCAGGTCCTTGTTTGTCCTGTCCGCTCACCACGGTCACGGTCTGGTAGGGTACACGGACCTCTTTCTTGGCAAACTCCTTCAGCACCTTCGCGCGGATATCGCTGCATGCCTGAAAGCTGTTATCCAGGTTCTCCGTCCACACGGTGGTCTTTAGGACCACGCCGTTCTGGGTGTAGCCTTTTACGAAAACGCCGTTAGCCGTGGTGTTTAAAGTAAGGGGATGCTCGATGCAGATCTCCTGGACCACCTTCATAGCGGTGTCGATATCCGAATCGTAGGAGATCTCCACCTCAAAGAAGTTCCCGATGTCCCCGTTATAATTGGTATTGGTGATGATCGCCGCATCCATGACCGAATTGGGGACGATGCAGCTCTCCCCATTGTACTGGCGGATCACCGTGTGACGGATGGTGATATCCTTGACGATCCCTTCTGCCACGATATTCCCTCCCTGGACTACCTTGATCTTATCATCCACGTTATAGGGCTTGGACAAGGAGACGGAGATGCCGCTGATGACGTTGGAGAGGGCCTGCTGAGCCGCAAAGGTGGCGATCGCCACGATCAGAGAGCTGCTCTGTAAGAGGACCCGGCTGATATCCTTTGTCACCTCGAACTGCTGGAATAGACTGTATGTCACCACCAGCGCCACTAAAAAGTTGGTCGCGCTCTTTAAAAAACGCAGATTGACGGAATTATGCTTCCGGGATAGCAGGCGGAACACCAGGTTGACGATCCGGTTCAGCGTGATCTCCACTAAAAAGAATATCCCGATCTTGATCAAAGTATCCATTTCCCCTCCTTCTACTTGAGGGCCAGACCGGCGCGGATCGTCCGGAACACGCCGGAGGCCTCTAGGATCCGCCCTATGGAAAAGAGGATAAAGGAATCGATCGGCCACATGATGGCATTCTTGATCAGGCGGGCCGGAAGGAGCACCATGAACGCCTTCCCATAGAGGATCGATACCCACAAGGTGTTAAAGAACACATTGCACACCAGCACCACGATCAGCTTCGCCGCCAGGATCCGCGGCAGGGTGAAGGGCCGCTTGTAGAAAAAGCTGCCGTAGATCAGGCTGGCCAGCACGGCGTCAAAGGTAAAGCCTGGGAAGAACATGCCGGAAGGCTTCAAGAGATATTTCAGCACATCCAGCACGCCGCCAAAGCATCCGCCCACCACCGGGCCGAACAGGTAGTCCACCAGGCGGTTGGGGATACCGGAAAAGCCGACCTTCACATAGTTCCCGATCTGGATCGAGGTGAGATAGCTCAGGGCCACCGCCACCGCCGCGAACATGGCGCAGGTGGTGACGGTCCGCAGTTTCTTAAGCTCCCGGCAGGACTGGCCGTACAGATCCGGAAGCTTGAGCACTTCCTGGTAAGCCTGCGTGCATAAGGTGGTACATCTTTTCATAAAAAAACCTCCTTTGCAGAACGCACTCAACTACAATAGGAGATACCATCTCAGATTGCAGCGGGATGCGACCCATGCACCGCAAGGATATCCTCCATCCTTTTCGTCCAGCTGGCAACTCCCTGTCCGGCCGGCACTTAACGCGCACAGATCTACTCTGCATATTCTAAATTTTTTTGCGCTCCAGCCCCCAGGCAAAAAGGGACGGACGCTGTAATACGATCATAACGGAAGGTACACAAAAATGCAAGCACTATTTTCGTGCCTGCATCTATCCGGCCTCCCAGTACAGCACCCCGTCCCGCTCTGTCCGAAAGACGAAGTCCTCATCCCGCAGATATTCCAGGCAGGAAAAGGTCTTGCTGGTGACCATCTTGAGGAACATCAGCTGCTCCTGGTCCTTGGGGATCTCCTGGACCCCATAGGCCAGCATAGCGATCTGCACCACGGTCATAGGCCGCCTCCCGTGGCGCACCAGCTGCTCGATGATCTGGATCTTCTCCAGGTAGGCAAAAGCGATCCTGTCGATGGTGGCCACGATCTCCTCCCCCTCCAGCATGGTGTTATGGGCCGGGAACAGGCAAAAATCCCCATACTCGGTCTTCAAAGACTCCAGGGACCGGAAATACTTGGTCAGGAGATGCTCATCCTTAAAGCTGGTGGCCACGATCGGAACGATCTTTTTGATCACCTGATCCGCGGTAAAGAAAAGCTTGTGCTCCCGATCGGCCAGTCCCATCTGCCCGAAGGTATGGCCGGGCAGCGGGACCGCCTCCAGCACATACGGACCATAGCAGAACACCTGCCCCGGCTCCACCGGCAGGTAGCGGAAACGGGAGATGTTCAGCTCATGCAGCAGATCCTCCTCCACTGCCGCAGTGAACAGCGCCCATAGCTTTGGGGTCCTTGCCTGTGTGATCCCTGCGTACCGCAGCACCTGCTCCTGGTCGTCGTGGAGGTGGCGGTCATAATGGAGACAGTCATACTGATGGCGCTCCTCCGCCGGATCCATATAGATCCTGGTCCCTCTCGCCTCCAGCACGCAGGCCTGCCCGCAATGATCGAAATGCTTGTGGGTGAGGAACAGGTCCAGCTTATCAAAGGAGAGCCCCAGCTCCTCCATAGCCCACTCCAGATCCTCCAGGCACTGCCGGTCATAGAAGCCTACGTCGATCATCAGGCTCCTGTCCGTTTCCGGGTCCCTTCCCGGGATGAGATAGATATTGATCTGGGCGATATTTTTCGACCCGCTCTCCAGGTCCAAACGGTAGATCCCCGGACATACTTCTGTCAGCTTTTTTGCCATGAGCATCCCCCTGTCCTCTATATAGTCCCCTATGCGGCGATCCTCCTGTCAAGTCTGCCCGCCGCCAGGCAGGTCCCCCTGCCGCACGCGCCCCCTGCCCATCATGGCCCGGTGGACAGCCACCGCGATCCCCGTCCCTAAAAGCGCTCCGGCCAGGACATCCGTGGGAAAATGGACAAAAAGGTACAGCCGGGAAAAACCGATCAGCGCCGCCAGGCACAGGGCCGCCAGCCCCCATCTGCGGTCATACAGGAAGATACTGACCGCTGCCTCGAACCCGGCCATGGTATGGCCCGAGGGAAAGGAGAAGTCCCTGGGGACCGCCACCAAAAGCCTTACGGTCTCGTCCAGCCAGCAGGGACGGCTGCGGCCTACCAGTTCCTTTAACAGACAGTTCCCCAGGAAAAACCCCACGGTCAGCGACAGCAGGACGGCAGCCCCCCAGGCCCGGGTCTTCTTACAGCACAGCAATGCTCCTCCAAGCAAGATCCAGAACCACCCCTTGTCCCCCAGAAAGGTCAATGCCACCATCAGCCGGTCCAACAGCGGGTCATGGAGTGCCTGGAGTTGGTAGAGGATCGAAAAGTCCATGATATATCGTACTCCTTATCTGCCAGATCTTAGATCGCCTGGCCTTTAGCGCCTGCTGCCGGACAGGCGGCTTACGATCCGGCGATCTGCGCCAGAACGCTCATTTGCTACATATCGGTCCCGAACATGATCCCCGCATCCTTCCGGGCCACCACTAAAAGCTCCATGATCAGCAGGGTCTGGCCCAGCATATCATAACAGGCCGGTTGATCGCCGCTCTTAAGCTGCCTGGCAAACTCCCGCATCTCGGCTGTCAAGGTCCCCGCCTGACCGTCCTCGCAGAGGACCTCCATCTCCCCGTCCTTGGTGAACAGGACACGTTTGCCGGAGCTGACCGGTCCTTCTAAGTAAAAGCTCCCTTTCTCCCCCTGCACCATGGCAAAGCAGGGGCTGTCGGAATCCTTCGCCCCGCAGCAGACCGCCTGAAAGCCGTCATAGCCCATGGTGACCACGCCGGAGGTATCGATCCCGTTATAGCCCAGGTTCGCCGCATAGCGCACCCATTTGGGCCTTCCGAACAAAGCCACCACAAAATGCAGGTTGTACATATTGATATCGTAGAGGCAGCCCCCTGAAAGGGTGGGATCAAAGGCCGGCAGCACCTTCCCGGTGACATACGCGTCATACCGGCTGGAGCGCCGGGAATAGTTGCACTGTACCAGCTTGACCGCGCCGGCCCTCCCCAGGTTATGCTTGATCGCAAGAAAGGTCTCTGCATAGGGGATCTTGCAGGCCTCCCAGAGGAACAGGGACTTCTTTCTGGCCAGGCGGATCAGCTCCTCGGCTTCATCATATTCCGTGGTAAACGGCTTTTCACAGATCACATTTTTGCCTGCCAGGAGCGCCTCTTTCGCATATGCGTAATGAAGGCTGCTGATGATGCCGATGTAGACCGTGTCGATATCGGTCCGGCTCAAAAAGACCGGGTATTCTGTGTAGATCTCCCGGATGGAATAGCGGTCTGCCAGCTCTCTCCCCCGGTATAAGCTGCCCTGGCGGACACAGATCGCCTGTACGTGGATATCCGGGACCTGCCGGACATCCTCCAACAGCCTGCTCACGATCATGCCATTGCCCACTACACCTAACTTCATCTCGTTCTGTCCTTTCTCCTGCCTGCTCTCGCTCTCTGTCGGCCAGGCTCTCTTGCCGCCTCATCCCGCCTGGGCCCGCGGCCGCTCTACCCTTCCTCCTGCTGGGACGATACGTCCTTGAACATCTTATCGACTTCCAGATACGACTTTTTGAGGGATACGGGCTTTCCCTCCCTGGACAAAAAGCAATGCCTGGTCTCGCCCACACAGCGGAGCTCTCCCGTCTCCTTATCGGTCACCGAATATTCGATCGTCATCTTGATCCCATTGTAGGACTTTAGGATCGGGATGATCAGGACGGTCTCGCCGAAACGGGTCATGGACCGGTAGTCGCAGGTCACATGGAGCACCGGGCATAAGATCCCCTGCGCCTCCAGCTCCTCATAGCTGATCCCCATCTGCCGCAGCAGGTCTGTCCTGGCCTCCTCGAACCATCGGATGTAATTAGAATGATGGATGATCCCCATCTGATCCGTCTCATAGTACTGGGTCTTGTGTTCATACGCATGCAGCGCCATAATACATCATCTCCTGCTCTTGATCCTTTTTCTTCGCGAGATGCCGCCCAGTCTGTAGGCATCTCCCTCAGCCTTCATGATAAGCCGCACAAATGTGGCTTATACTAGTATAGCACAAAAAAGAGGGGCATGCCAGCCCCTCTTTCATGCGGTTTCGTGACCGACCTGATGATCGGTCAGAAGATCGGCGCCCACCTGATCCTCCAGCTTAGCCTCCGTCTCCCCCAGCGCCAGGGATAATTCCGTAAAAAGGCAGTCCTTTGCCAGTTTCAGATAGCGGGTATCCATAGCCGGCAGCTTTTTACCCCGCAAGGTCAGTTCCGCCTTTTTCCGATAAAGGGTGTGGAACATCTTCATCCACTCTCTGCAGTCACAGCTCTTTAATGCCGCCTTATAGCTTTCTTCCCGGTGCTTGTGATCCGGGATCGGGAGCATCCCCAGCTCCTTGACTTCCTTCAAGAGCGCACTGGCCTCTTCTCTGGATACCAGCTTCCGTAAGAAGCTGGTATGGTCCTCAACCGGGATATAGAAGCGGTTGCCCCTAAGACCTACCGGTTCTAAGAAATAGAACAGCTTTTTGGCATCCACGCCTTTCATATCCACGGTATTGATATCCGCTACCCTGCATACACCTACCGTTTCAAAAATGACAAATTCTCCTTTTTCAAACATCCTTACCGTCCTTTCACGAGTCTGGTCGAGCGGCTTCGGTCACTTTACCGCTCATTTCAAGATATAGTCTTATTTTAACATCTTTTTCAGAAAATTGTCAGTATTCTTTTCATCAAAAACCATTTTCGTGGATGCTCCCCGATCTAGAAGATCTGATCTTTGTGCGATCTGACCAATACTTTTTCGTCCCTTTTCGCCAGGTCTTCTGCTCTTTTTCCAGATCTGTCGACTTTTTCATCGACCTTTTGTCTGTTCTTCCAGATCCTCTGTCCTATTTCTTCCTATTATAAATGGTATAGCTCTTCAAATTTCTCTCTCAGGTAGCGGACATAGTACTGGGGATCGAAGTCCTCCCCGGTGGTATCCTTTAAAAGCTTCCGGCTGTCCTTCAGTTTCCCGTACTGGTGGATATGCTCCCGCAGATAAGCCCGGATCTTGTCTATCCGCCCTTCCTCCAGAAGGCCCTCCACATCCATCTCCTTTTTCATATGGGCATAGAGCTGCGCGCCAAAAGCGCTGCCTAAGGCATAGGAAGGGAAATAGCCGAAAGAGCCCTGGGACCAGTGGATATCCTGGAGGACCCCTTCCCTGTCACTTTGGGGACGGATCCCCAGATAGGCCTCATATTTATCCGCCCAGGCCTTCGCCAGCTCGGACACCTTGAGCTGGCCTTCGATCAGCTCCTTCTCCAGCTCATATCGGATCAGCACATGGAGGCTGTAGGTCAGCTCATCTGCCTCCGTTCGGATCAGGCCCGGCTCCACCTTGTTCACGGCATCCACGAACTGGTCCAGCCGGATATGGGTAAGGGTCTGCGGGAAAGCCGCCTGGACCTTTTCGTAGATCGGGACCCAGAAGCTTTTGTTCCTGCCGATGATATTTTCAAAGAAGCGGGACTGGGCCTCATGCATCCCCATGGACGCGCCCTCCCCCACCAGGGTCTGGGTCAGATCGTCCCGGATACCCAGCTCATAGACCGCGTGGCCGGTCTCATGGATGACAGAGAAGAGAGAGCTGTCCAGGTTATCGTTGTAGTGGGTGGTGATCCGCACATCGCGGTTGTGGAGGTTGGTGGTAAAAGGATGGGCGCTGGTGGCCATCACACCCCTGGAAAAGTCAAAGCCCACATACTCTGCCAGGAACCGCCCGATCTTTTCCTGCTGCGCATCCGAGAAATCCCCGGCCAAGAAGTCATCCCGGATCTGGACCTTGCTGTCCACTACCGCCTTCAAAAGGGGGACCACCTCCTGTTTGATAACAGCAAAAAACTGGTCCAGGAGCTCCATGGTAAAGCCCGGCTCATAGTCGTCCAGCATCACGTCGTATCTTTTCTGGCCATCCTTTGCCCGATAAGCGGCGAAGCGCTCCTGGTAGTCGATCACCTTTTCCAATGTGGGGGCGAACTGGGCAAAGTCATCCTGTTCCTTCGCCTCCTGCCAGATCCTGGCGGACTCTGCGGTCAGCCGGGCGAAGGCCTGGTATTCGTCCCTGGGGATGCAGGCCAGCTTTTCCTGCTCCCTGGAAAGCTCCCGAACCTGGGCCTTCTCTGCCTCTGATAACCCCGGATCCTCCTGACAGGCCTTCACCAGCTCCCGCACCTTTTCGTCATCCACCGCCTGGAAATACTCGCCGGATAAGGCCCCGATCACATTCGAGGTCAGACGGGCGGCTTTTGGCGGTGCAAGGGTCTCATTATCCCATTCAAAAAGGGTCATAGCTGCCTTCAAGGCCATGATCCGGTCTAAGTGCGGCTTCAATGCTCCAAATGTCTTGTCCATCCTTCTATCTCTCCTTGTCCATGTGCTGATCCTTCCTCCACGACCCTCCGTGTTCTTCCTGATGCTCGGAACGGTCACATCCCTCTCTCTGGTCAATATGCCCAGAAAGAGGGATCTTTATCCATTTTTCCGGCCCAGGGGCATGGCGGATCGGCAGGTCCTCTTGTGCCTCTCATCCCAGTGTACCGGAAAGCCGGGCGGATAGCAAGAAAATCCCGCCTGATCGATTGATTTTTGTGGGGGATCTTGTTAAAATAGGCGCGTACACTAGAAGGCTTTCATGGAGGACAGCGGATGAGAAAGGTAAGAGATGATAAATATGGATATAGCGCCTGGTCAGAGGAGGACATCAAACGATATGGGAAGTTCCTGCTCCTGCCTTTGGTGGTGCTGATCTTGGTGATCGTGATATTAGTCGTGGACCGGAAAAACCATCCGAGACCCACAGAGGCTGCCCCGATGGAGAGCAGTCTGGCACAAGAGGATAGCCCTTCAGCGCCCGAGGGTGACGACGGCGCCAAGGACGGGGAGGACGACGGGTTTTCAGTGGGCGGGATGCCCCAGGTACAGGACCTGATCGATCGGTACTTCACGGCCAAGCAGGCTGCGGACGCGGAGACGATCTACCAGCTTTTTGGCTGGGAGGACCTGACCGGCATCGACGACCTGCGCCGCCTGCTCCAGTATGACGCCCGGTATACGGACGGCTACCGGAACATCGTCTGCTACACCCGCCAGGGACTGACCGAGGACAGTTATCTGGTCTATGTGAGCTACGATCTGAAATTTAAAAATTCCCTGACCCTGGCTCCGGGGCTCCAGTGGAATTACATCAAGACAAAGGAGGACGGGACCCTCTATCTGACCGACGGGGAGAGCCTGTCCTCTGAGGAGCTGGACCTGGCGGCTAAAGCCGAGCGGAGCGATGTGATCATGCTCCTTCGGACCCAGGTCTATGCAAAGCTCAGGCAGGCCCTGGAGGAGGATCCTTCTCTGGCAGAGAGCTACAGCATCTTAGAGCGGCAGGGCGGCGCCGCAGGGAAGGGCCAGGAGACCGGCGCCCATGAGGCAGACGTCCAGATCGGGACGGGCGGCTCCCCCGCAGTCCAGATCCAGTCCGGGACAGATGGCAGCTCCTCCGGGGCAGACGGACAGAACGGGGACGGCGGCTCCCCTGCCGCAGATGGGCAGGCCGGGGACGGCGGCTCCCCTGCCGTAGATGGGCAGAACGGGGTCGGCGGCTCCCCTGCAGTCCAGATCCAGTCCGGGACAGATGGCAGCTCCTCCAGGGCAGACGGGCAGAACGGGGACGGCAGCTCCCCTGCCGCAGATGGACAGAACGGGGACGGCGGCTCTCCTGCCGCAGATGGGCAGGCTGGGGGCGGCGGCTCCCCTGCCGCAGATGGGCAGGCCGGGAACAGCGGCTCCCCTGCCGCGGATGGGCAGAACGGGGACGGCGCTCCAGTGGTGGATATCCAGACCGGACAGTGATGGAGGATGAGAGGATGAACGTAAAAGATTTCTATTTCGACCTGCCCCAGGAACTGATCGCCCAGGACCCTTTAGAGGACCGTTCCTCGTCCAGGCTCCTGGTGCTGGACCGCAAGACCGGCGCGGTCTGTCATAAGACCTTCCGGGATGTGACCAGCTATTTAAAGCCCGGAGACTGCCTGGTGATCAATGATACCAAGGTGATCCCCGCCCGGCTGTTCGGCATCAAAGCTGATACCGGCGCAAAGATCGAGCTGCTCTTATTAAAACGGCGGGATAACGACATCTGGGAGACCCTGGTAAAGCCCGGGAAAAAAGCCAGGCCCGGGACCGAGCTCTCCTTCGGGGACGGGCTCCTCACCGGAAGGGTCTTAGAGACCGTGGAGGACGGCAACCGGCTGATCCAGTTCCATTATGAGGGGATCTTCGAGGAGATCTTGGACCAGCTGGGCCAGATGCCCCTGCCACCCTACATCACTCATCAGCTGAAGGACAAAAACCGTTATCAGACGGTGTACGCCCTCCATGAAGGGTCGGCGGCGGCCCCTACGGCCGGGCTCCATTTTACGAAAGAACTGCTGGAGCAGATCCAGGCCATGGGCGTGAAGATCGCCCGGGTGACCCTGCACGTAGGCCTTGGCACCTTCCGCCCGGTGAAGGTGGACAATGTGCTGGACCACCATATGCACTCGGAGTTCTATCAGATAGAGGAAGGAGAAGCCGCCAAGATCAATGACACGAAAACCGCCGGCGGCCGGGTGATCTGCGTGGGCACCACCAGCTGCCGGACCATCGAATCCGCCGCAGGGGAGGACGGGCGCATAAAAGCTGGCAGCGGCTGGACCGATATCTTCATCTATCCGGGCTACCGGTTCAAGCTGTTAGACGGGCTGATCACCAATTTCCACCTTCCGGAGTCCACCCTGGTCATGCTGGTCTCTGCATTAGCCGGAAGGGAGCAGGTGCTGGCCGCCTATGGGGAGGCGATCCGGGAGCGTTATCGGTTCTTTTCTTTTGGAGATGCCATGCTGATCATTTGACACAATATCTTACATTTGTAAGGTGTATCTAGATCATTCTGGGGCGGCCAGAATATAGATGTATCCCCGGATCGCATCACCGTGCATCCGGGGATCATGGATGTCCTATTTACTTCCTGACGCTTTCGGGCGCATTTGGAGCATAACCATTCCGGCCGTAACGGTCTTTCTTAAAATCCTTGACGATACGGAACCTGCCATTCTCGATGCAATCTTTCATGCAACGCTTGGCGTACTGCGTCAGCGTGAGCTCTTCCTTTGGCTCATCATCCCAGACGGATATGCCTCCAATTTGGACGATCCATAGACTGCTTTATGTTCAAGTCCTATCATGATCTTGCTATGCCTACACCTCTACACAGGGATCCATCTCAGCCCATCCACTGCTCACGTCGAAGCCTAGTGCAGCCAGCTCCGTGTCTCCAAACCCTCTCGCCCGGAGGATGCTCTCGGTGTACTGTACCTCAGTGAAATGCAGGCACATGTTGAGGAGCAGATCGGCTAGCCTATCTACCTGCTCTCTGTTGAGACATTCCATCCTACTCATATATGCCACCTCCTGATGTTTTATCATGGACGTATCGTAGCACCTCCTCCACCGTTGTCAATAAGGAAGTTGTAAAGATACTGATATCCCTCGAGATGACCATATATGTCTTGCGTGGGACAAAGGCTACGTCCATGTATGGCCACGAGCACAGATCAAAAAGCGGTTGACTTTTCTGCCATCATAGCATATGATGGATACAGCTAAGGAGTGTGAGAAGTCCAATGCTAGCAAACGAAGACCCCCAGGAGGCCAGTCCTGGGGGTTTTCTTGCTCGTCACGGTGAGCTGGTCCGTTCAGGCCGATGCTGCCTATCGATCTCCATCCAGCCATTTGCATATGTAGTAGCTAATTACATCTGCCATGATGGAGATAAGAAGTGTGAGAAGAAGCTCCAATGCTATCACCTCCTTCCTGCTGGAAAGAGTCGGCAGCACTTACAGCATATCACACATCTCTACATTTTTCTACAGGCTTTCACTTGATCACATCAGCGATCCCCTCACCATGTCCGAAGTTCCCGCTCCCAGGACCTCCATCAATTTCTGATATTTTCTTAAGATCATCGTAGGGGACGCCATACTCATCATCTGACACAAGATCTTACTGCGGGAAGGCTATGGGCGCCAGGCCCAGCTTTTCCCGTCCAGGGTCTGGAACAGGCTGCAAAACCGCGCTTAACCCAGCTTGCCATAGGCCTCATCATCCACCGCTTCCAGCCACTCATTCCTGGTCTCCTCCCCAGGCACCTCCACGGAGATGTGGGAAAACCAGCTGTCCGCCTTGGCGCCATGCCAGTGCTTCACTCCGGCCGGGATCGTGATCACCATTCCCGGCTCAAGGCTCACAGCCTCCTTCCCTTCCTCCTGATACCAGCCCTCCCCGGCCGTGCAGATGAGCATTTGCCCGCCTCCCTTTGCGGCGTGGTGGATATGCCAGTTGTTGCGGCATCCCGGTCCAAAGGTCACATTGGCCATAAACACAGCCGCCTCCCCCGGTACGGTCAAAGGGTTCAGATAGGAATTTCCGATAAAATACGGTTGATTGAAATTCTAAATGCAACATTGAAGTTGTAAATGCACATTGACAGT
>CAJUFE010000027.1 GCA_910585635.1 uncultured Lachnospiraceae bacterium | reverse complement strand
CATTGCTCCATGTGGTGTACACCGATGGAGAGCATGTGGAGATCCAGCTGGAAAACGGAGGGCTGCCGATAGATACTTTAGATGCCCGGCGGTGACTCTCTGAACATCTGCCAGATGTAAAATATGGATATAGTGATGTTGGTCAGTATTGGTGTTTATGGATCAGGGACGGAGGGAAAGAAATGGATGGATGGATCAAAAAAACAATATATGCGTTCTTTATCATCATAGCGCCAAGTATCCTTATCTATCGGGGGAGGGTGGTCTGGGAGGATGTAGTGGGCATAGCACCGGGAGCTCGGGAAAAGGCACGATCAGGGGTTAAATGCGGCCGGCTGACGGTCTTAAAAGAAGAAGATGCCGTATTTGAAGGATGGGAAGAAGATGATATGTTCTATCTGATCGAGCCGGTGGTTGGATAAAACAGGCCCGAGTATATGAGAGCAGTCAGTATCCAGGTATCAAAAAACGGAGGCAGACATTCAGGCTCCTCGGCCTGCCAGACTGGCGGTCCGGGCTGGGGGACTACATGATCCCTTACATGAACGGAGACTGGACAGGGGCGGGGACGGTCCCCGACTGGAGGGAGCACATCGACCAGTGGGGGGAGAAGTACATGCATATCAAATATCCCTATATGGCGGTGACGTTGATGATGGCGGATCTTGGTCGGAGCTCTTGATCCAATAAGGAGATATTGAAGGATCACAAGAGGTTTTGATCGTAAAAATGGACAAGTACGCTCGATCTACCCATAGGAGGATATGATGTCAATATGTATTTATAGTAGAGTTAAAGGAAAAAAATAAACGTTGAGATATTAGAAAAGGTCATCTGCTTTTGTGATCATCTAAGAAAGGAAATAAACAGCGAAATGTTATTAACTTCAGATATATATGATGATATATGTCTTTTAGAAGAGAGAAATATCATATGGTCACATACATTTCCTTTCAGATACGATACAGGAGATCTTAAATTGGAGGCTTAGATCCCATATAAAAGTTTGGATGCCTGTTTTGGTTGTTTATGTCCAAATGGGAAAAGGAGGATGCGATCCCCTGACGGAGAGATCTATGGGACACAATGCCGCTGGATATCCCTACAGCTCTTGTGCGGTGTCATCACCAAAAGATCGCTGGGGCAGGCATCTGCACAGGCATCATCTACAGGAACAAGAAAGAGCCTGCCCAAAACGGATATCACCTGGATATCTTGATGGATCAGGACAATGGAAACTATCTGACCATGGCAAGCGGACGGAGGCTTGATGATAAAACTATGCGATCTACTAAAATTGCTAATGCTTTAAAACCTGGAGAAAAGGGTTCAGTTCAAGTTGCTAATGCCTGGGAAATTTCCATATAGCAAAGGAAGCCCGATCACAGCAAATGCATAGATGGAAAACGATCGGTATGAAGATGATAGTGGAGGAGTGGATGGAACATCAATTTTAGCGGAGGGCATTTTGGGATATGTGAAGATCAAAGGAGCGGATCACTGTCATTGTTAAGATCATTAGTACAGATATCCAAGAGACGCGAGCTGGAAAAGGTAGTTTTGGGATATGAACCGGCAGAAGACGGAGATATGAAGATATTAGAGGTGACCCAAGGTCAGGTCAAATTACGGGTGAACGGGAAGGAGATCATCACGCTCTACGATCCGGATGATCTGGAGGGGACATACATGCTGGCCGCATTGGAACGGCTGCTGGTGGATCATGATGTGAGGTCCTTTGAAGGGTTCATGGAGGACCTGACGACAACAGCGATCGAGCGGGATATGGAAGGAGCGGAGGGGGTGGGATAAGAACTATCTAAAAAAGTAGGAGGAGAACATGATGATCCAACCTAAAACAGATGAGATAACTTATAGATTAAAGCAGGTCATAAACAATAAGATGACAAGGGAGGAAGTTGGAAAGTGGGCGTTAGATTTGATAAGAAATGATGAAAATGTTGAAGTAAATGATATAGAAGCATGGCATTATCTTGTTTCTGTATCAAGTATAGATGAAATGATAGGACCAAATGATCATTTATATTCTATTGAAGATATAAAAGGATGGATAGAAAATGATCGTGATCGATAGAACATTTGCCCGTCCTTTCAGAACGGAGGCCCATGCGCGGGATACATATCCTGCAAGAACGAAAGTCAAGAATAATGAAAGGGGCGATAGGAAGAGTTGTTCTTTTTTGGTGTGCGCCGGAAGGATCCGTATAGATGCTCAAAAGGTTCTTACATAGTTAAAGATCATATCACAGATAAGGTCATAGTTGATAGATCGTTCCAGTTATCAGGGGCATTAAGTAATGAACATAAAATGTTAGGATACTATAAAGTAGGGCATGTTTCCATGGGAGCGTTATTAAAACTCGGGATTGACGAAAAGATAGTATTTAGAGAAGGTATGGACAAATTGGAGAAGGATATGGCTATAAGCTTCCTTCAAAGTGCATGGGAAGATCAGATCTCCGCAATAGAAAAATAAAAGGAGATGATTGAATGGTGATCTGATCTTGCCTTGCAAAGTTTTGTCCAAGGATAGATACCTGAGTATCCTGCATGGACCGCAGATCATTATATGTTACCCAACGGGAGGTTGCAATGAGAGAGGTTGATATCAGTCTGCAAAAGGCTGGCTTTTTTGAAGAAAGGGCTATTGATATTGAGGCCATTTTAGAAATGTATAAAAGAAATGGTTATAATTTTTATGACTTGCAGGTCGATCTTATAAAAAAATACGGTGATCTGGAGATACATTATAAGCATCCGATCTGGCATGAAGATATGGTGGTCAGGTTAGATCCCATAAAAGCACAAGAAGCTCTGACGATGGACGTCGTAGATGGATATAATGAGTTCCTAGGAGATGAATTACTTATAATTGGTGATATAGAAAAAGAAAATATAACATTGTTCATGTCAAAAAGCGGTGTATTTTACGGTGCTTATGATGATTGTATAATAAAATGGGGAAAAGATCTTAAAAATATGTTATCGGATCTGTTTAGCGGAAAGAGGGGAGAACTTCAGATCATGGACTAGTTTTATCGATCCTATTTTTATCATAAAATACAAAATTGATGGAAAATTAAATGTAATAAAAATGTTAGATCGATAGAACAGATAAGGAGAGGATCATGGAAAAAGAATTGGCAAGATCATACAATAAGTTGGCGGACCAGATCGCATATATGATCCCCGTTGAATGGGATGATATCAATTTCTTGGGTGAAGTAGAAAAGGGAAGGCGGAGTTGGTCTTCGGTATTCTATTTTACTGACGTAGAAAAAGATAAAAAGATAGCTGCCAATAGTATACCAGATATATATAAAGTCTCTGAAGATATTTATGTAGGATCACTTTTACAATTGAATAAAACATTGTTGGAGATATATGATCATTTCATTAAGGATGATCAAGAGCCATGGGAACAATTAAGCTTATATTTGAACAAGGATGGCAAATTTAAAATTGAATTTTTTTATGATGTAATGAATGAAAATGATGGTGGACAGATCGCCAGAGAGACGATCTGGGCATATGATACATTTGGTTATATTCCGGAAGATGGAACATATGCGAAAAAAATTTTGGATGGATATCTAAATGGATGAAACATCCATGAGCCTTAGTAGAGAAGGGAGGATCAATGTCAAGATGCCGGGGGGAGGAAGTCATATGCTGAAAAACTGCGCTATTTCGGTGACAATATGTAAATATAATGCCTATACTGTATAGAAAATGGGATTTGGATCCTCGACACTTTGTACGTGGTGGGCCAACAAATGTAAATATTAACGAGGTTCGAGCAATAGAATTGTTTAAAATGAGATATAAATGGAGCGGTCATACACATCCTGGTATTGATCATAATGTGAAAATGCCTTCATCAGGAGATAAAAGTATTTTAAATATATTCGGGCAGGAACAAAGCGTTATATATGATAGCAAAGGTCGATTTGAAATATTTGGAGGTGACTAATGAAAGAAATACATAAAATAGAAATGGAAAGAATATTACAAAAAGAACTTGCGGTCGGATATTTGCAAAATTATTGTAAACAAAATAAATTATCGATCGAGAAATTAAAAAAAGAAATATTTCAATTGTCATATGACCAATGTGGATTTTTTCATCCCAATAATGTTGTACCAAATGGTTTATTAAACGATATCGATACCATTCCAAAAGCTACACTTGTGATCAAATATGAAGATGGAGTGATGATGATCAAAAAAACAGAGTATACAAAAGAGTTCCTAAGTCTTGAGAAATAGACGTGATTTTTTACCGGTGCTCGGGCGTTTCATGCAGGAGGACACCTATCGAGGGGATCTGATAAATAAACAGGACCCATTGGGGCCGATCCATCCTGATGTTAAAAGTCCTGATCATGCAAATTATCCACATTATGATATCAAATTACCAGATGGGGATAAAGCAGCAATAATGATAGGGGAAGATAGAAGTGGGATTAACTGGTTTAATACGACATATGGAGATGAGTAGAACGAGATCGATCATAGTTGATCGTAGCTTGTCAGCGGAATATCCAGGATATGTGCGGACAATAACAATACAACATAATAATATAGTTAAAATAGAATTTGAGGTTTATGGATATGATGAAGGCGGTATAACATATTTTATACAGTATAAAAATATTGATATCCTAATTAAAAGTTTGGAAAAATATTTGAGTAAAGATCTAGTTGATTGGGAAAATGTGGATCAAACAGGCTATTACCCAGAGAAACCCAATGATCAGAAAAAAGAAGGGGCGGATGAAAAAATAGAAGCTGATCTAATTAGTAATAGCATTAATCTTCCATTAAATGGTATGAGAACTTGGATGCCAGGAGGATACTGGAAAGATCTATGCGATAAGTTCAGCACATGACATGATGGATATCTTAAGCTATCCCATCTTTTGCTATATCTTTTATCCCTGGTATAAGCGTAAAGGATCTGTAAAAATGTAGTTGCCAGGGAATATCTACCTGTTAGCAATTTCAATGCTTGCGCTGGAAGCTTTCTTAAGATAGACGATCAGCGGAGGATCCCGTTATCGCTATGAGTATCGGCTGGATGAGAAGCTCCTGTGCAAGGAACTTTCCGGCCACGTTACACTGCATCTACCATCCGGATGGCAGTGTGGAGACCATGACCGACGGCAGGGGCCGTGTGCTGTCCTATGGGTATGACCGTAGGGGGAGCGGCAGTATCTCTATGATACTGAAAACCGTCAGATCCGTGTCCTTTCTGGCGGGAAGGAGATCCAGGAGGACCGGTATGACGGGGAAGGGATGCGTGCCGGTCCATGATCCTAGTGGAAGGAACGCTGCTTGTGATCATGCTACGGATGCGGAAGAGAATGTACAGCAGGAGCATGCGACAGGAGAAGATAACGACATTGTCTATCGCAAGAACGAAGCAGATCCAATGAGAGATGCGCTCGGTTCAGGGAGGATCTCTGATCCAGACGAGTGGGATCCGATCTTACAACAACTTGAGGATAGTGGAGTAGAGATAAAATATAGAGATAGAGATATGGCATATGCTCCTGGTCTGGAAGAAGGAGATCCTGGACAAATTATCATCGATCCAGATGCGTTTCTGAGTGCATTAAAACATGGATATCAACATTTTTTGGACGCACAGGCAGAAGGTTTTCCTTCTTTGGGAAAGCAACTATTCCCATATCAAAAACAGGTGGATGTAATAGGAGATGATCCAATTCTATATCCGTGTCCCTGCTGTAGAAAGAAAACTCTTTGGAGGCGTGGAAAGTTGCAAAAGTTTTTACATATTAGACAGAGGAGATTGAAAATGCTTGACGAGAGATTTAAGATGATATCTGTTAGAGGAAGAGTATCATATGGGATATGTTGTTTAGAAAAAGTGCTTATCTACTATAAATGTAGTTTAGAAAAATGGAAGTGGATATTAGAAAAGTTATGGCAATATACGGATATTGGATATTTAGATGATTGGTATTATGAAATAGCTGAATTTTTACCGGACTCCATTCTTGAGGACGCTCATTATAAAACAGAAGAGTTTGAATACTTGTCAGAAACAGAATTTTATAGTCTTGTAGGATTATATAAACAAGGATCAAATTTGGGGTGGAGGAAGAAAGAGAAAAAATAAGGAGAGGCTAAAAATGAATGAAATGTTAAGATTAGTATATGTATTAGAACATATTAATGGATTTAATTGGTCGGATGCATTATTTTTACCAGAAGATGAGGTGTGGGATCTGAACACAAAATGTATGGTCTTAGATCCAGATGATGTAGAGGATGATGAGGAGGATGCACCCCAAATAGCAAAAGAAAAGGGACTGATATATACATTAAGTATCCAGAATGTTCAAATGATCTATGAAAATGTACATGAACAGAAAAGGGATTGTTCTAGTGATGACTTGATAAAAGCATTTCTATATTATTATGATAATGATGCATATATAGAATTTTAATAGACAAAGTGGATGTAAGATCTATGGGAACGATATATGATAAAAATGAGTATTTAAAGTATTATTTAGAAAGTATATTTTTTTTAGGAAAACTTAGACTTGATGCTATCGCAACAATGGCACAATATAAAGGGCAAGGTGACGAATATATCCAGTGTTCTTTCGATCCTGCTGATGAAGATTATAAGGAAGGATATGTAACATTATATTTTTGGGAGCCAGCAGTAAAAGAGGATGTGATAGTGTGGATCGAAAATAAAAAATTCTACGGATCATTAGTGGATATTTGTAATGAAACGATAGAAAGATTCCCTAGGACAAAAGAAGAACTGGAAGAAAACCTGCAAAAAATAAAGCAACATCTTGATCTTTGAAATACATTGTATCACGGTGAGAAGGGATCTTTTACATAAAAGAGAAGAAAAAGAAGAACGATATCGAGATATCGAGCCGTTGGTGCATTATGTAGGAGCGCTGATCGGAGGGTATGCTTTTGTACAGGATGAGAGATGGACATTGTCTGTATACGATCAGTCGGATCACGTAAATAGGTTTTATGGGAAAAAGGCAGAAGGGCAGACCGCTGCGGGGCAAGGTGACGCTGATGGACAGGCGTATACGCTGGCAGACAGGGAGATAGTGGAGCAACTGGATCATACGAGGGAGGAGAGGTCATGAAAAAGAGGGAGAGATGGGGAGCGTCCATCGCAGTAGTCGTGCTGTGTCTCTGTTTTGGGTCCATGGAGGGGTGCCATCCCCATATAGACCCATCAGAGCGCGAGGTCGATGAGGGGATCTGTACGGAGGAAGGAGGGGCTGTCAGAGCGGCTGCAGAAAAGGCTGAGGATAAGGCTGCAATGGAGCTCCCAGACAAGGCTGCAGGAGAGGCCGTGGAGGATACCACGGGAGGAACCGATGGGGAGACCTTTGACATCGACTTTACGATCCGGGAGTCTCCTGTGGATACAGAACGCTATGATGCCCAGACAGACCGGATCTATAAGGAGGCCTTTTTAAAGGCCATCACAGACCAGGTCCCGATCGAGCTCAGCACGGGACACACCGCCTTCTATAGGATGCTGCTCCCGGAGGGAAAGGGACCGGGAGAGGAGGCGTTCCTGGAAGCGGTCCGCCAGTCGGACTTTTTTTACCAGGACTATGACGGCGACGGCCTGCCGGAATTGATCATCGATACGGAAGGCCCCTGTGTGCTGAAGTATCAGCCTGAAGAAGACCAGGTAAAGCTGTGCTGGCAGAAAGAGCCGGGATGGCATCTGCTAGGTGCCGGGCAGATGTATGCCGAGTTTTCTGACTGTTCAGGCTATTGCAGCAATAGGGTCCGTTATTATGAGACGGATGAGGAAAGACTCAGATGGCAGACACATGTCTGGGATGGGGAGACGGAAGAGCTCTACGAGGTGAAGGTGGATGGCCTTGAGCATATCGTAGAGGATGAGGAGACACGGAGCCGCCTCCGGGAGGGCTTTTTAAATGCGATAGGGGATGCCCCCCGCCCCATGTCCTTTACCACACTGTTTGGAGGGGACGGGGATCCGGGGTATCTTCCCGGTGAGGATATCTGTACAGATGGAGGAGGAGACGCCGGAGAAGTCACGGAAAGGGCCGGGGATAGGGCAGCAGGGGAGCCTGCGGATCAGGACCCGAGGGGAACCCAAGATAAGACGACAGGAGGGATCGTGGATAAGACCACGGGAGAGGATCCGGTAAAGGGGACAGGAGAGGCGGATATACAGGAAGTGGATATCGACCTTACTGTTCAGGAGTCTCCGGTGGATACAGAACGCTATGATACCCGGACAGACCGGATCTATAAGGAAGCCTTTTTAAAGGCCATCACAGACCAGGCCCCCATCCGGTACCGGGACAGGCAAGGGACCGTCACCTACAGAGAGCTCCTGCCAGATGGTGAGGGGATGGGAGAGGAGGCATTCCTGGAAGCGGTCCGCCAGTCGGATTTTTTTTATCAGGACTATGACGGCGACGGCCTGCCGGAGCTGATCATCGACACGGAAGGTCCCTGCGTGCTGAAGTATCATCCGGAAGGAGACCAGGTGGAGCTGTACCAACAGAAAAGCCCGGGATGGCATCTGCTGGGGGATGGGCAGATGGTCGCCGAGTTTTCCCATCATACAAGATATTGCAGCAACGTGTTCCGCTATTATGAGTCCATGGGGGAAAAGTTCAGCTGGCAGCTGCATACCTGGGGCAAGGGGGCGGAACATGTCTGTAAAGTGACGGTGGATGGCCGTGTGTACACCGTAGAGGACGAGGTGGTCAGGGAACGTCTCCAGGAGGATCTGTTGAGCGTGATCGACAGTGTGCCCCATCCCATGTCCTTTACCGCGCTGTTCGGTGAGGAGGGGGACCAGGGCTACTTCCCTGGCGGGGAGGTGCCGCCCCGCTATCTGCTGGAGGATATGGAGGCCCTCACTATGGGCCGGGAGAGCGGGGAGGAGTGGGAGGCCTATAAGACCATGCTGGAAGGGGATTTCTCCATCGTGGAGGATAAAGACTGGCTCAGCCTCCAGAGGAACTATGAGTGGGAGCTCCAGGAGTATGGCGGGAGGTGCAGATGGAGCTATCTCCTTATGGACCTTGACCAGGATGGCGTCCAGGAGCTGGTGATCGATGCGTTCTCGGCGCTGGACCGGTATGAGAAGACAGCCTGCTTCCGCTATGAGGATGGACATGTCAAGATGTGGGGGGATTACGGGATAGAGGACCCTCGCACCCAAAAGGTCCTCTTAGCCAATGGGAAGATCCTCTCCACATACGACCATCATGGCCGGAGCCGATGGATCGAAAGGCTGGGGCCGCAGTGCCAGGAGATCTCGGAATGGGGTTATGTCATTGGGATGATCACAGAGGGTCCCTATGATCAGGGACAGGGCAGCCCTGGCGATGGGACAGGGGGGACGGTCTATCACCATTTCCATGACTACTATCACGACGGGGAGGCCTGCGGCGCTCCGATCGACTTGTCCCCAGAGGAGTGGGAGCAGGTTGAGGAGATGATCGAGGAGATGATCGAAGAGCTGGCCATCCCGGCGGAGGCATGGAGACCCTGTTCAGTGTTCACACCTAGGGAGGATCGGCCAAGGGTGCCTGTAGAAGAGATAGCTGGATAGACTTTTTGATCCAGTCTGCATATCTCTTACCAGACGGCAGTTCCAGGTTAGGCGGCAGATGCTAGGCTCTGGCGCTGAAATATGCCATCAAGACCGTACATTTGAGTGAGTTTCCATCATTGTATTTAAGGATGGATGCGGTCTCGCTGTGGACCTGGGCGATACCTTCTGCCACGGCGTCCCCATCCATTGCCCATGTACTTTCCACAGGTAAAGTTACACGATCAGTTCAAGGTTTCGTCTATTTGTACTTGAGCAAAGTGAATGTGTGAGTTAATATGAAATTAAAAGAAATTAGTGAGATAGAAAAATATACAGATGAGGATAGACTGATCGAGGTTTTGGAAGAAATAGGAGATAAAGTTATATTCAGGGGGTATCAAGAAGAGCAAGTGATACTTTTAGCGGATAAATTGATCAAATTAGATATTTTATCTATGGGATACAAAACACGAGAAGAAATATTAAGTGTTTTATGTGATATGGTCTCATATTATGATATTTTATCAAAGATCGATCGGGACCGTATTTTAAGTGTAGAAGATCGATTAGAAAGTGATCTAAAAGAGTATGTAACTGATTTTTTTATGTATGAAAGGGATTGATATAAAACTAAAAGTCTGTATATTGTTAAACAAGGAGATAAGATGATAAAAAAGTATGATATGATAAGATTTGAAAAGAGTGAAGAAAAGATAACGAAACTGATCACTAAATTTGGTGGACAACCAATAGGGATCAAGGAGAGTAAATGGCCAATAAGCGAGGGGTGGGATGATAGAAAAATGATGTTTGTTGGCCAGATCTTGTTGGAAAAAGGTATGTTGGAAAATAAGGAAGATCTGATGATATATATTTTTATAACACATCCAGACAACTATGAAGATGATTTTTTCGACCCTGATGCTATTGAGTGGGATAGTGGAGAAAATGCGGTTATCATCCAGCCGTTAGAAGAAGTGTATAATGAAGGATATTTAAAAGGTCCTACTCTGTTTGATAGAAACAATGAAAGGTTTGAATATATCCCAATTTTAAAAGAAGGGAGTGATCCAGAGTTTATTACAAGAAGTAAATATCAGAAATTAGATGATGATGAAAGATCTAGGTATGATAAATTAGTTGATACAGATAAGATAGGGGGAACACCTAATTTTTTTCGAGGTGATGAATGGCCTGAAGGAGAGTGGAAACTTCTTTTACAACTTCATTGTAATTTCCAACCATTCGTTTTGAATTTAGGCGCAATGCCCATTTTGTTTGTTTTCATATCAAGTGATCTTAAAAATGCAGGGTTGTTAGTACAATGTTAAAATAAGGTATCTGACCACATGCTATCTGACGGGGTTTTGTTGGAAGCGGAAGGTTTTTGACGCCATTTGAAGAAGATGATAATATTGATTTTTTTAAAAGAATGAATGCAATGTTAGAGGCATATAGGATATCGAAGAGCAATTTCCCTGATTATTTTATACACAATATATATCCTGAAAAGGATGGATCATTACCTTGGGGATATACGGATAATGGTGATGGATTATACGGGAAAACAAATGGTTCTCCTGAAAAATGGAGTATAGTTATTTATGGATCGGCTTCTCCGGAGTATCATGAATATGAAATGCGATTAACTGAGTTTCTCTATAAAATTATTACAAGAGAATTGATCTGTGATGTTTTTACAGAGGATTTGTCTGAGTGGAAAGTATTATATATGCATAGATGATATCCACCTTAGTATGTTACTGTTATCAAAGGATAGCATCTCAAACTACCGCTTGAAATGATGGCTATGACTTTGTTTGTGTAATGGCTGGAGCGAAAGGAATGATAAGATATATGTCAGAAATAAATGAGAAAAAAATGCTGATCAGTATTATTGGAACATTAGAAGCTGTTAAAAAGGGGGCATTGTCGATCGCCGAATCGGAGAAATTTTTGTTTTCTCCACATATGATCGATCGATTAAAAGAAAAAAATTATAGAGGATCGCTCATTGAAATATTAGAAAAAGGATGTGAACTAGAAGATATCGATTCTTTATTACCTCAGGATTTAGAAAAATATATTGATGGACTGAAATCAGAAGCTTTGGAAGAAATGAAAAAGTACGAGCCATTTGAGCAAAAATTTTGGATATGAAGGAACAATAGGCTTAGGCTCAACTCTTTGCGATGTGAAGGAGAAGATCGGGAATTATATCCAAAATCATGATACTTACGAATTAGAGGATATAAAAGGGATCTGCTTCGAATTAGAAGATATAGAAGATTGGGATCAACTAAAGGCACCGATCGATCATATCTATGTGTTTAGATCAACCTAAAATGACAGTTTTGTATAGTAAAGTTTTGGTGTATCATGGCGATGGCCAGCATCATGGTCATCGATCATATCGATTTCATGAGAGGATGAGCGGCTATGGATACGAGGATGATATGGAGGACATCCATCGCAGTCGCCGCATTGTGTCTTTGCTTTGGGACCATGGAGGGGTGTCATCTCCATGTGGAGCCATCAGAGCAGGAGGCTGATGGTGGGGTCTGCACAGATGGAGGAGGGGGCGACGGAGCGATCGAAGAAGGGACCGGGGACAAGAGCACAGGAAAGGTCGGGGACAAGGGCATAGGAAAAGGTGGAGATAAGACGGCGGGAGAGGTTGGAGACACGACCGCGGGAGGTGTCCTGGGAACGGAGACGAGAGGAGCCGATGGAGAGTTCCCGGATATCGACTTTACGATCCAGGAGTCCCCTGTGGACACAGAGCGCTATGATGCCCGGACAGACCGGGCCTATAAGGAGGCATTCTTAAAGGCGATCACAGGCCAGGCGCCCATCCGGTGCCGGGATCAGGAAGGCTCGGCCGCCTACAGGATCTATAGAGAGCTACTCACAGATGGAGCGAAGATGGGCGATGAGGCGTTCCTGCGGGTGGTCCGTCAGTCGGACTTTTTCTATCAGGACTATGACGGCGACGGCTTGCCGGAGCTGATCATCGACACAGAAGGTCCCTGTGTGCTGAAATATCATCCAAAAGAGGAGCAGGTGGAGCTGTACCAGCAAAAGGAGCCAGATTGGAGGCTGCTGGGGGCGGGGCAGATGTTTGCCGATCGTTCCATCCAGGTGGATAGCTCTTTGGGCAGCTATTATGTGGATATCCATGATCTTGAGGCGGTAGACATGGGGGGCGGCGCTCAGGTGTCTTATCATTGGAGAAAAGATGAGGGATATGCTTGTCAGGTAACGCTGGATGGACAGGCGTATACGGTGACAGGGGAGGAGGCGGTGACCCAGCTGGATCAGGCTTACATCAGGATGATAAAGGATGCACCTCATCCCATGTCCTTCGCCGTGCTATTTGGGGATGGGGAGGATCAGGGCTATCTCCCGGGCGAGGAGCAGCCGCCCCGCTATCTGCTGGAGGAGACCGCTGCGCTCCCTCTAAATGAGGAGAGCGGAAAGGAGTGGGAGCTGTACCGATCCATGATGGAGGGAGACTTCTCCCTGGTGGAGGATGAGCGCTGGGGCGGTCTTCAGGGCCGTTATGAGGATGACCTGGAAAGAGATGGGGGAAGATGCAGCTGGAGCTATCTCCTTATGGACTTTGATCAGGATGGGACGAAAGAGCTGATGATACGGACCTCCTCAGACCTGGTCAACGCGACGGCCTACTTCCGCTATGAAGATGGGCACATCAAGATGTGGGAAGGGAGTTATATGTCGGCGGATGCCCATTATCATACGGTCCCCTTGATCAATGGGAGGATCTTGGGCGTAGAATGGTATCAGGGCAACAGGGCCTGGTGGATCACAAGGCCGGATCCACAGCACTGGGGGAGCTGGGAGATAAGAGAAAAATTCTATAGTAAGACGGAGTGGACGGGAAGTGAGGAGCTTAAGGAAGGGGATGCGGGGTATCATCAGTTCCAGGACTATTACCATGACGGAAGGCTTTGCGGCCCTCTTATGGACCTGTCACCGGAAGAGTGGGAACAGATCGAGGAGATGGTAGAAGGGCTGCTGATCCCGGAAGAGGCGTGGAAGCCTTGCTCGGTGTTCACACCGAAGGTAGATCGGCCGGAGATACCAGGTGTCCCTTAGATCCTTGGAGGAGCGAGGCTTTCTATAGCGGTGATCGTTCTCGTGTCCATAGACAGAAGCAGCTGTCCTTTTCTGTTGCGATCATTTGAGGATATGTGATATACTGATCGTGATGTCTGATGCGGGGGTGTAAAATATGTTATGCTTATATGATGAGAAAGATATACCAGATGCTTTATTAAATATTAAAATTCCTTGGGCTGATTATTTTATCAAACAAAAGGTTACAAAATATCTGGATGGAACAGATATAAGGATCGTAAATATAGTGGAAGAAAGTAGTTTGCTAAATGCTAGTACGATCTATGGAAAGTTTTCTGATATGCCGATCGGGATAGGCGATCTATCAGAAGGATGTAAGACATTGTTATGTATCAATCATGCGATCAAAACCCATAATATCGCGAACTTTATTTTTAATATCACATCATGTGGTGGAAATGCTATAAATCATTTGATAACGGAAATGACCAAAGATGTTGATGTATATGCTTATTGCGAGCATAAAGATTTTGGGAAGGATAAAAAAAATATAAAGATAAAGGTTGGAAATGAAATCGTGACAAGTATCATAGATGCGGAACAGGCATATTTGGAAATGTGCAGAGAAGACCATTTATGGGGGGATGAGGAAGATGCATAAAAACTTGAGATTTCGATCGGAAGATGGATTAGACATAGATCTGTCTTTAAGAGGGGACCGGATCGTTATAGAAGGTGATTCAGCAACAGGAAAAACATATCTGTGGAAGCAATTAAACACGCAAGGAGCAGAAAGCGTGTATCCTGTGTGTTATGAGAATATAAAAAATAATAACAGTTATGAGGCAGTGTTAAGATTTATAAGTGAAAATAAAGGGGTCATTGTTGTTATCGATCAGGCAAATGATGTGTTCAGAGCAAGGCCGGATCTTGTTGGATTTATAGATCGTGACGGGTATAACCAGTATATTTTATTTGGAAGGGATCTGGAGATCGAGCATAATTTAAGTGAGATAGCTACTTTAGAAATAAAGAACGGACGGGCAACATTGACCTATAAATTTCCGGATGTTGTGAGGTGATATATGGTCCATTTGTACTGTGAAGATAATAAAGGTGGATATCATTTGGTAAATTTATTAAATAAGATATATTTTGATGGTAAGTTTGTTGTTGAAAACTTAAATGGGATATATAAGCTTGGAAGGAAGATAGAAGATATCATACGAAAAATGGGTGAAGGCGATAAGGCTATCATCATATATGATGATTCTCCGGGGAATGGGGATGTTAAAAATGAATTGGAGATAGCCTATAAGAAGATTGATGGGATAAAGGCAGATGATATCTACTTTATACCGATCATCTGTATGGAGTATGAAGTCTTATCAACGTATGGGATAAAAACTTTTGCAAATAGAAGGATCCATTCCGTCATAGATGATCTGTCAGGATATCGAGATAAAACAAATGTGTTAAAAAACCACTTGAAAGCTGATATCCGGTATAAGGTATATAGAGATAGAGTAGTAACAAAGGTACAACGAAGTTATGCATCAAGGTGTAGAAAGTTACATATCGGTGTTTCCTTGACTGAGCGTGGATTAAATAAAAGGATCACAGTGGATCGGATCTGTAAAGAGATCATGGCGGAAGGTTTCCAAAATGAATTGATCATAGATAAGGCAGATCGCTTGGGGAGATGCTGGTTAGATACATGCTGTATAAAGAGAAATAAGATATGTAACATAAGCGATAAAAAGATCGTTGGAGATAGGATCGAGGGGTGCGATAAACAGAAGTTCTTGATGCATTTTTCGAGGTATCATAAAGTGGCAATAAAGATATCAGAGATCTCAGGAGTCGATATCCGGGAAATAAGTGATGCAGATATAGAAAAAATGATGAGGTTTATAAATATAGATGTATGATAAAACATCTTAGATAGATTTGAAGCCCATGTCTTTGAAATAACAGGAGGTATATATGATCCTTGATCTGAACAAACCGGTTGAGATCAACGAAGTGTCCAGGATCGATCTATCGGGAAGAGGCATCGATAGTGATCACAAAGTGGAATTGACATTTAGCAAAGCGGCGTTGGTCGGCTTTGCGACGAATCTGATCTGGCTATATGAAGATATGGATAGGATCAAGCAGACCCATATCCATATCGACCCTTTAGGAGGAGGGATACCAGGAGATCAGGCAATGGGATTTTTCTTGACGCCAGGAAGTCCTTTTCTTGTTGTACAGGTGGGTGAGCAGGAAAAATTGCATGGTCCAGTGGTATGTAAACAGATACATATAAGAAATACGATCCACAGAAAGGTCGAGATCAGAGAACCTGCATGCGGAGAAACTATTGAGACATATGATGATCTTATTGAGGCGTATGAATTAGGGTGGCAAAATATCGCGAGGATCAAGATCATGGACAGATCTGGAGAAGATGTGAGTGAGAACTGTGGCCAAGTTGTATTGAGGATCGGCTTTGGAACGGTCAAAAGCCTGGCTACGATGCTGATGGTCCTGGCTGATAACTATCTGCCGGATCATGGATATCTGCTGGCAAATCTGAAGCAGAGCACACTCCAGTATAATATGGGGATGATATTTTCAAAAGAAAGTCCGGACGTGGTGATAAAATGTGGAGAACTGGGATGTGTCTGTGATCATGACCCGGATTTTTTTCGAAGGAGATAGAGCGGATCATGGTATTTAAAGAATTTGTAGAGTTGGTGGAAAAAAGAAAAAGAAAAGATCCTGTATTGTTTGAGCTAGATCGTGATAAGATCCCGTCGGATGCGGATATAGATCAAATGGAAGACTACTATTGTTTGAAATTTCCGGAAAGCTATAGGGCATTTTTAAAAAAATATGGTGGTGGGTATTTTGCATATACGGTAGTATACTCCTGTGATGCGGATAGTACGTTTTATCTATTGAAAAATGTAGAAAAAGAATGGGTCGATACGTATGGCCTATTCCCTGTGATCGATCTTGAAACAGGGGATCTGGGGGTATTTAAGGTGGACGACAGGGTGTGTGAGGATCAGGTCTATATTTTCGTGCATAGTGAAGAAAATGCCAGGTTACATGGAGGCTGTGGCTTTTTGCAGGCATTAGTGGAGCATGGACTGAAGGGCTGAGGAGAAAAATAGGATGGATCTAAAAAAAGCATTTCTTATGTCTGATCATACTATTTGTGAAGGTCGGTCAAGGTTACAGGGACGTGTTTTAAAGGATTTGAGGGTAGGTGATGCGTTATTCCTTTTCGATCACGCTAACGCTGCAAAGGATCAGGGGTTTATCATTGAAAAGATAAGCGCTTATCGACATAAACTTGATGAGATAAGTGAAGGGATGACTTGTGAGCTGATGATCTTAGGGGAGGTGCCAGGTCTGAAAGAAGATCATATATTGTATGCAGAAGGCTGATGCTGTAGTGGAGAGGATGGGGGGAAGAAGGATGGTGTATGATAGACTCGACAAATATTTATCGGGCTATCTGCCCATGGACTATTGGTATGATGAAGGGGTAGATATCGCGAGAGAGATCATAGCAGATCTCAAACCATGTGACTGGGAAATGTTGCTGGAGAAGGTATCAACAAAAGATGTTGAGTGGAAGAAAAAGATCGCATACTGTTTATATGATCGCGATAAGGAGTACGGATCATCACTGTTATTGGAGTTGCTCGATACGGAGGATGAAGAGCTTTTTGAGATCGCTTTAGATTCATTGAGAGGTTTTGTGGATAAGGAAATAGCGGTATCCTTGGTCCGTGATCCTGTGTTGATCTCTAAGATGGTGAAACTGTATCACGATGCAGGTAAACCTACACGGGCCGTGCTTGATGATCTGGCCAAAAAGATCAACGGATATTTATAGTTATCCCAGATCCAGCCCTTCAGCTTTGGCCCGGATCGCAAAAAATTCCTGGAAGGTCTCGGGCTCATCTTTGATCGTTTTTTGGATCTGGAGCAGCCTGCGCTTTCCGACCCTTCTGTCAAGTATGGCAAATATCCTGACGATCAGGTCGTCACTGATCAAGCTTTTTTCGATACTCTGGTTATCGAATCTTTCAAAGGCTCTGTAAAAGCAGCGCTGGTCAAAAACCCCCAGTCTAAGGGCCACGTCATCGATGTACGCATGCTCTACGGTCATACGCTGAGCCCATTTTTCATCCCGGGGGAATGCGTATGCTTTCACCCAGTTGTTCCAATAGCAGCCTTTGATGATCTCTTTCCCGTCATATCGTATCGCCGCACGTCCTTCGTGATCTGGGCTTTTGCTATAGGATGTGGCATAATATTGGATATGCCCCCGCAGGCTTTGCGCCAGATAGTCTGTTTCGAGTTTTTTCCGGATCACGCTCCATGTCGCCATCTATGTGTCCCCCATCCGTTCTATGATCTGCTGCTGTATCCAGTTTAGCATATGGATCACCGCTTTATCCTGAAGATCCCAGCAGCCGCACCGAAATGATAGACGCCGCGTTTTTTTCAACTGAGTTCAAGGTAAACCCAGCCAGATCGCAGGCGTAGAGATCGCCGGTAGTTTCCAATCCCTGTTCCCGGATGTAGTGCCAGAGCGCGGCATAACCCGTGGAGATGTCCCAGTGTCCCCGGCAGCAGAGATACAGATACCGCCCAGCGGGCTTCTCTTTGTAATAAGGGAAGTCCGTTTTTTCTTTGATGCGGGTATAGAGATGACGGATCTCTCCGGGGGTACCCCGGTCTACCAGTGGGTGGATAGCCCCCAGCAGGAAATCCGTCTGTATCCCATATTGGCGGCACAGCTTCTGACACCGCTCCAGCACAACGATCAGCATTTCGTCCTCGCTGGCATTTGGGGACATCAGCTCCTCTAACTCCGCCACTGGCAGAGCCAGCAAATGCTCTTCTTCAAACCAGGCTGTCTGAGGGACCATGTCCGATCCCGGTTCAAATTCCAGATTACGTAGAGTACTGGACAGCACAAATTCCATATGCTCCAGTTTTTGTCGCTCTGCCTCCAGCCTGAAACGCTGTTCCCGCAGCAGGGCCGCTGTCTCTCTGGCGTTCTGCCGCTCCAGACAGCGGCGGATCTCGGCCAGGGGCGTCCCGGTCTGGCGGAGGATCAATATCGCGTAAAGATCGTAGAACTGCTCCACATCATAGTAAAGATAGTTATTGTCTCCTCGGTGGGCCGGCAACAGGAGCCCCACATCTTTATAGTGCCGCAAGGTTTCTTTTGTCGTGCCGCAAAGAGCGGCAAAAGCTCCCGAGGTCAGCCAGCCTTTTTTCCGTTCCATAAAACTTTCTCTCCAAATTGCAAAATACCGATTGACTGTGTGGCGACCACACGGTTTATGATACTCTATGACAAAGATATTTGCAAGTCCAGATCAAAAAAACGACGAAGATCAGAGGGTGATCAGTGTCTACTACTCTGCTCCCGCCCAGGGCCGGCGTATTTCCGCCGTCTGGCTTCTGGCGCTGGGGAAAGAGAAGCAGTATTTTGACTTGGGAGATGACCAGGATATCAAATGGAGATGACCAGGAGGAGATCATGAAAAAATTAGATCCATATCATTTGCCGGTCACCGGCAGGAACATTTTGAAATTTACTTTTCCCACCATCGTCATGACGGTGTTCAACACCTTTTATACCATGGTGGATGGGCTGTTCGTCTCCAACCTGATCGGTATGGAGGCTCTGTCCGCCATCAACCTGACCGCTCCAGCCATCGCGCTGATCACGTCGGTCTCCGGGATGCTGGCGACTGGCGGCAGCGCCGTGGTGATGAAGAAGATGGGAGAACACAGGGAGCAGGAGGCCCGGCAGGATTTTACGCTGCTGATCCTCACCAATGGGGTGGTGGGCGCGGTGATGATGGTGCTGGGCTATACCCTGATGGATACCCTCCTGGGAACGATGAGCCTCTCCCCGGCGGTGTTCGGCTACTGCCACACCTATCTGAGCAACTACCTGCTGTTCACCATCCCTATCCTGCTCATGTATAACTTTTCTCTGTACCTGATCGCTGCCGACAAGTCGAAGTTGTCCCTGATCTGCACCGTTGCAGGTGGCGTGACCAACATCATCCTGGACTATGTGCTGATCTCCCTGTTTGACATGGGCATCCAAGGCGCGGCCATCGCCACTGGTCTGGGATATTCCATCACCGCTGTCGTGGGTTTCCTGGTGTTCCGTAAAAAGGAAGCGCTACTCCATTTTCAGAAGCCGGTCTTTCGGGGCAGTGTGCTGTTCCACGCCTCCACCAATGGGATGTCGGAGTTAGCCACCTCTCTGGTCTCCGGCATCACCACCCTGCTGTTCAACCTGGCAATGCTGGAGTATGTGGGCGAGGACGGTGTAGCGGCCATTACCATCATCATGTATGTGCTGATGTTCGTCAGTGCCCTGTTCATCGGCTACTCCTACGGCGTGGCCCCCATGATCTCCTATTATCATGGAGAGCAGGACCATGAGAAGCTGAAAAAGCTGGTGGGCTTTAGCATCCGGTTTATCATCGGGGCCTCTGTCCTCTGTACGGTGGTCTCTATCCTGGCGACAGTACCCCTGGTGGGCATCTTCGCCCGGCCGGACAGCCCTGTCCACGCACTGGCCGTGACGGGCAACCGTTCCTGTTCTCTGGCATTGCTGTTTGTAGGGCTGAACGTCTTTGCCAGCGGGATGTTTACCGCTCTGTCTAATGGGGTAGTTTCCGCAGTGCTGGCGTTCTCACGTTCCTTTCTGTTCACGGTCGCCAGCATTCAGATCATGCCCCTCCTGCTGGGCGGCGTCACCGGCGTATGGGTGGCGACACCGATGGCGGAGCTGCTGGGGACAGTGATGGCGGCGGTATTTTTGGTGAAGTACCGAAAACGATATGGGTATTGATGGTAACAGTTCAGATACCCTGAACTGTTACGGCATCCGGCCATTAAAGATCGCTACGCGATGGTCCGGATGCTTGCGGCCATCACGCTTTCGTACGGTCAGCGCGGCAAACGCGCAGACCTACCTGAACTGTTACTATTGATGATCATAGCACCCCCGTTTGAAAACAAAGATGTTGACAGGTAATGATCAGGTTGATAAACTATCAGTATTTATATCTGAGATCTTTCCAGCAAAGGATCATGAAAGTGCTTATTATGAAGTTTTGCCGCCGGATAGGCGGCCTGCGTTCAGGGTTGCTGTGTGCTGGTGGCACACGTTTAGCAACGACCGGAGCAGAGCATAGAGCCAAATGCGCCCGCCAGGCTGTTCTGTGTGGTGGTGCGTCTGCTGGCCGGGCGCATGGAGGTTTAGAGGGAGATGCTCTGGTGTGAAAGGCCGTAAGGATGGATGATGGATTTAAAAGAGCGATGGAGCGATACGTCAGCAGTGTCGATGCAGTGTGTGACAAACTGCTGGCCCACTTAAATGAGACGGAGGATATCTGCTTAAGGTCGAAGCGGGACCTCCTGGCGCACAGGTCGAGAACGAGGAAAATGGGATATGCCTTTGACGGGATCCAGTTTATTTTCCACGGGAAAGGCTGTACGGCATTTAACGATACGATGTTTTTAGACTGGGATCTTGGCTACAGGAGCAGGTGGTGTGGGATCGATCCGTGGAAAGTGGCCATATCCTTCAGGAGGAGTGGCTCTGAGCTGGTCAGATACTATGACGGGGATCTGGTCAAAAGGCTGTGCGAGGGCTGTGTGACCGAGGGGACTATGTTTAGCCGGCAGGGGCAGTATTACCTCACGCTACCAAAAGAGCAGACCTTTAAGCCAGACTTCCCCAAGGCGTTTGATACGCTGAGCATCGAGCATGATGGGATGCGATATCTTATCCCAAGAAATGCGCTCATCGACCGGTTTATACGGAAGACCACCTGGGTATACGACGGGATCGATAAAAGCAGGGACCGCTATATGCTGGAGTTTTTGGATGGGGACAAGGTGGTCTATACCATCCCCTATGATGATATCGGGTATCCGGAAAATGCGATAAAGATCATGAGCGATGTGATCTTAAGGCGTGTGGAGAGGTGAAATGGAAGGCTGTAGATCGCCGATCGGAGGGTGTGATGGGCTATTGGCGCATATAGCTGCTCAAAGTAGTCTGGTTCCAGCTGATCATCTCCATCTACGAAAGCGATATACGGAGCAGATGCATATTGCAGGCCCAGATTTCGAGCCGCTCCCTGTCTCCGGTTCACATCCTGACGGATCAGCAGTATGTGATCTGGAAATTTTCTTTCCCATCTTTGCAGATGCTCCCAGGTACCGTCTGTAGAAGCATCATCGATACAGATGACCTCCAGGTCATCAAGTCCTATCGTTTGTACTGCGATAGAAGCCATACACCGATCGATCCAAGGTGCTATATTATAGCACGGGATGATCACACTGATCTTTTTCATGATATCCTCCTTATCTGTGGTTCTGGCTATGCGGATCTGATACCGGATTCTTTCCTCATATCGGGCAGTGCCGTTCCATGTCTCATTTTGTGGATGATAGCTGTCAAGGATAATCCCCTATTATCCCATCTCCGCATCTCTACTTTCCTCAATTATACCTTAAAGTGACTGCCCCCAATCTTTTCTACTCATTTTCTCTCACTGATTGACAAGAATGGTTAGAAAGGTTAGAATACCCATAGGAGGTGATCAAATGATCTTCCAGGAAAGCGAGACTGTGGGATTGAAGTCTATCGTGGTGGACGATATAAAGAAGGAGATCGTCGCTTTTGCAAACAGTGAGGGTGGGAGATTGTATATCGGCGTACGTGATGACGGGACGGTGGTCGGGTTAGACGACCCGGACGGAGCGGCTTTGCAAGTCAGCAATATGGTCCGCGATGGGATCAAGCCGGATCTGACGATGTTTATGCATTATGAGACCTTGAACGAAGGTGGGGAGCAGATCGTCGCGGTAGACATCCAGCAGGGAACGGAGCGCCCCTATTATATCGCGAAGAAGGGGCTGCGCCCGGAGGGCGTTTATGTCCGCCAGGGATATTCCTCTGTACCGGCAACGAATACCGCGATCCGGCGTATGATCAAAGAGACCGATGGGGATCATTTTGAAGAAATGCGGTCCCTTGAGCAGGATCTGACCTTTGGAGCGGCTGAAAAGGAATTTTCTGAAAGAAACGTCCAGCTGGGACAGGCGCAGATGAAGACCCTTGGGATCATGACCCGTAACGGGGTTTATACCAATCTAGGGCTCATCCTGTCCGACCAGTGCGTGCATACGATCAAGGTGGCGGTCTTTGGCGGGACTACCCAAAATGAATATAAGGACCGGAGAGAATTTTCCGGCTCTCTGTTCCGGCAGATGGAGGAGGTCTATGACTACATCGACTTTCGGAACCAGACCCACTCCACCTTCCAAAAACTGCGTCGTATCGATAAAAAAGATTATCCGGAGGTGGCGGTCAGAGAAGCCCTTTTGAACCTGTTGGTACATCGAGAATATGCCTTCCGTGCCAGCGCTTTGATAAGTATCTACACCGATCGGATCGAGTTTACTTCTATCGGGGGGCTTGTGGGCGGCGTCACTCTGCAGGATGTGTTGATGGGGATCTCCGTATGCCGGAATGTAAAGCTGGCAAATGTATTTTACCGCCTGGAGCTGATCGAAGCTTACGGGACCGGGATACAGAAGATCATGGAGGCTTATCGGGGGACCGGAAAAGTGCCGAAGCTGGAAACCTCTGACAATGTATTTAAGATCATCCTCCCGAATCTAAATGTATACACGGAGCAGAGCGGATCGGAGGCTGACCGGCGATCCGGTGATGCACAGGAGGATGTGATCGCGCTGGCCCAAAAGCAGGGTACATTTACAAGAAAGGATGTGGAGCAGATCTTGGGGATCGGTCAGACAACGTGTGGACGGTTACTAAGGCAGATGGTCGAGAAGGGTCAGATCGTCCAGGAGGGAAAAAGTAGGAATACTCATTATCGTCTTTCCAGTTAAGGGATGGACCACAGAGCGCGAGAGAAGATGCCTTCAAGAAAAGATCATCTCAGGAAAAGGCCATTAAAAAAGACGCAGGCCCGCGTGATCACGGTACCTGCGTTTTGACGTTTTATATTTTGTACGAAAAGTCCCGCCGCCGGGCGCAAGGAGGTAGGTCTGCGGTCACGCCCCGGTCACCGCACCGTGAACACCGCCACCGACCGGGGCCGCATGACGAACTCGCCGTCGATCCGGATCTCCTGCCCTTCGGGGTAGAAGTACCGGCCGTGGCCGTCGCCGTAGGTGTTGACCGCTAGGTGCCAGTTGCCGTGGGCATTGATCTTGGGCAGGGTGATGTGGACGTTCTGCCAGTAGGTGTTCACGGACACATAGACCAGATCGTCCCGGCCCTTATCCCGGTCATAGCCGGCAAAGCAGACGGACAAAGTCCTGGCATCCCGGGGGATGTTTAGCTCCTCTGCATTGATATTGTGGGTGCGCAGAGGCTCCATACCGCAGACAGCGTCCGGAAGCCGCTTGCGGATCACCGGGTGGGCCATGCGGAAGGCGATCATAAACTGGAAGAACTCGAAGAAGTCATGGTTCTTTTCCAGCAGGCTCCAATCCAGCCAGGAGATCTCATTGTCCTGGCAATAGCTGTTGTTATTGCCGTACTGGGTGTTGCAGAACTCGTCTCCAGCCAGGAACATGGGGGTACCCCGGCTGCACATCAGCACGGCACAGGCGTTCCGCATCATCCGGTGGCGGAGGAAGAGCACGTCCTGATTGTCCGTGTCGCCCTCGATGCCGCAGTTCCAGCTCCGGTTATCATCAGCGCCGTCCGTATTGTTCCAGCCGTTGGCCTCATTGTGCTTTTCGTTGTAAGAATACAGGTCGTATAAGGTGAAGCCGTCGTGGCAGGTGAGGAAGTTGATGCAGGAATTATAGCCTGCATAATCGCTCACGTAGTCCCCCACGTGATCGCCTGCATGATCCGGGTCGAACCCGCCGTAAAGGTCGCCGGAGCCGGAGATGCTCCAGGCCGCCGGCCAGGCCTCCCAGTTATCGCCCTTTAAAAACCCACGCAGGGCGTCCCGGTAGCGCCCGTTCCATTCGGCCCACCGTTTGGCGGCGGGGAAGCGTCCTACCTGGTACATGCCGCCGGCGTCCCATGCCTCGGCGATCAGCTTGACATTGGCTAAGATCGGATCGGAAGCCAGACTCCTGAGGAGGGGCGGGTTGTTCAAAGGAGAACCGTCCTCATTCCGTCCTAGGATGCTGGCTAGGTCAAAGCGGAAGCCGTCTACCCGGTAGCTGATGGTCCAGTAGCGCAGGCATTCCAGGATCAGCTGGTGGACTACGGGGTGATTGCAGTTCAAGGTGTTGCCGCAGCCGCTGAAATTGTAATAATTCCCATCGGGCGTCAGCATGTAATAGACTTTGTTATCCAGGCCCTTGAAGCAGAAGGTGGGGCCTTTTTCATTGCCCTCGGCGGTGTGGTTAAAGACCACATCCAGGATGACCTCGATCCCATTGTCGTGGAGGGCTTTGATCAGCTCCTTGAGCTCATTACCCTCCATGTTCCGCTCGGCAGAGGAGGAATAGCTGGTGTTGGGGGCAAAGAAGCCTACGGAATTGTAGCCCCAGTAATCTAAGAGCAGCTTGCCGTCCACCTCTCGGGCGTTCATCATCTCGTCAAATTCGAAGACCGGCATCAGCTCCACGGCATTGATGCCCAGCTCCTTTAAGTAGGGGATCTTCTCCATCAGGCCGGCGAAAGTGCCACGGTGCCGGACACCGGAGGAGGGGTGGCAGGTAAAGCCGCGGACGTGGAGCTCATAGATCACCAGGTCGCTGAGCTCCCGCTTAGATTGGGGCATAGCGCCCCAGTCAAAGCTGTCCTTTACTACCCGGGCGTGGTAGGCGCGCTCTTTTGTGATCCCCCAGTATTTCTGACCGGTGACAGCCCGGGCATAGGGGTCTAAAAGGAGCGCGTCCTTGTCGAAGACCAGCCCTTGCTCTGGCAGATAAGGGCCGTCTATGCGGTAAGCGTATTCGAAATTTTTGATGTTCAGTCCGAACACCAACATGGAATAGACATCCCCGATCCGGTAGGATTCCGGAAAGGGGAGGACTGCGTAGGGCTCGTCCTCCACGATATGGAAGAGCAGCAGCTCGCAGCGGGTGCCATAGTGTGTGTGGATCGTAAAGTTCACGCCGATCCCCATATCCATGGCGCCATTGATGTCAAAAAAACCTGGACGTACCTGAAAACCTGCTATCTCTCCCATAGGAGAGATCGATGATGGATCCTCGATGGGGATCGGTGGGGTGTTGATCTTCATCGTGCTTTCCTCCTGATCGCTTGAAGTGTGGAAGGTACCTGGCAGAAGACCTTCGATCTTGCCTAAAGATCGCGCAGGCGTTTGGGGTGCAGCCGCCCGCCGAGGTGGGCAGCGTGTCCTTTATTATACAGGGATTTTTTCGCGCCGTCAAATGGTATATAGACGGATCTTTCTTTACAAGCCAGCCCCATCCGTGTATAATGGATAGAACTGACCGGCAGGCCCTTAAGGAGGAGCAGGACAGATGAAGGAGAAGCTATATACATTGGAAGTGATGGACGCGCTGGATGCCGCAGACGAGTGCCCCTGCTGCTATCTGGAGCGCAAGATCGAGCAGGATGCGATCAGCTTTGCCCTAGGATCGTCTTATATGGAGAGCGATATCCGGGAGGAGACGGATCGGACCGGTTTTTGCCGCCATCATACGAAGATGATGTATGATCATGGAAATTCCCTGGGAAATGCCTGGATCCTAAAGACCCGGCTGGAATATGTGCGCAGGCAGTTCCATGCCCAGGCGGTCACAGCCATAGGAGAGGCGAAGGAGGCCAGAGGGCTGGGCAGCCGGGTCTCGAAGATCTTGAAGGGAGCGGGGGTAGGCAGCCCCCTGCACCGGAGGCGGTCCCGGGAGCAGGCAGGAGCTGCCACTTTTGAAGAGGACTGCGGACAGGCTGGGGCTATTGCCTCCAGAGGGGATCGCGGACAGGCCGGGGCTGCCGCCTCCGGAGGGGATCGCGGACAGGCTGGGGCTGCCGCCCCCAGAGGGGACCGTGGACTGGCTGGGGCTGCCGTCTCCAGAGGGGCTGGCCCACAGGGCTATGGCGGCACCTGCTATGTCTGCAGCCGGTTTGAGGAGGCCTATGGGCACATCCTGGAGACCTTTCTCTATCTGATGCGGACGGAACCGGAGTTTTTGGACCGGTTAAAAGGCTCCAAGGGCTTCTGCCTGCCCCATTTTGCCGATATCATGAGGGCGTATACGGAGCAGGCTTCCGACAAGGAGCGGCAAAGGGTGGTCCCGGCTTTATACCAGATGATGGAGGAAAACCTGGAGAGGATCCAGGGGGATATCGACTGGTTCATCGATAAGTTCGATCACCGGAACCGGGACGCGGATTGGAAGACTTCCAAGGATGCGGTGCCCAGGACCATGCAGAAGCTGGTGGGGAGCTATCCGGCGGACCCGGTGTTCCGACAGAAGTGATCATACAGGCAAAAACGATCCATGAGCTGCAGAGCTTTAGGGGGAGGATGGGGGATGGCGAAGATGGCGATGGACAGGTCTTTCGGTGCGGCAGGGCTCATGGCGGTCTCTGCGGCGGGGCTGGGCTTTATCCTGCGGTCCCGCTATGAGCGTGGGCATTTTGTGGTGGAGACGTGCAGAGTGGCCTCTCCCAAGATCCGCAGGGAGAAGAAGCTGGTGTTCATCACCGATGTCCACGATCAGGAATTTGGACCGGGGGGTGCAGAGCTCTTAAAGGCAGTGCGGGAGCAGCGGCCCGATGGGATCTTGATCGGAGGGGATCTGATGGTGGCCAAGAAGGGGAGGGGCGGTCTGGATGCCACCTTCCGGCTGCTGGAAGGGCTGGCAGGGATCGGACCGGTCTTTTACAGTCTGGGGAACCACGAATCACGGCTGGATCGGGAGCGGGAAGTTTATGGGGACCGCTATGACCAGCTGATCAAAAAGGCAGAGGAGCTGGGGGTGTGCCTGTTGATCGACCGGACGGTCCCCTTTGATGAGGTGGATATCACCGGGGTGGAGCTGTCCCGCTCTTACTATAAAAAATTGTTCCTGGAACGTCCTGTAAAGATGCCAAAAGGGTATCTGGCCCGGAAGCTGGGGACGCCAGATCCGGACCGGTTCCAGCTCCTTTTGATCCACTCGCCCATGTATTTTGAACGGTGCAGGCAGTGGGGGGCGGACCTGACCCTGGCCGGGCATTTCCATGGCGGGACGATCCGGATCCCGGGACTTGGAGGGGTCATGACGCCCCAGTATCAATTTTTTGTCCCCTGGTGCGCGGGCTGCTTTGAAAAGGACGGGAAAAGGATGCTGGTGGGACGTGGGCTGGGGACCCATTCGATCGATATCCGCTTTAACGATCTGCCCCAGGTACTGGTGGTGCGGCTGGTGCCGGGCGCTTTTGCATAGGCTGGCCGCAAGGTCTGTCCTGCTGCGGCTGGCGCGGATGTGAAAAAGTCCGTGCCAGGCCGGCATGAGCCGTCTGCATGGGACAGTCTCGAGCGGGAGAGACCGCCTGCGCGGGGCGGTGTCCAGCGGGAGGGACCGCCTGCATGGGGCGGTGTCCAGCGGGAGAGGCTACCTGCACGGGGCGGTGCCGGGCGGGAAAGGCAGATACATGCGGGTAGGAAGAGAGGATAGAAGGAACGATGGAGATCTCATATAAGCTAGAGCATTTTGAAGGCCCTTTGGACCTGCTGCTGCATCTGATCGAAAAAAATAAGGTAGATATCTACGATATCCCGATCGTGGAGATCACGGATCAGTATCTGGAGCATGTGCGGCAGATGGATCAAGAGGATCTGGATCTGGTCAGCGATTTCCTGGTCATGGCCGCCACTCTCATCGACATCAAATCCCGTATGCTCCTCCCCAAGGAAGAGGCGGGGGAAGAGGAGACAGAGGACCCGAGAGCGGAGCTGGTGGCCCGCCTGCTGGAATATAAAAAGTACCGATACATATCCCAGGAGCTGGCCCAGCTGGAGGACGGGGCCGGCCAGCAGCTTTTTAAGCCTCCGACCCTGCCGCCGGAGGTGGCGGCGTATGAACCGGCGGTGGATCTGGATAAGCTTTTGGATGGCCTCACCTTGGCCAAGCTCCAGGCGGTCTTTAACCAGGTCATGAAGCGGAAGGAGGATAAGATCGACCGGGTCAGGAGCTCCTTTGGGACGATCCAGAAGGAGCCGGTGAGCCTGGAGGAGAAGGTGCTGTCCCTTCTGGACTATGCCCGAAAGCATCGGCGGTTCAGCTTCCGTGAGGCCCTGGAGGCCGGGGCGGATAAGCTGGAGGTGGTGGTGACCTTTCTGGCTGTGCTGGAGCTGATGAAGATCGGGAAGATCCATCTGACCCAGGAGCATATCTTTGATGATATGCAGATCGAGGCATTGGAGGCAGAGGGACAGGAGGAAGAGCTGGACCTGGAAGGGTTGGAGGATCTGCTTAAGATCTGAGCGAAAGGACCGATAGAGATGAGAAAGGGTGGAAATACAGAGCCTTTAGAGGCGGAGGCGATCGTGGAGGATGTGCTGGATTATCAGCAGATGGCCTTAGAGCTGACGCCGACAGAGGAGGAGCTGGCCCAGGAGGCCGTGGTGGAGGCGGTGCTCTTTGCCATGGGGCGGTCTGTGGAGGTGGCGCAGCTGGCGGCGGCTCTCCAGGTGGACCGGGACCAGGCGAGAGAGGCGGCCCTTCGGCTGGCGCTGCGGTATGAAAAGGAAAAGCGGGGACTGCAGATCATCGAGCTGGAGGATGCTTTCCAGATGTGCACCCGGCCGGAATATTATGAGAACCTGATCCGGGTGGCCTCCACACCGAAGCGCCAGGTGCTGACCGAGGTGGTGCTGGAGACCTTGTCGATCATCGCTTACCGGCAGCCGGTGACCAAGCTGGAGATCGAGAAGATCCGAGGGGTGAAATCGGACCATGCGGTGAACAAGCTGATCGAGTACGATCTGGTCTATGAGGTGGGCCGCCTGGACGCGCCGGGAAGACCGGCCCTCTTTGCTACCACAGAGGAGTTCTTAAGGCGTTTTGGGATCGGCTCCATGACCGATCTGCCGGGCCTGAAGCCGGAGCAGGAGGAAGAGATCCGCTCCCAGGTGGAGGAAGAGCTCCAGCTGAAGCTGGAAGAACTGGAAGAAGGGCAGGAGCCGGCGGAGCCGATGCCAGAGGAGCGAGAGCCGGCGGGACAGAGGCCGACAGGACCGGTGCCAGAGGAGCGAGAGCCGGCGGGACAGAGGCCGACAGAGCCGGTGCCAGAGGAGCGAGAGCCGGCGGGACAGAGGCCGACAGAGCCGGTGCCAGAGGAGCGAGAGCCGGCGGGACAGAGGCCGACAGGACCGGTGCCAGAGGAACGAGGCCCAGCGGGACAGAGGCCGACAGAGCCGGTGCCAGAGGAACAATGGCACACGGTGCAGGAGACAGGACGCGTGGAGGATCAAAAAGAGACAGGAGGTCATCGAGATGGAGAGGATCGCACGGTTTTATAAGGTGAGCAGAGAACAGTTCGTGCAGGACTGGAAGGACACATTTGGAGAAGGGACAGAGGAGGCGCAGATCTTAGAGATCTACGAGGGGATCCAGCTCCCCAGGCGGGCTACTTCCGGGAGCGCCGGATATGATATCTTCCTGCCGGATAAGATCTGCCTGGAGCCGGGGCAGTCGGTCAAGGTACCTACCGGCATCCGGGCCGAGATCGACGAAGGCTGGGTGCTCCAGATCTACCCCAGGAGCGGGCTGGGCTTTAAATACCGCCTGCAGCTGAACAACACGGTGGGGATCATCGACAGCGATTATTTCTTCTCTGATAATGAGGGGCATATCCAGATCAAGGTGATGAACGACAGCCGGGAAGGAAAGACGGTGGAGCTGGCCGGGGGCATGGCCTTCGCCCAGGGGATCTTTATGGGTTATGGGATCACGGTGGACGACGACTGCAGCGGGGTCAGGAACGGCGGCTTCGGGAGCACCAGCGGCCAGTCATGAGCCGTGGGCCGTGTCCTCGACCGGCGGCAGGCCATGAGCGGCAGGCCGCGTCCTCGACCGGCGGCCAGTCATGAGCCGTGGACCGCGGCGTCCACCGGCGGTAAGATATGGGCGGGATACCGCTGTTGGGGCAGAGAGGGCGGTAAGGCGCGTCTGCCTAAAGATCGGAGAGATGGAGAGCATGATGAAGAGAAGGAAAACCAGGAGGAGAGCCAGGAGGGAACGGACGGTCAAGGTAGTCCTGTCCGCAGCAGTCCTTTTGACCGTAGTAGCGGCGGCGGTCTTTTTCGTTAAGCCTGGCGGGGTCAGCAAGGCCAGGAAGGAGCTGAGGATGGCAGGCATCGAGAAGATGGATGCCGGTGACTTTTCCGGGGCCATGGCAGAATTTGAAGCGGCCCTGCAGACCGCTAAGAAAAAGCCGGGCGCTTTTGAGATCGATGTATTAAAATACCGGGCAGAGGCAGAATATAAGTTGGAGGATTATCTGGCGGCGGCCCACACCTATGAGACCCTGGTCCAGGTGGATGAGGCCAGGACCGAGTACTTGTACCGCATAGCGCTGATGAAAGCCATGGCCGGCGACATCGACGGGGCGATCAAGGCCTACCAGGATGGCTGCCAGCTGGAGACAGAAGAGCAGAGCCAAAAGAAGGGCAGGGCGGCCGACGACAAAGGCGCATCGGACGATCAGGAGGCAGCGGACAACCCTGCCGGGGAGGACCAGGAGGCAGGGGACGCCGATGGGCAGCAGGCGGCTTTCTTCGGCCAGACCGACGCGCTGGCTGCGGTGGCGAGAGCCTGTCTGGACGCTGAGCGGGGTGAGGATGCCGTGCTGCTCTATGAGGATGCGATCCGGAACGGGACCACAGACCCGTCGGTCTTCAACTCCCTGGGGCTGATCTATCTGGAGGAAGAGCATTATGAGGGGGCGCTGGGGTTCTTCGAGCAGGCGGTCCAGCTGGCTGCTGAAAATGGCGGCGAGCTGGGCGCAAGGGAGGCTCAGGCAGTCCAGGAGGCCAGCTTTAACCAGGCGGTGGTCTATGAGCGGCTGGGCCAGTTCCAGACGGCGCTGCAGCATTTCCAGACCTACGTCGCCCAGTACGGGGCGGATGAGGCGGCACAGAAGGAGATCACCTTTTTGCAGACCCGGTAAAAGTCCGCTGCCGGGCCTGTGGCGTCTGCCGTGTGCGTTTTCGGACGGGACCGACCGGTCATAGAGCCGGAGACGGGGCGGCGGACGGAGCGTGGGATAGGGATAGGAAGGAGGCTTGAGGGCGTGACAGGACCCTTTGAAAATAGGCCGGTCGAAGAGCGGGTCCTTTTGATCGGGATCGGGACCGGGGAGGGCGACGATGTGGAGAGCTCCCTGGCCGAGCTGGCCCAGCTGGTGGAGACGGCGGGAGCCGTGACGGTAGGGCAGGTGGTGCAGAACCGGGAGAGCGTCCATCCGGCCACCTATCTGGGCAAGGGTAAGCTGGAGGAGGTCAAGTGGAAGATCTGGGAGACGGAGGCCACAGGCGTGGTCTGCGATGACGAGCTGTCTCCGGCCCAGCTGAGGAATCTGGAGAAGGCTCTGGAGACCAAGATCATGGACAGGACCATGGTGATCTTGGATATCTTCGCCTCCCGGGCGGATACGAAGGAGGGGAACATCCAGGTAGAGCTGGCCCAGCTCAAGTTCCGGGCGGTGCGGCTGGTGGGGATGCGGGAGTCCCTTTCCCGCTTAGGCGGCGGCATCGGGACCAGAGGCCCGGGGGAGACGAAGCTGGAGACGGACCGGCGGCTGATCCATCAGCGGATCGGCCAGCTGAAGGCGGAGCTGGAGGATGTAAAACGGCACCGCCAGGTGGCCAGGCAGCAGCGGGTGAGGAGCGGCCTTATGGTGGCGGCGATCGTGGGCTATACCAATGCGGGCAAGTCTACTCTGTTAAACTGCTTGACCGGTGCGGATATCCTGGCGGAGGATAAGCTTTTCGCCACCCTGGACCCCACTACCAGGAACTTAAAGCTGCCTGGCGGACAGCAGCTCCTCCTGACCGATACGGTGGGCTTTATCCGAAAATTGCCCCACCATCTGATCGAGGCTTTTAAGAGTACCTTAGAGGAGGCCCGGTACAGCGATATCATCCTCCACGTGGTGGACAGCGCCGATCCCTGGATGGAGCAGCATATGTATGTGGTCTATGATACCCTGCGGCAGCTGAAGATCCAGGACAAGACCATCGTGACCGTGTTCAATAAGATCGACCAGCTCCCGGAAGGGACGATCCTAAAGGACGTGGCCGCGGACTATCAGGTGAAGATCTCCGCCAGGACGGGGGAGGGGATCAGGGAGCTGATGGATGTGCTGGAGACGATCCTCCAGAGCCGCAGCGTCTATCTGGAACGGGTGTTCCCTTATCAGGAGGCCGGGAAGCTGCAGCTGATCCGAAAAGGGGGACAGCTGCTGTCAGAGGAGTATACGGACGAAGGGATCCACGTCAAGGCCTATGTGCCGGCGGAGCTGTTCTGCCAGTTTTTTAGGTAGGTCCGATCAAAGGCCCTTCCCTTTGCTGCTCCGGCTGGCGAGGGTGAAAAAGATAACAGAAAGACCGCTGATAGAGATGCTGTGCATAAGGACAGCGAAAGACTGTGCATAGAGGCATAGTGGGGATGCGGCCTGAGACATAAGCTGCGGCATAGAGCATGGATCGACCTGCTCTATGCCGCAGCTTTTTGCCGTCTTGCCGCTGTATCACCTGCAAGGCGGTCCTGGAAGGCTAAAAGACCGATGGCTCTGCCGGGACAGCCGCCTTATCCAGGGCGGAGCGGATCGCCTTTAGGAGGACGGCCGAGGTATATTTCTGCTCACTCTGGCAGGTGACCGCGTCCAGGGACTGGTTCCTTAAGATCTGTTCCGTCAGATCCTGCATGGCCGGTTCCACCAGGGGGTACATGGCGGTCACAGAATCGCTTAAGGACCGCAAGGTGATCGAATTGATGTGGTCCGCGTCTACGGTGACCTCCACGTTGACCTGCTCATTGCCAAGGGCGATGGAGGAGGAGTAGACCCCGGGTATGTAGCTGGCGGCCGCAGCAGATGGCTCCGGCGGGGCCGCTGTCTTATCCCGGCGGAACATGATGAGGAACAGGGCGATCAGAAGGATAGCCAGGCCGATGAAGATGGCTGTGTAGATGATCTCCTTCATACGCAGGACGATGATCTTGGTTTTGGCGCTCATGGGAAACCTCCGCATTCTTTACGACCCGGTAAAGAGCAGAGGGCTTTTGCCGGATCGGTTTATTACAGTCTATGAGAGGGGGCGGTAAATAGAACGGGAGTTTTTCTCGCATTTCGCCTCCCCATATAGCACGACCGTCCAAGATATGTTATACTTTTTGGCAGACCATCATGTAACGAAAACGCAGGCCGTATCCCCATGCGGTATTAAGAGTAAGATAGGAGGCCCTACATGTCACTGCGATTTATCTTAGGCCCATCTGGTTCAGGAAAGACCCGGTATCTCTACGAGGAGATCATCCGGGGATCTATGGAAGATCCCCGGGAGATGTTCTTGCTCCTGGTGCCGGAGCAGTATACGATGCAGGCCCAGAAGGAGCTGATCGAGCTCCACCCGCGCCATGGGCTGACCAATGTGGATGTGCTCAGCTTTAACCGTCTGGCCTACCGGGTGTTCGAGGACCTGGCGGTGGAGACACTGACGGTGCTGGACGATATGGGAAAGTCCATGATCTTGCGGAAGATCCTCTCAGCGAAAAAGAAAGAGCTCCATTATTACAGGCGGCATCTGGGGCAGATCGGCTTTGTGGATCAGGTGAAGTCCCTTTTGTCCGAGCTGTACCAGTATGGGGTCACCCCCGTTCTCTTAAACGAGCTTGAGGGAAAGGCAGAGCAGCCGATCTTAAAGGAGAAGCTGAAGGACTTGAGTGCGATATTTGGCGCGTTCCAGGCCTATATAAAGGATAAGTTCACCACCGCCGAGGAGGTGCTGGACCTGTGCTGCAGGGAGCTGCCCCGCTGGGAAAAGCTTTCAGGGAGCCGGATCTATCTGGACGGCTTTACCGGGTTCACGCCGGTCCAGTACCGGATCTTAGAGATCTGCTTAGCGGATTGCAGGCAGGTGCAGGCGGCGGTGACCGTGGATACCAGGGAGCCGGTCTACGCGGAGGCAGAGAAGATGGAGCTTTTTTATATGAGCCGCCATATGATCTGCAGGCTGATCGACGGGGCGTCCAGGGCGGGGACGGTCCATGAGCCGGATGTGGTCCTGGATGGCCGGCCACCTGTGCGCTTTAAGGAAAGCCCCAGGCTGGCGTATCTGGAAAGCCGGTTCGACCGTTATCTGGGCCAGGAAGGATCTGGGCCGGAGCCGCCATGCCCTGGCCGGGCAGACGAGGAGGAGATCTTGATCTTAAGAGCCAGGGACCCGGTCCAGGAGGTGCGCTCTGTGTGCGGGCAGATCCAGGAAGGGCTGCGAGGCGGTCTCCGGTTCCGGGATATGGCCGTGATCACAGGGGACCTGCCTGCCTATGGGAGAGAGATCCGCAGGCAGTTCGAGGCGCAGAAGGTGCCCTATTTCCTGGACGATAAGAAGAGCATCCTGTCAGATCCGCTGGTGGAGCTGATCCGGTCCGCCCTGGAGACGGTCCGGCTGGACTTCCCCTATGAGAGCTTGTTCCGCTGCCTAAAGACCGGGCTGGTGCTGGGCGGCGAGGTGGGCGAGGCGCTGGGCAGTGAGATGGGCGAGGTGCTGAGTAGTGAGACAGGCGAGCTGCTGAGCGGTGGGACGGGTGAGGTGCTGTCAGAGGGGACGGACGAAGGTCCGTCAGGGAGGACAGACGAAGGACCGGCAGAGGGGAAAGACGAAGGCCCGTCAGAGAGGGCAGACGAAGGTCCTGCAGAGGGGACAGACGATAGGCTGTCAGGAGAGCCGGGAGCCGGATGGCAGGAAGGGTCCAAGGAGCAGCAGGCCCTCCTGCAGGAGGGCCTGGACCGGCTGGAGAACTATGTGAAGGCCCTGGGGATCCGGGGCTTTAAGCGGTGGTCCTCGGTCTGGGACCGGCAGTACCAGGGAGCGAGAGCGCTGGATATGGAGGCCATAAACCGGCTGCGGCAGGCGGTCTGCGATGTATTTTCCCCGCTCCGGGAGGGGATGGGAAAAGGCGGCACAGGAGCCAGCAGGACAGCGGTACTGCGGGCTTTTTTGGAGCGCCTCTCGCTGGAGGAAAAGCTCCAGGCCAAGGCGGATCGCCTGATGGCGGAAGGGCTGTCTGCCTTGGCCAAGGAATACAGCCAGGTCTACCAGCTGACCATGGAGCTTTTTGACCGTTTGGAGGCACTCTTAGGGGATGAACCCATGAGCCTGCAGGAATATGCCCAGATCCTGGACGCGGGCTTTGCCCAGATCAAGGTGGGCACGATCCCGGCCACAGTAGACCGGGTGGTGGTGGGGGATATCACCAGGACCCGCCTGGATGCGGTGAAGGTCTTGTATCTGGTGGGGGCTAATGAAGGCGTGATCCCCCAGAGGAAGGAGACCAGGGGGCTTTTGACCGATGAGGAGCGGGGGTTTTTTGCCAGCCAGCAGGTGGAGCTGGCGCCTACGGCCAGAGAGAACGGGCTGATGCAGCATTTTTACCTGTATCGGATGCTGACCAAGCCCTCCCGCCAGCTGGTGGTGACCTACGCAGCCTTCAGCGGCAGCGGGAAGGAGCTGGAGCCCTCCCCGCTGATCCGAGAGCTTAAGGAGCTGTTCCCTGAGGGGCTTAAGGTCCGGGAGGCAGGAAAAGCCCAGGGCGCTCTGCTGCCCTACTCAGAGGAGGAGGCCCTCCGTCTGCTGGCTGAAGGGCTGCGGGGATATCGGGACGATCGGGCGAGCCTGAGCCGGAGGGGGGAGCGGGAGAGCCGCGATGGCCGGAGCGGCCAGGAAGACCAGAGCAGGCAGAAGGGCCGGAGCGGCCAGGAGGACCAGAGCAGGCAGGAGGACCAGAGCGGCCAGGAGGACCAGAGCAGGCAGGAGGGCCAGAGCGGCCAGGGATATCCTGAGAGCCTGGAGGAGCAGGCAGGCACGGCGGCAGACCCGTGCCAGGAGGCAGCGGCCAGGGAGGCGGCGCTCAAGGAGCTGTTCGCCTACCTGCGCCGTCATCCCCGGCTCCGGGAACAGGCCGGGCAGCTGGTGGAGGCTTACGGATATGCGTACAAGGAAAGAGGGATCGGGCGGGCGGCGGCCAGAGCGCTCTACGGGAACATCCTCCAGGGGAGCGTGACCCGTCTGGAGCTGTATGCGGCCTGTGCCTATTCCCATTTCCTGCGCTACGGCCTGGAGCTGATGGAGCGGCAGGAGTATGAACTGGGCGCGGTGGATATGGGGAACCTGTTCCACCAGTCCTTGGATCTCTGCTTCCGGTCCATGACGGACCAGGGGATGGAGCTGACCCGTCTTACGGAGGATCAGAGGAAGGCGTTGGTGGCGGAGAGCGTGGCGAAGGTGACAGAGGATTACGGCAATACCATCCTCCACAGCTCCTTCCGCAATGCCTATCTGATCCGCAAGCTGTCCAGGATCACGGAGCGGACCATGTGGGCTTTGGGGGAGCAGCTAAAAAAGGGGGATCTTAAGCCGGCGGGCTTTGAGGTGGCCTTTTCCGCTGCCGACGGCCTGGAGTCCATGAAGATCGGGCTGTCGGAGGATGAGGCCCTCCATTTAAGGGGACGGATCGACCGGATGGATCTCTACGAGGACGAGACCCATGTATATGTGAAGATCATCGACTATAAATCGGGCTCCGCCAGCTTCGATCTGGCAGCACTCTACTATGGGCTGCAGCTGCAGCTGGTGATCTATATGGGTGCGGCCCTGGAGATGGAGAAAAGGCGGCACCCGGATAAGGAGGTGGTCCCTGCCGGGCTGTTCTACTACCATATCCAGGACCCCATGGTGGAAAAAAAGGGAGCCATGACACCGGAGGAGATCGAAGCCCAGATCAAGGAGCAGCTCAAGCTGGACGGCCTGGTGAACAGCGATCTGGAAGTGATCAGCAGGCTGGATCGGGAGATCGAAGGGGCATCGGATGTGATCCCGGTGGCCATAAAGTCCGGCATGGTCCAGGAGGCCAGGTCTTCGGTGGCCAGCGGGCGGCGGTTCAAGCTCCTTGCGGACTATGTGCGGAGCCGATGCCAGAAGACGGGACAGGAGATCTTGCAGGGGGATATCGGGCTGCGGCCTATGAAGCGGGGTGAGCGGACAGGCTGCGACTATTGTCCCTATCATGCGGTCTGCGGGTTTGACCGGAAGACAGCCGGCTACGGATACCGACGCTTAAAGAATATGAAGCCAGAGGAGATCTGGGCAGAGATCATCCCGGAAGGAGAGGCCGACGAAGAGCCGGAGGAGCGTGCAGAGGAGATGGAGAAGAGGCCGGGCATATCCGGCAAAGGAGCGGCAGGCCAGGCAGAAGAGGAACGGACCAGGATGGGCCAGGCAGGAGAGACAGGGGCCAGAGTGGGACGGACAGAAGAGGCACGGCCGGATAGGAAGGAGGGTGTGTGATGGCGATGACATGGACAGCCGATCAGCAAAGGGTGATCGACAGCCGGGACCGGGACCTGTTGGTCTCGGCCGCCGCCGGGAGCGGGAAGACTGCCGTGCTGGTGGAGCGTATCGTAAGGATGGTGACCGATGAGCGCCATCCGGTGGATTTGGACCAGCTCCTGGTGATGACCTTTACCAATGCCGCTGCGGCCCAGATGCGGGAACGGATCGCCAGAGCCCTCTTAGGCCGGCTCAAGGAAACGCCGGCAGATCCCCGGCTGCGGCTGCAGGCGGCCCTGGCCCCCCATGCCCAGATCCAGACGATCCACAGCTTCTGCCTGTCCCTGATCCGGGACCATTACGCGGGGCTGGACATCGATCCCGCCTTCCGGGTGGGGGATGAAGGGGAGCTGACCCTGCTGAAGGGCGATGTGCTGGCGGAGCTTTTGGAGGAACATTATGAGGCGGGGGGAGAAGATTTCGAGCTTTTTGTGGAGACCTATGGGGGCGGCAAGACCGATAGGGGGATCGAGGAGGCGATCGACCAGGTCTATAGAGCCTGTGTCAGCCATCCCTGGCCCCATCAGTGGCTGGAAGGCTGTCGGAAGGAATTTGATCAGGAGAATGCCCGGCATTTTGCGGACAGTCCCTGGGCAGCCTTTCTTTTGCGGGAGGTAAAGCTGCAGATGGAGGGCTATGCCGGGGAGCTCTTAAAGGCCTTAAAGCTGTGCGGGGAGCCGGAGGGACCGGAGAGCTATCTGGCCACGATCCGGACAGAGCGGGAGCTGGTCCTTAGGATCGGGGAGGCAGATGGCTTGGAGCAGCTAAGGGAGCGGCTAAAGGAGGCCGCCTTTGGAAGGCTGCCCGCGGCACGGAAAAAGGACATCGACCCGGGGAAGAAGGAGCTTGTCAAGGCGATCCGGGACCAGGTGAAAAAAGGCGTCTTAAAATGTAAGGAGAGCTACGCCGCCCAGACCACGGAGGAGATCTTGGAGGGGATCGCAGGCTGTGCTCCGGCGGTGCGCCAGCTGATCGACCTGACCGGAGAGTTCATGGAGCGGTACCAGCAGGCCAAGAAGGAGCGGGATCTGGTGGATTTTGGGGATCTGGAACACTATGCCCTGCAGATCCTCTACCAGGACGGCGCGCCTTCTGCGGTAGCCGACCAGCTGAGCCGACGTTATCAGGAGATCCTGGTGGATGAATACCAGGACAGCAACCTGGTCCAGGAGGCGCTGATCAAAGCCTTGTCCGGAGAGCGCTTTGGAAGGCCGGATGTGTTCATGGTGGGGGATGTGAAGCAGAGTATCTATCGCTTCCGTCAGGCGCGGCCGGAGCTCTTCCTGGAGAAATATGATACCTACGGGCGGGAAGAGGGGCTCCATCAGAAGATCGAGCTGCAGAAGAATTTCCGCAGCCGCAGCCAGGTGCTCATGAGCATCAACCAGGTGTTCGCGCAGATCATGGACAGCAGCCTGGGAGGGATCCGGTATACGAAGGAGGCGGCCCTGTACCCGGGCGCGGTCTTCCCCCAGGTCTCTGAGAGCCGGGAGGCTCCGGCTGCCGGAGCCGATCCCTATGGCACAGAGCTCATTTTGGTGGACACCGGGAGCCTGGAGCTTTCCGGTCTGGACGAGGAGGCCAGGGATCTGACCAGCCGGGAGATCGAGGTAAAGCTGGTGGTCCGTGAGATCTTCAGGCTCACCGACCCGGACCAGGGCCTCCTGATCTGGGATAAGGAGGAGGACCGGTATAGGAGAGCCAGATATGGGGATATCGTGATCCTGCTCAGGAGTCTGGCCGGCTGGGCGGAGCCCTTTGTGAACGGGCTGATGGATGAGGGCATCCCGGCTTTCGCCCAGTCCCAGAGCGGGTATTTTGATACCACGGAGGTGGAGACGATCTTAAGCCTCCTGGCGGTGATCGACAACCCGATGCAGGATATCCCGCTGGCCGCTGTGATGCGCTCGCCGATCGTGGGGATGAGCGATGAGGAGATGGCCTGGATGATGGCCCGGTTTAAGGGAAAAGCCAAAAAAGGACAGGACAGAGGGATCTACGGGGCCTGGAGGCTGTGGGTGGAGGATATGGCAGAAGAGGCAGGTGAGGACGGAGCAGAAAGGAGCAGAGAGCGGGCAGAGGAGAACGGAGAGCGTGCGGCGGACAGAAGGGAGCGGGCAGAGGAGAGCAGAGAGCGGGCGGCGAGCGATGGAGAGCGTGCCGGTGGGGAGATCTTCGGGCAGCAGGAGATCGGCCGAAAGCTGCGGCGTTTGGATCATCTGCTGTCCCGCTTCCGTTACCTGGCGCAGATCTTCCCGATCCATCAGCTTTTAGAGCAGCTCTACCGGGAGACGGGCTACTACGCCTATGTGTCCGCCATGCCCGCAGGGGAGACAAGACAGGCTAACTTAGAGCTCTTGATCGAGAAGGCGGCGGCCTACGAGAGTACCAGCTACCAGGGCGTGTTCCATTTCATCCGCTATATCGAGAAGCTGAAAAAGGTGGAGACCGACCTGGGGGAGGCTGCGGTGGCCGGCGCAAAGGAGCGGACCGTGAGGATCATGAGCATCCACAAGAGCAAGGGCCTGGAATTCCCCATCGTGATCTTAGCGGGGCTGGGGAAACGGTTCAATAAGCAGGATGCCTACGGCCGTCTGCTGATCGACCCGGACTTAGGCGTGGGGGCCGATCACATCGATCTGGAGCAGCGGGTGAAGAGCGCTACCTTGAAGAAGCAGGTGTTAAAGCGCAAGCTGGAGCTGGAGAGCATGGGCGAGGAGCTGCGGGTCCTGTATGTGGCTATGACCAGGGCGAAGGAGAAGCTGGTCATGACCGGGACGGATCGTTATCTGGAAAATAAGCTGGAAAAGTGGGATATCCAGACGGACGGACAGCAGATGACCGCCGGGGCCGAAAAGATGGATGACGCGGATGGCCTTGGGGATAAAAGGAGCCTGTGGGCGGATGCCCTTGCCCCGGCGCTCCCCTACACGATGCTGACCGGGGCCAGCTCCTATCTGGACTGGATCCTCATGGCCCTGCCCCGCGCGGCAGGCACGATCGCCTGCAGCCAGGTCCCGGCGGCCGCCTTTATGGGGCGGGAGGTGCTGCGGCAGATGGAAAAGCAGGCTTCCAAGGAGTGGTTCTTAGGCCAGCCAGAGGAAAAGGTCTGGGACCAGGCCTACCGGCAGCGCTTAGAGGAGACGCTGGGCTATACCTATCCCCACAAGGCCGATGTAGGGCTGTACGCCATGATGTCCGTGTCCGAGCTGAAACGGCGGAGCCGGGAAGAGGAGTCTGGAGGAGCGGTGGAGCTGGAGGCGCTGATCCAGGCAGAGCCAGATCAGGCGCCCCTAAGACAGGAAAGCACATCCGTCCCAATACGGACAAACGCCGCTGCAGCGGCCCGCCCCAGGCGAGACTCTGGCGGCGCGGACCGGGGCAGCGCCTACCACCGGGCCTTGGAGCTTTTGCCCATGAGGGCGTGCCGTTCCTTTGGCGATGTGGTCCGGGGGCTGGACGGCTTGGTGGAGACGGGGCGCTTCCTAAAGCAGGAGAGGAGGCTGGTGGATGCCCGGGTCCTGTGGGACTTTTTCAGGAGCCCTCTGGGCGGACGGTTAAAAAGGGCCGAGGAGGAGGGACGGCTCCACAAGGAGCAGCAGTTCATGATCGGCATCCGGGCCAGGGAGATGGAGCTGGCGGACTCTGACGAGCTGGTGCTGGTCCAGGGCGTGATCGACGCCTACATCGAGGAGGCGGAGGGATCTGTGCTGATCGACTATAAGACCGACCGTGTAAAGGAGGCAGAGGAGCTTAAAAAACGATACCAGGTCCAGCTCTTCTACTATATCCGGGCCCTGGAGCAGGTGACGGGAAAGCCGGTGAAAGAAGCACTCCTCTATTCCCTGCACCTACAGGAGGAGATCCGGATCCTATAGGTTGTGCAAAGTGACAAAGAATAGCCAGATATTGCATTTTTTTGAAAAAAAATCTTTACTGGTCAAGGATTTGTGTTATACTATAGCCAGACCACTCCAGGGCTGTTTTGTATGGGGAAGACAGCCCCGGGAGCGGGTGACGACACGTCAGAAAGAATCTAAGATCTTTAGGAGGAAGAGCAGCGTATGGCAAAGAAATGGGTTTATTTGTTTAGTGAAGGCAATGCGACCATGAGGAACCTTCTGGGCGGCAAGGGCGCGAACCTGGCCGAGATGACCAACTTAGGTCTGCCTGTACCCCAGGGTTTCACCATCACTACAGAGGCTTGTACCCAGTACTATGAGGACGGCAAGAAGATCAATGACGAGATCATGGACCAGATCATGGACCACATCGGCAAGATGGAAGGGATCACCGGCAAGAAGTTCGGCGATAAGGAGAATCCCTTATTAGTTTCTGTCCGCTCTGGTGCGAGAGCCTCCATGCCCGGTATGATGGACACCATCCTGAACCTTGGCCTGAACGAAGAGGTCGTTGAGGTATTAGCAAAGAAGTCCGGCAATCCCCGCTGGGCATGGGACTGCTACAGGAGATTTATCCAGATGTTCTCCGACGTGGTCATGGAAGTGGGCAAGAAGTATTTTGAAGAGCTGATCGACAAGATGAAAGCAGAAAAAGGCGTTACCCAGGACGTGGAGCTGACTGCTGACGATCTGAAGGAATTAGCCGACCAGTTCAAGGCGGAATATAAGGAGAAGATCGGCAAGGACTTCCCCGCCGATCCCAAGGAGCAGCTGATGGAAGCCATCAAGGCGGTGTTCCGTTCTTGGGATAACCCCAGAGCTAACGTCTATCGCCGTGACAATGATATCCCCTATTCCTGGGGCACCGCGGTCAATGTCCAGATGATGGCCTTCGGCAACATGGGCGAGACCTCCGGCACCGGCGTTGCCTTCACCCGCGATCCCGCTACCGGCGAGAAGCACCTGATGGGCGAGTTCCTGATGAACGCCCAGGGCGAGGATGTTGTGGCTGGCGTCCGTACACCCCAGAAGATCGACCAGTTAAAGGATGTGATGCCGGAAGTATACGAGCAGTTCGTGGGCATCTGCAATAAGCTGGAAGATCACTACAGAGATATGCAGGATATGGAGTTCACCATCGAGGACAAGCACCTGTATATGCTCCAGACCCGTAACGGCAAGAGGACGGCTAAGGCAGCCTTGAAGATCGCCTGCGACTTAGTGGACGAGGGCATGATCGACGAGAAGAAGGCTGTAGCCATGATCGACCCCAGGAACTTAGATACCCTGCTCCATCCCCAGTTCGATGCCGCCGCCTTAAAGAAGGCCGAGCCCATGGCCAAGGCATTGGCCGCGTCACCAGGCGCTGCCTGCGGGAAGATCGTCTTCTCCGCAGAGGATGCGAAGGCCTGGAAGGCAAGAGGCGAGAAGGTGGTCTTAGTCCGTTTGGAGACCTCTCCCGAGGATATCGAGGGTATGAAGGCCGCACAGGGCATCCTGACCGTCCGCGGCGGTATGACCAGCCACGCTGCAGTGGTGGCCCGTGGTATGGGCACCTGCTGTGTATCCGGCTGCTCCGAGATCACCATGGACGAGGAGAACAAGAAGTTCACCCTGGCCGGGAAGGAATTCCACGAGGGCGACTGGCTGTCCATCGACGGCTCCACCGGTAATATCTACGACGGGATCATCCCCACTGTGGACGCTACCATCGCAGGCGAGTTCGGGCGGATCATGGCCTGGGCCGACAAGTATAGAAGGTTAAAGGTGCGCACCAACGCAGATACGCCCGCCGACGCGAAGAAGGCCCGTGAGCTGGGCGCCGAGGGTATCGGCCTCTGCCGTACCGAGCATATGTTCTTCGAGGGCAACCGTATCGATGCCTTCCGCGAGATGATCTGTGCCGAGACCGTAGAGGAGAGAGAAGAGGCTCTGGAGAAGATCCTTCCGGAGCAGCAGAGCGACTTCGAGAAGCTGTATGAGGCGCTGGAGGGCAACCCTGTCACCATCCGTTTCTTAGACCCGCCGCTCCATGAGTTCGTCCCCACCGAGGAGGAGGACATCAAGAAGCTGGCTGACGCCCAGGGCAAGACCGTGGAGCAGATCAAGGCGATCTGTGATGCACTCCACGAGTTCAACCCGATGATGGGCCACCGTGGATGCCGTCTGGCCGTCACCTACCCGGAGATCGCCAGGATGCAGACCAAGGCCGTGATCCGTGCGGCGCTGGATGTGAAGAAGGCTCATCCCGACTGGAAGGTAGAGCCGGAGATCATGATCCCGCTGATCTGCGACATCAAGGAGTTAAAGTATGTGAAGAAGATCGTGGTGGAGACCGCGGACGCGGAGATCGCGGCGGCAGGCTCTGACTTAAAGTATGAAGTGGGTACCATGATCGAGATCCCGAGAGCGGCCCTTACCGCCGACGAGATCGCCAAGGAAGCCGAGTTCTTCTGCTTCGGCACCAACGACCTGACCCAGATGACCTACGGCTTCTCCCGCGACGACGCAGGCAAGTTCTTAAATGCTTACTACGACGCGAAGATCTTCGAGAACGATCCATTTGCCAAGCTGGACCAGACCGGCGTGGGCAAGCTGATGGAGATGGCGATCAAGCTGGGCAAGCCGGTACGTCCCGAGCTCCATGTGGGCATCTGCGGCGAGCACGGCGGCGACCCCACCTCTGTGGAGTTCTGCCATAAGATCGGCTTAGACTATGTGTCCTGCTCACCGTTCCGCGTGCCGATCGCAAGGCTGGCGGCGGCGCAGGCAGCGATCACTCTTGGATAAGCGGCTATATAGCAGCACAGGCATGCAGCAGCTGCTGGATATGGTATAGCGTAAAAAAGAAGGCATCCAATAGTAAGATATTGGGTGCCTCCCTTTTTATCTCACTTATCAAACCGGGGAGAGATACCGATATATCTTTAAAATGCTGTGTAGAGATAAGCAGGTTAAAAACATGCAAGGAGATTGGAGATATGATCAACTATATACGAGATCTAAAGATCAGATTTAAGCTTTATATCCTTATAGGCGTTGCACTGATCGGCATGCTTGCCATCGGCGGTATGTCATTTTGCCTTATGGGCCGGATGGATGACATGACAAGTGATATCTCAACAAGCTGGCTTCCCAGTATCAATACGGCAAGGGATCTGGCGACGACCATTGCCAATATCCGCCTGGATGAACGCGAGTATCTCACGACGGTTTCTGATGAGATAGGAGCATCCAGCTTTCAGGATCTTCAAAAAGAGAAGGAAGAGATGGAGACCCTTTTAGCCACATATGGAGGATTGATCGACGAAGAGGAAAGGCACTTTTATGAGGATGCAGTCGATCTGTGGACCCGCTATAAAGGAGCAGATGAAGAAATGATGGCGTTGGCCGGACAGGGCCGCTCTGAAGAAGCCCTCGCGATCCTGGAAGGCAGGTGCGTGGAACTTTACGATTCGTTGAACCGTGCTTTTGAGGATATCATCGTCTATAATACAGAAGGCAGTGACGCAGCGACAGAGGAGAGCTTTTTCCTTTACAGAACAGCCACGTTCCTCATGGCAGCAGTCATCATTGCCATGATCATTGTGGGAGTCTTCTTCTCATTCGTGATCGTACGTCTGATCAAGACCCCGATCTCGGAGATCGAGGATGCCGCTATCCGGATGGCAGATGGCGATCTGGATGTAGAGATCCCCTATACTTCTAAGGATGAGCTGGGCGTCCTGGCAGCGCAGGTACGCAGATTGATCCATAAGCTCCAGGTCATCATCGATGATGAGGATAAATTCCTTGCGAAAATGGCTTCAGGGGATTTTACGGTGGATACTACATGTGAAGGAGAATATACGGGAGGCTTCTATCCGCTGCTCATCTCTTTCCGTGGTATCGCAAAAAAGCTCAATGACACGATGCTGCAGATCAACCAAAGTTCTGCGCAGGTCGCAAGTGGGGCAGAACAGGTGTCTGACGGAGCCCAGGCTCTTTCCCAGGGAGCGACCCAGCAGGCAAGCTCTGTACAGGAACTGGCCGCCACCATCAATGAGATCTCAAACAAGGTGGAGCAGAATGCAGACAATGCACGGCAGGCAGATGCAAAGGCAGGCAGTGTCAGTGGAAAGATGGATATGAGCAACGAAAAAATGCAGCAGATGATACAGGCGATGGGTGATATCAGTAACTGTTCCAAAGAGATCAGTAAGATCCTCAAAACGATCGAAGATATTGCTTTTCAGACCAATATCCTTGCCCTGAACGCGGCTGTAGAAGCCGCCCGCGCAGGCGCTGCCGGAAAAGGGTTTGCTGTAGTAGCGGATGAAGTCCGCGATCTGGCGAGTAAGAGTGCAGAGGCTGCTAAGGATACCTCGGTTTTGATCGAAAATTCGTTAAAGGCGGTAGAGAACGGGACCCGGATCGTTGACGGGACAGCACAGTCTCTGTTCCAGGCGCTCAATGAGATGAATGAAATGAAGGACATCATCGGACAGATCTCAGAGGCCAGCAGCGTTCAGGCGGATTCCATCTCGCAGGTCACGACAGGGATTGACCAGATCTCCGATGTGGTACAGACAAATTCGGCGACTGCCCAGGAGAGTGCGGCCGCAAGCGAAGAATTGTCCAGTCAATCACAGCTTTTGAAGAGCCTTGTGGGGCGGTTTAAGCTAAAGCACGATCAGGGGATCTGAAAGGAAGGGATAGATCTAAATGAGGATGATGGGAGAAGAAGAGCGGGCCATGGCTGCAGTCAGAGGAGCCCAGGAGAAGATCAGGGCATCCGAGCGCTATCTGGACAAGATACGCGGTTGTCTTTTTGGGGGCGCAGTGGGAGACGCCCTGGGCTATCCGGTGGAGTTCCTGTCCGAGAAAGAGATCTTTTCCCGGTTTGGAGAAGGTGGGATCTTGCAGTATGTGCTGGATGAAGAGAGCGGGAAGGCATCGATCTCCGATGACACCCAGATGACCCTTTTTACAGCCAACGGGATCTTGGTAGGGGAGACCAGGCGGAAGATGCGGGGGATCGGCAGCGGCCCCAGCACCTATATAGCCATGGCCTACCAGGATTGGCTGCGGACCCAGGAGATCTCTTTTGCGGAAAGCCGCCGCCTGCTGGGGGGACCCAAGAGAAAATGCTCCTCCTGGCTCTGCGACGTGCCCCAGCTCTATGCGTGGAGGGCGCCGGGAAATACCTGCATGTCCTCCCTAAAACAGCAGCAGAAAAATGGCCCGATCCCGGGAGACCCGATCCAGATGCCGCAAAATGCCAGCAAGGGCTGCGGCGGCATCATGCGGGTGGCGCCCGTCGCCTTGATCCATACCCAGGATATCCGGGAGCTGGATATGGAGGGGGCCAGGACCGCGGCGATCACCCACGGCCATTCCCTGGGCTATATGCCGGCGGCTGTGCTCACCCACATCCTGCATCGGATCGTGTTCCAGGAGGGGGAACGGGGCGCGGCTGGCGCAGATGTGAAGGGTACAGATGATGCAGTTGTGCAGGGCACGGCCGATGCAGTTGCGCGGGACGCTCTGAGGTGTCCAGACGGAACGGCGGAGCCATGTGTACGGAGGTGTCTGGGACAGACCAGTCTCTCGAGGGATGCGGGGCATCATCAGCTGCTCCGAGCGAGCATCCTGGAGGCCAGGGACACGGTGGCGGAGCTTTTCCGTACAGATGGGTATACAAAGAAGCTGACCGCTATCATCGATCTGGCTATCCGGCTGTCGGAAAATGACCAGAGCGACTTAGAGAACATCCACCAGATCGGGGAAGGCTGGGTGGCAGAGGAGACCCTGGGGATCGCCCTGTACTGCGCCCTCCGGCATCCGGATGATTTTTCCGAAGGGGTGATCGCGGCGGTGGACCACAAGGGGGACAGCGACTCCACCGGCGCCGTCACCGGGAACATCCTAGGCGCACTTTTAGGCTATGACCGGATCGAGGAGAAGTGGAAGAAGGATCTGGAGATCGCCGATGTGATCCTAGAGATGGCCGACGACCTCTGCCACGGCTGCCAGATGAGCGAGTACAGCCCCTACCAGGATCCGGATTGGGAGCGGAAATACATCCATATGCAGTGGAAGGAGGGGATGGCTAAGAAAGCGCCAAAGACAGGATTTATGGCCGTGAAAGGCGATATCACCAAGGATCATGATGTGGAGGCCATCGTGAACGCCGCAAATACGAGCCTGCTGGGGGGCGGGGGTGTGGACGGGGCGATCCACCGCGCCGCAGGTCCTGGACTGTTGGAGGAGTGCCGCCTCTTAAGCGGGTGTGAGACCGGGAAGGCGAAGATCACAAGCGCATATCAGCTTCCCTGCGAGCATGTGATCCATACCCCGGGCCCCCGCTGGCGAGGCGGGGATAAGAAAGAGCGGGAGCTCCTCGCTTCCTGTTACCGGTCCTGCCTGGAGCTTGCCGTGAAAAAGGGGATAAGGAAGATCGCATTCCCGTCGATCTCTACAGGTGTATACCAGTTCCCGCTGGAAGAGGCGGTAAAGATCGCCGTGGGGACGGTAAAAGGATTTGTTTCGGAGCATCCAGGGGAGCTTGATGTCATCAAATGGGTGTTGTTCGACGACCGGACCTTTGATGCTTACAGGGAAGAACTGGACCGTTTGGAAGCTGCCGAGAGCCTTCCTTCGCCGGATCTTTATGGGATGCCCGGGAGGTAGGGCAGGTGATCCGACAAAGGGACCGGTATGTCATAAAAAATAGAAAAACGTAGATCTCCCTCTCAAGGGATGCGCCGGGTATGGATCTGTGCGCCTTCTTTGAGAGGGGGATCTTTTTGCGCATGGAGAGGTTTGGCTGTGCCTGACCGGGTCGTTCACCGGGATAGCACTGCCGTTTTTTTTGTTCGAGACAGCGTATACTGATAATGTAAAAAGACGGGACACTCCAGCGCTATGGGAGAAGGACCCTGGATCTATTGGTGGATCATTGAAAAAGTATCATGGACTTGCGGATTCTATGGGTCAAAATAACCAAAACATGAAACGAAATAGTCATGAGCTTCTGGAAATATTGACAAAAACGAAAACAATGTTATGATGAAAGCACTTCATGGAGGAAATAGATGAAAAATGTATTTGTCCGATTAGAAGAGTATCGACCCATCGCCAGCGGCGCGGAGAGGGGGATATTAAAATTTCTGCTGGAGCATCCGGAGGATGCAGTGGATCTTAGTATAAAACAGCTGGCGGAGCGCTCCTTTACTTCGGCATCCACGGTGATCCGCCTGTGCAGGAAGATGGGGTTTGACGGATACAAGGAGTTCCATAAGGCGCTGCTCTGCGAGCTGGCGGTGCGCAGGGAGGCCGACAAAGAACATCAGCAGGAGATACAGAGAGAAGACAGCCTGGAGACGATCGTGCAAAAGGTCACATACAAAAATATGCTCTCACTGGCCAGATCGCAAAAGCTTTTGGATGTGGAGGTCTTAAAAAAGTGCGTCCGGATCCTGGATCTTGCCCATAACATCGTCCTTTTTGGGATGGGCGCTTCCTTATTGGTGGCCAGGGATGCCTACCTGAAGTTTATCCGGGTGAAGAAAAACTGCCTTTTTGGTGATGATTGGCATCTCCAGATGATCCATGCCCAGAATACCACGCCGGGAGATGTGGCGATCGTGATCAGCTATTCCGGCATGACCAGAGAGATGGTCCAATGTGCGCAGATCGTCAAGGAGAACCAAACGCCGATCATCGCGATTACCAGGTTCGAGGACTCCCCCTTAGCAAAGCTGGCCGACTACAATATCTATGTAGCCAGCACAGAGCTTTTCTTCCGGAGCGGAGCCATGTCTTCCCGGATCTCACAGCTGAACATGATCGATATCCTGTATGCGATCTACGTGAACCAAAATTATGAGGAGTGCATCCGGAGGATCCGGGTCACCCATGTGGAGAAGGAGGGGGAAGAGAGACCATGAGCTTTATGTTCAAACCGTTAGCGTATGATGATATGCGGGCGGTAAACCGTATAAAACTGCCGGAGGGCCTTTGCCAGCGGGTGTTGGAGGACTGTGGGGATATCGCAGCCCATATCCTGCACGCAGGTGGGCTCCCTGGGAAAAAGACCGTTATAGGGGTGGATGGCTATATAGGAGCGCAGTTCGGAGCTTTATTGGATGCCATAGAGACCTGCGCCAGCGCTATGGGCTTGTCCTTCCGGTCTGTGGATATGAGGAGGATCTATAAAACAAAAGAGGAGATCGACCGCCTGACAGCGAAAAACCTCCCGGAGGACCGGGAGGAGGATCCGGTCTTGCTGTTCGGGAGGCTTTATAAAGGGACGATCGACGACTTTCTGGATCAGGAAAAGGCAGCGGTACTGCTCAAAGAGCCGTCCCAGGATGTGACGGTCGTTTATGGGCATGGCAGCTGTGCAGCTTCCATGCGGCCCTATCTGGACCGGCTGGCGTACATCGATGTCACACCTAAGGTAACAGTCATCCGGGCAAGGGAAGGGAAGGTGGTCAATATCGGCGATACCATCCCCCGCCCCTTCCCGCTCCTGATGCGCAGGGGGTATTTTGTGGACTTTGAGGTGGAAGTGAAGCTGCGCAGAGAGCTGCTCCAACAAGACCTCCTGGACTTTTACTTACTGGGAAATGAGGAGGGGCGCTACCAGATGATGGGAGCCCAGGATCTGGAACAGATCGTCGACCGGCTGGTCAAGTATCCGTTCCGGGCTAAGCCGGTATACCTGGAAGGCATCTGGGGCGGGGAGTTCATCCGGAAGGCGCGCAGGCTCCCGAAGGATATCGCGGAAAATATCGCCTGGATCTTCGAATTTATCCCGATGGAGGTGAGCATCGTCGTGGATCTGGGAGAAAAGCTGGTGGATATCCCCTTTTCCACATTTGTACAGAAAAAGGGCGTGGAGATGATGGGACAGCACTGTGTAGATGAATTTGACGGCTATTTTCCGATCCGCTTCAATTATGACGATACATGGCACAGTAACGGGAACATGTCCATCCAGGTCCACCCGGACGAAGACTTTGTGATCGAACAGTATGACGAATTTGGCAGGCAGGATGAAGCGTATTATGTGATCGCCACGGGACATGGAGCCAGGACCTATTGTGGTTTTAAGGGTCGGGCGGAGGAGTTCATCCAACTGGCAGAGCGGGCGGAAAAGGAGGGGGAGGCTGTCGACTACCAGCAGTATATCCATTCCATAGAGAGCATACCTGGCCGTCAGATCATGCTGCCGGCAGGGACCGTCCATGCCTCGGGGAGGAATCAATTTATCCTGGAGCTGGGCAGTCTGACCATTGGCTCCTACACCTATAAGATCTACGATTATAACCGGAAGGACAAGGACGGGAAGTTAAGGCCGATCCATATGAAAAATGCAAAGAAGGTGCTGCGCAAGGAACGGGATCCTGCCTGGGTGGAGGAAAATGTGGCGATCGCCCCCATCTGCCTGCAACAGTCTGGAGACTATACGGAGTATGTGGTGGGGAAAACGGATCTTATGTACTATGAGACCCATCGCATCGAGATCAAGACCCATGGCAGGTATGAAGGGAAAAATAACGGACAGTTCACGGTCCTCACGGTGGTGGACGGGGAGCAGATACGGGTCTTTTCTCGGTCCGATCCGGGGTATGCCTACACGGCCGATTTCCTGGATGTGGTGACGGTCCCCGCGTCGATCGAGGACTATGTGATCGAAGCCAAGGGGTATCAGCCGGTGGTGGTCCATAAAACGATCCTGCGGGACGGCTATACCCGGTATAAGAACGAGGCGTATAAAGCCCGGTCAGGAGGAAGATGACAGGAGAGGACAGGGCCATGGGCCCGATAAAGCTAAGGCCGATCTATCGGGAGAGCATCTGGGCCGGAGAACGCTTAAAGAGCATCCGGGGCCTGGCAGGAGCAGGGATCGGGATCTCCCGGGAAGTCAGCACCTATCCGGGGTCGGTCAATCAGATCGAGGGCGGCCCGTGGGATGGGAAGGCCATGACCGATGTGATCAAAAGCCATCGCGATCAGATCATGGGGGATGTCCCGGGGGAGCAGCTGGTGCGGGTCGCGTTCATGGATGCGGCAGAAGAGCTGTCTGTCCAGGTACATCCGGACCAGGAGAGGGCCGTCCTGTGGGGCGACCAGGAAAAAAGTGAAGCCTGGTATATCGTGGAGGCAAAAGAGGGCGCGACCATAACCGCCGGGATAGATACAGAGGATATGGGGATGATAAAAAAAGCCATCGAAGAGCAGAGGCTTGATGAGCTGCTGATCCGTATCCCGGTGAAGGCGGGGGATATGGCCCTGATCCCGGCAGGGATGGTCCATGCCTGCGGAAAAGATATGCTGGTGGTAGAGGTGGGCAGCTTCGGGGGCATCACCTGCCGTTTATATGATCATGGCCGGGGGCGCAGACTGGATCTGGAGAAAGGCCTTGCGGTCCTGAAGCCTTGGCTGCGATGCCAGGTGGGACATACGCCCTTAGAGATCACCCACCACCCGAAAAAGCTGGTGCGATATGGGCCATTTCAAGCCGATATCGTGGATGTCCATGGGATATGGCGATATGGGGGGAACAGCAGTTATCGCATATTGACCTGCGTTCTTGGCGATTGCCAGATCCGCTGGGAGGAGGAGAGCTATCATCTGGGCTATACAGATACGATCCTGCTCCCGGCGGCCTGCCGGGGAGTCCGCATAGAAGGGGATGCGAGAGTATTGATCAGCTATGGCAGACCAGATCATGAAGAACGGCTAGGACAGAGCGGAGATGGCTGGGGCAGACCGGACCGCGAGGATGGCTAGAGCAGGAGTATCGGTCCGGAGGCTCAGGAGGGCCATGTTATGCGAGGAGGGCCGTGTTATGTGAGCAGGAGGGGATCAGATGAGTGGGATGATCATTACAGGCCACGGCTCTTTTGCCAGTGGGATGCTGGAGGCGATCGGTATGCTGACAGGGCAGGATGCCCGGATACAGGCAGTGGATCTTCCTCCAGAGGCGGGGGAGGATGCGTTTTGCGATCAGTTAAAAGCCTGCTTGGACCGTATGGAGGGGTGTGGACATATCTATGTCCTCTGCGATCTGCTGGGAGGGACTCCTTTTAAGACGGCTTGTCTGCTGTGCAGGGATCTTAAAAGGACGGATGTGCTCTATGGGGTGAACCTTCCCTTTGCATTGGGATTGAGCATGCAGGTGGTGGCAGGAACAGATCGGCCAGAGAGCCTGAAAGATCTGATGGAAGAAGCCCGGCAGTATATGGGAAAAGTAGGATGAGGGTCTGATAAGGACCTGGGAGAAGGAGGAGGTCTGTTATGCCAGTTGTGTTCAGCAGGGTGGAGGAACGGCTGATCCATGGGCAGATCACGTGCGCATGGGCAAAAAACATCAACTTCGACGCGTTCGCGGTGGTGGACGATCTTGTGGCTTCGGATGCGTTCATGATCGGGCTGTTGGAGATGAGCGTTCCGAACAAGAAAAAGCTCTATGTGTTCAAAGAGGAGGATGCATGCAAAAAGATCGCTGAAAAAAAGGAAAAGCTGTTCCTTTTGGCAAAAAGCCCGGTGACGTTTTCGAGGCTGATCCGGGACGGACTGCATATCGATCGGTTGAACATCGGGAGTGTCCATTTTAAACCAGGGAAAAAGGAGATCTATAAGACCGTATACTTGTCGGCAGAAGAGATCCAGGCATTAAAGGAGATCTTGGGAGAGGGGATCCCTTGTGATATCCAGAAATTGCCGACAGAACCGAAGAAGGATGTTGCGGAGTTGCTTTTCAGATAAGGAGGAGGGGTTGATATGTCATTTATGACCGCTTTATCATTGGCCGTTGTGATGGGGCTGCTGCTGACGGAGAATCTGGGCTATGGCCATATCCAGATCAGCCGCCCGGTGTTCGCAGGGCCGATCATCGGTCTGCTCATGGGGGATCTGCAGACGGGTCTGATCGTGGGGGGGACCGTGGAGATGATGTTCATGGGCGTGTTCCCTGTAGGGGGGAGCGTGCCTCCCAACGCACAGTTCGCCGGTATGATGTCCACCGTTCTGGCGATCGCCAGCGGCGGGAACCCGGAAGTGGGGATCGCGCTGGCCTATCCCATCGGTGTTTTTGCCCAATTTATCTTATTGTTGGATTACAATGTGAACCTGCTGATCATCCACCGGGCGGACCGGCAGATCATGGGAGGGAAGGCATCGGCGGTCAATGAGAACCTGCTGCTGTGCTTGCTGTGCATGTTCTCCTGCTGGACTTTGTCCTCTTTCCTGGGGATCTACTTAGGGAGCGGATGGGTCGAGGCGTTCTACCAGAGCCTCCCGGAGTGGCTGCGCCAGGGATTGTCCGTGGCAGGCGGGATCATGCCGGCCATGGGTATGGCGATGCTGCTGAAGATGATGGACCTTAAACGGTTCTGGTCCTTTTTGCTGGTAGGCTATGTCCTTTCGGCCTATCTGGGCATGGATATCTTATCGATCGCGATCTTGAGCACAGGTGTCGCCGTGGCGATCTATGTGCTGGGGAACAAGGAAGAAGAGGCATTTCATGAGGAGGCGGCTGAGGGACAAGCTGTCCGGCGCATATTAGAGAAAAAGGATCTTACACAGATGAACATCCGCTCCATGTTCGTTGGGTCCTGTTTAAATTATGAACGGTATCTGGGCCTCGGCTTCAGCTACGCGCTCTATCCGGTGCTGAAAAAGCTTTATAAGGACGATGAGCTGAACGAAGCCGTACTGCGCCATACGGAATTTTATAACACCCATCCCTGGATGCATAACCTGATCCTGGGGGTGACCGCGGCGCTGGAGGAGCAGCGGGCGTTGGGGAGCCCGATCTCCACGGATGCCATATCGGCCACGAAGACAGGGCTCATGGGCCCCACGGCAGGGTTCGGTGACTCGTTCTTTAAAGGTGTGGTGGTGACCATCACCGGCGCTTTTGCCGCAGGGCTGGCCATCGACGGGAACCCGATCGCGCCGGTGGTATTTATCGTGCCCAACCTGCTCGTCTGCTTCCTGGTACGTTATTATGGGACAAGGCTGGGCTATGGATATGGGACGAAACTGATCGTAAAGATGCAGAAGACGGATATCATCCAAAAGTTTGTGGAGGGATCCACCATCGTGGGGATGATGGTGACAGCTGGATTGATCACGAATTATGTAAAAGTGAACCTGGCGGTCACCTTCGACCTATCCGGCAAAGAGCTGGTGCTCAACGATCTGCTGAACTCTGTGCTGCCAAGGATCCTGCCCTATTCCGTGGTGCTGATCTACTATCAGATCTTGAAAAAGAACGCCCGGTACGGGATCTACCTGACGCTTTTCTGTTCCTTTGCTTTGGGCATCGTAGGGACCTGCCTGAAGATCTTTTAGCGATGCCGGGGCTACATAGCCAAGATGGCCGAGAGGAGATAGCGCTCGGGTACCCGCCCTGAGCGCTGTCGGTGGGAAGATGCGGGAGGGCGTTGGACAAATAAGAGATGGGGTTGTCGCAAAATAGCCGACTTATACGATATCCTGTGCG
>CAJUFE010000026.1 GCA_910585635.1 uncultured Lachnospiraceae bacterium | reverse complement strand
AAGCGGATACTCGGAACGTAGTGGAGAGTATCTTCCATCGCGCCCTAGTACCGTTTACGTACCGCATGGAGCGAGAGCGCGTCCCCGTGGGGGACCGGGCCTCCGGGTGCGGACGGATGACCGGCCATGCACCTGCACCTATCTAATATTTAGTGATCAACGCGGAAATGAAAAGTACCCCCTTGGGCTCGCCTATAAAAAGCGCCCTAAATGCAAAAAGAGCTGCCACTACCGCAACAGCTCCCTCTCCCACCTTACAGCACCTTACTCAAAAACGCCTTCAGCCGATCGTTCTTCGGCGCCCCAAAGAACTGGTCCGGCGGCCCTTCTTCCACGAAATGCCCTTCGTCCATGAACATCACCCGGGTGGCTACCTCTCTGGCAAAGCCCATCTCGTGGGTGACCACCACCATGGTCATCCGCTCTCTGGCCAGCTCCCGCATCACGCCCAAGACCTCGCCTACCATCTCCGGATCTAAGGCGGAGGTGGGCTCGTCAAAGAGCATCACATCCGGCTTCATGGCCAAGGCCCGCACGATCGCGATCCTCTGCTTCTGCCCGCCGGACAGCTGGCTGGGATAGGCGTGGGCCCGGTCGGCTAAGCCTACCCGGTCTAAAAGGGCCATGGCTTCCTTCTCGGCCTCCTGCTGGCTCTTTTTCTGCAGCTTCATGGGCGCCAGGGTCATATTTTTTAAGATATCCATATGGGGGAACAGGTTGAACTGCTGGAAGACCATCCCCATCTTCTGGCGGTGGCGGTCGATATCCACCTTGGGATCGGTGATATCGGTACCCTCAAAAAAGATCTGTCCGGCCGTGGACTCTTCCAAGCGGTTCAGACACCGGAGGAAGGTACTCTTTCCGGAGCCGGAGGGCCCTACCACGAAGACCACATCGCCCTGGTAGATCTCTAAGTCGATCCCCTCTAAGACCTTCAGGCTGCCAAACTGTTTCCCTAATCCCTTCACCTGGATCAAAGGGGTCCCATACTCAACGCTCACTCTGACGCAGCCTCCTCTCCAGGATCTGGATCAGCCAAGTGAACAGCATCACCAGCGCAAGATAGATCATCGCCACCGCGATCAGCGGGGTAAAGGCATCATAGGTACGGCTCCGGATGATATCGCCTCCCTTGGTCAGATCCTGGAGGGCGATGTAACTGCCCACGGAGGTCTCCTTTAAGAGGGAGATAAATTCATTGCCCAGGGCCGGGAGCACGTTCTTAAAGGCCTGGGGCATGATGATGTGCCACATGGTCTGCCGGTAGTTGAACCCAAGGCTCCTCCCGGCTTCGAACTGCCCCTCATCCACGGACATGATCCCGCTGCGGAAGATCTCCGCCACATATGCGCCGGAATTGATCCCGAAGGAGATCACCGCTACGACCACCTTGCTGATCTTCACAGAACCGAAGATGACAAAATAGATGATCATCAGCTGCACCAGCACCGGGGTCCCCCTGATCACGGTCAGGTATACCTTGCAGACAGCGTTCATTAGTTTCAGCTTACCCGTCTTATCGTGGGTAGAGCGGATCACAGCCACCAGAAATCCGATAGCGATGCCGATCAGGACGGCGAAGAGGGTGACCTCTAAGGTCACCTTCAGCCCGTCCGTGATATATCTCCAGCGGTCGTCTTTGATAAAATTTGCGTAGATAGCCTGACTCATCCGGACCTTCCCCTCATCAGTTCGTTAGACGATCTGCATCCTAAACCCCTGTCTCCCAGGAGCCAGCTTACTCTGCAGAGATGTATTTTGCGACGATCTCATCCAGCTTCCCGGACTCCTTTAATTCCTGGATCGCCTTGTTCACCTGTTCCAGGAGCTCGGTATTACCCTTCTTCACCGCGATCGCGTACTCTTCCTCCGCGTAAGCGGTATCCAAAAGCTTTAAGCCTTCATTTTCCCCCACAAAGACCTTAGCCGGCTCGTTATCGATGATGACCGCATCCACCTTGCCCTGGATCAGCGCCTGGACGGCGTCCACACCCTTGGGATAACGCTCCACGTTCTCATCGCCGAAGTCATCGGAGGCGTAGATGTCGCCGGTCGTCCCTTGCTGCACGCCGATCAGCTTATCGGCCAGATCATCCGGGCCTGCGATCTCACTGTCGCCGGTGACGATGATCGCCTGGACAGCCGTAGCATAGGTGTCGGAAAAATCCACGTTCATCAAACGGTCCTCGGTAACGGTCATACCGGCGGCACCGATGTCCGCCTTGCCGGACTGCAGCTCCGGGATGATGGAATCAAAGGCGATATCCTCGATCACCAGCTCTCGTCCCATGTTCTCCGCGATCGCGCCCGCGATCTCCGCGTCGATGCCCACGATATCGGAGCCGTCTGGTCCGGTGACGCTGCTGTCATGGTATTCATAGGGCGGGAATTCAGCGTTGGTGGCCATGATCAACTGGCCGCCGGCGCCCTCTGCCGCCTCACTCTCGGTCTCTGCCTCGGCTGCCTCTGCGGAGGTGTCCTCTCCCGCACCCGCCTCTTCCTTGCTCTCCTGAGCGGCTGCCGCTGTGGTGGTCTCTGCCTGGGTGGTCTCCTGTGTGCTCCCGCCGCAGGCCGCCAGAGAGATGGCGCATGCCGCAGCCACTGCTGCTAACACGATATCCTTCTTCATCTTCTTCATAATGCTCCTCCTCTTGCCGATCGCATGTTTATGCAGTCGGATAAATAAAAAATGGTCTGACAGATATCCATTATAAAGGATTTTGGGGAAATAGCAAGAGGATTTTGCAAATGATCCTGTAAATGGTCACAGAAAATAGATCCCGTCGATCCAACCGGCAGATCAATATCCAGAAACAGTAGACTTTCTATAAAAATATGGTATGATCATCCTATACGGCAGTCTGGCAGTCCCATCCGCCCGCAAGCTCAGTTTTTTAACATCCCGCCGGATGATCCTGTCCTGCCTGCCCTGATCTGTTGGAGGTCCTGTTATGCTCAACGACTTTTTCGCCGCCACCGCCTGGCCCATGGAGACGATGGCGCCCTATTCCTTCGCCCATATCGCGCCGGCCCTTGCCGGGTCCCTGGCGGCGGCTCTCCTGGCCTGGGGGCTGGCGCGGTCCCACCGGCCCGAGAGCAGCCACGTCCTTTTTGCCTGCGGTCTGTTCTTGGCCGTGTCGGAGGTGTATAAGCAGGGCTTTTTGTATACCGTCGTGTATGACCATCACTATGAATGGTGGTTCTTTCCCTTCCAGCTCTGCAGCATCCCTATGTACCTGTGCCTGGCTTACCCGCTCTTAAAGGCAGCCCCCAACCAGACTGTGGACCGGCCCTCCCCCTCCCAGAGGATCGCGGCTACCTTCATCCAGGATCTGGGCCTCCTGGGCGGGATCATGGCCTTAGCCGTCCCGGACGGCTTCCTGCATCCCTACTGGACCTTGACCCTCCACGGCTTTTTCTGGCATTTCACCCTGCTCTTTTTAGGGCTCTACTGCTGCCTTAAAGGCCTGTCCGACTTAAGCCGCCGTGGGTTCCTCAAGATCCTCCCCCTGTACCTGGCCTGCTGCCTGATCGCCAGCGCGGTCAATGCCCTTGTGCAGGTGACCGTCTATCCCGCCGACTACGCCGACCTCTTCTACATCAACTGCGCCCTCCCCTCCGAGCAGCCCGTCTTCCGCCAGATCTCCCTTAAGTTTGGCAATATCTGGGGGCATCTGGCCTACATCGCGGCCACCTGCGCAGGAGCCTTTCTGATCCACAGGGTGTGCGGATGGGTCCTTAAAAACGCGTCCTTGCATCGTGCTCAAAAGGGGCATGGATAAGTCTATCCTTTGTTCTCTTTACCAAAAGATCACGGGGCTTTTGGCAGCATCATCACCTCCTTGCGGGAAAAAGCATAGTTTATGGATCATGTGACAAAATGGGTGTGGTACAACAGCGATGATGGGGAAAACGAAGATGATCATGTTGTAGAAGATGTTCTGTACCATTATACAAAAAGGTTAAGTGTGGCATAATGGCAAAGCTGCCTGCTTAAACCATTTTGAAGTCACAAATGTAGGGGCAAATCATGATCTGATGCGGCTATTTGAGGAAGCTGTGCCAGAGCCAGAAACTTTATAAACATTGCTTTCCAGTTCGGTCCAAAAAAATAGAGCTCCAAGAAAAGATCCGCAAAAGCTCATCTCCCTCTTGACAACCCCACCCCTCCTATGCTAAGATGCTCAAGTAATGACTGCCGAAGACAGCAGGTGCCGAAGGGCATAAGGTATGACCGCCTGCCGAGGGATCAACAAAACTCATATGAGGATTTGTATCACCTCTCTGCCTTTGGGCGGGGAGGTTTTTCGCAGTCTCCAAATTTTATAAAGGAGGTAAGATCATGGCAAAAGTTGGACTAAAGCAGCCTATCGTCGATGAGATCGCTGCATTATTTGACGGGGCAGCTTCCGCTGTGCTGGTGGACTACCGCGGACTGACTGTTGAGCAAGATACCGCTCTGAGAAAACAGCTTAGAGAAGCCGGCGTTTCTTACAAGGTCTATAAGAACACCTTGATCAAGCGCGCGGCTGAAGGTACCGCATTCGCAGCCTTAGATCCCGATCTGGAAGGTCCTACTGCTCTGGCGGTCTCCAAGGCCGATGCGACCGCACCGGCAAGAGCGATCGCGAAATTCGCGAAGACCGCAGATAAGCTGGAATTAAAAGCAGGTGTAGTAGAGGGGACCTACTATGATGCCAAGGGGATGCAGGTCATCGCCACGATCCCGTCCAGGGAAGAGCTCCTTGGAAAGCTGCTGGGGAGCATCCAGTCTCCGATCACCAACTTCGCCCGCGTGCTCAGCCAGATCGCAGAGAGCAAGGGCGGCGCTGGCGCAGAGGCAGCCGAGGCGTGATCCAAGAAGACATGCAAAGACCGTATCGCCCCGGACGTATAGGCGTGTATGGGATCTTTGCCCGTGATGGGGCCGGAACACAACAGCCCTTTAGGAAACCAATATCATGAACAGGAGGAAATAAAAATGGCAAAGTTAACGACTGCTGAGTTTATCGAAGCGATCAAGGAATTATCCGTATTAGAACTGAACGATCTGGTAAAGGCATGTGAGGAAGAGTTCGGCGTATCCGCAGCTGCAGGTGTGGTGGTAGCGGCAGCTGGCCCGGCTGAGGCAGCTGAGGAGAAGACCGAGTTCGACGTAGAGCTGACCGAGGTCGGCCCCAACAAGGTCAAGGTCATCAAGGTGGTCCGCGAAGTCACCGGCTTAGGTTTAAAGGAAGCCAAGGATGTGGTAGACGGCGCTCCGAAGGTTGTGAAGGCTGCTGTCTCCAAGGAAGAGGCCGAGGGCATCAAGACCAAGTTAGAGGGCGAAGGCGCAAAGGTCACCTTAAAGTAAGATCGACCGCGGACGCACGCCCAGAGAGTGTTCTTTTCGAGAATGAACATAACGATACAAAAGCCATCCAGGTGTGGAGCGATCCACACCGGATGGCTTTTTTTATTTTTACTACGTTTCTTTCTTTTTATCGTCCCGTAGCCGCTATCTTGAAAGTCTGTCCCACAGATGATGCCGCATTTTCCAGGGACGCGCCAGATATGGTCTCTTGATCGAACATGACCACATCTCGTACTTCACCCCCGGTACCGGTCCAGACAGGCAAAGATCTCCTGCCGTCTGGGCATGCACAGGCCCATGGCCGCGTAGGAGGAGTCGCTGACCGCAGGCAGGCCTCCCCGGTCGATCTCGCCCATAACGATATCCACGATCTGCCTGACACTGTAGCGGGCGAACAGCTGCTTTTCCACACAGTAGCGGACGATCTGGGCAAGGGCCGCCGTCTGCTCATTGTGGATCAGCTGCTCCACGAAGCGCAGGTCCACCTCCTCCCGGCCTACCTGGAGGGTATCCTTCCCGTGGGTCTTGGTCTTGATCCGGTCATCCCGGCCCCGGCCGCCGCGACCGCCGTCTCCCCGGCCATAGCCGCCGCTGCCACCATCTCCTCGGCCATAGCCACCGTTGCCGCCATATCCCTGGCCGACGTCCTCCCGGCCAGCACCGCCGCTGCCGCTTTCTCCGCGTCCGGCCTCGCCCCAGCTTCCTCCTCTGCCGCGACCGCTGGCACCGCCGCCCGCGCCGCCAGTCAGCAGCTTCCGGCCTTCTGCGGGCAGTTTAAAGCCCGGCGCGTCCGCGGTGGGGTCCTCCCCGAACCGGGAGCAGGCCGCCTTGGTCCGTTCCGTGATATCGAAGGGCCGATAGCAGTCCATCTGGACGATCGTGTCCGCGATATAGAAATACGCGCCCGAGCTGCCCGCCACCATCACCGTAGATATCCCGGCCTTCTCATACAGATCCCTGGCCCGCTCGATGAAGGGCGTGATCGGCTCCTTATCCCGGCTGATGATCTGCTGCATCAGCTCGTCCCGCAGCATAAAGTTGGTGGCCGAGGTATCCTCGTCGATCAGGAAGGCTTTTGCCCCGGCCTCCCAGCCCTCGATCACCGCCGCCGCCTGAGAGGTGCTGCCGCTGGCGTCGGGGGTGGAAAAGCTCTTGGTATCCTTCCGGTTGGGCAGATCGTTGATGAACAGGGAGATATCCACGTTATTGATGCTCCGCCCGTCCTCAGCCCGCAGCTTCACCGCCGTATCGTCGGTGATCACATACTCCCTTCCGTCCCCGGCGATATGGTCGTACACGCCCAGCTCCAGGGCTTTCAAAAGGGTGGATTTCCCGTGGTAGCCTCCGCCCACGATCAGGGTGATCCCCTTCTTTATCCCCATGCCGGAGATCTGGCCCTTGTGAGGCAGCTTTAAGGTCACTTTTAAACTCTCCGGGGACAGGAAGGGAACACAGCCCTTCATCGGGCGGCTGGACACCCCGCTCTCTCTGGCCAGCACCGCCCCGTCGGCGATAAAGGCCACCAGCCCCAGCCGCTTTAGCTCCTCCCGGATGAAGTGCTGGTCTTCAGACAGATCGGCCACGGCCTGCACCTCCTTGGGATCCCGGTTCTTATAGAAGAACACGTTTTTCACACATCGGGGCAGGAAGTCGAAGAGGATCCTGATCAGCTCCCCGGAATCGATCGTCCGCCCGTGGGCCGGGAAGCCCACCTCGAACCGAGCCGTGATCCCATTTTTTCCGCATTCACAGGCGGTCCGGGAAAGGATCTCCGGCCCCGGATTACTGATCGCGATCAGGCCGCTCTTGCCCGATCCTCTGGCCTTAAAATTAAACCGGGCGATCTCCTTCCCGAACTGCCGCACCAGATAGTCCTCCAGGGCCCGCTTCTTCCAGGGCGTATCAAAAAGCCCCGCCGGATAGCCGCCCCGCTGATGGGATACCGTCACACTGACCTTGGAGGGCGCCGCGAATGGGTCCCCCTGCACATGGTCGATCGACAGCACGAACCCGCCCATATCATAGGCCCCCTGGGCCGACTTGTAAGCCGGGTAGCTCCTGCGGTCGATCGACTCCAATAAACGTCTTAACTCTTCTGCTCGCTTCATGTCATAAAAGTAAGGGCCTGTGTAAGCCTGGGCCCTTAAAACCTCCTTATTTTTCTGTCCTGCTTTTCCACATCATAACACCGGACCGCCTGGTTTGTCAATCATGCTGTGTTTGCCGTCTTCCAGGAGCTGGATCAGCTTCGTCTTCCCCGTAGCGCTGTCTCCCCGGATGATCGTGATATTTCGCCGGATATCCAGTTCATAGCGGAGCTTATTGTTCTGTACGACGATATGGTATCTCCCCTTCATCAATTAACGCTCCTTTATCTTCAAAGCTTCCTCCAGATACTCTCCGTAGCTGTGGACCACCGCTCCCGTATTGAGCATGACCGCCTCAAACACCGGCACAGAGCTAAAATCCATCACATGGTGCAGGTTGATGGTCAGATCCTCCCTCCTGCCAAGTTCCACGATCCATGGCACACAATTATCCCCGCAGGCCGAAGCGTTAAAGATCTTCCCACTCCTGTCAAATGCCATCAAGATCAAGGTCTTGACACCGCCAGAGATCTCTTTGGTCGCGATCGGCCCCAACACTGGGCTTTGGATCAGATGTGTACCGATCACATCCGACTTGTCGATATCCTTGATCATGGTGACCGTTAAAGGATCCGTGATCCATCCGTCTTCATAGCGATTATCAAAATACGTAGGGGGGTGGTAGACCGCGTTTTCCACATCTCCAAAAATGATCTTCAGCATCCTTTATGTCCTCCTTGTGTATCCAGTATAACATATGTATACACAAAAAGCGAGGATACGCATACGTTACTTTTTACAGGTAGGCCAAGGGGGTTACTTTTCACAGGTTGGCCAAGGGTCCGCTCTGTCAGGGGGATATCACAACGAAAACGCGCTCTCGCTCCGGTCGGGGCGCAGCGGTACTAGGCTCGTGAGGGACCTCGCCAAGGACCGGCGCCCCTTTAGGGTTTCCTTATGTGATATCCCCCTGACAGAGCTACTTTAGTTGGCGTGGGTATGAAAGATCACTCGGCAGGTCCACAAAAAACAGGGCGGAGCCCGTCTCTCATGGCTCCGCCCCGCTCACTTTCTCATCTGTATATCTGATCCATCTGGCCCTCCGGTCCGTCCTTCTATCCATCAGACCGCCTTCCGACCAGACCGTCCAGTCCTCCGTTCGGCCCACAGGCCTTTCTTAGTTCACGCTCCTCTTCACATAGGTGGTATGCAGCAGATGGTGCGCCTTCTTGCTCCCCGGCTCGCCCAGATAGGTAGCGTACAGCTCCTTGATCGCCGGGTTCTCGTGGGACTTGCGGATCGGGTTATCCTTATCGATATCGTAGAGCACCTTGGCCCGCAGTCCACGGATATCGGTGGTATTGCGCACATGGCCTGGCTGCTGGGGCTGTCCGCCGCCGTTGACACAGCCGCCGGGACATCCCATGATCTCGATGAAGTGGTAGTCCGCCTCCCCGTTCTTCACCATATTTAAAAGCTTCCTGGCATTACCCAGGCCGGAGGCTACCGCTACCTTCACATCCATACCCGCCACATGGTAGGTGGCTTCCTTGATGCCCTGGGTGCCGCGCACCTCGGTAAAGTCCACGCTGGGCAGCTCTTCCCCGGTCAAGGATTCCACCGCGGTCCTAAGGGCCGCCTCCATAACGCCGCCGGTGGCGCCGAAGATCACGGCCGCGCCGGTGCCAAGGCCTAGGGGCTCGTCAAACTTCTCATCCGGGAGCTCGGTGAACTTAAGGCCCACCTTCTTGATCATCCTGGCCAGCTCTCTGGTGGTCATGGAATAGTCCACATCCGGGTAGCCCGCCCCGTCCTGGTCGGGACGTCCGATCTCGAACTTCTTCGCCGTACAGGGCATCACAGAGACGGATACGATATCCTTGGGATCGATCCCGGCCTTCTCTGCATAGTAGCTCTTGGCGATCGCGCCGAACATCTGCTGGGGCGACTTACAGGAGGATAAGTTCTCCGTCATATCCGGGAAATAATGCTCACAGTACTTCACCCAGCCCGGTGAGCAGGAGGTGATCAGCGGCAGCACGCCGTTGTTCTTCACACGCTGTAAAAACTCGTGCGCCTCCTCCATGATCGTTAAGTCCGCGCTGAAGTTGGTATCAAATACCTTGTCAAAGCCGATCCGGCGCAAGGCGGCGGCCATCTTGCCCTCCACATCGGTGCCGATCGGATAGCCAAATTCCTCGCCTAAGCCTGCCCGGACCGCGGGGGCGGTCTGTACGATCACATGCTTTGCCGGGTCACTGATCGCCGCCAGCACATCGTCGATGCAGGACTTCTCGGTCAGCGCGCCGGTAGGACATACCGCGATACACTGTCCGCAGGAGACACAGGAGGTCTCCCCTAAGCCCATCTCAAAGGCAGAGCCGATATTGGTGCGGAAGCCTCTCTCATTAGCCCCGATCACCCCGATGCCCTGGACATGCTCACAGACTGCCGAGCAGCGGCGGCACAGGACACATTTCGAATTATCCCGGAGCATGTGGGCGGCGGAATCATCGATACAGGACGGTGTCCTGTCGCCGTCGTAATAGCCCTCATCCTCTACGCCCAGCTCTCTTGCCAGCTGCTGCAGCTCGCAATTGCCGCTGCGGACGCAGGATAAACACTTCCGGTCATGGTTGGATAATAACAGCTGGACGGTCTTCTTTCTGGATGCCAGCACCTTCGGCGTATTGGTCCAGACCTCCATGCCCTCATTGATCGGATAGACGCAGGAAGCCACCAGGCTCCTGGCCCCTTTTACCTCGACCACGCAGACACGGCAGGCCCCGATCTCATTGATCTCCTTTAAAAAGCACAGGGTAGGGATCTCGATGTGAGCCAGTCTGGCTGCTTCCAGGATGGTGGAACCCTTGGGAGCCGATACGTCCATCCCGTTGATCTTGATGTTGATATTCTCCATTTGTTCTTCCCTCCCTTATTTTTTGTAGATCGCGCCGAACTTACATTTCTCCATACAAGCGCCGCACTTGATACATTTATCCTTATCGATGATATGCGGGTTCTTGACAGAGCCGATGATCGCGCCGGCCGGACAGTTCCTGGCGCACAGCGTACATCCGCGGCACTTGTCACGGTCGATGACATAGGACAGCAGGGATTTACATACGCCGGCAGGACATCTCTTCTCCTTGATGTGGGCCTCATACTCGTCGCGGAAATAGCGGAGCGTAGAGAGCACCGGGTTGGGAGCCGTCTGTCCCAGACCGCAGAGGGAGTTCTCCTTGATGTAGTAGCAGAGCTCCTCCAGCTTCTCCAGATCCTCCATGGTAGCCTGGCCCTTGGTGATCTTGGTCAGGATCTCCAGCATACGCCGGGTACCGATCCGGCAGGGCGTACATTTACCGCAGGATTCTTCCACGGTGAACTCTAAGAAGAACTTGGCGATATCCACCATACAGTCGTCTTCATCCATGACGATCAGACCGCCGGAGCCCATCATAGAGCCGATGGAGATCAGGTTATCATAATCGATCGGGATATCAAAATGCTCAGCCGGGATACATCCGCCGGAGGGACCGCCGGTCTGGGCCGCCTTGAACTTCTTGCCGTTAGGGATGCCGCCGCCGATCTCCTCGATCACCTCCCGCAGGGTGGTGCCCATGGGGATCTCCACCAGGCCGGTATTGCGGATCTTGCCGCCTAAGGCGAACACCTTGGTGCCCTTGGACTTCTCCGTACCCATAGCCGCGAACCATTCCGGTCCGTTCAGGATGATCTGGGGGATATTAGCGTAGGTCTCCACGTTATTTAAGATGGTGGGCTTTCCGAACAGCCCTTTTTGTGCCGGGAACGGAGGACGGGGACGTGGCTCCCCTCTCTTGCCCTCGATGGAGGTCATCAGAGCCGTCTCCTCGCCGCAGACGAAGGCGCCTGCCCCAAGCCGTAAGTCGATATCGAAATCAAAGCCGGTGCCGAAGATATCCTTCCCTAACAGGTTATACTCCCTGGCCTGCTCGATCGCGATCTTCAGACGGTCCACCGCGATCGGATACTCGGCACGGACGTAGATATAGCCCTGGTTAGCTCCGATGGCGTAACCGGCGATCGCCATGGCCTCTAAGACCACATGGGGGTCGCCCTCTAACACGGAACGGTCCATGAACGCGCCCGGGTCGCCCTCGTCGGCGTTACAGCAGACATACTTCTGATCCGCCTCGTTCTGCTTGGCCAGCTTCCACTTTAAGCCGGTGGGGAAGCCGCCGCCGCCTCTTCCGCGCAGGCCGGAATCTAAGAGCACCTTGATCACATCGTCCGGGGTCATCTCGGTCAATACCTTGCCCAGGGCCTCGTAGCCGCCGGTACCTATGTACTCGTCGATCACCTCCGGGTTGATCACGCCGCAGTTCCTTAAGGCGATCCGGTGCTGCTTCTTATAGAAATCGGTATCCACTAAAGCCTTCACGCCGCCTGCGGTGACCGTCTCGTCATACAGGAGACGGGTGACCACACGGCCCTTTAACAGATGCTCCGAAACGATCTCCGGGATATCCTCTACCTTGACCATGGAGTAGAAGCTGGCATCCGGATACACGATCATGATGGGGCCTAATGCACACAGGCCATGGCAGCCGGTCTGGATCACCGCCACCTCATCCTGCAGTCCTTGTTTTGCGATCTCTTCTTTTAATCTCTCGATGATCTGTGGACTCCCGGAGGAGGTACACCCGGTTCCGCCGCAGACCAGTACATGTGAACGATACATAATACGTCTTCCTCCTTATTTCATGTCAGTAGCGCCAAGGGTATACTCATCCACCACATGGCCGCCTACCAGATGGCGGTTTACGATCTCCACGGCCTTCTCCGGGTCCATATGGACGTAGGTCACCTTAGGCTCGCCCGGAGCCATGACCTCTACGATCGGCTCATATTGGCAAAGGCCGATACAGCCGGTCTGGGTCACAGCCACTTTATCGGTCAGCCCTCTCTCCTGGACCTCCTGGGAAAGCTTGGTCAGTACCGGTCTGGCGCCGGCGGCGATCCCGCAGGTCGCCATCCCCACCACTACCCGGATATGGTCATGGTCCTCCGCCCGCAGCCCCACCTGGTTCTGCATCTTTTCACGGATCGCCTTTAATTCAGCAAGAGTCTTCATGTTGTCCTCCTATTCCGCAGGCGCCGCTCCTGCATGCTCGCAGGATACGTCCCGGCCCGGCGCCTTACAGCACCACGCCCTGGTCCACGTCTGCTTTGTTCTCTGTCAAAAATTCCATGATATACTGGGAGACCTCCGGTTCTGAAAAGGGGACATCCCCTAAGATCTCCTTAAATTCCCTGGTGTCTAAGACGAACATCCGGTCATCTACCTGGTAGGTATAGACAAAGTCCGTTCCCGGATGATACACGATCAAGGTATGTACCGTACTGGTGATATCCCCCAAAGGCATCCGGTCGATATGGGACAGGCCAAAGACCGCCGTCACCGTGGTCCCCTTCCCCACCTGGGAATCGATGGTGAAGCTCCCTCCCGTACTCTCCGCCGCATATTTATAAAAGGGGATCCCCAGCCCCACCTTCCGGGTCGTCCTAGTGGTAAAGAACGGATCGGTCACCTGCTCCACCTGCTCCGGCGTCATCCCGCATCCGTCATCCTCGATCCGGATGGTGAGGGTATCCGCCCCGTGGTCCGCCGCGACCGTGAGGCTTACCAGCTTGGCCCCGGCCCGGGTGGAATTTTCCGTCACGTCTAATACATTCAGGGAGATCTCCGGCATCATAGGCTAGTTATACTTGGCCAGGATACCGGGGACATCCTCCGGCACCAGCCTGCCGTATACCTCGCCATTGATCATCATGACAGGAGCCAGGCCGCAGGCGCCCACGCACCGGCATGAATCCAGCGAGAACTTTCCGTCCGGCGTGCATTCGCCATTGGTGATCCCAAGGATCTCCTCCAGCTTTGCAAAGATATTGCCGGAGCCTTTAACATAGCACGCTGTGCCGAGACAGACAGAGATCTTATACTTACCCTTGGGCTGCAGGGCGAACTGCGAATAGAAGGTCGCCACGCCATAGACCTTTTCCAGGGGGATCCCCGTTCCGTCTGCTATCATGGTCTGTACCTCGATCGGGAGATAGCCATAGATATCCTGGGCCTTCTGCATGATCGGCATCAAGGCTCCCTGGGTGTCTTTGAGCTCGGAGATGACCTTTTTTAAAGCCTCTTCCTGCTCCTTCGTCCCGCTGAAGGGGACTGTTTGTTTTTTGCAAGCCATTTAAGTACCTCCTCGTTTGATCGCCGCAAGACCTGGGACCTGCGGCCGCCTGCGCACTCCAGAAAGACCGGCCTTAGAACATCCTTCCGGGACTTTCTGTAATGCTGGGCCACAGCCAGAGCGCAGACATGTTATGCATTGTGCAATATGTTTATAGTCTATCATGGGGTTTTGAAAAAGTCCACATATTTTGTCAATTGTATATAAAGTAACGAAGATCGCCTGGATATCCTCTCCAGCCGCTCCGGGGCATATCCGCTAAAGTCAGTCGGTCATCCCCATCCCTTCATGCACAGCTTACCGGTCTTGTGAAAAAACTAACGCGATCTTTTTGTTGATTATTCCCGATCCCGATGGTATCCTAATAGATAAGGACAGCAATTGCTAACAATATGATCTTACCCAGGTGCGCCCATGATCTATTGTGGATCATCCCCAGCACATATCCGGCAAAAAAGCTTTCCTGTAGCAGTTTGCCTCAAGCAAGATCTACCAAATGCAAAAGGAGATATCTTTATGACAGTTCGTGACGTGAAAGACACTTTAAAAGCCCGGATACTCACCGGCGAAGGCCTTTTGGACCAGGAGGTACGTTCTGCCTGCGGCTCCGATATGATGAGCGACGTGCTGGCTTTTTCCAAGGATCACTCCGTCCTCCTGACCGGCCTTTGCAATCCCCAGGTCATCCGCACCGCAGAGATGTTAGACATCGTCTGCCTCATCTTCGTCCGCGGGAAAAAACCGGATGACTCCATCATCGAGATGGCCGAAGAAAGGGGCCTGGTGGTCTTAGCCACAGGACACCGCATGTTCTCGGCCTGCGGGATGCTCTATGAAGCCGGACTGAGAGGAGGTGCCATCTGATATGGAAGATGCCATCCGTTTGACTTACGCGATCTCCCCGGACGATTTTACCCGGGCGGGAGAAGCCAGCAGTGATGTAAAAAAGAAATTAAAACAGATGGGCGTAAGCCCGGAGGCTGTCCGTAAAGTATCGATCGCCATGTACGAGGGAGAGATCAATATGGTCATCCACGCAAAAGGCGGTGAGATCCGGGTGGAGATCACACCGGAGAAGATCCTCATGGTATTAGACGACGTAGGCCCCGGCATCCCGGATGTGGAGCTGGCCATGAAGGCCGGCTACTCCACCGCTCCGGACGAGGTGCGCTCTCTGGGCTTCGGCGCCGGCATGGGTCTGCCGAACATGAAAAAATACACGGATTCCATGGAGGTCGAGACCAAACTTGGTGTAGGGACAAAAATAACAATGGTGGTGGATATCTAGTATGGATAAATTTTATCATTCCGTCCGTCTGGATCCGGATCTGTGCAAGGGCTGCATAAACTGCATCAAGCGCTGCCCCACCGAAGCGATCCGGGTCCGGAACAAAAAGGCGATCATCAACAGCAAATTCTGTATCGACTGTGGGGAATGCATCCGTGTCTGCCCCCATCATGCCAAATATGCCATCTATGACAAGCTGGAGGAGATGCGCCGGTATGACTACACCGTGGCCCTGCCGCCCCCCAGCCTGTACAGCCAGTTCAATAACCTAGATGATGTGAACATCGTCCTCAATGCCCTGCTCCTGATGGGCTTTGACGATGTGTTCGAGGTCAGCGCCGCGGCGGAGCTGGTGAGCGAAGCCACCAGGATCTATGTGACGGAGCACAATGGCCTGCTGCCGATCATCAGCACAGCCTGCCCTTCCGTGGTCCGCCTGATCCGGGTCCGTTTCCCCAACCTGATCCCCCATATGCTGCCCTTAAACCCTCCGATCGAGATCGCAGCCATGCTGGCGGCGGCGCGGGCCGTGAAAAAGACCGGTCTCCCCAGAGAGAAGATCGGCATCTTCTTCATCTCCCCCTGCCCTTCCAAGGTGACCTATTCCAAGGCGCCTCTGGGCAATGAATCCAGCCAGGTGGACGGCGTCCTGGCGATCAAGGATGTCTACCCCCAGCTCCTTTCCAGGATGAAGGCGGTGGGGAACGACTACCCCGATATCGCCACCGCCGGGAAGATCGGCATCAGCTGGGGCCGCAGCGGCGGTGAATCCAGCGGCCTTTTATCGGAAAACTATCTGGCCGCCGACGGGATCGAGAACGTGATCCGGGTCCTGGAGGATCTGGAGGACCAGAAGTTCACCAACCTGGAATTTATCGAGCTGAACGCCTGCAACGGCGGCTGCGTGGGCGGCGTCCTGACCGTGGAGAACCCCTATATCGCCGAGACGAAATTAAAACGTCTCCGCCGCTACATGCCGGTGGCCCGCAGCCATATGACCCACGAGGCGGAGGATGTGATCCCCTGGACCACAGGGGTCCAGTACGAACCGGTGTTCAATCTGGGGGCCAATATGATGGAGAGCTTCACCCGCTTAAACCGGGTGGAACGGCTCTGCAAGAAATTCCCGGGGCTGGACTGCGGCTCCTGCGGCGCCCCCACCTGCAAGGCCCTGGCAGAGGATATCGTACGGGGCGACGCTAAGGAGACCGATTGCGTGTATTACCTGCGGGAGAACCTCCATAACCTGTCCGAGGAGGTGTCCATCCTGGCGGAGGACTTAGCCGAGGGCGATAAGGGCGGTCAGGAGACCCTGCGGATCTTGAAGGAGTATATCCAGCGGATCTCGGATGAGATGAGCCTGTTGGACCGGCAGGAGGAAGAGGGGTCGTAGATCTGTTACTTTTCATAGGTAGGCCAGAGGGTCCGCGGCAGGAGGGGGATAGCATATAATGGGACGCGCTCCCGCCGCTACGTTATCCGGATGGCGTGGGTATGAAAAGTAACGTAGATCTTTCTTAAACGATCGACAATGGTGCGAAAAGAAACATGAAGCGAAAAGAGGAGAACGGCTATGACGATCCAAGAGTTATGGGATAGCGGGATATTTAAGCAAGTGAATGAGGGGGAGGATATGGAGCGGGAGATCACGAAGCCCTTCTGCTGCGATCTTTTGAGCATCGCCATGAGCAAGGCGCCGGCGGGGTGTGCGTGGGTGACGGTGATGGGGAACATGAACACTCTGGCGGTGGCGGCACTGGCGGATGCGGCCTGTGTGATCATGGCGGAGAACGCCCATCTGGACCAGACCGCCATGAACAAGGCCAGGGTCCAGGGGATAACGGTCTTAGAGACAGAGCTCCCGATCTTTGACGCCGCCCTTAAGATCTTCCGGCTCCTGCCTGAAGGCGGGGAGAAGGGCTTATGATCAGTCTCTCCTACGACCTGCATATCCACTCCTGCCTCTCTCCCTGCGGGGACGATGATATGACCCCGGCTAATATCGTGGGGATGGCGGCCATCCTGGGGCTGGACGCGGTGGCGGTGACCGACCACAATTCCTGCAAGAACTGCCCCGCCGTCCTGGCCGCGGCAAAGGAATATGGGATCTTAGCGATCCCCGGCATGGAGATCAATACCTCGGAGGAGATCCATGCCGTATGCCTCTTTCCGGACCTGGACGCGGCTATGGACTTTGACACTTATGTGTATGACCGCCTGATGCCCTTTCCTAATAATGAAGAGATCTTCGGCCTCCAGCTCCTCTATGACACAGAGGATCAGATCTGCGGGAGCATCCCAAACCTGCTGATCAATGCCACGGAGATCTCCTTTGAAGGGTTATGGGAGCTGGTCCGATCCTACGAAGGGGTGATGTTCCCCGCCCATGTGGATAAGTCCGCCAACAGCCTGATGGCAAACCTAGGCTTCATCCCGCCGGACAGCCAGTTCAAGACGGCGGAGGTGAAGGACTTAAGGCAGCTCCACAGGCTGAAAAAGGCGCATCCCTATCTGGAGGGCTGCCGGATCGTCAGTGATTCGGACGCCCATTACCTGGAGCACATCCACGAGCCGGGGCTGACACTGCCGGTGGAGGAGAAGAGCGCCCGCGGGGTGGTGGAGGCTTTGCTGCGGGGGATATGAAGATCTTGCATTTCCTGCTTGTATCTTTCCCCGATCCATTGTAAGATAGTAGCAAGAGTTTCCAGCAGGGAGGTATAAAGATGAGAAAGATAGTAAAGACGATCTTAATGGCTGGAGTGTTGACAGGGCTCACACTCCAGCCTGTTTATGGTGCGGGACCACTCTCGGGCGCGGCCGGGGCAGGGTCTCGGATGCAGGCGGCCACCCGGGTGATCCGGATGGGGGGCGATGGAGACAGCACCGGAACGCAGACAGCCGATGCAGGACAGGCCACAGCCCAGGATGGGACCGGCAGCCCAGGGGCGGGCGGCAGCCAAGGACCGGCCCAGGGCGCCGGGGATATCACCGACGCAGTGGCCTGGGCGGACCAGGCAGCCCAGACCGCAGCAGCTGCCGTTGAACAGGCGGTGGCGGATCCCTCCTTCCAGGAGGGGATGGCCCAGGCGGCGGCCGAGCAGGCGGAGGCTCTGGCCGCAGCGAACGCCGCAGCCCAAGCTGCGGCGGCAGGTACGATCCGTCAGCTGGATCCCACGAAGCCTATGATCGCCCTCACCTATGATGACGGCCCCCAGAGTTCTGTGGGGAACCGGATCATGGATGTGATGAACCTGTACGGCGGCAAGTGCACCTTCTTCATGGTAGGAGACCGTGTCCCCAGCCATGCGGCGGAGGTTATACGGATGGTCAATGAAGGCTTCGAGGTGGCCAACCATACCCAGAACCACAAGTATCTGAACCGGATCGGGGCCGCGGAGATCCGCTCCCAGGTGGAAGCCTGCAACAACACGATCCAGTCTGTCACCGGTGTCCGCCCCACCCTGATGCGCCTCCCGGGCGGCAATAAAAATGCCACCGTCCTGGCCAATGTGGGGATGCCCGTGATCTTGTGGAACGTAGATACCTTAGACTGGAAGACCCGGAACGCCCAGTCCACCATCAGCTCTGTGCTGGGCAAGGTGAAGGACGGCGACATCATCCTGATGCACGAGCTCTACTCCGCCACGGCCGACGCCACCGAAAGGCTGGTCCCCGCTCTGGTCTCCCAGGGCTTCCAGCTGGTGACCGTCAGTGAGCTGGCCCATTACAAGGGCGTCCAGCTGAACCCCGGGCAGATCTACAACCGGCTCCCCTAAACCTTTTGACACGCACGACAAAAGCCGACGGCCGCATATCGACATGCGTACCGCCGGCTTTATATCGTCATAGCCTGTGTTTTGTCAGGCTGCCTTGATCGCTCTACAAATGCACGTTCACTTCTTCACCGGAACGATCTCCAGCCAATACCCGTCGGGATCGGCGATGAAATAGATCCCCATCTTCGGGTTCTCATAGCAGATACAGCCCATCTCCTTATGCTTTTCATGGGCCGCCTCCATGTCATCCACGGCAAAGGCCATGTGGATCTCATTGTCCCCCAGGTCGTACTTCTCCTTCTCCCAGTCCCGCAGCCAGGTCAGCTCCAGCTGGAAGCCGGTGATGCCGTCGCCTAGATAGACCAGGATGAAGCTGCCGTCAGAGGCTTCCTTCCGGCGCACCTCCTTAAGGCCCAGAGCCTCCTCGTAAAACCGGATCGACTTATCAAGATCCATCACATTGTAGTTATAGTGTGCAAATTGAAACTGCATCCTCTCCGCCCTCCTCTTTTTCCTCTTTCTTCCCCATCTGTGACCGTTCAGACGGCCCCTGGGCCATCCATCTCCCTAAATATATGCATTCTACCACCCGGCACCGTGCCGGAGCTTGTCCGCTCCATCATCTTTCGTCAAGTCTCGAAACTCTCCCCCCGCCTGACGATCTTCACGATCCGCTCCTTATAGGGGCTGTCCGGGTGGTCCGCAGACCATCGGTCGATGATCTCGTACTTCTCCCAGCAGTGCATAGGATACACATGTTCCGTATCCGTCAGCTCCAGGAAATAGTCCATCCCCAGGCTATAGCCGCCCTCCTGCCGCGGGTCCAGGGGGATGAAGGCCGCGTCGATCCGCATCCCGGCAAGGGGCTCTAAGGCCTTGTGGAAATCCTCTGCCATCTTCCGGTTCCAGGCCTCTGTCTCCCCTTCCCAGTGCCAGTGGTTCAAGTCCCCGGCATGGTAGACCGTCTTTCCCTCTGCCCGCACCAGGAAGGCCACCCCTTCGTCCGTAGACTTTAAGGTCTCCACTGTCACCAGCGTATCCTCCCATCTCTCCCTGGGCTTTAGCTGGACGGTCTGGCCATGGAGAGCCTTCGGCACCCGGCTGAGCCAGATATCCCGGGACAGCACATACTGCACATCCGGATGCTGCTCCGCCAGTTTAAAGATCTCCGGGTTAAAGTGATCCCCGTGCCGATGGCTGGCAAAGACATACAGCCGCTTTTCCTCCGGCAACGCGGGGATCTCCCCCTGATAGTAGTCGAACAGGAACAGCACCTTCTCCAGCTCCACCAAAAAACCGCTGTGTCCGATATAGGTCACCTTCAGCATCTACGCTCTCCTCTGCTCCTGACTCAATGGATCCCCAGATCCTCTCCCTTGATCCTGTGGATCTTGTTGGCTTCAAATAGTTCCGTCAGTCCCTCAGTATCCGCCACGCGGAAGATCATGAAGGCCTCTCCATCCTTCTGACCAAAGACCGAATACATATACTCCACGTCGATCCCGGCCTGGGAGATCACGCTGAGCACCTGCCCCAGCCCGCCCGGCCTGTCCGGCACCGCCACGCCCACCACCGGGGTCATGGTCAGGATGAAGCCCTCCCCCAAAAGGACGGAGGAAGCCTTGGGCGCATCGTCCACGATCAGCCGCAGGACACCGTAATCCGTGGTCTCCGCGATGCTTAAGGCCCGCATGTTCACCTGGGCCTCGGCTAAGATCCTGGTGATATCTGCCAGCTGCCCTGCTCTGTTCTCCAAAAATACTGATATCTGCGGTATGGTCATATCCTCTTCCTCCCCATCTTAGATCTTCCGCTTGTCGATAACGCGGACTGCCTTGCCTTCGCTCCTTGTGATAGACTTGGGCGCCACCAGACGCACCTTCGCATAGATCCCCAGCATAGACTTGAGCGCTGCCACCAGGCCCTTCTCCATCTCCGTGATCTTGCCCAGGTTATCCGAGAAGTTCTCGGGGGTCATCTCCACCATCACCTCCAGGGTGTCGGAATGGCCGACCCGGTCCACGATGATCTGGTAGTTGGCGGGATAGCCCTGCTCTAAGAGCACCGTCTCGATCTGGGACGGGAAGACATTGACGCCCTTGACGATCAGCATATCATCGCTCCTGCCCATAGGCTTGCTCATCTTCACATGGGTACGGCCGCAGGAGCATTTCTTTCTGGTCAGCACACAGATATCTCTGGTACGGTAGCGCAGGAGCGGGAACGCCTCCTTGGTGATGGCGGTGAACACCAGCTCGCCCTTACTGCCCTCCGGAAGGACCTCCCCTGTATCCGGGTCGATGATCTCCGCGATAAAATGATCCTCATTGATGTGCATACCGGTCTGCTCGCTGCACTCAAAGGAGACCCCTGGACCGCTGGTCTCTGTGAGCCCGTAGATATCATAGGCCTTGATCTTCAGCTTATCCTGGATATCCTGGCGCATCTCCTCGCTCCAAGCCTCAGCGCCGAAGATCCCGGCCTTCAGCTTGATCTTGTCCTGCAGCCCCTGCTCGTGGATGCTCTCGGCCAGATAAGCGGCATAAGAGGGTGTACAGCATAGGATGGTGGCCCCCAGATCCACCATGAACTGCAGCTGCCGGTCCGTATTGCCCGAGGACATGGGGAGGGTCAGACAGCCCACCTTGTGGCTCCCCCCGTTCAGTCCCGGCCCCCCGGTAAACAGGCCGTAGCCATAGCAGACGTGGCACACATCCTCCTCTGTACCCCCTGCCGCTACGATAGCCCGGGCACAGCAGTCCTCCCACAGGTCGATGTCATGCTGGGTATAAAAAGCCACCACTCTGCGGCCGGTGGTACCCGATGTGGACTGGATGCGGACACAGTCCTTTAAGGGCTTTGCCAGCAGGCCATAGGGATAGGCCTCCCGCAGATCATCCTTTGTCAAAAAGGGCAGCTTGTGCAGATCCTCCACGCTCCGGATATCCTCCGGTGTGACCCCCTTCTCCTCCATCTTCTTCCGGTAGTAGGGTACATGATCCCAGACATGGCGCACCTGACCCACCAGCCGCTCATTCTGCCATGCCAGGATCTGCTCCCGGTCCGCGGTCTCGATCTCCTTTTGGTAGTACCGTTCCATAAACGCCTCCTTCTTCTTTATCGATCTCCTCTTACGCATCTCTTCCCAGCGCAAAGGCCTTCTTGTTCATCTCCAGGAACTTGGGCGGGACGCTCTGCTCGATCGCCTCCATCCACTCCTCCTGGGTAAAGTCAAAATGCTTGGACAGCCTGCCCATGAGCACCAGGTTCACCGCCTTGCTGCTGCCCGCCTCCTCCGCCAGGGTAAGGGCATCCAGCGCGTCCACTTCGATCCCCAGACCTTTAAGCTTCTCTTCCAGCTCCTCCGGGTAGGACGCCGCCCCCACGATCACCGGCATGGGATCGATCTGCTGGCTGTTCACGATGATCCGGCCGCCCGGCTTCAGATAGTCTGTATAGCGGGCCGCTTCCAGAAGCTCAAAGGAAAGGATGCAGTCCGCCTGTCCTTTATCGATCACAGGGGAACAGACCCGGTCCCCATAACGGACATAGGTCACCACGCTCCCGCCCCGCTGGCTCATCCCGTGGACCTCGCTCACCTTCACGTCATATCCTCTGCCCAGGAGCAGGCGGCCTAAAAGCTTGCTGGCCAGCAAGGTCCCCTGCCCCCCCACACCTACGATCATGATATTTTTCGTTTCCATATTCCATCTCCATTCTCTGTCGTTTAGTACCTGGTCCTGCATGTACTCATAGGCGTATCATCCCCGAAGGGTCACCCCAGCGCGCCAAACTTACAGAGCTGCTGACAGACCCCGCAGCCCACGCAGAGTGTGTCATCGATCCTCGCTCTGCCTCCTGCCATGCTGATCGCCGGGCAGCCGATGGCCATACAGGCCTTGCAGCCCTTACATTTCTCCTGATCACAGCTTATGGGTCCCGGATGTTTGACATATTTCAGCAATGCGCAGGGACGGCGGGAGATGATGACCGAAGGCTCTTTCACCGAAAGCTCTTCCTTGACCGCGGCCTGGCAGGCCTCCATATCATAGGGATCCACCACCCGCACACGCCGGATCCCCACCGCGCGGCACAGGCTCTCTAAGTCGATCTTGGTGCAGGGATCCCCCTTCAGGTTATAGCCCGTAGTGGGGTTCTGCTGATGTCCTGTCATGCCTGTGATGGAATTATCCAGGATGATCACCGTGGCGTCGGAGCCGTTGTAGGCGATGTTGATCAGTCCGGTGACACCGGAATGGATAAAGGTGGAATCCCCGATGACCGCCACTGTCCGCCCTGCCGTCCCCTCATCCCCCGCCTTGACGAAGCCGTGGAGGCCGGAGACAGAAGCTCCCATGCAGATCGTGGTGTCAACGGCGTTCAGAGGCGCTACAGCGCCTAAGGTATAGCACCCGATATCGCCCAGCACCGTGAGCTTTAGCTTCTTTAAGACATAGTACAGGCTGCGGTGGGGACAGCCTGCGCACATCACCGGCGGTCTGGCTGGGACCTGCTCCTTAAGGGAAGGTCCGGCCTGTACCGCCCCTCCCAGCCCCTCCTTTACCAGGTTCTGGCTCAGCTCACCGATCTGGGAGAACAGCTCTTTTCCCGATACCGCAAGCCCCAGACTCTTTATGTGGGCCTCGATGAAGCCGTCCAGCTCCTCCACCACCACCAGCCTCTGGACGGAGGCGGCAAAGTCCTTGATCTTCTCCTTTGGCATGGGCCAGATCATGCCCAGCTTCAGCACAGGATAGGTATCGCCAAAGGCTTCCTTCACATACTGATAGCAGGTGGAGGAGGTGACGATCCCTAAAGACCGATCCTGTCCCGGTTCGGTCCGGTTGATCGCAGCCGTCTCCGCCCAGGCCGCCAGCGCTCTGGTGCGCTCTTCCACCACCGGATGGCGCTTCTTGGCATTGGCCGGCATCATGATGTATTTACCGGGATCCTTCACATAGCCTTTCTGCTCCGGGACCATGCGCTCCCCCGTCTCCACCACACTCTGGGAATGGCTGACGCGGGTACACATCTTGATCAGGACCGCCGTGTCGAACTTCTCGGAAAGCTCGTAGCCCAGCTTCGTGAAGGCCAGGGCCTCTGCGGAGTCCGAGGGCTCCAGCATAGGGAGCTTCGCCGCCCGGGCATAGTGGCGGGAGTCCTGCTCGTTCTGGGAGCTGTGCATGCCGGCGTCATCGGCCACCCCGATCAGCAGCCCGGCGTTCACGCCGGTATAGGAAATGGTGAACAGCGGATCGGCCGCCACATTAAGGCCCACGTGCTTCATGGCGCAGAAGCTCCGTTCACCTGCCAGGGAAGCGCCCAGGGCAGCCTCAATGGCCACCTTCTCATTAGGCGCCCACTCTGCGTACAGCTCTTCGTATCGGGCCGCACACTCCGTGATCTCCGTGCTGGGTGTCCCGGGGTAGCTGGATACAAAGCAGCAGCCTGCCTCATAGAGACCTCTGGCCACCGCCTCGTTACCGAGCATCAATGTCTTCATATGTACTTTACCTCCTTCATTCCTTCTCTCCGATGGAATCGGTCACAGAGACGGTCACCTTCCTGTCATAGCAGGAGAAGATCGACTCCAGGGCTTTCTGCTCCGGCGCCTTTGTCACCATGCTCACCACCGGCACGATCGCCAGCCCCGCCAGCATACAGAAGGCGCCGGCATTGATCGGGGACTGCAGATAGGCCGGGAAGCTGGAACGGACAAAGATATTGGCCAGCATCACGATCGTGGAGAACAGGAAGCTGACCCAGCAGGCCGCCTTGGTGGTGCGCTTCCAATATAGGCCATAGAGGAAGGGCGCCAGGAACGCGCCAGCCAGCGCGCCCCAGCTCACACCCATGAGCTGTGCGATAAAGGTGACATTGGAACGGTACTGGATCAGTGCCAGCACCACGGAGACCGCGATGAACACCACCAGAAGGCCCCGCATCCATCGCACCTGTTCCTTTTCATCCATCTCTTTTATCATATTACCCTTGATAAAGTCTAACGTCAAGGTGGAGCTTGATGCCAGCACCAGAGAAGAGAGGGTGGACATGGAGGCGGAGAGCACTAAGATCACCACCACCGCGATCAGGATCGGGGGGAGGCCCGAGAGCATGGTGGGCACCACCGAATCATAGCCGTTAGCCGCGATATCGATCCGGTCGCTGAAGAGACGGCCGAAGCCCCCCAGGAAATAGCAGCCTCCGGCTACGATGGTGGCAAATACCGTGGAGATGATCATCCCCTTGTTGATCGCCCCCTCGTTTTTGATCGCATAGAACTTCTGCACCATCTGGGGCAGCCCCCAGGTCCCAAGGCTGGTGAGGATCACCACCCCTAAAAGGTTAGCGGGATCTGGCCCGAAGAAGGAGTTGAACACGCCGGGCGCGCTGGAGACGGTCTCATCGCTCACCTGGGACAGGGCGTTGAGCGCGGCCAGAAAGCCTCCCTGGCTGTTCAGCACGGCCACGATCACGGCGATGATACCGAAGATCATGATGATCCCCTGGATAAAATCATTGATGGCGGTGGCCATATAGCCGCCGGCGATCACGTAGATGCCGGTAAGCACCGCCATGGCCACCACGCACACGCTGTAGTCGATATCAAAGGCCATGCCGAAGAGACGGCTGAGGCCATTGTAGAGGCTGGCCGTGTAGGGGATCAGGAAGATAAAGATGATCACCGAGGCCGCCAGCTTTAAAGGCTTACTCTCAAAGCGCTGGCCGAAAAATTCCGGCATAGTGGCGCTGTCCAGATGCTGCGTCATGATCCGGGTACGGCGTCCCAGCACCGCCCAGGCTAAGAGGGAGCCGATAAAGGCATTCCCCAGGCCTGCCCAGGTGGCGGCGATCCCATATTTCCAGCCGAACTGCCCTGCATATCCCACGAAGACCACCGCCGAGAAATAGCTGGTCCCATAGGCAAAGGCCGTCAGCCAGGGACCCACGCTCCTGCCCCCCAGTACAAAACCGTTGACATCCGTAGCATGCCGGCGGCAATAGAATCCGATCCCGATCATCACGCCAAAGAAGACGATGAGCAGGAAAAGCTTGATAAAAAGGTCCATTTCCTTATCCTCCTAATTTTTGATCTGGGCTTCCACCAGACTGCCATGGCAGTACCGCTCACGCAAAAGCGGCTTCTCGATCTTCCCGGTGGGGTTGCGCGGCACCGGTTCAAAGATGATCCTCTTGGGCCGTTTATACCGGGGAAGCTCCTGGCAGAAGGCCATGATCTCCTCCTCTGTACAGCTGACCCCCTCCTTGCACTCGATGATCGCCGCCGCGATCTCCCCGAGACGGGCGTCCGGCAGACCGATCACCGCCACGTCCTTGATCTTATCGTTCTGGCGGAGGAAATCCTCGATCTGCACCGGATATAAGTTCTCGCCTCCGGAGATGATCACATCCTTCTTCCGGTCCACCAGATAGATGAACCCATCCTCGTCCATGCGGGCCATATCCCCGGTATAGAGCCACCCGTCCTTTAAGACCTCCGCCGTGGCCTTTGGATCCTTATAATAGCAGAGCATGACGCCCGGGCCATGGACGATCAGCTCGCCCACCTGGCCTTTCGCCGTCTCCTGGCCCTGCTCATCCACGATCTTCGCCTCCCAGTGGTAGCCCGGCTTTCCGATGGCCCCTACCTTATGGATATTTTCCACTCCCAGATGGACGCAGCCTGGCCCTATAGATTCGCTCAGGCCATAATTGGTATCATACTGATGATGCGGAAAATGCTTCTTCCAGCGCTGGATCAGACTGGGCGGGACAGGCTGTGCCCCGATATGCATCAGGCGCCACTGCTCCAGCAGGTAATGCTCCATCTCCACCTTTCCGGACTCGATCGCATCCAGAAGGTCTTGCGCCCAGGGTACCAAGAGCCATACGATGGTACACTTCTCCTCTGTGATCGCCCGGAGGATCCACTCCGGCTTCACCCCTCTGAGGAGGACGGCCTTGCTGCCTGAGAGCAGCGAACCGAACCAGTGCATCTTCGCGCCGGTGTGGTACAGCGGTGGGATGCACAGGAACACGTCCTCCCTGGTCTGCCCATGGTGTTTCTGCTCCGTCTCGCAGGAGGAGCGCAAGGCCCGATGGTCATGGAGGATCGCCTTAGGAAAGCCGGTGGTGCCAGAGGAGAAGTAGATCGCCGCCCGGTCCGTCTCCTCTAAGGCGATGGGCGGCGCGCTGGCCGAGCAGAAGCCCATGAGCTTTAAGAAATCCTCTGTATAGGACGGCCCTCCCGGCCCCGGGAAGAACATCATCCGCACGCCGGTCAGATCTTCTGCTATGGTATCCATACGGCTGATGAACTCCGGCCCGAAGACGAGCACCTCCACATCCGCCAGCTCCACACAATACTTGATCTCCTCCGCGGAATAGCGGAAGTTCAAGGGAACGGCTACGCCCCCCGCCTTTAAGATCCCGAAATAGACCGGCAGCCATTCCAGGCAGTTCATCATCAGGATGCCCACCTTTTTCTCCCGCTCCAGGCCGCGGCTTAAGAGCAGGTTAGCAAAGCGGTTGGCACGCCGGTCCACATCGGCCCAGCTCAGCTCCCTGCGGTAAGGCGCGCCGTTGGCCGCGCTCTCGATCAGGCTGGCTTCCCTCCAGGTCACCGCGCTGTCCCGTTCCTGGGAAGGGTTCAGCTCCACCAGCGCGGTCTCTGGACCGTAAAGACGGGCGTTCCGCTCTAAAAGATCCGTGATCACCATGTTACAAGTCCCTCCTTTTTCTCATCTGCATATACGATCTTTGGATCGGTCTGATAAAGTCTATCGGACGGCATATCCATTTACCGTGGCGTGGGCCACATAGGTCCCCAGCTCATCTCTTATATCCACTTCATAGAGAGAAGTGGTACGCCCCTCCCGCAGGCATGAGGCTTCCCCGATCAGCCGCCCTCCCTTTGCCGGGGAGAGAAAGGTGATCGAGGCATTCTGGGTGACGATCCGCCTCTCTGAACACCCATTGGCAGCGATGGCGCAGGTAAAATCTGCCAATGTAAAAACAGCCCCTCCCATAGGAACGTTATCCATGTTCATATGCCGTTCCTCCAAGGTCAGGGAGCACACCGCCTTCCCTGGCTCTGCAAGCTCGATGACGATCCCGGTGGCGTCCGTTGCAAAATGATCCTTCTGAAAACGAGCGCGGACCTTCTCTAAAGTTGACATAAACCGACTCCTTCCTGTTATAAAGAGATGCTCCTGCTACTTTACCACTTTTGATCGTTAAAGTCAAGGCGATGTAGTGATGCTGAGCGGTATCAGGACAGATGGCTACATTGACATAAATCCCCCCTTTTTGCTATAATCTATCTGCCCTTTATCGCGATATGTATCGTTATATGCTCTTTTATAAGGAGAGGACCATGAACAGACCCAGCCGTTTTCCCGCTGTCCATTTATCCATATGGATGCTCTTTTTGACCGGCATCCTGTTTTTTATCCTGTCCCTGCGGGCGGGAGGCCCCGACGGCGCGCAGGATAAGGCCCCCATACAGACCGTCACACAGTGGCAGTGTAACGTGGACGGACCGTCTCCCCCAGTCTTCCTTACCCTTCCTGCTCCTCTCCCCCTTCCGGACAGCCGTACCCTGGTGACCCTGACGGCCCAGGTACAGCTGCAAAAAGGGGACTATATCTATCTGAAGACCGTGTACGCCCCGCTGTCGGTCTATGTGGACGGGGATCTGCTCTTCCGGTACGGACAGGATGGGAGCTATCCGGCCTTTCTGTTAGATCCGCCTACCAAGGTGGCCCTGCTCCGTCTGCCGGACAGCGACAGGACTGTGACCCTGACCTTTATATACCACTCCCCCTCTCAGAGAGACCATCTGATGCTCCATCCTGTGCTCATCGGCAGTCCGGGAGCGATCATCAAGCATCTTGTGTCCACCATGGGCTTTTCCCTGGCAGTGGCCGGCGTCCTGATGGTCTTAGGCGTCCTGCTGTGGCTCATGGCCTTTGCCATCACCCGGTTTGAAAAAGCCGGGACCGCCCTGTTCTGGCTGGGGCTCTTCTCCCTGTGTACCGGGATCTGGGTCACGGGGGAATGCAACCTTACCGGGCTTTTGGTCCAGAACGCAGGGGTCCTGTATATCATGGCATTTGGCGGTCTTTTTACCATGGCGATCCCGCTGACCAAGTTCTGTCTGCTCCTGCTGGGCGATCAGCAGAGACGGCTCCTGACGGTCCAGTGCCTGGTCCTGGAGGTGTCAGCCTGCCTGGCCGCCGTCGCCCAGCTGGCGGGGATCGCCTCCCTGTCAAAGACCATGTACCTGTTCCATATCTTAGACCCTCTGGCTCTCTGCCTGTGCGGCTTTTGTATCCTGCGGGAGGTCGTGTGCTGTCGCAGCCGGATGGCCCGGCGCTTTCTCCTGCCGGTGGCGGTCATCGCACTCTTTTCACTGCTGGAGGTAGCCAACTACTATCTGTTCGACTGGGATGTGCAGAAATCCTTCTTCTTTCAGATCGGCGTGGTGACCGCCCTGATCATGGCGTCCATCCTCTGTGGTGATCTTATCTGGGATATGCTCACGCTGAAGCTGGAAAACCGTCAGCTGGCCTTCGAAGTATCCCTCATGGAGAAGCAGATCGAAGCGCAGAAGGACCGGTATCAGCTGCTGTCTGAAACCTCTGCCGCTCTGCAGAGACAGCGCCATGACTTAAAGCATCATCTGGCAGCGATCCGCCGGTGGGCGGCCAGCAAGGATGCCAAGAAGGAAAAGCTCATGGCCTATCTGGATGAAGTGTCCGCTAAGATCCCGGAGGGAGATCTGGGCAACCTGTGCGAAAATGAGGCGGTAAATGCGCTGGCCTTCTATTACCAGACCGTGGCCCGGGAAGCCCAGATCCCGATCGTCCTCCAGCTGGAGATCCCGTCCGACACGGGCCAGGTACCGGCCAGCGATCTTTGTGTCATCATCGGGAACCTGCTGGAAAATGGCATCGAGGCCTGCCGCACAGCCAAAAAGCCCTTCCTCACCTTAAAGAGCCGCATGCATCATGGCGTCCTCACCATCACCATGGACAATAGCTTTTCTTCCGTGTCCAAAACACCGGAGGGTACCTACTGCTCTTTGAAACCAGGGGGCGGGACAGGCCTCCTCTCTGTGGGGTCCGTAGCCAAAAAGTATGGGGGTGACCACTGTTTTGAGGATCGGGACGGAGTGTTCTATTCCTCCGTTTATCTCCATCTCTTTAAGACAGCGTGATGTTACTTTTCATCCCCCTCCCGCCGCGGACCTTCTGGCTTATCTGGGAAAAGCGGCCAGAGTGTAACAGTTCGGACGTTGTCTGAACTGTTACGCCAGAGTAATAAAATCCCAGTGGAAATTCCCGGTTAATGATTGCCGAATACCCTCCTATGCGCTATAATGGAGCTATATCAAGATCTCTATGGTCTGGATGGATCACGGCAGAAAAGCTAGAGTTGGGAGGGTACTTTTATGACGAAGATCATCACTATCAGCAGAGAATTTGGGAGCGGAGGACGGCAGATCGGTCAGATGCTGGCAGGAAAACTGGGGATCCCCTTTTATGATAAGGAACTGATCAAGATGGCGGCTGATGATATCGATATCGAAGAGCATATCTTTGAGATGTACGATCAGGCCTTCATGGATAAGCATGAGACGGTACATGACATCCTGACCTATACCTATGAGGTACCCATGTCCGACCAGATCTTCATGGCCCAGTCCAGGGTGATCCACCGGCTGGCCCAGCACGGTCCCTGTGTGATCGTGGGGCGCTGCGCGGATATGGTGCTAAAGGATGAGCAGTGTCTGAACTTGTACTTTTATGCCAGTTTAAAGAAGCGGGTCCAGAGACTCTTGGAGCTGGACGGGCTCTCAGAGGAGAACGCAAAGCAGGTAGAGCAGAAGGTCCGGGAGGTGGACCAGAAGCGTAAGGACTATTACCAGTATTATACCGGCAATGAATGGGGTAAGCCGAAGAACTACCATCTCTGCTTAGATAGCTTAAAGGCCGGGATGGATGCCTGTGTAGCGGCAGTGACTGCCTATATGGCTCATCTGCGATGAAGGGGCAGGGAGCGGACAGCAGGCGGCGAGCCTGGCGTTCATAGGGACAGGAGGAGACAGGATTGGAGATCAGAGCAGCTGTTCTGGAGGACCTGCCGCAGATGATGGCGATCTATGAGACCGCCCGGCAGTTCATGCGTAGGACCGGGAACCCGGATCAATGGAAGGACCATTACCCTCCGGAGGAAGTGGTACGTAAAGGCATCCGGGAGGGAAAGGCCTTCCTCTGTGTGGCGGATGGCCCCCAGGACGGAGGGTCCCGCAAAGCGCCAAAGAAGGGCGAGCTCTTGGGGACCTTTTATTTCGCGGTAGAAGAAGATCCTACCTACCGTAAGATCTATGAGGGAGCCTGGCTGCAGGAGGGGGCCTACGGGGTGGTCCACCGGGTGGCCAGCGCCGGCAGGGGGAGAGGCTTTGCCAAGGCCTGCTTTCAATGGGCCCAGGCCAGGTGCCTGGCCCTTCAGGCCGCCAGCCTGCGGATCGATACCCACCGGGACAACCTCGTGATGCAGCATGTACTGGAGGAGAACGGATTTACACGATGCGGGATCATCTATCTGGAGGATGGGGATGAACGGCTGGCCTATGAGAGAGTCCTGTGAGACCGGGGCTCACGGCGGACCGGATCCAGCAGGGGAGGTTTTTCCCCTACTCGCCGCGCCGGACCACCTGTCAGCTTTAACTGACATCTTCCTTTGGGTGTGTGTGCATAAAAACAGGGCGGGAGCATCACGCGGCTCCCGCCCTTTCACATACCCTTCTGTCATATCTTATCATCTGCCCGGGATATAGACCCCGTTGGCATCTACATAGTAGTTATCCGGTGTGCGGGTGTTGGTCAGCATGGCGCCATTAGGTCCTAAGTAATACCACTTGCCATCGGTGTGGTGGAGCCAGTTGTTCGCTACCATATAGCCGTCCTGGTTGAAATAGTACCAGTAGCCATTGATCTGCTGCCAGCGGGCCGCGGGCCAGGTGCCGTCATAATTGCGGTACCAGTAGCCCACATTGTTCCTCTGCCATCCGGTGACGGCTCCGGAAGGACCGCCATTTGTAGAGGAAGAGACGGTACCGGAGGTGCTGCCAGAACTGCCGGAGGTGGAGCCTGTATAAAAATTATTGGTGCTGCCGCCCCGGCCCCTAAGCTCGCTAAGCGCCTCATCATCGATGTCCCAGCGTTCGGAGCTGGCCCACTTGCTCGCCTTAGAGGTCATGTAACGGTTCACGGAACGGACCTGGAAGGAGTACTTCCCGGTCTGGGTGATCATGGAGGTGAAGTCGAACCGGGTATCATCCACCTTCATGGTCTCCCCGATCATCGCGCCGCCCCGCTTTAAACGGACCTCATAGTAGGCTGCGTTCGCCACTTCATCCCAGGTCCCGATGCCTGCCTGCTCCCAGTCCGCGCCCTCCGGCACATCGGCCACAGCGCCGCTGTACTTCTTCAGCTGCACGGTCAGGACGATGCAGGAATTGCTGTCCCGCCGACTGGCGCTGACATAGGAAGCCCCCTCCCCGTCCAGATCGAAAAGGGACTTGGAGGCAGAGGCAAAATATGCATCATCATCCGCATACATGGTGACCCGGACCCTGGGGTAGCTGGTGGAGGAGGTGCTGGAAAGGAACTCTACCTCATCCACACCGTAGGGGCCGGAGTCGGCCGTGACCTCCACCTCGCCGTATTCCCCCTCATCCCCGCTGTCATAGGCGCTGAAGGTGAGGGCCACCTTGGTGATCTTCTCCCGCTCCTCCTTTGCGGCCGCCGGTACCGCCATGGCCCCGGCTAAGACAACGGCCAGCAGAACGGCGCCCGATCTTTTCCATATCTTCCATATCTTCATTTAAGCATCCCATCCTTTCTTGATGACTCTATAAAACATAACGAGATACAATGCGGCAGATCGCCGATCATTGTAAGCTTACGTATATTTTACATGAAAGTCCTGAGATCTTCTTGAAGTATTTCGGTCTATTTCCATACGATTTTATGACGATTTTGTGATCTTGTAAAGATCATCGGATGACCGCCCGGTTCCCGCGGCCGCTCTTTAAGTAGGCCGGGATCGGCTTGATATTGATGATGATGTTGGCCAGCGGGGAGAACACGTTGATCTTCTCCGGGTTGGAGGAGGTCAGGGTCTCGTGGATCTCCCTTAAAAAATCGGTCACGCTGGTACATTTCGGCAGCCCTAAGATATCCAGGCCCTCCGGGCCAAATTTTTCAAAGGTCTCCTGCACCGTCATGATCTCGATGGACCGGATCGTGCCAAATGATACGATATTCGAATATTCCTCCAGCGCCACCTGGACCGTGCGCCCCACAAGGTCCGCATGACGGCCGGGATCTGTGGAAGTCACGGTGGGGGAACACCAGTAGTCGATCTCGGGCTGCCCGCCTGCTTCGAACTCGCGGGCGCTGGCTGCCCATGATTCGCTCATGGTCGTCAGGGAAAGTGCGTTCTGTCTTACAAGTGCCATAGTCCATACCTCCTTGATGATCCGGGCTGGTAAAGCCCCGGTCTGTTTTTGGCATATCTTCTGCTTATTATAACACGGGGAGGAGCCGCTGTTAAGTAGATTTTTCGGATGTTGATAAGATGTTAAAAGATCGGTTGCAAAGAGCAGGGGACTGTGGTACACTCCTTAGACGGTCATTTATTATAAGGTACTTGATGAGAAAAGGGAGGATATCATGAAAAGATCTTATGAAATGGACATGTGTACAGGGCCGCTTTTAGGGAAGATCCTGGCGTATTCGATCCCGCTGATGCTCTCGGGCATCTTACAGCTCCTGTTCAACGCGGCAGACGTGGTGGTGGTAGGCCGCTTCGCCGGCTATGAGTCCCTGGCGGCCGTGGGCGCCACCTCCGCTCTGATCAATCTGCTGATCAACGTGTTCGTCGGCCTTTCCGTGGGGGTGAACGTGCTTGTGGCCCAGTATTTCGGCGCGGGAAAGGAGCGGGAGACGGGACAGGCTGTCCATACCGCCGTGACCGTCAGCCTGCTGTGCGGCGCGGTGCTGGTGCTGATCGGCCTTTTTGCCTCCGGGCCCATGCTGACCCTGATGGGGACGCCGGAGGATGTGCTGGACAAGGCCACCTTATATATGCGGATCTACTTCGCCGGGATGCCGGTGCTCATGCTCTATAACTTCGGCGCGGCGATCTTGCGGGCAGTGGGGGATACCAAAAGGCCCCTGTACTTCCTGATCGTGGCCGGGGTGGTCAATGTGGTGCTGAACCTAGGCTTCGTCATCCTCCTGGGCATGGGGGTGGCCGGCGTGGCCCTGGCTACGGTGATCTCCCAATGTATCTCCGCGGCGCTGATCTGCCGCTGTCTGATAAAGAGCGATACGGCCTACCGTCTGGAGCCCTCCCGCCTGCACATCAACAAAGGGATGCTGCTAAGGATCGCTAAGGTAGGGCTGCCCGCCGGCTTCCAGGGCGCGGTCTTCTCCATCTCCAATGTGCTGATCCAGTCCTCCGTGAACGACTTCGGCGCCATCGCCGTGGCCGGGAACACGGCCGCCAGCAATCTGGAGGGCTTTGTGTACAGCGCCATGAACTCGATCCATCAGACCTGCTTGAGCTTTACCAGCCAGAACTTAGGCGGCGGCAAGTACAGCCGGATCACCCGGACCCTGCTCCTGTGCCTGGCCACCGTGACGGTGGTGGGGCTGGTGATGGGGGGCGGCTTCGTCCTGGCCGGCCCCTGGCTCCTTAAGATCTATTCCCCTGACCCGCCGGAGGTGATCCACTATGGGTACATGCGCCTGGTGGTCATCTGCAGCATTTATTTTATCTGCGGCTGGATGGATGTGCTGGTGGGGAGCCTTAGAGGGCTGGGCTTTTCCGTGGTCCCCATGATCGTCTCCATCCTGGGCGCCTGCGGCCTCCGGGTGGTGTGGATCTTCACCGTGTTCCGGGCTGTCCCCACCCTTACCACGCTGTACCTCTCCTATCCCGTATCCTGGAGCGTGACAGCGGCGGTGGATCTGGTCTGCTTTTTGATGATCAAGAAGCGGTTCCCAAAAGAACGATGAAGGCCGCGTGATAGGTATCTATGGACCTTTACTGTTATCAAGAAGCCAAGGCGGCTGACGCCCCCTCATACAGAGGGGCATCAGCCGCCTTTTTACGTTCATCGGTCACTTCACTTATCATACCGGAACCCGGCATAGGCATCGATCCCGTGCTCGTGGATATCCAGTCCGTCCAGCTGCTCCTGGTCTGTGACCCGCAGACCGGTCAGTTTGTCGATCGCCTTGAACACGATGAACATGGTCACTACCGTCCAGGCGATCACGGCGATCATCCCCAAAAGCTGGATGCCCAGCTGTCCGAAGCCTCCGCCGTAGAACAGGCCGCAGATCTCATTCCCCGGGGCGGCCGGTGTGGCAAAGAGGCCTACCGCGATCGTCCCCCAGATGCCGTTGCAGCAGTGGACGGCCACCGCGCCTACCGGATCGTCCACGTGGATCACGTAGTCGCAGAACCAGACCCCGAACACCACCAGGAGGCCGGACACGATGCCGATGAAGAAAGCGCCCATGGCATCGGTCACATCACACCCGGCGGTGATGGCCACCAGGCCCGCCAGGGAGGCGTTCAAACACATGGAGACATCGGGCTTGCCGTACTTGATCCAGGTGAAGATCATGCAGGCCACGGTAGCCACGGCCGGCGCGATGGTGGTGGTGGCGAAGATCGAGGCCAGCTGGGGGCCGGAGGTGGCCGCCGCTCCGTTAAAGCCGTACCAGCCGAACCACAGGATAAAGCAGCCCAGTGCGCCGATCACGATGTTGTGGCCCGGGATCGCGTTAGGGGTGCCGTCGGCGTTATATTTGCCGATGCGGGGCCCTAAGAGGGCCGCCCCGATCAGGGCCGAGGTGCCGCCTACCATGTGGATCGCGCAGGAGCCGGCAAAGTCATGGAAGCCCCGGACCGCCAACCAGCCGCCGCCCCAGATCCAATGGGCCTCGATCGGATAGACCACCAGGGAGATCACCGCCGAATAGATACAGTAGGAGATGAACCTCGTCCTCTCTGCCATAGCGCCGGAGACGATCGTGGCTGTGGTGGCGCAGAACACCAGGTTGAACACGAACTGAGACCAGTCAAAATGGGCATAGTCCGTGATGATCTGCAGGGTGGGGATCCCGATGAAGCCGCCCAGGGCATCCTCCCCCAGCAGCAGCCCGAACCCTAAGAACATGAACACCACCGTGCCGATGCAGAAATCCATCAGGTTCTTCATGATGATGTTCCCCGCGTTCTTCGCCCGGGTGAAGCCGGTCTCCACCATGGCGAACCCGGCCTGCATGAAAAACACGAACGCCGCTCCGATCAGATACCAGATACCAAAAACCTCGCTTAAGATCTCTTCCATAGGTCCTTCCTCCTCTATAAAAGGGTCGTTCCCATCGACGTTCCCCCGCAGGGACCAAACACCGCAGGAGCCAAATGCCGCTGTACCCACAGCACCTGCCCTGCCGCCTGTCTCCAAAGAAAAAAGGAGAGGGCTGCGCCTTTTCAAGCTGCTGCCATCTCCTTTGATGAACGTCTTAATGAACGGATCCCTGTATGAACTTTCCTTTTCCTTGCCCGCAGAGCTTTTTAACCCACGCCGGTCTTGCAACGCCTGGTCGCCGTGCTCGCCGGCCTACAGCGCCTGTTCCCCGTGCTCGCCGGTCTACAGCGCCTGTTCCCGTGCTCGCCGGCCTACAGCGCCTGTTCCCCGTGCTCGCCGGTCTACAGCGCCTGTTCCCGTGCTCGCCGGCCTACAGCGCCTGTTCCCCGTGCTCGCCGGTGCGGATGCGGACCACATCCTGCACATCGTAGATGAAGATCTTGCCGTCGCCGTGCTCACCGGTATTGATCTCCTTCACCGCCTGCTCTACGATCGCGTCGGCTACCTCCTCCGGGACCACCGTCTCCACCTTCACCTTGGGCAGCAGGTTCACCACATAGGTAGTCCCCCGGTACATCTGGGTGTACCCCTTCTGGTTCCCATAGCCCATGATGTTGCTGATCATGATCCCGTTAGCCTTACAGCCCTCCAGGATCTTCTTCAATGCCTCAAGCTTTTCAGGCCTGATCACGATCTCCAATTTCTTCATACAGTTTCCTCCTTATGCCGCCTGACCGGCGGCGGATCTTCAAGGTAAACCAGCTCTCTTCAGCTCACAGGCGGCCGCTCCTGCAACGTCAAACGAGGGCATCCCCCTCTGGGAACGCCCTCGTTCAACATGGAGCCATTATCACACAGATGCCGGCTGATGTCAAACCCTTTTTCCACCAGCTGCTGCCAAAAAAGAGGATCCATCCTTCCAAAAGATCATCAGATCTGACGGACCGGGCTCTGCTCTTTTCACATCTTGCACAATATCGCCCCGGAAACTCCTCGCATCCGCAACGATGGCCCGTGGCCATCTATCCGGTCACTCCCTGGAGCTTTGCTCCGTCAATCTCACGCTGGAACGCCCGGCCTCCCTCATTGTAATAGTCCATCCTTTCTTTGTCAGTCATATGTTTGGTCATTTCATAATTGTATTCTCTCAATTTGTGGATATCTTCTATTGTAAAATTTGGACTTAAGATCGGTTTTTCCATGCTCATTCACCTCTTTCCAACAATGCTGATGGGCTTAAGATCTCAATCTGCCTGTAGCCTTTCAAATTTGTGATCGCTCTGACACCTCTGATCGTTTTGATATTTACGATATGCTTGAAATTCCATGACACGATACAGTCACAGTCATTTACAACAGCCGCACCGATATGCTGGCAGTCATCAAAACTCTTTTCCGTTAATATCCCCATTCCGATGATCAGCCTTGTAAAAACACTCGCCATGCATCACGTTTGATCGATCTCCGCCTGTCCCGGCTTTTCCCCTGCCGCGGCCACCCGATCCGCCTCGTCCTCTGCCGTCTCCATCTGGTCCAGCTCGTCGTCCCACTGCCAGCAGAGTCGCCCGTACCGCCTGGCCGTCTGGCGCAGCTCGTCCTGGAGGTCAGCGCTCAAGTCCTCCTCCTTCACGCGCCACCGCCAGTTCTTCCCCACCGTGGAGGGCTGGTTCATCCTGGACCGGTCATCCAGCCCCAGGTAGTCCTGCAGGGGGATCACACAGAGCTTTGACCGGCTCCGCATGATCAGGCTGATAAAGGCCTTATGCAGATACTTTTTGGGCGTATACTGATCGCAGAGATAATCCCTGGCCATCTGCCGCTCTTCCTTCGAGATGCTGTCGAACCACCCTACGATGGTCTCATTGTCATGGGTCCCTGTGTAGGCCACGGAATCCTCCACATAGTTGTGGGGCAGGTAGTCGCTGGCACAGCCAGAATCCCGGGAATCGAAGGCAAATTCCAGCACCTTCATGCCAGGGAAGCCGCTGTCCTTTACCAGCTGCCGCACGGAGTCGGTCACATAGCCTAAGTCCTCGGCGATCACCTCCCGTTTCCCCAGACACTCCTCCATCCGTTTGAACAGCTTGATCCCCGGCCCCTTCTCCCAGTGCCCTTCGATAGCTGTCTCGGCGCCGTAGGGGATCGAGTAATACTCGTCAAAGCCACGGAAATGATCGATCCGCACCACATCGTAGAGGCGGAAGCAATAGCCCAGCCGCTGCATCCACCAGTCAAAACCGGTCCGCTCATGGTGCCCCCAGTCATAGAGGGGGTTGCCCCAGAGCTGTCCGGTGGCGGAGAAGCCGTCCGGCGGGCATCCGGCCACGGCAATGGGCACATTATCCTGATCCAACTGGAACAGCTCCGGATGAGCCCAGGCATCTGCGCTGTCCATGGCCACATAGATCGGGATATCCCCGATGATCTTGACGCCCTGACTGTTCGCGTAGGCTTTTAAGGCCTTCCACTGCTTATAAAAGGTATATTGCATGAACTGCTGGAACTCGATCTCAAAATAGCACTCCCTGCGGTAATAGTCCAGGGCATTGCCCCAGCGCAGACGGATATCCTCTGCCCACTCTGTCCAGGGCGCCCCATCAAACCGCTCCTTCACCGCCATGAACAGGGCATAGTCGGAAAGCCACCAGCTATTTTCTGTCACAAACTGCTGATAGCCCGGATCCTCACTGATCCGGCTGCGCTCATAGGCCTTCCGGAGCAGAGGATACCGCTCCTTATAGAGCCTTTCGTAATCCACATCCTCCGGGTCCGTGTCCAGATCGGCTCCGGCACACTCCTCCTCTGTCAAGAGCCCTTCCTCGATCAGCGCTTCCAAGCTGATGAAGTAGGGGTTCCCCGCATAGGTAGAAAACGACTGGTAGGGGGAATCCCCATAGCTGGTGGGACCTAATGGCAGGATCTGCCAATAGCACTGGCCAGCTTTTTTCAGCCAATCCACAAAGTCATAGGCGGCTGTTGAAAAACAGCCGATGCCGTACTTAGACGGCAGGCTGGTGATCGATAATAAGATGCCTGCTGTTCGCTCCATCCTTCTCCTCCTTTTTCTACATGTCGGTCTCTCAAAAGGGCCTTATGCCCAGATCCACGGGACGGCCTGGGGGCCAGGGGCTCTCCGAGAATACCCTGTTGCGGCAGACCACGCAAAGCCGCTCCGCCCCGATAGGCGCTATGGCTCACAGGGTCACCATCACGCCGTTATGATCCGATACCTTTGGATAGTGCCGCCCGTCACACAGGACCTGGGACCGCTTTATCCCGACCTCTTTGCTGCACCAGATATGGTCGATCCGCATGCCGGGAACCGTATCCTCTCCCGGTCCGCCCTGGCCGGACCCATCCACAGTCAGCTTCTCCCGCCAGCCGTCGATCACGCCCTCCACGGTGATACCGGAGTCCTTTTCCTGCGCCAGCTGGTAGGTGTCCTGCCAGCCCCAGCCGGCGATCAGGTCATAGCCCTCTCCCCTGACCTGGGCGGGACTGTTGAAATCTCCCATCAGCCATACCAGCGGGCCGTCCGCTCCCGTTCCTGACAGGCCTGCTGCCCTTGACGCGCCTGCGCCCAGACCGGGATCCTCCGCACCGGAGGCGTCACCTGTCTGATCGGCGGCCCCTTCTGCGCTCAAGCCGGCTCTTTCTTTGGCAAGCTTAGCCTCCAGGCCCTTCTCCACCTGCTCCCACTGGGCCTTGAAGGGTTCTTCCTCGTCGTCCCACCAGCCCATATGGACCGTATACACCCAGAAGGGCTCATGCCCGCCTGCCTGGGTCCGCACCCCTAGGATCTCCCTGGTCTTCCAGTACCCATAGTCCCGGCTCCGGCTGATAAAGAAACGGTCCGTATCGGAGACCGGGGTCTTCGAAAATATAGCCAGGCCTTCGTCGTACTTCCCATAGCCCAGCTTGATCGGGATCCAGGTCCAGTGGTAGGGCGTTCCCAGCTGGCGCAAACGGGCGGCGAGACGGAGCGCATAGTTATCCTGACGCAGGAGGACGGGAGAGTGGTCCTCTCCCGCTCTCCCCCTGCAGGGCACATAGCCCTCCCAGCCTTCCTCCACAGTGATCTTCAGGCTTTCAGAGCTTTCCGGTCCGTTCATGACCACAAGCCCCTCCCCGTCCGCCACCACAGGCGCGCTCCCTGTCTGGCTGACCTCCTGGAGACCGATCACATCCGGCTGTTCCGTCTGGACCATGCGGGCAAACTGCTCCAGCTTTGCCCCCTCCTCTGTCTCGATCAGGCTGTGGACGTTCATCGATAAGATCTTCATCGTCCATGTCTCCTTTTCGTAGTCGTTCTCTCATGTTTTCGCGGGTCCCAAAGCCATGCATCCATATGCGCACATACCCTACATGACCTTTTGGCCCTAGTGTACTGTCTGGTCCACATTTCGACAAATGACTTGTCTGAAAGTGAACGAGACAGCACACTAGTATCACAGGATATCATTGATATCCGACTTCAGAACGTCTGCCTTGGGCCCATAGACCGCCTGGATCCCGTTATCTTTCTTGATCAGTCCCAGGGCGCCTTCTGCCTTCCAGGCCGGAAGGTCCGCCACCAGCGCCGGATCCTTGACCGTGACGCGCAGACGGGTCATGCAGGCGTCCACCAGGGTGATGTTCCCGCGGCCGCCTAAAAGGCCGATGATCCGCTCTGCCTGGCTGCCGCCGCCTGCGGACGCGCCGCCCTGGGGAGCTACGGATGCCGCGCCGCCCTCATCGCCGCTCTCATCGGTATAGTTGCCCAGACGGCCCGGGGTGGCGAACTTGAGCTTATCGATCATCACATAGGCCACCACATAGCCGATCGCCAGGAAGGCTGCCACACAGATACAGAAATTGATCACGTCTCCTGTAAGTCCCGCCTTCACCGACATGGGGATCCTGGTGGCAAATTCCAGGTTCCCGAAGGAGTGGAGGCGCAGATGGATGATCCCAGCCAATGCGAAAGCACAGCCCTGGAGCACCGCGTAGACCAGGTACAATGGCAATGCACAGAACATGAACATGAACTCTAAGGGCTCTGTAACACCGGTCAGGAACACCGCCAGCACGGTGGAGACGAACATGGAACGATAGTTCTTCCGCTTATCCGGGTCCACCCGGCGGTACATGGCCAGCGCGATACCGGTCAACAGGCCCGTAGCGCCGATCATCTGTCCCACCTTAAAGCGGGCGGGGGTCACTGTGGTCAGCAGGTTGGTATAGGATGCCATATCCCCGCCGTCCTTGAAGTTGATCAGGTCGGTCACCCAGGCCAGCCACAGGGGATCCTGCCCGAACACCTGGCTGCCTGCGTTGAGACCGGTCTGGATCGTATAGGTGCCTCCGAAGGAGGTATAGTTCATGGGGATCGTCAGCATATGGTGCAGGCCAAATGGTAGCAGCAGACGCTCTAAGGTCCCGTAGATGAAGGGCGCCAGCACCGGGGAGGTGGAGGACGAGTTGGCGATCCACACACCGAAGGAGTTGATCCCGGTCTGGACCACCGGCCACACCACCGCCAGGACGCCGGAGACGATCACCGACCAGGCGATCACCACCATGGGGACGAACCGCTTTCCATTAAAGAAGGAGAGGGCGTCCGGCAGTTTTCTGAAGTTATAATACTTATTATATATGATACCGCCCATAAATCCAGAGATAATACCGACAAATACGCCCATATTTAATGCCGGAGCTCCCAGGACCGATGTAAAATAGCCGTTGACCAGGATCTCCTGACCAAATAAGGTGTGGGTCACGGCCTCGGCGTCCGCCAGCATCTCCGCGGTCACGCCGAAGATCGCGCCGGTGATCGAGTTGACCAGGATGAAGGCGATGATCGCCGCAAAGGCGCCGCCGGCCCGTTCCTTAGCCCAGGAGCCGCCGATCGCTGCCGCAAAGAGGATATGCAGGTTATTGATGATCGCCCAGCCGATGTTCTCCATGGTGCTGCCCACCATGAAGATCATGTGGACATCCACACCAGCCATCTGGACCAGCTTGCCCAAGCTGATCATCAGACCCGCCGCAGGCATGACCGCGATCACCACCATCAGCACCTTGCCCAGTTTCTGGAGGAAGTCAAAATTAAAGCTCAGCTTCTTTTTCTCCGGCTTCGCCTCTCCGCCAGATCCTGCTGTCCCAGAAGCGCCGGGCGTACCTGCGCTGCCGGCGTCCGTACCCCGCGTGGCGCTCTTTCCGGCAGCTTTCTGCTCCTGCCCTGCTCCTGCTGCCGTCCCGGTCCCGTCTGCTGCCGCTTCCGCGATCAGCAGGACCGCGTCCTCCCCGGCCTTCACCTGGCCCTGGATGCCTTCCATGGTCTTTCCATCCAGACCGCCGCAGACCAGCACCGGCGTGATCGGGTTGATATCCCGCTCTTTAAGGAACTGCAGGTCCACCTCGCCTACCAGGTCGCCGGCCTTCACCTTATCGCCTACCTTGGCGTGGGCTTTAAAGCACTCGCCCTTCAGCGCCACAGTCTCTAAGCCCACATGGATCAGCAGCTCCAGCCCATCCTTGCTGCGGAAGCCGTAGGCGTGGAGCGTATCCGCCACCGAGACCACCTCGCCGTCCACCGGACTGACGATCCTCCCGTCCGAAGGGATCACCGCCATCCCGTCGCCGATGATCTTCTGGGAAAATACCGGATCAGGGACCTGATCCAAGGGTACAGCCTGGCCCGTTACAGGTGATAAGATCTGGATGCCTGCAGGGCTGTTCTCGTTCTTACTCATTTTGAAGCCTCCTTTTTGATTTGATCTTTCTCACAGCTTTTGCGCATCGCAGCAGCATCGGATATCCCTATAGTCTGTCCGTAGAACGGTAGGGATATACTGCGGGGATCGCTGATGCGGTATTGCATATATTATTGCGTTTATATTACGCAATCGCTTGCATCAAATATACAACTTTTGCATTGTCCTTTCAAGTATATTTTTGTCTTTGGCTCGATGTTCTACGTTTTTAACAATAAAACAGTTCTATACTTGTGCACCTTTACCGATGCAAGATCCTGTTGCGTTCTTTTAGATCTTTGTGTATACTATATATACATGGATGCTTTTGGCGTGTCACGCGGGCGATCTCGGCCCCACGCTAGAGACGAGCGAGAACGGGCAGATCTTCTGTCCCGTTCTTGCTCCATCCGAAAGGCAAAAGATGCAAAGGTAATGCAATCGCTTTAGCGCGGAGATATCATCACCGCATCGACCAAATGCATGGACTATGCTGCTAGAAAAAGGGAGCAAAAGGAGATCTACGATATGGCTGTTACGATCAAAGACGTGGCTGCGCTGGCAGGCGTTTCACCTTCTACTGTGTCCAGGACCTGTAAGGACCATCCTTCCATCAGCAGGGAGACGAAGGAACGGGTGCGTTGGGCGATGGACAAGCTAGGGTACGAGCCGAATTTCCAGGCCAGCAACCTGGCCAGCCAAAACTCCAGGGCTATCGGGGTCATCCTGCCCCCCTCCGAAAAGGAGGTCTATGAAAATTCCTTTTATCTGGAAGTGATCCGGGGGATCTGCCAGTTCTGCAATCCACGGCAGTTCATCGCTCCGATCATCACCGGAAGGGATGATGACGAGATCTTGCAGACCATCAAGACCATGTCCCGCAGCGGCCAGGTGGACGGCTTCATCCTGCTCTACTCCAGGCAGCAGGACCCGGTTGCAGACTATCTCCACAGCGAAGGGCTCCTCTATGTGCTGGTGGGCAAGGCTTACCAGAACCAGAACCAGACGATCTACATCGACAATGACAACCTTTTAGCCGGACAGGAGGCCACCGGATACCTCATCAGCCTGGGCCACCGCAAGATCGCCTATCTGGGAACGGACAGCCGCCTCCTTTTCTCCGCCGACAGAAAAGCCGGCTACCAGGCGGCCCTGGCCAAGGCCGGGCTCCCCATCCGGCCGGAGTACTGCATCGAGCTGTCCTCGGCCTCCTATGATGACGCCCACGCGCTCTGCAGTCTCTTAGCGGGGGAGGACCGGCCCACCGCGATCTTAGTGAGCGACGATATCCTGGCCCTGGCTCTGGAGAGGATCTGCCTGGAGGCGGGGCTTTCGATCCCGGAGGATCTGTCCATCCTGTCCTTCAACAACTCGCTATTTGCCCGGCTCACCTCCCCGCAGCTGACCTCCATGGACGTGAACTCCTTCCAGCTGGGGATCGAGGCGGCCTCCCAGATGATCAACCATATCGAGAACCCCAACCTGATGGCCACGAAGATCATCGTGCCCCATTTCCTCTTGGAGCGGGACAGCTGCAGGAGGCTGTGAGCGGGGTTTTATGTGTAGCAAGGGAGCCTGCCATGGACAGTCCTGATAAGACAGATAAAAAAGACAGTCCGTGGAGAACATCTCCATTGACTGCCTTAGCTTTCCATGCCACACGGCCTCCTCGTCCGCAGGGGCTCAGCGATCCGAGCCATAGGTCCTGATCACCTTTTGCTGTTCAGATATCCTACCAACTCCACCACCGTCGTCACCGGATCGCTCTGCCTGCAGAAAATTTCTGCTTTTTCTTCCGTCAACGCACAGATCCGCCGTTTCGCCCGCTCTATCGCCTTTTCCTGCATTGGCTTGAGCAGAGTATATAGGTCCTGGTTTTTCGCATATCCTTCCAGACGCCCCGGCTGCTTCAGCATCCGGACCGCTGCCTGCGGATCGATGACCGCTGCCTTCTGGTCTACAAAATGTAGCAGGAACCATAATTCAAAGGATGGGTTCGAATAGGCCAGTCGGTATCCTTCCCTCTCTGCCGTCTGCTTTGCATTCCGCAGGGCCATATCTGTATTATCATCACGATCGAACACACACCAGATCACATCCCCCTCGTCTGGATAATAAGGAGCCGTACCCATAGTCGCCCTTGTCTTCCGCACAAGATGGTCCGCCGCTTTATATTGAGATGGGATCGGGATGATGTCGATATGGCAGCCCCGGCTCCGAAATCCCTTGAAATATCGGATCTCCGTTTCGGTCCCCTCACAGATCAGATACACCACAGGATTTCTTTTTCTCCTATGCACAGGCTTACGGCTGATCTCCTTTATCCTTCCCATGCTGCCGTACCTCCGATAAACGGTATCGCGCCATAGCGTCCCTGTAGATAGCCCTTGGAAATGTTCTCCCCCTTTCTTGGAGAAAACTCGGTCAACGCATAGATATCGGTCTGCATGGAGATATCATCCTTTTCCGCAAACCATATCTGGTCGCGCCGCAAAAGGGACAGATCTAAAAGCCCTGTATCATGTGTCGTAAAGATCAACTGCGCATGCCTGGTATTGATCGCGGCATCCTGTACCATCTCGATCAGATGTCTGGTCAGGAGCGGATGCATGCTGGACTCGATCTCATCCACCACAAGGACCGCCCCTTCCTGCAACGCCTCCATCCACATGCCGATCCGGGCAAAAAACCTCTGTGTCCCCATGGATTCCTGCCCTATCGGTAAGGAATACTCGGTTTCCTTTCCGTTTTCATCTGCCAGGCGATGTACTGCCAAGATGTCCGGTCTCTCCTTAGAGCCGGTAACCAGCACATCCCGGATACCCAGATCCGCATGCAGCATCTCTTCCATGATACGCTGCTTTTTCCTGCCGCCTTTTTCGATCGCGGTCAGTGTAGCCTGTAGAGGCTTCTCTATACCAGCAGGCGCCATCAGCTTCTCAAAAAACCATTGGTATGCTTTCTCTGTCTGCGCACAGTTCCATTCATTGGAGCTAACAAGATAGAGCCGATTATCGGCTGTCCTGCCTGCCAGTGTTATCTGCTCTTGTACGTTCTCGCGAAAGCCAAAGCGGTCTCCCTCCCTGGAAAAGATGAGCGCCTCCCTGCCATTGGGCCAATGGTAAAGGTATTCTGTCAAGATGTGGTCTTTGTCAAAGGAAAATCCATAGGCATATTTGATCCCTTTATGATAATAAATGGCCTCAAAGCAGGTCGGCTCTGCTGGAGCATCCGTAAAGGCAAAAGGCTCTTGTGGTAATGGGGCTCCTTTCAAAGGCTTCGCATAAGTACCGCACACCATGTCCCGCATCAAAAGTAAGGCATGGATCAAGTTGCTCTTGCCAGCGGCATTCGCCCCATATAAGGCCATGACCGGGACCAGTTCTTTCTTTCCGTCCGGTGAGATCAGGGCTTCCTTCATGGAATCATCCTTCGATGCTTTCAAACTTATCGTCGCCGTATCTTTGATCGATCTGTGGTTTGTCACAGAAAACTGCAATAACATGATCATCCCTCCACAAGTAGATCTTGCCATCATTATGATCATAAACAAGCTGTATGTCAAGTTTTATCATCATATTTTGCACTTTTTATGCATTTTTTTAAAATAGATCCAATGATCTGACTCGCAAAAATGCCAGGCTACAGAGCCTGGCATCCTTTTATCATATATGGCCTTACTGGCGCACAGCCTTACAGCACCTTCTCCAAAAAGGCCCTGGCCCGCTCCGTCTCCGGGTGGGCGAAGAAGGCCTCCGGCGTGTTATCCTCCACGATCTGCCCGTCGTCGATGAAGCAGATCCGGTCGGAGACCTCCCTTGCAAAGCCCATCTCGTGGGTCACCAGCGCCATGGTGATCCCCGTGTGGGCAAGGCCCTTGATCACCTCTAAGACCTCCTTGACCATCTCCGGATCCAGCGCCGAGGTAGGCTCGTCGAAGAGCATGATCTTCGGCTCCATGGCCAGCGCCCTGGCGATGGCGATCCGCTGTTTCTGGCCCCCGGAGAGTTTGCCCGGGTAGGCCGTGGCCTTATCCGTCAGTCCCACCAGCTTTAAAAGCTCCATGGCCTTCTCCTCTGCCGCCGCCTTGGTCTGGCGGTTCACCTTGATCGGCGCATAGGTCATATTCTCCATGACCGTCATGTGAGGGAACAGGTTAAACAGCTGGAACACCATGCCGATATCCTTCCGGATGCTCTGCACGTCGGCCTTTGGCTGGGTGATATCCTTCCCCTCGATGAACACCTGCCCCTTGGTGGGCCTCTCTAACAGGTTGATGCACCGCAGGATCGTGGATTTCCCTGAACCGGATGGGCCGATCAGCGTGACCACCTGGCCCTTGGCGATCGTAAAGTTGATGCCCTTTAAGACCCTAAGCTTCCCAAAATCTTTATACACATCACGCAGCTCGATCACTTCTGTTCACCCACCTTTCCAAACGGTTCGCCAATACGGACAAGATCATGACAAATATGTAGTAGATCAACGCGATCACCAGGTAGGGCTCGAAGAACCGAAAGCTCATGACCGTGATCTGGTCTGCCGCCCGCAAAAGCTCCACCGCGCCGATGTAGGACAGGATGGAGGTCTCCTTCAGCAGGGCGATCGCCTCGTTCACCAGGCTGGGGAGGATGTGCTTGATCGCCTGGGGGATGATGATGTCCTTCATCATCCCTCTGTAGCCGATCCCCAGGGACTGGGCCGCCTCATACTGCCCCTTGTCCACCCCCTGGATGCCGCCCCGGAAGATCTCCGAGATGTAGGCGGCGGAGTTCAGGGAAAAGGTCAGGATGCCGGACTGGGTGGTGGTAAAGGTGACCCCAAGGAGCTGGGGCAAGCCGAAATGGACGATACACAGCTGCACCAGCAAAGGCGTCCCCCGAAAGATCGAGGTGTAAAAACGCCCGAACCAGATCAGGGGCTTCCAGGTGCTGAGCTTCACCAGGGATAAGAGCACCCCCAGCAGGAAGCCGAAGACAGCACAGATGGCCGTCATCTTCAGGGTAAGGATCGCTCCATGATACAGAAATGGCCAATATTGCCATACACAGGAAAAATCAAGTTTCATATGTGCTGCCTCTTTCTTTTTCGATATCGCGTCATCGCTCCATGTCGATCTGCGGTCAGTCCAGGATGAACTGCTCGCTCAGATGGGAGGCGATGATCTCATCCAGCTCGCCGTTCTCCATCATTTCCTTTAAAGTGTTGTTGAAGGCCTCGTAGTAGGGAGACTCTTTGGGGAATCCGACGGCAAAGCAGTCGTCGGTCTTATCTAAGAGGCTCATGGCCAGGCCCTCATTCTGCTTTAAGAACTCGGTGGCGCCAGCGCCGTCGATGATACAGGCATCGGCACGCTTGCTCTTGACCTCCTCGATGCAGGCGGGGCTTCCCTGGATACCCACGGCCTGTGCACCTTCTACGCTCTCCGCCACCTGCTGGTAGTTGGTGCCGAAGGCATAGGCGATCGTCTTGCCCTGTAAAGATCCCAGATCCGGATAGTCATCCTCTGCCCGGTAGACGATGGCGTTCCGGGGATAGAAGAAGATCTCGGAGAAATCCAAGGTCTCCCTGCGCTCGTCCGTAGGCGCCATGCCGCCGCTGCAGAAGTCGATCTGGCTGGCCTGGATCGCCGCCATCAGGCTCTTGAAGGGCATGTCCACAAACTCCACGGTCCCGCCGTTCTTTTCCACCACCGCCTTGATCAAGTCGATGTTCATCCCCACATAGGTCTTGCTGCCGTCGGAGGCCATCTCGATGGACTCGAAGGGTACGAAGGTGGCAGAGCAGCCTACCTTCACGGTGGCGCCGTTAAAGGGGTTATCTGCCGGGGCCTGGGCCTCCTCTTCCTGGCCGCTCTCTTCGTTCTGGGCCTCTGCGCCCGCGTCCGGGGCTTCTTCCTCGCTCTTCTCTGTGGTCTCCTCACTCTCTGCTCCCACAGCAGCCTCCGTCTGGGTCGCAGCCGCCGTAGCCGCTGTAGTCTCCTGGGCCGATCCGCCGCAAGCTGTCAACGCAGCCGCTGTCATGGCCGCGCACAGGAATAATGTCAGTTTTTTCATAATGATCCTCTCCTCTTTTTGTCAAGATGTGCCGTTCCCCTTTGCTCTGCTGCTGAGACCTTCTATATCTTATCAGGACCTTACAGAACCTAACCGGGTCTTATAGCGCGCCGATCTGCAAAGCATAAATATGTGATCATTTTCACAGATCATGCAGTGTTTGGGAATAGCTAGGGAGTATCATAGCATAAATATACAGGATATGCAATATACCTATGTCCACTTTTTTGATGCGGGTCCCAAGGGCGTGAAAAGAGTGCGATAAGTGACATCTATCCCATACTATCCTGCAAAAGATCGCCGATACACTTGACTTAGAGCCCACTCCATATGGTATGCTATCTATCGATAGCATACCAGTGCCGGTCCGGTATCCCGCGAAAGCGGGACAATACCGGCTGGACCGGCGGAAGGGACAGACAAGGAGGATCGATCATGGGAAAAGTATTAGTGGCGTATTTCAGCGCCAGCAACGTGACCGCTAATGTAGCCGAGAGACTGGCAAAGGAGATCGGCGCGGACCTGTTCGAGATCAGGCCAGAGGTCCCCTACACGGCTGCGGACTTAGACTGGATGGATAAAAAGAGCCGGAGCTCTGTGGAGATGAACGACAGGAGCTGCCGGCCGGCGATCGGTCCTAAGGTCCAGGATATGAGCCAGTACGCGGTACTTTTTATCGGCTTCCCCATATGGTGGTATCGGGAGCCCTCGATCATCGATACATTCTTGGAGGCCTACGACTTAGACGGGAAGACGGTCGTCCCCTTTGCCACCTCCGGCGGCAGCCCCATGGGGGACACGGCGAAGAACATGCAGGCTCTGGTCCCCGGTGCGAAGGTGGCCGCCGGTAAGCGGGTGGCCGCGGATATCTCCGGCAATGCGCTGGCCGCGTGGGCGGCGGAATGGATCTGATCCATCGTCACGCTGTTCCTTTTCACACCCACGACCTCCCGCAGCGGACCCTCTGGCCCACCTGTGAAAAACAACCGCCACGCTGATCGTTGCGTTGGATGATCGTGCTGCGTCGGATGTTCGCGTTGATCCTTGAGCAAACCGCCCATTTGTGCTATACTTGTGAAAAGGATTTCAGAAGGAAAGGGGCAGCGCAGATGAACATAGCAGAGATCGCGAAGCTGGCGGGGGTTTCCAGCGCGGCTGTTTCCCGCTATTTTAACCATGGCTATATCTCAGAGGAAAAGAAGGCGGCGATCCAAAAGGTAGTGGAGGAGACAGGCTACCGCCCCTCCGTCCAGGCCCAGACCCTGCGGACGAAAAAGACCAGGATGATCGGCGTGGTGGTGCCGAAGATCGCCTCCACCTCGATCGGAAGGGTGGTGGAGGGGATCCTCTCCGTGGTGGAAAAAAGAAGCTATCAAATGCTCTTGGCCGTCACCCAGAACGACCCGAAAAAGGAGCTGGAGTATCTGGACGTCCTGGATGAGAAGCAGGTGGACGGGGTGATCTTAGTGGGGACGGTCCTGACGGCGGAGCATAAACGGATGCTTAAAGACCTGCCGGTCCCCGCTGTGGTGGTGGGCCAGCAGCTGTCAGGCCGGTGCTGCGTCTATCACGATGACTACCAGGCCACCTACGCCATGACCTGTCACGTCCTGGAAAAGGGCCGAAAGCGTCTGGGCTATATCGGCGCGATCATGCAGGACAAGGCGGTGGGCGCGGAGCGCTACCGAGGCTTTGCGGAGGCGGTACGGGGGGCCGGGCTGGAGGCCCTTGCCGAAAATCATGTGACCGCCGCTTTTACCCTGGCCTCCGGCTATGAAAAGATGGAGGAGCTGTCCGCAAGGTGCGGCCCTCTGGACGCGGTGATCTGCGCTACGGACACCATGGCCGCCGGGGCCATCCAGTACCTGCGGGAGCAGGGGATAAAGGTGCCGGAGCAGGTCCTGGTGACCGGGCAGGGCGATTCCGAGATGGCAAAGATGACGGCCCCCCCCTTCCCCACCGTCCATTACGCCTACGAGAAGAGCGGCGTGCTGGCGGCACAGATGCTGATGGAGGCATTGGATAAGAAAGACGTGGAGCTGACAGAGGTCAAGCTGGGGTATCGGCTGGTGGAGGGATGATCACCGCCAGAGGGCAGTGCCTTACGAGCTTTGGATGGGTTTGACGTTTACCGCATTCTGGCTAGACTGCATGTACAGTTGAAAGAAAACGTCTGGAAACAACGAGGACAAAGACGAGGCATCTGATGATATCCATATCACCAGATGCCTTTATCTCATCTATTTTCTATGCCTTTTTACGGGACCTAACCTTCTAATGCGATCAGCTCTTCCATCTCCTCCGTCTCCCCGGTCTTGACCACCTTGAGTCCCGGATAGTTGAAGCTGTTGGCCAGCAGGACGGCTGTGACGGTGCTGTATCCGGCCGCCTTGATCTTATCGATATCGAAGGTCAAAAGCTTCTGCCCGGCCTTCACCTTCTCCCCCTGGGAGACATATAGCGTAAATCCGTCACCCTTCATGTTCACCGTGTCGATCCCCACATGGATCAGGATCTCCACCCCGTGAGGGCCGGTCATGCCGATCGCGTGGCGTGTGTCGGTGAGGGAAGCGATCTCCCCGTCAAAGGGAGCCACCACTTCGCCCACTGCAGGCTCGATGCCCACGCCCTCGCCCAGGATCCCGGAGGCAAAGGTCTCGTCGGGGATCTCCTCTCTGGGGATCACCTTCCCTTTGACCGGCGCGAACACCATCTTCGGAGCTGCTGCCATGGCGGCCTCTGTCCCATCTGTCCCGGCTGCATCTGTCCCGGCTGCGTCCGCTCCTGTTCCATCCTCTCCCGCCGCACGGTCCTTGCCGCTCTTATCATCCTTACTGCCCGCAGCTCCTGCCGCGCCCTTCGCTCCGGCAGTCTCTGCCTTCCCGCTCCCCTGCGCCGCTCTTCCACCGCTCCTTTCCGTAGCGGCTCCTTCTTCCCCTTCTTCCTTCCAGGTGAACCAGGTCAGGGCGAAGGCGATCCCGAAGGAGACAGCCAGGACGATGGCGTACTGCAGGGTATAGTCCATGGCGATCAAAAAGCCCGGGATGCCGGTGACACCGTAGGAGGTAGCGCCGATATGGAACATGGATCCTAAAAGAGCTCCCACCGCGCCGCCTGCCATGCCGCAGGCCAGGGGCTTGGTGAAACGCAGGTTCACGCCGAAGATCGCCGGCTCCGTGATCCCCAGAGCCGCGGACATGGAGGAGGGGATGGCCACAGACTTTGTCTTCACGTTCCTTGCCTTTAAGCCTACAGCCAGACAGGCCGCGCCCTGGGCGAAGTTGGCCGCGGAGGCGATCGGCATCCAGATGTTCAGCCCGCCCTCTGCCGAGAGCATGCCGGCCTCGATCACATTATACATATGATGGATGCCGCATACCACCGTAAGGGGATACAACGCGCCCATGATCATGGCGCCGATGCCGTGGCCTACGGTGATGATCCAACCCGCCAGGTCCAGCACATAGCTCTCCGCCGTGGAGAACACCGGCCCGATGAGCCCTAAGGTGAGGAAGGCGGTGAGCAGGACGGTACACAGGGGCGTCACGAACAGGTCGATCATCTCCGGCACATGCTGATGGAGCCATTTCTCGATCCTGCACATCAGCCACACCGCGATCACCACCGGGATCACATGGCCCTGATAGCCCACCTGCCGGATCGGGAAGCCTAACAGACGCCACACGGGGATCTGGGATGCTTCCATAGACCCCACCGACCAGGCATTGATCAGGTTGGGATGGATCATCACCATACCGATCACCGCGCCTAAGAAGATGTTCCCGCCGAACACTCTGGCCGCGGACACCGCGATCAGCACTGGCAGGAAGGTAAATGCCGTGTTCGCCATCATATCCAGGATCCCGTACCAGTCGCTTCCGGCAAAGGCCGGGATCGCCTTTCCCAAAGCCTCCACCAGGCCCATCATCAGACCCGAGGCCACGATCGCCGGGAGGATCGGGACGGACACATCCCCCAGGGCCTTGATCATCCGCTTAAAGACCGGCTGCTTAGCCGCCGCGGCCGCCTTCACCTCCTCCTTGGTGGCCGCGGTCATGCCGCTGACCTTTAAGAACTCATCGTACACCTTGTTCACCGTGCCGGTGCCGATGATCAGCTGGAGCTGGCCGTTGTTGCTGAACACGCCTTTTACGCCCTCCACGTTCTCCAGCTTCTTCATGTCGATCTTGCTGTTGTCCACTGTCACCAGACGGAGACGGGTGGCACAGTGGGCCGCGCTGACTAAGTTCTCCCGGCCGCCGAGATTTTCGTAGATCTCTTTCGCACATCTTCCATAGTCCATAGCCATTTCTTATCCCTCACTTTTTGCATTATGTAATTGATTTCACTCCATGTCTATGATGACACACCATATTTTGCGGGATGCAAACCGTTATCCTGCATAAATTTTGTCTTTTTTCTTGTGCATTCTGATGAAATCGATTTCAGTTTGCAAAAAATAGAGGGCGGCCACATAGCCTGCAGCCGCCCTGCGATGATCAGATCAGCTGATGGGCCTTGAACGCCTTCCAGAGGCCATCGTCCTTCACCGACGGGCAGACCTCATCAGCCAGCTTTTTCATCTCCTCGCTGCCATTCGCCATACAGATGCTAAGGCCCGCCATCTCCAGCATCTCCCTGTCGTTGGCGCTGTCGCCGAAGGCGATCGAACCCTCTAAGGGGATCTGGAGGTAGGCGCAGACCCGCTCCACGGCCTTCCCTTTATCAAACTGCCGGTTCACGATCTCCCCGTTGATAAATCCGGCCTCCTCTTCCTTCTGGAGGCAGAACATAAAGTCCTCGCCCAGGACCTCCATGGGCCTTTTTAAGTTCTCCCTGGAAGGGCTCATGATCACGATCTTGTACACCGGCTGTCCCTTATACTCCGCCATAGGCCGGATATCCAGAGACGCCTCGATCTGCTCCCGCCAGCGCAGCAGCTCGCTGTTCTTCCCCTCACCGGCATGGTCCCGCAGGAAATCCTTGAAGCCCTCATCAGTATAGGCACCGTCTATGCACTCTACTGTCCGGTAAACGCCATTTTCCTTCAAGCTGTCCATAGCCGCCCGTTTCTGCTCCTCGGTCATGGGGCAGTCATAGATGACCTCGTCCCCGCACCGGATATACCCGCCTGAGCTGGCCACAAAGCCGTCAAAGCCGTACTGTAACAGCGGCGACAGCATGGCGTAGTTCCTGCCGGAGCACAAAAACACCTGATGCCCCCGGGCTCTGGCCTGCCGGATGGCCTCCTGGGCTAAAGCCGGCGGCTCATTGCTGCCGGGCTCTGTCAGCGTCCCGTCGATATCCAAAAAGATCACCTTTCTCTCCATCTGCTCCCCTCCTGCTCTGATATTTCTGATATGTAATTGATTTCATTTCTGTAGTCATTATAGTAAGATCCTCCTATTTTGTAAATCGGCATATTGAATAGATCTTTTGTTGAAATTAATTTCATCGGCCCACAAAAACGTATAACAGGCCGCAAAAAACGCCGGCCACGCCGACGTTTTGTCCCTTTCTGCCTGCCGCACCCTGCCGCCCGGCGCTCTTTGCACAGGCTACATTGCCCATAAGGCTCACATCGCTTCACATCACTTCCACAGCCTTTGCCGGCACAAAATAGTCCTGCAGCTCCTCCGAGAACAGCTGACCGCCCATCCGGCGCACCCCGCCATAAAGATGCCGTTCCAAAAGCGGCTCGATCCCCTCCTCATCCTTCTCCTCGATGATCCGGATCAGCTGCTCATGCTCACACATCACATCCGGAACATTCCGCCCCCCCACCACATCCAGGCGGATGAAACGAGAATAGTCGGCCTGGGGCCGGGTGAGATTATCCCACAGATACAGCTTATCTGTCACCTGGAACCAGATCCTGTGCATCGATAGATCCACCGCCAAAAAATCGTTGACCGAAAAATGGGCCGGATCCTCATAAAGGGTCCGTTCACTCTTCTGCAGAAGGGTATGGACATAACGTATCCGCGCGATATCCGTAGGCGAACAGATCCGAAGGAAATCCCGCAGCACCATGGACTCCACAGCCAGGCGCTGATAGATCCACTGGCTGGCCACATGCAGGCAGATCGGGGTGACGATCGTCCCCTTATGGGGGAGGATCTGGACAAAGCCATTTTGCTGGAGACGCTGCAGCACGCTCCTGACCGGGGTCCGTGAGACATCGAAACGCTTGCATAAGGTGTTCTCACTCAAGATCTCCCCCGGCAAGATCTTCAGCTGGACGATCTCCTCTTCCAATATCTCATAGATCTCCTGGATACGGTTCGCTTCCACTCACGTCCCTCCTTCCTTACATCCGTCATAGGATGTTAGGGCAAAAGTTTTTTCCCTGGCATCATCATATATGGACGATCATATATGAAAAGCCGATACATGTCAAATGCCCGCTCTCTGCCATCCCTCTCGCTCTCCATCTTGTATACAACCCTTCCAAAACTCCCGTCCAAGATCTGGAAGATATCGCCAAGAAAACGGATATACGATAGAGCCTTGTCTAAGATGACCAGTGACCTTCCCCTGGCCGCCTGCCGCCTATTATCTATCATACACAAAGTTTATGCGTTTGTCAAAATGATATCAGCAAGATCGACAAAAAAATCTCTCACTTCCCTATTGCTTTCCAGCCGATGATATGCTATTACAAAAGCAAGTTGTATACAAGCCAGCATCCCCTGTCGGCAGGACAATGGAGCGCGACCATCCATCCTTATCTCTGTTCTGCGCGGCGACAGTTAAGCTGCGGGTGAGGACAGGGTCCGGGCGCTCACTAATAACTTCTCGGAATCTCAATGAATGAGATTCTAACCGAAAATTGACAACTGA
>CAJUFE010000025.1 GCA_910585635.1 uncultured Lachnospiraceae bacterium | reverse complement strand
AAGTGCCCTGGAGGGGCTTACGTTAGACCCCCATTTGAAATGGGGGTTGCTAATTGGACATATCTTAAAAGGAGCCATATAACAGGAAGATGAGAGCGACCAGATGCAACAGGAAGATGAGAGCGGCCAGATGCTGACCGTCCAGAGGGGATGGGGATCCGGACGGTCATGCAAGATGCTCGACCCAGGAGGTATATAGCAAGATGCGATTAGAAGAGATACTTGGCTATGAGGATATCGTGATCCAGTGCCACGATAACCCGGATGCGGACGCGATCGCCAGCGGCTTTGCACTGCAGGAATATCTAAAGAGTAAGGGAAGGTCTTCGAAGCTGGTCTACAGCGGCCCGCGGGAGATCACGAAGAGGAACCTGCGGTTGATGGTGGAGATGTTTGAGATCCCCCTGGAATACCTGCGGGGGCTGGAGGAGGCGCCTGATCTTTTGGTCACCGTGGATTGTCGGGCAGGCCAGGGGAATGTCTCGACACTGCCATATCAGGAGCTGGCGGTGATCGACCACCATCTGCTGGAAGAGTCGGAAGAGCTGCCCCGGCTGCATGAGATACGCAGCGATCACGGTGCCTGCGCCACGGTCCTGTGGGATATGCTGCGGAAGGCTGGGTTTGCCGTAGAGCAGAACCGCCGGCTTTCCACCGCATTGTACTATGGCTTGTACATGGATACCAATGAGCTGAAAAATATCACCCATCCCCTGGATAAGGATATGCGGGATCTCTTAAAGACCGATGGAGATGCCATCGCCCGGCTGAAGAACGCGAACCTTTCTCTGAATGAGATCACGATCTCAGGTCAGGCCTTTGCCAGCCTGCATTGTGACCAGGAGCACCGCTTTGCGGTGGCCCAGGTCAGGCCCTGCGATCCCAATATCCTGGGGGTGGTCAGCGATATGGTGATGAGCGTGGATGTGGTGGATGTGAGCGTGGCCTACTATCACAAGCCGGGCGAGGGGGTCAAGCTGTCTGTGCGCAGCTGCCTGGAGAAGGCAGACGCGGACAGCGTGGTGAGATGGCTGGTCCGGGGACTGGGGGATAACGGCGGCGGAGACGCCAAAAAGGCTGGCGGACGGATCGCCGAGGAGGACTTGAGGATCGCTTGTCTGGATGACGGCTGGGATGACTTGAGCGGCGCTGCGGGCCGGCTGATCTACAAGCGGCTGACCGGCTATTTTCGGACCGATGGTCTCAGAGCACCGATCCAGCTGCGGGCAGGAGACTATGAGCCTACAGGCGGAGAGACCCTTTACCGCAAGAAGAAAGTGCCGGTGGGCTATGTGCCGGCAGAGCGGCTGTTCCCGGTGGGGACAGAGATCGTGATCCGGATGATGGAGGGGGATACCACCCAGACGGTGACCCACGGGCTCTGCATCATGATCGGCGTGGACTATGAGATCTATCACACCGAGATGGCGACGCTGCTGAAAAAATATGACCTGTCAGAAGAAGCCTACCCGATCGAGAGCGGATACCCTCCCGTGGTATACAATGCCGCCACCGGTGAGGCCAAGCCTCTGGCCGCCTATGCCCGGCAATGTATCCCAAAGGATACGGCGCTGATCCGGGCCCGGCAGATGGACCGCCGGTTCGAGGTCTTTACTAAGTGGGGGAGCTGCTTAAAGGGTGAGTCCGGAGACTGGCTGGCCAGCCAGGTGAGCGATCCTCAGGATATCTATATCATCAGGCAGCGGATCTTTGAAAAGACCTACGAAGAGGCGGCAGATGACAGGATGGAGGAGAACTGAACGGTCGCCTGCAGTAACAGTTCGGACGTTGTCTGAACTGTTACGTTACTGCAGGTGAAAAAACAGGAAAAAATAAAAAACTTGTTGACATCACCTTGTTAAAGTGCTAAGATCATAGACGACAACAGAATACACAAAACCGTTGAGAAAGGGTAAGTAGTCTGAAATATCCTCCGGCCGCCCGGCAGAAGAGAGCGTGGGCATCCTGGAGGTCGGAAGTCACAGAGAGCTGCCGGTGGTGGGAAGGCAGTACGGAAGGTTCAGGTGAATGGACTTTTGAGGGCGCTCCGGAATGAGCCGGGATCAGGCGGGACCGATCAGGGACTGCCAGGGCCAGATAAGACCGATCAGGGACTGCAAAGGTCGGTGGAGGCCGGTCGGCACCGGGTAGTATGGAGCGACGAAAGCTGCGTTCGTAAAAGGGCAGCGCATATGTTTGTATGCGGACAGAGAGGGCCGTAGGCGGCCAATCGCGGGTGGTACCGCGGATATCATCATGATACCCGTCCCGGACAGGAGTATATCCTGCCCGGGTTTTTTGCGTTATCTATGCCAGCATTTTTATGATCAGGAAGGGAGATAGAGTCATGAGCCATTACAGCATCTTCATGCCAAACTACACGATCGGGGAAGATCCTTATCAGGAGATCGGCAGGATCTGCCGCCCCTATGGGACCACTGCCGTGGCGATCGGCGGCCACAAGGCCATGGAGGCAGCCAGAGAAGCCCTTGAAGAGGCCTCCCGCCGGGGCGGTATCCAGATCCTCCGATATCTTTGGTACGGCGGAGAATGTAGCTATGAAAACCTGGAGATGCTGCGCTCGCAGCCCGCCCTGTCCCAGGCCCAGATGGTCTTCGCCGTAGGCGGCGGCAAAGCCATGGACACGGCCAAGGCCCTGGCCCATATCCTGGAGAAGCCGGTGTTCACCTTCCCGACCATCGCCTCGAATTGCGCCGCCTGCACCAGTGTGTCCATCATGTACCATCCAGACGGGAGCTTTTATAAGCCCTTCTTTTTTGAGAGACCGCCGGTACATGCGTTTATCCATCTGGGCATCATCGCCTGTTCGCCTGAGCGGTATATGTGGGCGGGCATGGGCGATACCTACGCCAAATATTTCGAGTGTACTATGTCCTCACGGGGAGAAGCCCTTCCCCACTACCTCTGCCTGGGTGTGGCGGTCAGCAGCATGTGTCTGGAGCCTATACTGGCTTACGGGGAAAAGGCGCTGGAGGATAACCGGGCGGGGCAGATCTCCCGGGAGCTGGAGCAGGTGGTGCTGGCGGTGGTAGTCAGCACAGGGCTGGCCTCGATCCTGCTGACCCAGGACCGGATCATCGACTATAACACGGGACTGGGGCATGCCGTATTTTACGCCTTGACCTCCTTCCCCCATATCGAGAAGGGCCATCTCCACGGCGAAGTGGTCAGCTATGGGATCTTGATCCTGCTCCTGGTGGATAGGCAGGAGGAGATGTTTGAACAGCTATATGGGTTCAGCCGGCGTGTAAAGCTCCCGGTGTGCCTGGCCGATCTTGAGATCGCCGCCAAAGAGCTGGACCAGGTGATCGACAGGACCCTGGCGATGAAGGATATCGATCATAATCCCTATAAGATCACCAGAGAGATGCTGGCGGACGCGTTTTGCACCTTGGAGGAGCGCTGCCAGCGAGATCGATGAGATCAAGATAAAGGTCGAAGATCAAATAACAAAGAGCAGAGGACCATGATAAAATAACAAAGATCAAATAACAAAGATCAGAGAACAAAGATCAAAGATCAAGGATAGATAAAAGATCAAAGATCAAAAATAAAAGAACAAAAACAAAAGATCAGAAAATAGAGAAAGTAAGAGGTAGACGATCATGAAAAAGAGAACTGTGTATGGAAGATATGGAAAGTATGGAAAGATGATCAAAAGAGCGATGGCAGTGGCGGCAGCGGCTGCCCTTGTATGCACGGCTGCCGGGTGTTCGTCCGGGGCCGGAGCATCGGGCTCCACAGCTGTGGGTACATCGGCCCCTGGCGCCGATGATCCGGCCGCTGGCACGGCTTCTCCCGGGGCAGATGGGGACAAAGCAGCTGTCGGGGATAAAGCGGCGGCCGAGGACAGCGCCAGGACGGGGAACGATGGCAGACAGCTGAAGGTAGGCGTCATCCAGATGATCGAGAACGGTGCTTTCAACGATATGCGGGAAGGCTTCATCCAGGAGCTGCGGGATAAAGGCTATGGGGAGGAGCAGCTGGTCATCGACTATAAATGCGCCCAGGGAGATGCTACGAACCTGCAGACCATCGCTCAGGGGATGGCAGACGGGACCTATGATCTGGTGGCGACCATCGCCACTCCGCCCACCCAGGCCATGGTGAACTTAGAGTCCGGTACACCGGTGATCTTTATCGCGGTCTCAGCCCCGACAGCGGCGGGTGTGATCACCGATATGGAAAAGCCGGACAAAAATGCTACCGGCACCTCCAATGCGATCCCGGTGGAGGATATCTTTACGCTCAGCAGCAGCCTGACCCCAGATGCCAAGACCTTCGGTATGCTCTACTGTACCAGTGAGGTCAATTCAGTGAACACCGTGGAGGCTGCCAAGGACTATTGCGACGCCAATGGCTTAGCCTACAAGGAGTCCGTGGTGACGAATTCTTCGGAGGTACAGCAGGCGGCTCAGTCCCTGGCAGACGGTGTAGATGCGATCTTCATCCCCAATGACAGCGTGATCCAGTCTGCTATGCCCCTGGTGACGGAGGTGGCCCGGGATGAGAAGATCCCTGTGTATGGGAGCTCCGCCACCATGGTGGATTCCGGCGCATTTGCCACCATCGCGATCAGCGACAGAGCGATCGGAGCCCAGTCTGCGGACATGGCGATCCGCTATCTGGAAGGTACGGCGATCGAAGATATCCCGGCAGTGGTGGTCCCCGCCAGCGCAACGGTGGTGAACCGGACCACCATGGAAGCGCTGGGGATCACGGTAGCGGATGACGGTCAGGTCCAGTTTGTAACAGACGGGCAGTGAGCCTGTACAGTACCCTATGCCGTGTCCTGGCAGCCGCCATGGATCAAGGATCTTGCTGCAAGCAACGGGATAAGAGACCTGCAACCCGCCACAAAGCGGCGGGGGATCTTTTACGGCTCCATTATCGCACAACTTTGCGCCGGGACACGAAACTTTCATACTAGGAGGCTTTATCATGACATTACTGATCGGTTCTCTCCAGCTGGGCTTGCTCTACGGCGTGATGGTCCTGGGGATCTATATCAGCTTTCGGATCTTGAACGTACCGGACCTTACGGCAGAGGGCAGCTTTACCTTCGGCCTTGCCGTATCAGCGGTGGGCGCTGTGTCCGGCCATCCCTTTCTGGGACTTTTCGGCGCGGCGGCGGCAGGCGGTCTGGCAGGGAGCTTTACCGGCCTTTTGCAGACCCGCCTGCAGATCCATCCGGTGCTCACCGGGATCTTGACCATGAGCGGCCTGTATTCCATCAATATGCTGGTCCTGGGCGGGACACCGAACCTGACGCTGATCGGGAAGGACACCCTGTTCTCCCTGGCGGTGGCGGCGGGAGGCGGTATGGATAAGGAGCTGGTGCGGCTGGGGCTGTCCTTTCTGGCGGCGGCCCTCTGCACAGCGTTCCTGGCCTTGTTCTTTCGTACCCGTCTGGGCCTGTGCATCCGGGCTACCGGAGATAATGCGGATATGGTCCGCGCCTCCTCGATCAATGTGGACCGGATGAAGATCATCTCGCTGGCCCTGAGCAATGGGCTGATCGCCCTGTGCGGCGGACTGATCGCCCAGTACCAGAGCTTTGCGGATATCAATTCCGGGGTGGGCATCCTGGTGGTGGGATTGGCCTCTGTGATCATCGGAGAGGCGGTCTGCGGACGCCGCTTTGTGACCATGGGGCTGGTCTCCGCGGTCTTCGGCTCCGTGGTCTATCGCTATATCATCGCCGCCGCCACCAAGGCGGACTGGTTCCCGGCGTATATGCTGAAGCTGGTCTCGGCGCTGATCGTGACCTTGGCTCTGGCCCTCCCGGCGATCCGGGAGATGCTCAATGTGCGGCGCATCCGAAAAGCGGGAAAAGGAGGGGGAGCAGATGGGATACATGCTTGAGATCCATTCCGCCTGCAAATGCTTCGGGCGGGGAACGGTCAACGAACATAAGGCGTTAGAGAAGGTGGATCTTTTCTTAGCGCCAGGGGATTTTGTCACGGTCCTGGGCTCTAACGGGGCAGGGAAATCCACCCTGTTCAATGCCATCTGCGGGAATTTCCTCCTGGACAGCGGACAGATCTGTCTGGATGGCGCCGACATCACCTTCATGCCGGAATATAAGCGTTCCCTAAAGATCGGGCGCCTCTTCCAGGATCCTATGAGGGGTACGGCCCCTTCCCTTTCGATCCAGGAGAACCTGGCCCTGGCCTATTCTAAACAGAAGAAGCGCAGCTTCTCCCTGGCCCTGACGCGAAAGGACCGGGAATATTTCCGCCAGGAGCTGGCGCGGTTCGACATGGGCCTGGAGGACCGGATGGAGACCCGGGTGGGCCTTTTATCCGGCGGCCAGCGCCAGGTGGTCACCCTGCTGATGAGCACCCTGGTGCCGCCCAAGCTGCTGCTCTTAGACGAGCACACCGCTGCCTTGGATCCGGCCACGGCCAGGAAGGTGATGGCCATCACCCACCAGATCGTGGAGCGTTCCCAGATCACCACCATGATGATCACCCATGATATGCAGCAGGCCTTAGAGACCGGCAACCGGACCATCATGCTGGACGGGGGAGGGGTCCTCTTCGATATGGACCAGGAGACCAGGAAGGACCTGACCGTGGACCGGCTCTTAGACATGTATTCGGAAAAAAAGAAAGCCCGGTTCAGCAATGACAGGAGCTTGCTGGTATAAGGACAGACCGATCAAGAGGTGCATCGTGCATCAGATGACATGCTGTCATGAGGGCGGACCGATCAAGAGGTGCATCGTGCATCGGATAACATGCTGCCATGAGGGAAGGCCGATAAGGTTCTGGATCGGATAACATGCTGTCATGAGAACAGACGGATAAAGATGTGCATATAGTAACAGGAAAGCATGAGACTGAGAAGGATCTGCCATGGAGATCTATATCGTACAGCCGAAAGATGATGTGGATACGATCGCGGCCCGGCACAAGATCACAGTCGAAGACCTGATCTGGGCAAACCAGATCGCCTATCCATACCGCCTGGCCGTCGGCCAGGCGCTTTTGATCGCCAGAGGAGCAGGGGCATCGGAGATCTATCGGCCTGGGCATGAGCAGAGAGAGCAGGAGGGCCGAAAGGCACAGGCGATATATTCCTTTGGATATGCTTACCCGTTCATCACACCGCAGGCCCTGGAGGACACCCTCCCTTATCTGACAGATATCCATATCTTTTCCTATGGCTTTACCATGGATGGGAGGCTGGTCTATCCCGCCAGTGATGATACCTGGGTGATCACGGAGGCAGAGCGGGCAGGGGTCCGGCCAGTGCTGACCTTGACCCCATTAGGCGCGGACGGTCATTTCAACAATGCGCTGATCTCGACCTTGGTCCAGGACCTGACCGTCCAGCGCCGGCTGATAAGAGGACTTATACAGGTCATGGAAGAGAAGCGGTATCGGGGGCTGGATATCGACTTTGAATTTGTGCAGAAGGAGGATCGGATCCTCTTTGCGTCATTCGTGGCCAGGACCAGGACGGTGATGGAGGTCCTGGGCTATGAGGTGAGCGTGGCCCTGGCACCTAAGACCTCGGCCGATCAGCAGGGGCTTTTGTATGAGGGGATCGATTATCGGCGGCTGGGAGAAGCGGCGGACCGGGTATTTCTCATGACCTACGAGTGGGGCTACACCTATGGTCCGCCCATGGCGGTGGCTCCGATCAACATGGTCCGCCGGGTGGTGGACTACGCGGTGACGGAGATCCCCAGGGAAAAGATCAGCCTGGGGATCCCCAACTATGGCTATGATTGGCCCCTTCCTTATGTGCGCGGCGTGACAAAGGCCCAGAGCATCAATAACCTGCAGGCTATCCAGACCGCGGTGGATCACGGGGTGGATATCCGGTTCGATGAGACGGCCCAGTCGCCCTATCTCCGCTATTGGCAGTACGGGGTGCAGCATGAGGTGTGGTTTGAGGATCCGCGGAGCATCCTGGCCAAGTTCCGGCTGATCAAGGAGTATGGGCTGACCGGAGCGGGCTATTGGCAGCTCATGTCCTTCTTCCGTGCGAACTGGCTGATGATGGAGGAACTGTTCACCATACGGCGGGAGCCGCAGGTGGTGGGATGACAGAGTTACTTTTCACAGGTAATATCCCGCGAGGTGTTTCTTGTGAGCAAAGGTCACAAGAAATCCGAGGGTTGCAGCGCCAAAATGGGCGGTTAGCCCATTTTGTGTGCATTCTGCTGCTGTGAACGGCGTAGCCGTGAACAGTAACACGATGACAGCTGCCTGGGAAAAGGTCCACATCCATATACTTGTGTCCATCTGGACGCTATGGTAAAATGGCCCTATGGGCGTATACGCCTGCGGAAAGTGAGAACGGAGGCGAAGAGCGATGGGCGCGAAGCTTTCTTTATATCTGCACCGGGACCCGTATGACCATCAGGGGACGGAAAAGCTGTTTTTGAAGGCGATGGAGGAAAACCTTGCGTATCACAGAAGGAAAAACCCAGCGTATAGAAAGATCTTGGGACGTTATGGGGCAGAGCGGCTTTCCTCTATCCGCAGTATGACGGATCTGGAGAAGATCCCTCCCCTCCCCACGGCTCTTTTTAAACGGCAGAAGCTCTGGACTTTAAAGGAGAGGCAGATGTGGATAAGAGCCACCTCCTCCGGGACCGGCGGCCAGAGGAGCCAGATGGGGTTCGATCTGGAGAGCATCTTTTTCGGAGGGCTGATGACACTTAGTCTGGGCCGATATCATCAGCTTTTTTCCAGGACGCCGGCAGATTACCTTATGCTGGGTTATGCGCCGGACCCTGGCGATGAGAGGATCGTCACCAAGACCCAGAAGATCACGTCCCTCTTCGCCCCGCCAGCCTCCTATACCTATGCGCTCCGCGGCCAAAAGGGGCGTTATCACTTGGACATGGAAGGGCTGCTGGAGGGCTTGGAGCGGTATGGGAAAAGCCGCCTGCCAGTGCGGATCGTGGGTTTTCCTTCCTACCTGTTCTTTCTGCTAAAGGGCCTTAAAGAGCAGGGCAGGCGCTATAGGCTGCCGCCCGGCTCCATGGCCCTTTTAGGCGGCGGCTGGAAGGAGCATCACCGGGAGCAGGTGGATAAGGAGGAGCTTGGCAGGCTGCTGGAGGAGATCCTGGGGATCCCAGAGAGCCGGGTGCGGGAGTTCTTCGGAGCAGCGGAGCACCCTTCCCTTTACTGTGCCTGCCCCCGCCGCCATTTCCATGTGCCGATCTACAGCCGGGCGATCATCCGGGATGTAAGGACCTTGGAGCCGGTGGGATATGGCGTGCCGGGCCTTTTGGACCTGCTGACCCCTCTGGCAAAGGGGATGCCGCTTTTGAGTGTGATGACCGATGATCTGGCCGTTCTCCATGAGGGCGGCTCCTGCGGATGCCCCATAAAGACCCCTTACTTTGAGATCTTGGGGAGGGCCGGGCTGGAGGAGATCCAGACCTGCGCGGCGGGGGCGCAGAAGCTGCTCCGAGCGGAAGCGCAGGGGCTGCACCGGGTAGATGTGCAGGAACTGCTCTAGACAGAGGTATAGGCTCTGTCCCCGAGCAGAGGTTGGTAGGTGGCAGGGACGTGATATGCCAGGATCATGGAGCAGGGAGGACCGTGGGTATATTTTAGGACAGAGAGGGCCAATAGACAGAGTATGTCGGGGGAAGTGACAGATAAGATGAAAAGAAGGATAGGCCCGAAAAGGGAGGACGAGCTTAAAAGAAAGACCAGTTGTAAAAGAAATATAGGTCATGGGGCAAATGTTGATCGTGGAGCAGGGGCAGAGCATAAAGTAGATGCAAGTCGAAGAGCAGGTGCAGGGCATAAAGTAGATGCAAGTCGTAGAGCAGACACAGAGCATAAGGTAGATGCAAGCTGTACAGCAAGGATGGCCCGCGCAGCAGATACACCCCCGTCTGAGCGTCTGGAGCGTGAGCTCTGCCGGGTACTGGAGGGGCCTTTGCTCCCCTATGAGAAGGTCATCCGTGCCTGTGAGCGGCTGTCAGCCGGAGTGCTTGGAGGGGCCTATGTGGGGTGGACCGATAAGACTGGGGCAGGCGCGCAGATGGTGAGCGGTCATATGCAAGGCGGCGGTCCGGCCATGGGCGGGCCGGTGTGGGACAGGCAGGCCCAGGGAAGTCCCATAGGGCAGGGAGAGCTGGCTCTGGCAGCGTACCAGATCAGCCGGGCGGTCTTATCAGACCGGGTGAGACGAGAGCTAGGGGAGGACCCGGCCGGGGAGCGCCGGCGTTACCCGCTGGGCGTCCTGCTCCATCTGGGCGCGGGAAATGTACCTGGCCTGGGGGCGTACAGTGTGATCGAAGGACTTTTGGCCGGTAACGTGAACCTGCTGAAGCCCTCCGGCAAGGACCGGGAGGTCTCCATATTTTTATTAAAGGAACTGGTCCGTCTGGAGCCGGAGCTTAAGCCATACATCCACGTATTTCCCATCTCCTCGGACCGGGAGGAGACGATCCGGCGGCTGATGGAGATGGCCGACGGCGTGGTAGTCTGGGGCAGTGACGAGACGGTAAGACAGGTACGCACCATGGCCGGGCCAGATAAGCGGCTGATCGAGTGGGGACACCGTTTTAGCTTTGTGTATTGTACAGAGCAGGGGTTAAAGGACAGAGAGAAGGTACGGGAGCTGGCCCTGCATATCCTTAAGACACAGCAGCGTTCCTGCAGCTCCTGCCAGGCGGTCTTTCTGGATACGGAGCGGACGGGAGCGGCAAAGGAAGCGGCCAGGCTGCTGCAGGGAGAGATCCACAGCTTGCAGGCGGAGCTGGGCTGGGATGAGGGGCAGATCGCCCAGATGACCTTGCGGGGATATACCGCAGGACTGGAGGATGTGATGGCGGCCAATGTGACAGGCATATGTGCAGATACTCGGTCATGGGCCGGCGGGTGTCCGGTCCTCTGTCTACCCAGGCATAGACTGATCCGGGAGCTGAGGCGGATCCGGCTCTCCCTCCAGACCGCAGGGCTGATCTGCAAGGAAGAGGAGTGGGAAGAGCTGTCCTACCGACTCCTTAGAGCCGGAGCCGTGCGGGTGAAACGGCCGGGACAGATGGATGTAGGAGCATATGGCGACTATCGCCAGGGACAGATGGATGCAGGGGCATATGGCGACTATCGCCAGGGACAGATGGATGCAGGAGCATATGGCGGCTATCACCAGGAACAGCCATGGAGCCAGGCATCTCGTGACCCGGGAAAGATACTCAAAGTTGCTGCTCATAAAGAGGAGGCTCCTGGGTCCGCAGTTTATGATAAGAAGGCCTCAGAGCTCGCGGTCTGTGAAGGGAAGGCCTCAGAGCTCGCAGTCTGTGAAGGGAAGGCCTCAGAACTCGCAGTCTGTGAAGGGAAGGCCTCAGAGCTCGCGGTCTGTGAAGGGAAGGCTTCTGAGCGTGCTGCCTATGATGAGAAGGCCCCAGAGCTCGCAGCCCATGACGGGGAGTATCCCCTGCTGCGGTACACGAAGGTGGTGGAGAGGAAGTAAGGGCGTTCAGGCATCGGTCCGGCCCGAAAAGGCACACGCCCATGGGGTCAGTCAAAAAGGCTGAGCTGCGTGTAGGTATAGCCTCGTTTATAAGCTGGGATGATGTCCTTCATCTGGTATAGGATGTGCCGTTTTTCACATTCGGCCGTGAAGGCGTCCCATAGCTTTTTCGCCTTGGGACTGGCGCACTCGTAAGAATTGCCATAGCGTTTCAAGTACTGGAGCTTTAGCCCCTGGCCAGGGAACAGCTCCTCTAGATGGTCCAGATACCATTCCCGTTGACCGTCCCGCAGGGTCATCCCGAAGGCTGGGTAGATGAAGGAGGCCCCGGCCTCTCCGGCCATAGTGACCAGCTTGATGACAGCTTCTTCCTCATCCTCGATAAAGGGGAGGACCGGCATCAGGAGGATCCCGGTAAAAAGCTTATGGCGGCGCAGGCGGGCGATCAGCTCCATCCGTGCAGAGGAGGGCGGCGCTCCAGGCTCCAGCTTTTTCGCCAGCTGGTCGTAGGGGGTGGTGACCGTTACCTTTAGAAGGACCGGAGAATGCTCCCGGATGCTTTCCAGCACATCCACATCCCGCTCCATGAGCGTGCTCTTGGTGGCGATCCCGATGCCAAAGCCGAAGGCATCGATCAGCTCTAAGGCGTGCCGGGTAAGGTAGAGCTCGGCCTCAAAAGGATTGTACGGGTCGCTCATGGCACCGGTGCCTACAACGCCCTTCTTCACCTTCCGGCGTAGGTCGTCCCGGATGATCTGCAGGGCATTTTCCTTTGCCCGGACCCGGTCAAAATCCCGGATCTGATAACAGGAGGAACGGCTGTCACAATAGATGCAGCCATGGCAGCAGCCGTGGTAGATGTTCATGTTATAGTCCATCCCGAACCAGTCGCTGGTCCTGGTCTTGGTGACGATGTGCTTTGCAGGGATCTGCTCGATCATGGCGGGGTACACTCCTTTCCGGGGATGCACACGGTCCGGTCGGTATTTTGTCCCACTCTCGCGAGACACCGGACCGGCGCGGTATGATATCTGTCGATATTATACCATATTAATGCAGGATCGTGGGGATCTTTGCGGAGTGGGATGGATAGTTTAATGGGCAGCTAATGGGCAGCGACCAGTCTTGTGGGAAAAAGTGGACTTTACACCGCATCATGATCTTAGTATAATAAGGCCTTAGAAAAGGATGATGACCGATGGACATACGATATCTTAAGCTCACGCCGGGGTTCCGAACAGCGCTCGTGGACGGCACGCTGGTCCCGGGTTCTCCGAAGCACATGGCCACAGAAGACTTTTACAAGGCGCTGCCAGGCAGCAGGATCCATTTATGTGAGAAAGGCTATCTCTTTGCGGTGGCTATTTTTTCTGTGGAGCGGGATCTGGCCTATATCTACAGCTATGCCTATGCGCCAGAGGAAAATTGGGCTCGTTATACGCGTAACCTCGCTCCCGACAGCTATGGACGGGAGGACTTTGTTTTCACGGAAAGATGCTGGTTCCGTGTGTGTATCCGGCGGGAGGACGGGGCCGACCTGACGGAAGAGGAGGACCGGTATAGAGAAAAGCTGCTGGCCTTCTTTTCCGAAGAGGAAGCCTATGAGGAAAAGGCTTGCTTTACCCAGGAGATCCAGGAGACGATCCACGCCATCGACGCGGCATGTGCGGGCATGGCGGGCGATGATCAAGGCGCGGCATGGCATCCGGACCGCAGGGCCGGAAAGGGGATCCTAAAACTGTGCCTCCTGGCGGATACCCATTACACGGTCAACGGCACCTGGGAGGACACCTGCCACAATATCCGGCGTGTGGCGGAAAAGGTGGATTACGACGGGATCATCCATCTGGGGGATCTGACGGATGGGATGCTCTCGAAGGAACGGACCGCAGGCTATGTGCGGCAGATCATCCGGGACCTGGAGTACTGCAGAGCACCGGTCTATATCACACCCGGGAACCATGACAGCAATTATTTCCGGAACCGGGAGAACGCCTTCACGGCAGAGGAGATGAAGGCGCTCTATAGACTGTATGGGAGTGGAGCAGGACCGGACCGCGTAGAGCGGGAAAGCGCAGGGCAGAGTGGAGCAGGGCCAGGTCGCATAGGATGGGACCGTATAGAGCAGGCAGAAGGCGGGTGCAGGCTGGACTATCACATCGACCTACAGGGCTTTGCCTTCCCGATCCGCCTGGTCTTCTTGTCCTCCTTTGACGATGGCGCTCCCATCCGCTATGGCTATACAGACGCCCAGCTTGCCTGGCTGGAGGAGACCTTATACAGCGCAAAGGAGGGGACCCGTTTCCTGATCTTCTCCCACGACGCGCCGTTAGCCCAGCTGGACTACTGGAGCTTTTACATCCGGAATGGCGAAAGGCTCCTGGATATCCTGGAAGGGTGCAATGCCAGAGAGCAGTACCAGATCGTGGGCTTTTTCTATGGCCATGTCCACGCAGACCAGATCTATATGGGCTGCAGCTTCCCGGTCCTGTCCATAGGCTGTGCCAAGCTGGAATATTTCCTGGACAAAAAGCCTAAGGGAGCCATCGTCTGTCCAAGAGAAGCCGATACGGTGACCCAGGACCTGTGGGATAGTATGCTGGTGGATCTAAGGGGGCAGCAGATCAAGCTGATCCGGTTCGGGGCCGGAGAGGACCGGGAGATATCCTTTGCCAAAAGGAGGAGCACCTGGCGTTCTGCGGCCATACAGAAACGCGCAGAACGGAAGATGAAGATCTGGGCCCACCGGGGCGCCAGCGGCCACGCGCCGGAGAACACCCTCCCGGCCTTTGAGCTGGCCCATATGCTGGGCGCGGACGGGATCGAGCTGGACGTGCAGCTGACCAAGGACGGCGTGCCGGTGGTGATCCATGACGAGCGGGTGGACCGGGTCAGCGACGGCAGGGGATGGGTGAAAGACTTTTGCCTGGAGGAACTGCGCGCCCTGGATGTGGGGCGAGCCTTCCCGGCTTACGGAAAGGTGTCCGTCCCTACATTGGCAGAGGTCTACGACCTGGTCAAAAAGACCCATATGACTGTCAACCTGGAGCTGAAGAACAGCGCCATCTTTTACGAGGGATTAGAAGAGAAGGTCCTAAAGCTTGCCGAGGAAAAGGGGCTGGCAGACCGGATCGTCTATTCCTCCTTTAACCATCATTCCATGATGAAGATCAAGGAGCTGCTGCCTACGGCCAGGATCGCGTTCTTGTATTCCGACGGGCTTATAGGCGTCGCGGACTATGGGGCCAGATACGGGGTCTATGCGGTCCATCCATCCTTGCGGAACATGGCGTATCCGGATGTGGCTGCAGATCATGCAGGGATCACATATCCGGACGCGGCCGCAGAGCATGTGGGGATCACATATCCGGACGTGACTGCAGACCGGACCGGTATCGTATATCCCGATGTGGTCAGGAGCTGTCACGCCCGGGGGATCCGGGTCCATGTATGGACTGTCAATGAGGAAGCCGATATCCAACGCATGGAGGCCTTGGGGACGGACGCGGTGATCACCAACTATGTGGAGCGCGGATGAGGCAGGGAAGGGATACATGGTCCAGGGGGCAGGTTGGACACACATGCCAGATATCCTGATCGTAGTATATATATTTTATTATATAATCTGCGCCCTATGATGCCGCAGATCGGTCGAGGGTCGGCCCCCTGTGACCGGCCAGAGTACATCAGACCTCCGGGTGGTCATGGTCTAGTCGGACCGGACTGTCACGATCGGACAAAAAGGAAAGGAAATAGACAGCTACATGAAAAAGGTCATCACATACGGGACCTACGATCTCTTCCACGAAGGGCACCTAAACCTGCTGAAGCGGGCGAAGGCTTTGGGAGACTATCTGATCGTGGGGGTCACCACCGAGTATTACGATCTGCAGAGAGGCAAGCTCAATGTGATCGATCCGGTCTTAAAGCGGGTGGACAATGTCCGCAGGACCGGCCTGGCCGATGAGATCATCATCGAAGACCATGAAGGGCAGAAGCCGGAGGATATCCAGAAGCTGGGCGTGGATATCTTTGCCATCGGCTCCGACTGGGTGGGAGCCTTCGACTATCTGGAGCAATATTGTGAGGTGGTGTACCTGGAACGGACGCCTCGTATCTCCTCCTCCGCGATACGGGAGAGCCGCTATCCGATCCTCCAGCTGGGGGTGGTGGGCTCCGGGCGGATCGCCCCCCGGTTCCTGGCAGAAGCCAAGATGGTCAGCGGGATCAATGTCCGCGCCGTGTATAATCCCAATGAGGAGAGCGCCGCCGCCTTTGGTCAGGACCATAAGCTGGAGGTCTACAGCGGGGCGTTCAAGGATTTCCTGGGACATATGGACGCGATCTACATCGCCTCCCCCCACGAGACCCATTACGGGTATGCAAAGCAAGCCCTGGAAGCAGGATGCCATGTGCTGTGCGAGAAGCCCCTGACCTTTACCGTGGAGGAGGCAGAGCAGCTCTATGCCCTGGCCAGGGAAAAGGACGTGGTCCTGATGGAAGGGATCAAGACCGCCTACTGTCCCGGGTTCATGCAGATGATGAACGTGGCCAAGAGCGGGGTCATCGGCCAGGTCCGGGACGTGGAGGCCTGCTTTTCCAGGATCACCGCCCCCGCCATGCGGGAGATGAAGGATGAGCGGTATGGCGGCGCCTTTTTAGAATTTGGCAGCTACACTTTGCTCCCGATCTTCAAACTCCTGGGCTGCCGCTATGAGGATGTGACCTTCCAGTCCATCCAGGCGCCAAACGGGATCGACCTCTATACCAAGATCCATTTCCGCTTCAAGGACGGCCTGGCCCTCTCCAAGACCGGCGTGGGCGTAAAATCCGAAGGACAGCTGGTGATCGGGGGGACCAACGGCTATATCCTGGCCCCCTCCCCCTGGTGGCTGACCCGCTCCTTCGAGGTCCGGTTCGAGGATCCGGGGCGGATCGAGAAGTATTCGCCCAAATTCCTGGGGGACGGGCTCCGTTACGAGATCGCCTACTTCGTCTCCAAGATCAACGGCGACACCCGGATGTCCTACTGCCTGACCCAGGAAGAATCCATCGCCATGGCCGGGGTGGTGGAGCGGTTCATGGAGGAGAGGAGACGGCAAAGAGTCCTCCCGCCGCTACGTTAGCTGACGTGGGTGTAAAAAGTGACACAGGAGAAGAAGACGATCGAGAGCTGGAAATAGAAAGGGGCTTTGCTGATCGAGCGGGATAGGGTATAATGGATGAAGAAACGCTATCGACATAGAATGGATCGTCGCCTGTAATGAGCAGGCAAAGATAAGGAGAATGCGACCATGGAAGACCTTATCCTAAAACTCCAGGACCTAGGGCATTTAGACTGGTCCGATACGAAACAGTCGCCGGGGACACCGGGATGTTTTCTAAAAGCATATGAAGAACCTGGCGGACAGAGGATCTATTATAAGCTATCGAATTATGACAGCTACAGAGGCATATTTGGACATGAATGTGTCAATGAGCTGATCGTGTCAAGACTTTTAGAGATCTTGCAGATCGAGCATCTGCATTATCAGCTTGTACATGCCAAGATCCGTATCGGTAACAGGGAGATGGAGACCTATATCACCAGAACAGAAAATTTCCGTAAAAAAAACGAGCAGAAAATGCCCTTTGATGTATTTTATGATCTCCATAAACAGGAACAGGAAAGCCCATTGGAGTTTTTTGTCAGGATGGGTTGGGAAGCGTATGTATACCAGATGCTGACAGTGGACTATCTGATCTGCAACCGGGACCGTCATGGCGCGAATATCGAGATCTTGATCGATGAAGAAGGAAAAGCACGCCCCGCACCTCTTTTCGATCAAGGCCTTTCTTTGCTATTCTCTTGCTATAGCGATCTGGCGCGGATACGAAAGTATGATGTGATGGAGGATAAAGCGGTCAATAATTTCATCGGATCCAGATCCACAGAATATAACCTGCGTTTTATCCCTAAAGAAAAACGGTGGTTTAACGGAACCTTGCGCGCATGTGACAGAGACAGGCTGCTGGGAGGCTTGGAGAGTGTTTTACATCCGGAGCATATAGATAAGATCTGGGAGATGATATGGAGAAGGTGGGAGCGGTATGCGGAAGTTTGCGGTAAAGAATGGGTTTTATGATGGTAAGGTGGTCGCGTATCTTTTGTATGACGAAAAAGACAGGACCTATCAGATCGAGGTCCCGGAGGGTGTGCGGAACGTGGAGGCGCCTCCGATCATAGCGGATCTTATGGAGAAGGGCCAGCGGAAGATCGGGAATGAATGGAGCCTCCGATGGGTCAAGATGCGGGTGATCCCTCCGGAAAGACAGAATATCGGCCAGATCTTGCGGGAAAATGGGATGGACCGTTATGACGAATTCCGGCTGCTCATGAACAACCAGGGCAGGAGCTGCCAGGATGAGTGCTATCTGGTGGAGGTCTGAGCCCATATTTTTAAAGTAAAGATATCAGAAAATGCGCCGATATATACCGTATGTGATGAAGAAACCCGAAAAAGGAGCAGTCCATGCGAAGGAAAGCAAAGAAGCAGATCATAGACATACTGGATACCCTGTCCCGCGCCCAGGCCTATGCGGTCCGGCTGGCCACAGAGGGCAGCGGACGGGCAGAAGAGGTCACCGGACAGACCGCAGAGGCCACCGACCTGCTCATCCAGTGCCAGGAGGGCGCCCAGAAGATCGGGGAGACGATCGAGCAGAGCGAGGGCGAAGGCACAGAGGCGGTGGCCTGCCTGGAAAGATACTGTGAAGGGCTGTATCAGATGAGCCTTAGGATGGCGGGGCAGGAGCAGATCAGGTCAGATGACAAGACGAGCCAAGGGCAGCATGCTCCTCATGACCAGCAGGAAAGACATATTTCCAGGCAGCAAGAGACCGGGACTGCGAGTATCGTGACAGTGGAGGCTCTGGCGGCTCAGATGGACCAGCTCTTAGCACAGGTCCGGCGAGAAGTGGAGGAGGTCCTGCCTACAGATAAGATCAAGATCTGTTTCCTTCCTTACAAGGCATCCATGTGGGACTGTATGGAGAGTGTGTGGGAGGCAGCGGCAGCGGACAGCGAGTGCGAGGCGAAAGTGGTCCCGATCCCCTATTATGAGCGGGACGACCAAGGGGGGATCGCAAAGGGATGCTACGACGGGGATCTGTTCCCCGCCTATGTGCCGGTCACCCCTTACCGCAGCTACGACCTTAGCAAGGAGCAGCCAGATATCATCTACATCCATAACCCCTACGACGGGGGAAATACGGTGACCACCGTCCATCCGGACTATTTCGCCTCGAACCTAAAGAAATATACGGATATGTTAGTATATATACCTTATTATTTTTTGGGGAATGGTCCTTTACCGGACTGCCATCTCTCTCTTCCAGCCTATGAGCATGTGGACCGGATCATCGTCCAGGACCAGGAGAAGGTGGATGCTCTGGCGGATTTCGTCCCCAGAGAGAAGATCCTGGCGATCGGTTCCCCGAAGGTGGATCGGATCCTCAAGCTGGAACGCCAGAAGGAAGAATTGATCTGTAAAGCGATCCCGGCCCAGTGGCGGGAGAAGATCCGGGGAAAGAAGGTCATCCTCTATAATATCAGCGTCACCGGGATCTTGCGGAACAGCCGTTATCTCCTGGACAAGCTCCGGTATGTGCTGTCCTGCTTCGCGGGACGAGAGGATGTGGTCCTGTGGTGGCGGCCCCATCCCCTTTTAGAGGCCACCATCAAGTCCGCCATGCCAGAGCTGTATCCCAGCTATCTGGAGATCAAGGACACCTTTGCAGAGAGCCGGAACGGGATCTTAGATGAGAGCGGCGACGCAGGGGTGGCGGCGGTGATCGCGGACGCTTATCTGGGGGAGGATTCTTCATCGTTGGTCCATTACTTTGGGGTGCTGGGGAAGCCGGTGATGCTCACGCGGTGGGAGATCGTGGAGGACCGGAAGGATAGAGGATCCTTAAATGTCAGCACGTTTTACCAGGAAGGCGAGCACCTTTTTTTTGTGCCGACGAACCCGGGTATGGAGCTGGATCTGTATCGGATAGGACTGGAAGACGGAGAGATCAAAAAGGTCACCACTTTTCCTGGAACGCCTGCAAATATGTGGGGGTGCTATTACGGGATCAAGAAGGTAGGCGATAAGATCATCCTGCCTCCTTATAATGTGAGCGATATCTATGTGTACGATCTGAGGAAGGACAGGGGGATCAAGCTGGCCCTTTCTGAGGCAAAAGGACGGACCCGTTTTTTTATCGAAGCTGTAGTCTATAAGGAAAAGGTATTCCTGCTCCCCGGATGCTATCCGGCGATCGTGCGTGTGGATCCGGAAAGCCTGGAGATCCAAGAGTATAAGGAATGTGTGGAGCCTTTTTTACAGGAGGATGAGACGGTGCAGATGTTCCAATGGGCATTTTTGACCAGAGGGAGGTATCTGTATCTGGCTGGCATGCAGGAAAGCAAGATGCTGATCTTTGATATGGAGGATGGCAGCTATACGATCAAAGCAGTGGGAGATCATCCCTATGGCTATTGCCGCATGCTTTATGACGGAGAGTATTTTTGGCTTGGGGCTTTTGGAAAGAACAGCGTCGTACGGTGGGATGAGGAGTCTGGTGATACGAGGGAATACGCCTATCCTATGGAGCAGGAACCGACAAATGAGTGGATCTACTATGGCTCATTATACGACCGTGGCGATGAGATCCTGGTATTCTACGCATCTTCTTTTCGCTGCGTTGCGATTGATAAAAAGACAGGGGATCATCGGCCGTTCCAAGAAATAACGGCTGTCCTAGATGAGCTGGAGGATATGGCGGTCAGGGACGAGACCGGCTTCGCCTATGCTAAGCAGATGGGGCCTGGGTCAGCCGTATTATTTGACATGGGGAGTGATAGTCTCCATCTATGGGATGTAGAGAAGGATCAATGGGAACATTTTCCCTGCCGTATACCAAAAGAAGAGCTGCTCCCTATGGAAAAATGGCAGATCGAGGGAGCGTGGCTCTCCAGATCCACACCATACTTTTTATGGGAACATGCCGTCCAGGTCCCCCAGTATATCGACTATATCCTTCAGGGAGAGACGAAAGTTTTCCGGCAGACCTATGCATGCTATCAGGATAAGACCAGCGATCTGACATCAGGGACCAGGATACATGGAACGATCAAAAATGTAGTGACAGGGGAAGACCATGGATAAAAAGTACAAGGTGGGATATACATCCGGCGTGTTCGATCTGTTCCACATAGGGCATTTGAACATCCTGCGAAAAGCGAAAGAGCAGTGTGAGCATCTGATCGTAGGGGTCAGCAGTGATGAGCTGACGATCCGTCTAAAAGGCAGACCGCCGGTGATCCCTTATGAGCAGAGACTTGCGATCGTAGAGAGTATCCGGTATGTGGATCAGGCCGTGCGGGAAGACGATGCAGATAAATATCAAGCATGGCTCATGCTGCATTACGATGCATTATTTAAGGGCAGTGATGCAGCGGAGCGGCCAAGCTATAAAGAGTATGAACAAAAGCTCGGCAAAGAAGGGATAGATGTGATCTATTTTCCCTATACAAAGGGCGTCTCCTCCTCGAAGATCAAGGCGTATATGGGGTGATCGGTCATATCGGATAAGAAAAAGTGTATGGAGTGCGATGGAGCGCACGAGGAGTGGAGGAAACGATGAGGATAGATAAAGCGTATTGTATGAGTTCTTATCTGGCGTTCCGTTATGTACATGACCAGGAGACCTACTTTAAAGAAGGGCTCATCCATCACGATCATCCATTGATCGAGGATGGGGAAAAAGCGCCCTGTAGGACAGCAGAAGAGATCGATCAGAATATCCAAAAGATATTGGGTCAGGTGGATCTGTCAAAATCCGCTCTTTTTTTGAGCGGAGGGATGGACTCGGCGATACTCGCCGCCTACATGCCTGCCGGGACGAAGGCCTACACAGCAAGATGCGTCGGAAAAAACGCGGTGGATGAGACAGAGCAGGCCAGACGGATCTGCGAGATCAACCATCTTGAGCATGTGATCGTGGATGTAGAGTGGAAGGATTATGCGGATCTTATGGATGAGCTGATGCTCCACGACGGATCGCCTACGATTCCGAACGAGCCTCAGGCCTATAAGATGGCAAGACAGGCGAAAGCAGACGGAGCGGTATCGGTCGTATACGGCGACTGTGCAGATACCGAATTTGGCGGGATGGATCGTCTTTTGTCAAAGGATTGGAGCTATGGAGAATGGGTGGAAAGGTTCAGCTTTTTAGATCCTAAGCGGGTCTTAAAGGATCCCGTAGATGTCTCCTCGGTTTACGATCTGTACCGTGTGGGCGAGGATGGGATCGATTTTATCGCATTCATCAGCGAAGTATATGCAGCATCAGCGGCAGGGGCGCTATCCAATGCCTGCAAATGTGCCGGGCTCCAGTGTGTGGATCCCTATGAAAGGCTGAAGATGGCAGAGCCATTAGATCTAAAAAGGGTCCGCAGCGGCGAGAGCAAATATCTGATCCGAGACCTATTCCGCATGAAATATCCGGAGCTTAAAGTGCCGGAAAAACTGCCCATGTCCAGGCCTATGGAGGATTGGATGAAGGCATGGAAGGGACCGAAAAGGGCAGAATTTTTGCCCGGCTGTATAGAAGGACTGACAGGCGAACAGAAGTTTTTAGTCTACAGCCTGGAGCATTTCTTGGACCTGATGGCGATAGGAGATATAAAAACATGAGATGGGATCTATAATGCACAAGATCGATATCACAGAAGAGTTCTATATAGCAAGAAGAAAGCTCAAAGCCTTTTTTTGCAGCCTGGTCTATCGGCTGTGCCAGATCTTCCCTATAGAGCAGGATAAGATCGTCATGTGGACCTTTGAAGGGACAGGCGGCTATGGGTGTAGTCCAAAGTATATCGCGGAGGAGATCCTAAAAAGGAACCGGGAAGGAAAGACTTCATTTAAAATTGTCTGGCTTTTGGAGGATATGGGAAAGACGTTCCCCAAGGAGATCGTCAAGGTGAAGAGCACGCTGTGGACAAGAGCCTATCATCTCTCTACAGCACGGTTCTGGATAACGAACACCAGGACATATTACGGGACGAAAAAGCGGAAAGGCACTACGTATCTGCAGACCTGGCATGGAACGGTGTCCTTAAAGCCGATCGGGCGGTACCGGGGAGATGCGCTGCCTAAGATGGCTTATCTGGTGAGCCGATATGATTCCAGGATGATCGACTATGCCTTGTCCGGGAGTCGGTGGTGTACACAGATGTGGCCGGATGGCCTGATCTATGACGGGAAGATCCTGGAGACAGGGTCGCCCAGATGTGATGTGCTGTTCAATGGGATCAAAGAGAAACATGTCCAGCTTCGAAAAGAGTATAAGGTCCCCATAGATGCCAAGATCATGCTGTATGCCCCTACCTTCCGTGGCGGGAGCCAGAATAAGGGCCGGAATGTCAATGCGGAGGTCTGCTCGTTAGACCTGAACAGGATGGTAGAGGCACTGGAAAAGCGTTTTGGCGGCGTCTGGTATGTGTTCTTGCGTCTGCATCCGCAACTGGCGGCCCAGATGGACCGCCTCCCGGTAAACACCGCCAGCGATCGCTTCATCGATGTAAGCCAACGGCCGGATATGAATGAGATCATCGCGGCATGCGATGCCTGTCTGACCGACTACTCTACAGCCATATTCGAAAGCTTTTTGACAAGGATACCCGGGTTCATATACGCGGACGATCTGAAGGAATATGTGGCAGATCGGGGCAAACTCATGTTCACGATGGAGGAGATCCCCTTCCCGGTGGCCCAGGATAATGATGAGCTGGTGGAGGCGATCTTGGGGTTTGACCAGGAGGCGTATGAAGAGAAGGTGGAGGCGTTTATCCGGAGGGTGGGGATCATGGAAGATGGGAGAGCCAGTGAGCGGGTGGTGGATCTGGTAGAAGAGTTGATGGCGAAAAAAGATCCTTCATAATTGAGTGAAAGGAATGGGTATGGAAAAGAAAAAAATAAAAATATTACAATTCCCGATCGCAAATTCCAATGGTGGGATAACGCATTATGCTCTTGAAAACTGGAAGTGGATGGATAAAGATCGATTTCATTGCGACTTTGCGACTATGAGCAAGCATCTAGACTTTGAGGAGGAGATATTAGCAACAGGGAGCCAGATCTTTTACATTTCTTGTTATGCGGAAGAGGACCAGGAGAGGTTTGCAAATGAATTTAGAGATATCCTGGTAAAAGGGGATTATGATGTGGTGCATCTGCATACGAAGCAGTGGAAGGGCTTTTTGGTAGAAGAAATATGTAAGGAACTGGGTGTTCCTAAAGTGATCGTGCATTCTCATAATACAGATGTCGATACCGTGGACTCGGCGAAGAGGCATGAGGAGATAGCCGCCCATGAACAGATTAAAAAAAGATTTGCTGAAAATATGGCGACGGATCTTTGGGCCTGTTCCAAAGCAGCGGCAGATTTTTTGTTCGGTGAACAGATACCAAGAGAAAAGATAAGGATAATGCCTAATGCGATCGATGTTGATAAGTTTACCTTCGATCCACATACCAGAAAGCGGTATAGAGAAAAATACGGATTGCAGGATCGATTCGTGATCGGACACGTGGGAAGATTCGCATATCAGAAAAATCATAGATTCCTCATAAAGGTTTTTAGAGAGATCGCAAAGAAGATGGATGATGCGCGACTAGTATTGCTTGGCGACGGTGAACTGTTTTCAGAGATCCAAGAGCAGGTTAAAGGATATGGTCTTGCTGATAAGGTAATATTCGCTGGTAAAACAGATGATGTAGCAGGATGGTATCAGGCGATGGATGTGTTCTGTCTGCCATCCAGATTTGAAGGCTTAGGGATCGTGCTGATCGAAGCGCAGACAGCAGGGCTGAAATGTATAACGAGTATAGATGTGCCAGAGGAAACCCATATTACAGAAAATATCGTATACCTGCCGTTAGAGGTATCTAAGTGGGTTGATGCAGTTATAGGTCTTAGAACAGGATATCTGCGAACGGATATGAGGAGTAGGATCAGAGAAGCTGGTTATGATATCAGTAAAGTGATAAAAAAAATAGAGAAGTCATATATATAGTAGTTGATAAAGAGCGTATTAAATTGGAGAAGGCGTTTAATAAAAGCTTTTATATATGGATTTGGATGAACCTAAGAGAAAGTATCCTAGAAAAGGCTAATATCACATATGGACAGATTTCAAGGAAATGCCCCAAAGGTGAGTATCATCACAGTTTGTTTGAATAGTAAAAAGACGATCGAACAGACTATACGAAGTGTTTTGGCCCAAACATACAAAAATATTGAATACTTGATCCTTGATGGCAAGTCTACAGATGGAACAGTAGATATCATAAAGAAATATAGCGGAAAGATCGCAAGATGGATGAGCAGGCCAGATGGTGGCCTGTATAGTGCTATGAACCAAGGGATATCCATGTCTACTGGAGAGATCATAGGCATTATTAACAGCGACGACTTCTACACGCCAGATGCGGTCGAGAAAGTGGTCAAACTGTTTTGTGAAAGTGATGCGGATCTGGTCTATGGTGACGAAATGCTTGTATTCAAAGATGGGGATATAAAAAAACGAGAAAGTGGTGATCTAACTTCTTTGGTGTATAAAATGTGCATTTCCCATCCTGCCACATTTGTCAAAAAAGATATGTATATAACCTTTGGAATGTTTAATGAGCGGTATAGGATCGCTGCGGATTATGAATTAATATTGCGTTTGCGCGCAAATGGGGCAGTTATGAAAAAATGCCCTGAAATCTTGGTTTATTTTAGGGTAGGAGGCTTAAGCCATACACATACGATAGAATGTGCTGAGGAAACGAAACAGATCTCGTTGATGTATCTGTCAAAAGAGGATGAGGAAAAGTATCTTCCTTATATCGAACAAGAATATGCATATAGAATGAGGAGGATCCATATAAGGAAGACAAAAGAAGATATCCTGTCTGGAACTATATCAGGGGACCTAGTGGATATTGATCGGTTAAAAAAGAACACAGTCTATATTTTTGGCGCAGGTATCCGCGGGTCAGAATGTTTTGAGCTTTTATGTGCACTGGGGATACCAGTCGAAGGATTTATCGACAATGACGTAAAAAAAGTAGGAACAAGATTAAAAGGAAAAAAGATTTTTTTATTGTCTGATATCGATCATGTGAAAAGCTTTATCGTGATCGCTGCACAGGGAGTTTATGAATATGATATCAGAAGACAGCTTTTAAAAAATGGATACTGTGAAGGGGATGACTTCTGTTCCTATCTGGATCTTTTCGAGGATCGTTACCCATAGAAGTGACTTATCGATCATTTGATGATGTGTTTATGGATGGTGTTGGGACAATGAAAAAAGTATATATATGGGGAACCGGGAGAACAGCATATAAAACAGTGAAAAATGGACTTCCTGTAGAAATCTTAGGTTATATCGAAACTTATAAAAAAAGTGAACAGTTTTGTGGAAAACAAGTATACCAATACACAGCAGATTTAAAAGAATATGATGCGATCATCGTTGCAAGTATGTATTCTAATGAAATATATCTGAATGCAAAGAAGCAAGGTATGGAACTAGAAAAGATGGTCTTTTTATATCCGTGTGCATATGCGGATCCAGAGAGAAAAATAGAATGGGTCAAAGAGATATTGGGTGCAAAAAATTTTGAACTATATCTAGGAGCGTATGGACTTTATGAGCAAACATTTTTTGCACAAGATAAACAATGCTATCAGGCTTTGAATAAAAGAGAGCGGTTTAGGATTGACGAAGGTCGTCTTTGGCCTATCGTTAAAGATAGATTTGATGATGCAGGGATTGTAAGTAATTATTTTTGGCAGGATCTATGGGCTGCAAAACTGATATATAATGACAGACCAAAAGAGCACTATGATATTGGATCGCGATTGGATGGTTTTATTGCACATCTGTTATCTTGTGATATACCAGTAAATATGATCGATATACGACCATTTCCGACAGATATCCCAGGGCTGAGAACGATCGTAGACGATGCAACAGGATTGGAACAGTTTTGTGATGGAAGTATTGAAAGTCTATCTGCGTTGTGCTCCTTAGAGCATTTTGGATTAGGGAGATATGGGGATCCTATAGATCCGGAAGCATGTTTTAAATGTTTTTATAATATCCAAAGAAAAATGAAGCCAAATGGGAAGTTGTATATATCAGTGCCGATAGGAAAGGAAAGAGTCGAGTTTAATGCGCATCGTGTTTTTTACGCGAAAACGATAGTTGAAAGTTTTGATCAAATGCAGTTGATCGAGTTTTCTTGTGCTGCAGATGGAATGATCGAGAAAAATGTGTGTTTAGATAAATATGATGAGGATATACATGGAGGAGACTATCGATATGGCTTATTTTACTTTGAAAAGAAGCCGGATCCAAATGGTCAAGCACGAACAGATGGGGAACAAGAGGGATAGAGAATGAAAAGGATAAAGGTATTATGGCTGTGTGATCTAGTCCTCCCGGACTTTAGCCAGGAATTTGGTATCAAGAGAAATCCGATCGGCGGTTGGATGACCGGTATGCTCTATGCTCTGAAGGATATGGAAAAAACAGATATAAGCCTCTGTTTTCCGATTTATGATAAAAAACGTATGAGGAATGGAGTTTGTGCGGGGTATGACTATTATACATTTTTATGCAATCTGGAGGCAGAGACATATGATCAGGAGATGATAGTGGCATTTGAAAGGATCTTGGAACAGAGCAGGCCCGATATCGTACATATCTGGGGGACAGAATACCCACATACAGCAGCAATGCTCCATGCGTGCAAAAGAAAAAATCTATTATCTAGAGTTGTTATCAATATCCAGGGATTGGTATCCGTTTATGCTAGGCATTTTTTGGCTGGTATACCAGATATGTATAAAACGATGAAATACGAGGGCGAGAAGAGCATCGAGGAAGAGGAACGTTTATTTGAAAAACATGGTGAATGTGAGATAGAAAGCTTAAAGATGATATCGCATGTCATCGGCCGTACAGATTGGGACAAGGCATGTGTCGAGGCTGTTGATCCATATATACAGTATCACTATTGCGATGAGATATTACGTGATGCTTTTTATGAGAATGCTGGAAGATGGGGATATGGAGGATGTCAAAAACATAGTATTTTTGTCAGCCAAGCGTTTTATCCGATCAAAGGGTTCCACTACCTGTTGGAGGCTTTACCGATAGTGATCAAAAAGTATCCAGATACTCATGTTTTTGTTGCAGGAAAAAATATTTTTGCGACAGAGAAAAAAAGCCCATATGCTCGTTATATCGAGATGCTTATGGAACAATGGGATTTGACTGGACATATATCTTTTCTAGGCAAGCTGGATGAAAAGGAAATGGTAGAAAGGTATCTTAGGGCAAATGTATATGTATTAGCATCTACAGCAGAAAATTCACCTAATTCTTTAAATGAGGCAATGCTACTGGGTACACCCTCGATCGCTTCTTATGTTGGAGGATCAGGTAATAGGCTGGAGTCCCATAAAGAGGGGTATCTATATCCATACGATGAACCTGCCCTATTGGCATATTATATTTGCATGGTTTTTGAAAATAAAGATGGAATATGTGAAAGTTTTTCTGCCAAAGCTTCTGCTAAGATGTCTCGTCTTATAGACCCCAAAATAAATGTAGAAAAAAACCTTGCAATATATGACAAAATATTACAAAGTGGATCCATTACTTAGCATTCGCTCAACTTGAAATGAGGAAAAAATGAATACAAAATATAAGAAGATCATAATTTACGGGGCTGGAAAAAGAGGAAGATGGTGCCTCGATTTTATGAAGTGGAAAGGGTTAGAGGATCTTGTTTGGGGATTGTGCGATAAAAAATATGATGAAATAAGATTTGTAAGAGATAAACAAGTCGTATCTTATGAAGAGGCTAGAAGAGCAAATCTCCCTTTTTTGGTCTCTTGCGGAGAACAAAAGGTTTATGATGATGTGAGGTGTATGATAGAAAGGGATGGTTTAGAGGTATATCCGTTTGACGGTTTATATAAAATGATAGGGGAGGAGCAAGCTGTTTTCTTGAGAGAATGGTGTGCATTTTATCATATAAATAGTAATGATAGCTGGTTTGAAGAAGCCGAGGATAAAGCAGAAATAATGCTTTTTTGGAAAGAAGATACCCCATTTTATAAATATTTTAAGGAATTGGATCTAGAAAATGTCATTGAATTGGCTTGTGGAAGGGGTAGACATTTACCTTATTATCATGATAAGGCAGGCAAGGTCACATTGGTTGATATCTTGGCTGAGAATATCACTTTTTGTAAAGATAGATTTAAAGATTTGATCAATATCTGTTATTATCAAAACAATGGATATGATCTGGAAAAGCTCTCGGATGATAGCTATACGTCGCTTTTTACATATGATTCTGTGGTACATTTTGAAATGATGGATGTATACAGCTATTTGAAAGATACCTATCGTGTGCTTAGAAAAGGTGGTAGGGCTCTTTTCCACCATTCCGCTTATGATGCAGATCCCAAAACCGATTTTGCGCATTCGCCTCACGCCAGATGTTTTATGAACAAAGATATTTTTGCGTATTTAGCCTATAGAGCTGGTTTTGATATATTAAGCCAAACTCTTATCGATTGGCATGGCATAAAAGGTTTAGATTGTATCACATTGTTAGAAAAATGATTCAAATATAAAACTGTAAGGCTGGTGATGAAAATGGATATTGCAACGATCATCTTTACATATAATAGAAGTTCACACACAGAAAAGGTATTAAACTCATTAAAAAGCAATACAGTTTTACCAGAGAAGCTAATTATCTTTCAGGATGGTTTATCCCGAGCACAGGATCGGGATGAATGGGAAAGAGTAAATAATCTTATAAATAATATAGAGTGGTGTGAGACAAAAGTCATCGTTTCTGACAGTAATAAAGGTTTGGCAGATTCAATTGTAGACGGAGTGAGTTGGATACTCGAAAAGTATAGTGCAGCTGTCATTTTAGAAGATGATTGTGTTGTCCATCCACAGTTCATGGAATATATGATACTATCCCTATTAAAGTATGCAGAGGAACGAAAGGTATATTGTATCAATGGATATGGATGGCCTGTAGATATAGCACAAAACGGAACAGATGCCTATTTTATTGGAAGGATAGGCACTTGGGGATGGGGGACATGGAAAGATAGATGGGCAGATTATGAGCGAGACTATAGAATGCTCAGTAGAATTAAAAAGGATACCCGTTCAGCAGAACGATTACGGATCTGGGGAGGGGATCTGGAAAATGTTTTGATGGGGAATGTAAAGGGGACTTTTGATTCTTGGGCTGTTTTTTGGGCACTAATGGTGATCGAGAAAGACGGATATTGTTTAACGCCTTATCATTCTTTTGTGGATAACATCGGATTTGATGGAACTGGTGTACATTCTGGAGCTGAAAAGCCGCTCCAGGCCCTGCGTTCGCTTAATGATCGAAAAGAGATAAGTTTACCAGATGTGATAGAATTTCCGGTCGATCACGAAGAGGCATATTCAGATCTTTTTTTGAGTACATCGAGAGAAGACAGATTGGAGTGTTATGATCAGATATTGATTAAGTGGATCGAATACATCAGAGGAGGACATTCGATCGCAGATCTTATAAAAAAGAAGGATATACATAAGATCGCTATCTGGGGAAAGGGAAGACTATGCGATCTTTTGTTGGATGGATCAAATGGAGTGATAGATGTTTTAGCCATCGTCGAAACGAATCCTAAAGGTGGTCTTTATAGGGATATCCCAGTCGTGTCAAGTAAGGATATACCTGTAGAAGCAGATGCGGTCATTGTGATACCTGTTTATGATATCAAAAAAATAGAAAAAAAGATTAGAGGGAAAAGCACTTGTAAAGTGATCGGATTAGATCAACTATTTGAGGATTGAAGAGAACACGAAGAGATTATAGGTCGATAAGGCTTGGATGATCAAATATTTGATCTAAAGGGAAAGGATGTGTATGAAGAAAAAAACTGTATACATTATGTTATCGATTGTTTTCTTTATTTTTGGACATGCCTCAGGTAGATATTTATATGGAAGATATGTTGCTTTAACGGAAGATAAAGAAGAAAAATTCTTTCTGCTTTCAAGGACTTTGGATCGATGGTTTATGTCAAAACAAAGAGGCAGATTGGTCTATAAAACATTGAGTGAGAATGGTTACCATGATATCGCAATTTATGGTATAGGCTATTTAGGCGAGCGGTTATTGGACGAGTTAAACGGAACAGATATAAATGTAAAATATGTGATCGATAGAAATGCCAATAATATCGACCGAGACATAAAGATAGTAAGACCAGAAGACGGATTAGAGGCTGTTGATGCGATAATAGTAACACCAGTGCTTTATTATCATGAGATAAAAAAGAAGCTATCGGAAAAGATCGATCTACCGATCATATCTATAGAAAATATAATATGAGCGATCACGATCATACAGATGAGGTGTTTTGGGTATGCATAAAGATCACATTATTTTTTATCCTTTTTATGGAAGCGCATATGTTGATAATATGAAACATTGTTGGGGACAATTGTATAAAGTCATCCCATGGTCTAAGGCAGAAAACAATCTTTACTTATTGTTCAACATAGAGGCAATAGTCCTTAACTGGATAGAAGGGGTATTAACAATAGAGCAGAAGAAAAAGTTGATGTTCTATAAAAGGATAGGGATCAAGATAATATGGGTGTTCCATAACCGTATGCCACATAGGATGATCGATGATACGGAAAATACTGTATGGAAAGAGAATATGCGGTTTATTGCAAAAATAAGTGACGGTATCATCTTACATTCCCGATGTAGTTTGAAATATCTACAAGAATGGACTAAGTGTCAAAAAGGTATCACATATGTTCCTCATGTCGATTATGAAGAACAGTATGGCTGGGTGAAACATGAAGCCGCTATTCCTGCAAAGAGATTTTGCTTTGCATTTATAGGGCAGATCGCTCCCTATAAAAATATCGAGCTGCTTATAGATGCTTTCAAAAGATCAAACTTACCTGATTGCGAACTCCGTATCTCTGGAAAGCCTTGTGATACAGCGTATGGGAAAAAAATACAAGCCTTATGTAAAAATAGCTCGATCCTATTGAGACTAGGTTATTTATCGGATTGTGAGATTGGAGAAGAGATACGAAAGGCGGATGTATTGGTTTTACCATATGATCTTCGGAGTAGCATGAATTCTGGTGCCATGATAGCTGCATTTTCCAATAAAAGGACAGTCGTCATCTCAAATAATGCAATGGCGCAGGACTATGAAAAAGAGGATTTTCTGTATGTTTATGATTATGTAGATATAGAGGACCATTGTCAAGAATTAAAACTTATGTTGAAGAGGGCTTTTGAGAATGGGGTAGAAAAAAACCGCGATATGGGAAAAAGAGCATATTTGTATACAAAAAAAAATAATTCAGAAGTAATGGTTGTCGATCGATTGAAAAGGGTCATCGATAACTTGTCAATGAAACATACGATAATGTGATTTGTTGAGGGATCGAGGTTGATATAATGGATAAGGTATTAGTGTGGGGTACTGGAAATATATATAAAAAATATTTTGGGAAATTGAACGATTTGATTAAAATCGGGGAAATAGAAATCTTAGCATTGATAAATGATGAAAATAGTCCTGAGTATATAAACGGTTATAAAGTTATTAGAAAAGAAAATATTAAAAATTATCAGTTTGATAAGATTATTATAATGGCAGAAGGAAGTGCATTAGAAAGTATTTTTGATGATATAACTGTATTACAGATCGAAAGTAGAAAGATCATTACGCTTTCTTGGTTTCGACGAAAATATCTTAATGAGATTTCTTCAAAAAACGGTACTCCATGTGAGGAAGTTCTTGCATTGGTGGAGAAGAAAAAAAGAGAAAAGAAAAGTATCACTATTGCAGAAATTGGGACTGATATTGGGGCAACTGCTGTCGAAGTTTGCAAATTGCTGACTACTGATGATGTATATTATTGTTTTGATTTTATTGATAAAATTTGTGAGGTAATAGCATATCTAGAAGAAGACGATGAGATATGTTGCCATTTGATTGGAATGGGTAATACACATAGGATTTATGATTCATATTGTTGGTCGTTGTGTAAATTATTATTTGAAATGAGGGACAACAAGGTAGATGGACTTTTTGATATTGTGTATCTTGATGGGGCGCATAGTTTTGCACACGATGGTTTGGCATGTTGTATACTTAAGGAATTATTAAAACCAGATGGTTTTATTGTGCTTGACGATGTATATTGGAGTTACGGAATTAGTTCAACATGCAATCCTAACGTATTTCCAGCAGTGAAAGGTTTATATACGGATGAGCAGATACATGACTATCAGGTCAAACGTGTAGTAAACGCTTTTATGATCAATGATGTGCGCTTCGAACAAGTGTATATCACAAATGGCTCGAGATCATCTAGGGCTATATTTAAAAAGGTAAGTTAGATTGAAAATCTGATCCTTTAGCTATGCTGTAAGGATTGAGCGGAAACGACGAAAATGACATAGAAAAGTCTTTTGTCATATAATGGAGATAGCGCCATAAGATGGAGTCAAAGATTGACGTTTATATGGGTAAGAAGAAACCATTACAGAGTACGTCATGAAATAAGGGTGCAATGCCATTATGCGAGCGGAAGACATTTGGGGATGAAAATAATGAAGACGATTGCAATGTACCTTCCGCAGTTTCACACGATCCCTGAAAATGATCGATGGTGGGGAAAGGGGTTTACAGAATGGACTGCTGTCCAGGGCGCAGAAAGATTGTTTGAAGGGCATGACCAACCTAGGGAGCCCTTAAATGATGATTACTATAACCTATTAGATCGATCCACTATGGATAGACAGGCTAAATTAGCAAAGGAATATGGCCTGGATGGTTTTTGTTTCTATCATTACTATTTTAAGGACGGAAAAAAGGTATTGGAAAGACCAGCTGAAAACCTGCTTCAGTGGGGGGGTTTAGATATGCCTTTTTGTTTTTGCTGGGCAAATGAAAGCTGGGGGCGGACGTGGAGCAGATTGGATCATCAATATGAAGCTATTAATCCCTGGATGGAGAAAAGTGAAGACAAAGGACCGATAGAAGAGAAAAGGAGTGGTGTACTATTAAAGCAACGATATGGAAGAGAAAAGGAATGGGAAGATCATTTTGAGTATCTCCTTCCCTTTTTTAAGGACAAAAGATATCTCAAAAAAGATGGTATCCCGATTTTTTTGATCTATAAACCACTGGAGATTAAATGTTTGGCAGAAATGATGTATTTTTGGAAGGGATTAGCAAAGCGGGAGGGTTTAGGCGATATCTATGTTATAGGAGAAAATTGTACGAGAAAGCTGAAAGGTCTTGATGGGGTCTTGCTGTATGGTCCTTCAATGTATCAAGATCCAAAGACAGGTGGACAAGTGGTCCGACCATATATAAAAAATGGTGTAAGAACATATGATTATGAGAAGCTTTGGGAAAATGCGATTGATGCGAAGGAAGTATCTGGATGTAAAACCTATTTTGGTGCTTTTACAGATTATGATGATACACCCAGGAGAGGAAAAAATGGATGGGCAGTGGATGGAGCATCTATAGATTTGTTTGAAAAGTATCTATATCTTTTGATGAAAAAAAATCGGATGGCTCAAAATGAATACACGTTCATCAATGCATTTAATGAATGGGGAGAGGGGATGTACCTGGAGCCAGATAAAAAAAGAGGTTATCGATATCTGGAGATTATAAGGGAGGTAAAGAAAAGGGTAAGTAGTGAACAGATATCTTCAAAAAGCGAGTATGATCGCGGAGCAGGATTAAGTGGGTATGAAATATCAGAGAATGAAAATAGGGCAGAAAAAAATCTATCTTATGTCCAGATTTTGGATAAATGGATGGGATTACGGGAAGGAGGTATCCATTTATCAGCGTATTTAAAGAGATATCATTATAGTAAAGTTGCTGTATATGGCATAGGAGTCCTGGGAAGACACTTGGTTAGAGAATTACTCGATGATGATGTGGAGATTAGATACTTGATCGATAGAAAAGAAAATGCATTATATCCAGGGATCCCAACTTATAGATTGGGTGAAGATCTGCCTGCAGTAGATGCGATCATTGTGACGGCGACATATGAATATCAGTATGGGGAGATATGGGATGATATCCGAAAATGTGATATAAACTATCCTATTTTATCCTTGGCAGAAATAATTTTTGAAATATGATTTTTATGTGTTTATAGATATTTGATACACATATTCGAGAGCTAAGTAAAATGACGATAGATGAAGAGATGGGCATATCCGTTGCCGGTCCTGCGGGACGAATGGAAGGAATATGAATATTGGTTTGTGCAATGTGTTCTTTTGACACCTTACGAGGATTGATCGAAACTGTAATGAAGATCATTATAGAAAGGCAAATTTTATATCTGTGTTAAACCTATTGATCAGAATAGATAATAAAAGGAGTATAGAGGAACCAGGGCGTATGGTTAGATAAAAGGAGCTTATTTGGACCAATGAAAAAAATAGCAATTTGTATTCCTACGTTTAATCGACCGAAAGTGATTTTTGATACATGTTCAAAGATAACAAACATAGTTGATAGTGATCTTGCGGATATATATGTATATGATTCTAGTACGGATGATGAGACAAAAAAAGTATTTGAAAAGATTGAACGAAACAATTTTTTTTATATAAGGATCGATCCATCGGTGCATTCGAGTAAAAAAGTATATGCTATATATCAAGAAAAAAAAATACAAAATAATCATGAGTATCTATGGGTATTAGCAGACTATCTTTTTTTTGATAAGTCGGTCATTCGTGAAGTGATCTCTAAGTTAAATGAAGAATGGGATATGTTAATGCTGGATTTTTACGATCCACAGGGACGAGGGAATAGGCAATACCATTCACCAAATGCGATATTCTATGAATATGCCTGGTCGATGACACAGTACGGGATTATATTAATAAATTGTAAAACGGTTTTAAAGAAAGCAGATTGGAGATATCTTACGGAAAGATATCTAACGGATGATCATAAAAATTTTTCGCATATTATGATGTATTTTGAAGTGATGCTCCAATTAGACAGGCTAAAATTTTATCATTTTTCAATTTCAAGAGAAAATGTTTATATATCAAAATATAAAAGTGTTAGCTCAGATTATTTAGATGACTTTTTAAATGTTTGGGGCGATCGATGGTATCGGAGTATAAATGCTTTACCCAGATTTTATAAAAATAAATCTCGAGTGATCAAAATGGCTTGTAAGTACACAGCGAGTCTTGGAGAAAAAAATATTGCCGAGTTAAAGTGCAGGGGGATATTAACGATAAGGTCTTTCCAAAGATATATCCCTATATGGCACTGTGTATCTACAGTTCCTGCGATTATTGTATATGTGATCATTTTTTTGCCAGATGATATCGCGAGGCGTATTGTCAAATATGGAAGTATCAAGACATGGTTAGAATATATATTCCAATTGGAACGGATAAAAGTATTCTGTAAAAAATATGACACGATATATCTGTATGGGGCAGGGGAAAAAGCTAAAATGGTCGCGGATCTTATGATTGAAAATTCTATATCCTTTAAAGGTTTTGTTGTCACTGATATAAATGAGAACATCACATTTTTAAAAGGGCATGATGTAATAGGGATTTCCGAGATAAAAAAAGAGGGCAAGGTTGGTATGATCGTCGCTGTAAATAAGAAAAATGAAAAAGAAATAGTTCCCTATTTACATCAAATGGGATATAGAGACTTATTTAAGCTCGATCGTATATAGAACGATCTTAAAAAAATGGAGCATATTTATGGACTTAAATGAAATGATCAGAGCAAGATTTCGGGAAATGTGCGAAAAAAAGATATCCTGTATCTTATCTAGGATCCAAGAACGAAAAGTATATATCTGGGGAGCTGGTGCAGGTGGAAAGATTGTTGAGCCTATACTAAGAGAACATAATGTAACGATCGAGGGGTTCATTGACCGAAGGGCCGTTGAGATGCCAGGATGTTTAGGATATCAAGTAGTCGTCATTGATGATATGGATCCAAGCCGAGATTTTATTGTGATCGGAATGATGTCATTTCAATATGAGCTATTAGAAATACTAGAAAGAAAAGGATATACACAAGAAGACTACTTTTATATATATGAAAATGAAGGCTATAATAAAGAAGACATCGTTTATAAGGGATGTAAGATCGGCAGGTATACTTATGGATACGAAGGATTGTTAAAACAATATCCTTTGGCTGAAGTGATCGGAAGATATTGTTCGATCAATAGTACGGCAAGGATCTGGAATAATCATCCTCTTGATTATGTAACAACACATCCCTTTCTTGACTATCCACAATTTTATCCGCAAGAAAAGTATGAAGAAAGAAAGCGTTTGATCTTAAAATATGGGAAATATCATGAAAATGTAGACTTTGAAAATAGCCAATTGAGAAAGAATGGAGCTGTTACTATCGGAAATGATGTTTGGATTGGCGCGAGTACGATTATTTTGCCTGGGGTCAAGATTGGCGATGGCGCTATCTTGGCTGCTGGCTCAGTGGTAACAAAAGATGTCGATGCATATGCGATCGTAGGTGGAGTTCCGGCAAAGTTGATCAAGTATCGTTTTGATAAGGATATCATAGATCGTTTTATGAAGATCAAGTGGTGGGATTGGAGTATTGAAGAGATTGAAAATAACATAGAGTTATTTTATCAACCAGAAAAATTTCTCTATACTTTCGATAAGGATCCGAGTAATGATGTCGGATGTTGATGAGGATAGGGATACTGTGACCTGAAATATATCCGGGAATGTGTAAAGGTGAACAGATATGAAAAAAGTATCGATCATAATACCTGCTTACAATGTGGAAAAGTATCTGGAGCAATGTATTGAAAGCGCCATAAGTCAGACGATGCAGGATATAGAGATCATCTGTATAAATGACGGATCTACTGACGGATCGACCAAGATCATGAAAGAGATGGCTATAAAAGATCACAGGATCAGGCTGATCAACAAGCCTAACTCCGGATATGGAAGTACAATGAACCTGGGTATCGATCTTGCTGAAGGAAAATACATCGTTTTTTTGGAAAGCGACGATCTTTTACTGCCTGGAGCATGTGAAACATTGTTTGAGATCTGTGAAAAGGAACATCTTGAGATCATAAAAACAGATCATTATGAATTTAAAACAGGGAAAGAGGATGGTCGGATATATAAGAAATATATGAAAGCCTCATGGGAAGATGATCCCGATCATTATCATAAAGTCTTATCGCCTAAAAATGACCCGATCCTTTTTCACTATGCGATGTACACATGGTCTTGTATGTATGATCGAGAGTTTTTAAATAAATATAAGATCCGACATAATGAAACCCCAGGTGCTTCTTATCAAGATAATGGCTTTTGGTTTCAGACGCTTATGTATTGTGAGAGGATGTATGTGTTGGATCAGGCCTTTTATATGTACAGGCAGGATAATCCGGATTCTTCGATCCATAGTAAGGAAAAAGTCAATGCTTTTTCGGATGAATACCTATTTATCAGAAAGAAAATAGAGGAATATGATCTGGATGACGAGAAAAAACAAATGCTTTTCCGTATCTGTGCATATTTTGATCTAAAACTAAACATGATCAGCTTAAAGAGAGTAGATAAAAAATATACAAAAGAATTGATCGGACTGATCACAAAAAAATTTGAAGAATATAAGATAAATGAGTATTTACATGTAAAGGAATTCGATATAGATTTTATTAAAAAACTGATGATCTGTCTTGCAGAACCAGATAGACTGAAAAACAAGATATGGGAATATATTGAAAAAGATCTCGCGAGAAAAAGGATTTTAGAAAAAAATGATCTTTTTATCTTATATGGCGCAGGAAATTATGCGAGGAGATTGTTGGACTCATTAGAAGATTGTAAATTATGGAACAAAAAATTTCTGTGTGGAGTAACATCGGTTGAGCATCCAGGTGAGAAGATCAGAGGGATAGAGATCGTACAAATAGATACATTATTAAAATATATGGATAAGGCCCTAGTGATCTTATGTGCTAAAAATGGGACCAGAAATTATGAAGAGATGTGTTTTAATCTAAAAAAATGGAAGGTAAAAAATGTCATCCATTCAAATGAAATTATTGTGGATGATCTTTGGGGCTTATGAAAGGATCTTATAAGTTAGCTGGATCAAGTTGATGATAAATAAAATAGTGGTTATCAAGGGAGTGCGTCAGAAATGGTAAGTATCGTTTTGCCATGCTATGATCATGGAAAATATGTGAAAGATGCCATAGAAAGTGTGTTAAACCAGACATATACAGATTTCGAATTGTTTGTATTTGATAATGGATCTACAGATGATTCCTGGAAGGTGATCCAAGAGATTGAGGATCCTAGAATGGTAAAGGTCAAGCTTGAACATAATGATCTTTTGGAGGTAAAGAAGCAATTTATCGCTATGGCTTCGGGCGGTCATTTTGCTATAATGCATTCGGATGATATATGGAAAAGAGAAAAACTTGAAAAACAGATAAAATTCCTGGATGAAAATAAAAATGCACGAGTTTGTTTTACCTGGTCTGCATATGTGGATGAAGAATTAGAGTCGATAGAAGGGATGGAAGATTTTTTTAAGGAATATAATAAGCCGGAAAAAGGGTGGTGGGATGCATTTTTTAGTCGCGCTAACCATTTATCGTGCCCATCCTTTCTTTGTGAAAGAGAGATCTATATAAAGTATTTTGGTAAGCTATATCCTTATAGACAGATCGCTGATTTTTATTGTTGGATGAAGATCTTAGAGGAAACGAATATATATATCGTAGAAGAAGTCCTAGTGAACCAAAGAGTCCACTATCAAGGGTATAATAAAAATGAAAGCTCTAAGACATTTGAAAATATCAATAGAGAGAGCATGGAATTGAAATATATAATGTATGATATCATAGATAACATGGATGACGAGACATTCATAAATAATTGCTGCGATCTTGAAGAAGATAGATGTTGCTTGGATCATATGGATGTAATGTGTAAAAAGTTTTTCTTTTTTCTGAACAGATGTGCGGTATACACCAATGAATATGAAAATGTAGTCCGATATTACAATTCTCATTTCGCGCATGAAGAAAATGGTCATGTTTTTTATCAATTTCTAGATGAACAATATGGATTTTCACGAAACGATTTTTTTGCGTATGAAGGAAATGATGGAAATTCTGTAAATATGCTGCGATCGCGCATTATGAGATGGGCCAAATTGGAAAATACGGATTTTTCTACTATAAACTATCCGGGATCGATCAGCATATATGGGTGTGGTCAGATCGGAAAGATATTTGGGAAAAAGGTCATGCCATATTGCCATGTCCAGCAGTTTATTGATGCAAACCCCAAAATAAGTGTGTATGACGGTATCCCTGTAGTAACTTTAGAGCAAGCAAATATAGATGCAGGTTCGATCATTGTTGTGATCCCGACCTATGATCTGCCACAGATCATTGAAAACATAAAGATCGCACATAAGCAGATAGCCGATAAAAATATCATCAGCTTTGATGATCTTGTAAACACAGGAGAGCGGATCGATGATAGGTTTTAGCAGCGAGGTCCGTATCCTTTTGTAATAGAAAGGTTAAAAAACAAATTGGTATATTCTTTTGATGTATTTGATACGTTGATCACAAGGACCACCGCCACGCCAGATGGGATCTTCGCGCTTATGCAAAAGCGGATCATGGCGCAAGATGGTCTAGATGATCTTTTGAAAACGAATTTTTACGAATTGCGGATCGGTGCAGAGCAGGTAGCACGGAATACCTATTGTAAGAACGGGATACAAGAGGTCACATTAGAGCAGATATACGATGTGTTGGTAAAGGAGCATAAGATCACTGAAGAAGGGGCTGCATTTTTACAGCGAACAGAGTGCGATATTGAATCGGAATACATAGTCGGTATTTCAGAAAATATATCTCGGGTAAGAGATTTGTTAGAGAAAAAGGAAAGAGTGATACTGATCTCGGATATGTATCTGGATGCTGGTGTGATACGTCAGCTATTGGTCAAGGCAGATCCTATATTTTGTCATATCCCATTATATGTTTCATCAGACCCGGAAAAGAAGAATAAATATTCTGGAGATCTGTTTCGGATCGTAAAGGAAAAGGAGGATCTTCGGTATGATGACTGGAAGCATTTTGGCGATAATGAACATTCAGACTACGAGGTCCCAGGAGCATTAGGGATCCAGTGTGAACGATATCGGCCGATCGCTTTATTGGGGATTGAGACAGCATATTTTAAAAACGGAGCGAACGACCCAGAAAAACAGCTGATGCTGGGATGTACAAAGATCGCACGTCTCCTAAAAAGAGAAAATGGTCCGTATGCGTTGGGATGTTCGATCGGCGGACCTATCCTGTATCCGTATGTCAAATGGATCTTGGATGATTGTTTGAAAAGAGGGATCAAAAGACTCTATTTTGTGGCGAGAGACGGGTATGTTTTAAAGCGAGTGGCCGAACAGTTGGTGGAGCAAAAGAAGCTCCCGATAGAACTCTATTATGTATATGGTTCGAGGAAGGCATGGAGGATCCCGGATAAAGATGACCTTCCGAAGGAGATAGAAGATATTTTTGAAGGTTCTTATAAGGACAGGATCTTCAATGCAGAGGACATGGCCGGTTTTTTTCAGATGCCTGTAGAAAGACTGAAGAGGTTTTTACCGGAAAAGGTATTGGATGAGGATCTAGTATGGACGATGCAGACCTCGACGATCCTGTTAAGATATCTGTTGGGCTCTCCTCACTTTTTAGAAGAGCTATGTGGGATATATGATAAGAAGAGGGCATTGTTGATAGAGTACCTACAGCAGGAGATCGATGTTAGCGACGATCGATTTGCCTTTGTGGATCTTGCTGGCTCTGGACTCACACAAGATCTCTTGGCAAAAGTGATGCGAGCCTTTTATCCTAAGAGGATAAAGAACTACTTTTATCGCCAAGACTATATCCGAAATGCCGTATGTGACTATCATGTGTTTTTTCCGAACCATATCCAGCAGTATGTTCTGTTGGAGATGTTGTGCAGGGCTCCCCAAGAACAAACGGTCGGTTATGAAAGATCGACTGATGGGACAGTCGTGCCTGTTTTCGCGCATGTAGATAAAGCGGAGATCATCCGGCATCAAGTGCCGGATTTTATCGATGGTGCGAAAAGATTTGCTGAGATCTATGATAAGGTGGCAGGGCAGGCTATAGGACCCTATGCATCAGTCCATTGTATACTGCCCTATCTGGACTATATGCATCAAACACCAGATGATATGATCTTGGATCATTTTGGCGACATGCCGGACATGCTGACAGGGAGAGAAAAAAAGACGACATATTATGCCCCCAGATTATCCGATAAGGACATTAAAGATATCTTCTGGTTCCGTGAAGGAGAAAGCATAGCATTTTATTATCCGGGGGTATCTTTCGAATACTCTTTGAAGCGATGTACAGAAAAGCAAAAGAGAAAAATAGAAAGATATAAAAAGTTATATCCAACAAGCTATGGGAAGTTGTGCAGAAGGATACATAGGATATCCCACCCTGCCGCGGATATCCGCACAGCAAGTATATATGATTGTATCGCACAAGATATAGCGGTTTATGGAGCCGGAAAAGTAGGGCAGCGTTTTGTGCGACAGATCACAGGAAGAGAAAAAGTAAATGGGGTCTCTTATTCTTCGAATGTGGTATTATGGGTCGACCTGGATCATCAGAAATATCAAGAGCAGGGAATGCCCGTATCTGGGCCAGACGATCTGGATAAGAAGGCATATGATCAATTGATCATAGCGGTAGCGAAGAAAGAGATGGCGGATAGCATTAAGGCATTTTTATTAGGGGTAGGAGTAAGTGAAAATAAGATCTTATGGATCAGAGAATGATCTTTTGAGATAAGACGATATGGAGCGATAACGTAGTTGAGGATAGGATATACTTAAAACATGACGAGGGATGACATGAAAACTATAAGGAACATTTATAACCATCTGCAGGATAGAGAGTCAAAAGCGATATTTATCAATAGACTTCTTTATTCCATAACAGACGGATACGACTATATATTGCAGATCATCCGTGCATTACCACAAAAATCGAAGCTGGATGATCTGGTTACATTCTGCAGAGAGCATGCAGATCAAATGATCTTCTATGGCGCCGGAAATGATCTTCTGCTTTTATCGAACCTGTACCCCGACCTGTGCATACAGCATATCTGCGATAGGAGTGTGCAAAAACAACAGGAAGGCTGGCATGGGATCCCGGTCATGTCACCGGACGAGCTGCTGGAGATGAAGGACCAGGTATATGTCGCCATCACCACCTCCGGATTTTATGAGGAGATCCGGCTGTTTTTATCAAGTAATGGATTTAAGGAGGAGCGACTCATCGATCTAAGCATGATCACCGATACGGAGCGGCAGTATTTCGAGCAGAGCACCCTGTCCCCCTGCCCGGATGAGGTGTTCATCGATGGGGGCTGTTTTGACGGCAGTACGACCAGGAGGTTTATACGATGGTGTTCCGGCAACTATAAAAAGATCTATGCCTTTGAGCCGGATAAAAAGAATTATGAGAGATGCTTGAAGATGTGTGAGCGGGAACAGATATCGGATATCCAGATCTTGCATAAAGGATTATGGGACCATGAGGCCCGGCTGACTTTTCAGGAGACGGGCGGTCAGGGGTCAAAGATAGAGGAAAGGGATATTTCTGGAACGATGGAAGGCGATAGGGCCTCAGATGTGCCAGACGGAGCAGGAGGGGATGTTGGGTCCTCGGAGAGTATAGGGGTGTCAGCAGCGGAAGAGACCAACGTCATATGGACGGCGGCGATCGATGATATCGTGGGAGAGGATAAGGTGACGTTCATCAAGCTGGATGTGGAAGGGGCTGAGTTGAGAGCTCTGCAGGGAGCGGAACTTTCGATCCGCAGGCACCGCCCCAGGCTGGCGATCAGCATCTACCATAAGCCGGAGGATGTGATCGAGATACCGGCGTATATCTTATCTCTTCACGAGGATTATCGGCTGTATATCCGGCATTATCAGATGAGCGCATGCGAGACGATCCTGTATGCGGTATGAGGCCTGGCTGTGACCGTCCAGGTCGTCTGGGCGACTACAGTTATTGAAATGGTTCAGATAACCCTTGGACTGTTACCAGATGTTTTCATTGTAGAGAACGGATCTTGCTTAAAATGTAGATAAAAACGAAAAAACATAGTACAATGGAGGTGATAGCACACAGGAGGGAGGATCGATCATGTATTATTACTCGACGGTAAATGAGATCGTCATGACACATAGTGAGATTTTGGAAAAAGATGGATTCGATATAGTTAAAGTACACTTTGAGAGACCTGGTGATGATAGCTTTGATTTCCTGGATCTGACACTACCTGGCGAGATCGTCTATAAGTCTTTCGGATTTTCAGAGGATGAGATCTTAAAGCTGAAGAGATATGCGAAAAATAATTCATCTCTCATCTGGGATTTTGCACAGAAAGGGGGAGGGATGAATTCCTAAAGCATTGCTTGATTTCTTGGGGTACAAATTCTTCTTTTGGTCGAATGAGGATGAAGAGCCACCGCATGTGTATGTATGTAAGGGAAAACAGTCTCCAAATGCTACTAAGTTTTGGATTACGGGTGACGGGATCAGATTGGAGCATAACAAAAGCCAGATACCACAAAATGATCTGAAGAAGATCGCTCGCTATATCCTTGAAAATAAAAAACATAGCATAAGGGTGCAGCAACAGGGATGGGTAATTATGGATTGCAAGGAGGTGTGATATGGCGAGGACGATAGGGATCGGTTACCAGGATTTTGAGCGGACGGTCATGGATGGCGTGTTCTATGTGGACAAGACCAGGTTCATTAAGGAGTGGTGGGAGAATAAGGATGAGGTCACTCTGATCGCCCGCCCCAGGCGTTTCGGCAAGACCCTGACCATGAGCATGGTGGAGTGCTTTTTTTCGACCAGTTATGCAGGCCGGGGCGATCTGTTCGAGGGCCTTGCCATATGGGAGGAGGGGCCGTACCGTAAGCTCCAGGGGACCTATCCGGTGATCAGCCTTTCTTTTGCGGATGTGAAACAGAGTGACCTACAGTCGGCTGTGACCCGGATCTGTCAGTTATTGACAGAGTTATACCGTGAGAACCGTTTTTTACTGCAGGGTGATCTGCTGACCGAGGAGGAGAAAGAGGAGTATCGGAAGATCTCCATGGATATGCCGAAGGTGGTGGCAGCTATGGCGGTCCGGAAGCTGGCGGGCTATCTGTCCCGCTATCATGGGAAGAGAGTGATCATCCTGCTGGATGAATATGATACGCCGCTGCAGGAGGCTTATGTGAACGGCTATTGGGAGGGACTGGTGGATTTCACCAGGGACTTGTTCAATGCCACATTCAAGACCAACCCCTATATGGAGCGGGCCATCATGACGGGTATCACACGAGTAAGTAAGGAGTCGATCTTCTCCGATCTGAACCACCTGGAGGTGGTGACGACCACGTCAGAAAAATATGAGGATACCTTCGGCTTCACCCAGCAGGAGGTGTCTGATGCGTTAGAGGAGTACGGGCTCTCACAAAAAGAAGCAGCTGTGAGGCACTGGTATGATGGCTTTACCTTTGGGAAAAAGACGGATATCTACAATCCCTGGTCGATCATCAATTTCCTGGAGAAGAAACGGCTGTCTGCCTATTGGGCGAACACCAGCAGCAACCGTCTGGTGGGGCAATTGATCCGTGAGGGCAGCGGTGATATCAAGATGAAGATGGAGGATTTGATGGAGGGGCGGGTACTCCGTGAGTCGATCGACGAGCAGGTCGTGTTCAGCCAGCTGGAGGAGGATGGGTCTGCGATCTGGAGCTTCCTTCTGGCCAGCGGCTATCTGAAGGTGGTAAGGTATCAGATGGATGAGGAGACGGGAGAGGAGGCCTATGATCTTACGATCACGGATCTTGAGGTGCGGATCATGTTCCGGAAGCTGATCCGGGGCTGGTTCAACCGGGCTCAGGAGGGATATAATGCTTTCATCAAAGCACTGCTCCAGGGAGACGTGGAAGAGATGAACGCCTATATGAACGAGGTCTCGGAGAAGGTCTTTAGCTCCTTTGACACTGGGAAAAGGCCCTCCCAACGGGCAAAGCCGGAGCGCTTCTACCACGGCTTTGTGTTGGGCCTGATGGTGGACCTGGCGGACCGCTATGTGATCACCTCGAACCGGGAGAGTGGCTTTGGACGGTATGATGTGCTCCTAGAGCCATGCAGGGCAGAGGACAACGGGATCATCCTGGAGTTCAAGGTGCGGGACCCGGAAGATGAGGAGACTTTAGAGGAGACCGTTGAGGCGGCCCTGGAGCAGATACGAAAGAAGCGGTATGCGGCGGTGCTGGAGGCGAAGGGCATCCCGGCGGAGAAGATCCGGATGTATGGCTTTGCCTTTGAAGGGAAGAAGGTCCTGATCGGGTAGGCCCATCGGAGCTTACAGTTTCTATATATTTCCAGAAGGAGAGTTGCTATGGATAGATACAAGACCGGCTATTGTCCCGGTGCCTTTGACATGTTCCATATGGGACACCTGAACCTTTTGCGGAATGCTAAGTCCCGGTGCCAGTTCCTGATCGCGGGCGTGGTGACCGATGAGGTCTACAGGAGCTATAAGCTCCGCCCGCCGGTGATCCCTTTCGTGGAACGGCTGGAGATCGTGGCCCAGTGCAAGTATGTGGACCAGGCGATCGGTGTGGATGCCTGGCTCCACGATAAATGGCATGCCTGGGAAAAGCTCCGCTACGACTGCCATTTTGCCGGTTCCGACCATGAGGGCGCGTGGCCGGAGCTGGAAAAACAGCTGGGTGAGGTGGGGGCAAGGCTGGAGTTCTTTCCCTATACCCGCGGTGTCAGCTCCACGCAGATCCGAAAGACCCTGGAGCGGGATTTCATCTTCCAGCAGTGGATGGGAGAGGGCAGCAGAAGGCCGGTCTTCGTGCTCTTTGGCGCCGGAGCTATCGCCGACCGCTTCCTGGACCGGGATGGGGCGAGACCTGCCTTTTTTGTGGATAATGACCCTGCCAAATGGGGTACTGCGCACCAGGGGATCTTGGTCCGGTCTCCGGAGGTTCTGCGGACCTTTGCGGAGGAGGAGCTGTATGTGGTCATCTGCAGCCGGTATGCAGAAGATATCGCGGAGCAGCTGGTAAAGATGGAGATCAGGGACTTTAGGATCTTTCGGTGAGCGGTCCCCGCTGATCACGGAGCCAGGGATGGAACAGGATCGGCAGGCCAGCCCAGGGATAGAGCAGGATCGGCAGGCCAGCCCAGGGATAGAGCAGGATCGGCGGGCCAGCCCAGGGATGGAACAGGATCAGCAGGCCGGCGCGGGGCCTGCCCCGCAGGCTGACGCCTGACGGGTATATTTGGCATATCTGGATGGATGTTGCTTGTCTGGCGGCAGACCTCCATAGGAAAAGGAATGAGAACATGGCAACCTTACACATCGATAGCGCATTATCTCCAGGGAAAACCGGGAAGACGCCCACAGAGATGGATCGGCGCATCTTAGGCTACCTGGAGCGCACCCAAAAAGACTACTATGATGAGGAGATCGCAGAAGACCCGCATTTTCAGGTCTGGTATCAGCTTTCCAGCCTGCGCACGGGTCTTTTTAGCTGGTATCCCTTCCGCCCGGATGCCCGGCTCCTGGAGATCGGGGCAGGCTTTGGCCCTCTGACCGGTCTGCTGTGCGACCGATGCGCACAGGTGGTGGCCACGGAGCGTTCGGCCGTCCGCGCGGCCGCGATCGCGGAGCGCTGGAAGGAGAAGGAGAACCTCCAGGTCTATGCCGGCGAATGGAGCGAGCTGGAGCTGGGAGGCCCTTTTGACTATATCCTGCTGACCGGGATCTTAGAGAGAGCCTGCGGCGGGTCCCCGGACCGAGGCCGTTATGTGGGGTATCTGAAAAAGGTGTCAACGCTCCTAAAAAAGGACGGGGTCTTGCTGGCGGCAGTAGATAACCGCATGGGCCTTCGGTATTTTTGCGGGGCGAAGGAGCCCCATGTGGGCAGGGCTTTTGAGGGGATCGCCCATTACCCCGGGGGGACCAGGGGCTACTCCTTCACACGGGAGGAGCTGAAGGATATCCTGGAGAGGGCCGGGTTCGGGGAGAGCCGGTTTTATTACCCTCTGCCGGACTACAAGCTGCCCCAGCTGATCTATACGGACGGCTACCTTCCCGCGCCGAACCTCCAGGAGCGGCTGATCCCTTACTATGCGGGTGAGGATCCCCTGGTGCTGCCGGAGCTGGAGCTGTACCGGGATGTGGTGGAAAATGGGGTGTTCCCCTTCTTTGCCAATTCGTTTCTGGTGGAATGCTGCTGCCCGGCGACTGCTGCTGACCCTGGGACCGCAGACGGAGTACTCTACGCGGCAGTCTCCACAGACCGTGGCCGGGAGCGGGGCTTTGCCACTGTGATCTTGAAGGGCGGCAGGGTGCGGAAGGTGCCGCTCTTTGGGGAGGGAAGGGCCAGCACCAGGCAGCTTTATGAGCATATCGAAGATCTGCGCCGGCATGGCATCCCGGTGGCACCCCATACTTTAGAGCCGGATGGGAGCCTTACCATGCCCTATATCCCCTGGCCCACCTTATCCAACTATATCAAAGAAGTGATCCGGGAGGATCAGGAGGAGTTCCTGGCCCTGATCGACCAGATCTATCGTTATATCCTCCAGTCCTCAGAGTGTGCGCCGTCTGCGCCCCCTCTCTCGAACGCCCTGCTGCGAAAGCAGCTGGCCTTTGCGAAGGATGAGGACGAGGATGAGGAGGAGAAGGCCCGGTGGGAGAGCCTGGACTTTGGCCCGATCTTAAAGAAAGCCTATATGGAGCTGATCCCGCTGAACTGCTTTTACCAGCCGGAGACGAAGGGATTCCTTTTTTTTGACCAGGAATTTGTCCGGGAGGACTATCCGGCGGGCTATGTGCTCTTCCGGGCGATCCATTATATCTACTGTTTTACGCCGGATGCGGAGCGGTACTATCCGCGGCAAAAGCTTTTAGAAAAGTATGGGATGACGGATACCTGGGAGATCTATCTGGCGGAGGAGCAGCGGTTCCTGGATGAGGTGCGGAGCCATGCCCGCTACCGGCAGTTTTACCAGTGGGCCCAGATCCCGCCGTCTAAGATCTGGAAGAACCGGGAACGCCTGCGCTCAGAGGCGGAGGTAGTGGCGGACTATCGCATCTCCGATAAGATGAAAAAGATCTGGAAGGTGGAGCTGGCCATGCTGGATGAGGTGGAGCGGATCTGTAAGGCCCATGGCCTCACCTTTTTCCTGGTCCACGGGAGCCTCCTGGGCGCGATCCGCCACAAGGGCTTTATCCCCTGGGACGACGATCTGGATATCGCCATGCCGAGAGAGGACTATGACCGGTTCCTGAAGCTGGCTCCCGCAGAGCTTAAGGAGGGGCTGTCCGTGCATACCCCGGAGACCGAGGAGGACCTGTTCTGGGGAGCGTTTGCCCGCATCCGGGATAACAGGACCACCGGGATCGAGGCCCGTGACCTGGGCCATAAAGGGGACCTTGGGATCTGGATCGATGTGCTGCCTTTAGATGTCTGCACCATGGACGAGGAAAAGTTCGCACGCAAGCAGGAGCGGATCCGCCATTGCCAGCGGCTGCTCTACGCCAAGATCTACGGGAAGGAGTTTGTGCAGTATGGAGATATGTCACCGGCGCTGTGGCGTGCCTATATCCTCTTAGCCCGCTTTTACAGCCATAAGAGGCTCTGCCGGATGCTGGATGAGGCGGTGCGCTCATATACCGATGAGCCCTCAAAGGATGTGGCCTTCTTTTCCGGGTACTACAAGCACCGAAGGCTTTTGGCGGCGGATTTTCATGAGACCGTGCAGATGGAGTTTGCCCATCGGATGGTGCCGGTCCCGGCGGGCTATGAGAACTATATGTTCATGAGCTTGGGGAAGGACTATCTGCGCTATCCGCCGGAGGAAGAGCGCAGACCGAAGCATCGTGGGATCTTCGACCCGGAAAAGCCCTTTACGGCCTACATCCAGCTTTTGTGGGATACCTTTGAGGACGCGGAGGGGAAGCGGATCATCCTTTTTGGTTCCGGGATGATGTTCGAGGATTATATGAAAAAATATGGTGACCGATACCGCCCTTCTTTTCTGGTGGACAATGATACGAGCAAATGGGGGCGTACGCGGATGGGCATCCAGATCAAGGAGCCGGGAGCGATCCGTGAGGTGCCGGAGGGAAAACGCCATCTGATCATCTGCAGCTTTTATTATCGGGAGATCGCAGAGCAGCTGGATCAGATGGGGATTGGCGGCTATAAGGTCTATGTCCAGGAGCCGGAGTGGATCTTGCAGACGGAGGCGCAGGAGGAACAGGGCTGACGATGTATTAGTCCTGCGTGAACGGAGCCCTGCCAGATCTTTGGAAAAAACTTGCGAAGATCCCCCACCCGTGCTATCATGGTAAGATATCGGATCATGCATCCTCTGATAGCATATCCCATAGAAGATAGCATATCCCACAGAAAGGAACGTGACCATATGGCGACATTACAGGAGATCGGACAAAGGGCGCAGGAGGTTTCCCGAAAGCTGGGGATCCTAGGTGCAGCGGACAAGGATAGAGGGCTTTTAGCGGCGGCGGAGAGCCTGCTAAAGGGGCAGGGGGAGATCCTCACTGCCAATGAACAGGATATGGAAAAGGCCAGGGCAGCAGGGATGAGCCAGGGCCTTTTGGACCGTTTAAAGCTGACCCCGGAAAGGATCGAGGGCATGGCGGACGGCTTACGGCAGGTGGCCGCTCTGGAGGACCCGGTGGGAGAGGTGCTTTCCATGAAAAAAAGGCCCAATGGCCTGATGATCGGGCAGAAGCGGGTCCCCTTAGGGGTGATCGGGATCATCTATGAGGCCCGGCCTAATGTGACCGCCGATGCCTTCGGCCTTTGCTTTAAGAGCGGGAACGCGGCGATCCTAAAGGGCGGCAGTGATGCCCTCTGCTCCAACCAGGCGATCGTGGCCTGCATCCAAAAGGGCCTGGCAGAGGCAGGGCTCCCGGGGGAAGCCGTGCAGCTGATCTGCTCTACGGACCGCGCCACCACGCAGGCCTTTATGCAGATGGATCAATATGTGGATGTGCTGATCCCCAGAGGGGGCGCGGGGCTGATCCGGGCGGTGGTGGAGCAGAGCCGGATCCCGGTGATCGAGACGGGTACAGGGAATTGCCATATCTTTGTGGATGAGAGTGCAGACCTGGATATGGCGCTGGATATCCTTTTTAATGCCAAGACCCAGCGGATCGGAGTCTGCAATGCCTGTGAATCCCTGGTGGTCCATGAGAGGATCGCAGAGCAGTTCCTCCCCCTTGTACAGGCCAGGCTAAAGGAAAAGCAGGTGGAGATCCGGGGGGATGAGGCGGCCTGCAAGATCGTCCCCTCCTTTAAGGCAGCCACCCAGGAGGACTGGGGGAAGGAGTATCTGGACTATATCCTTTCCTGCAAGGTCGTGGCTTCCCTGGATGAGGCGATCGACCACATCAACCGGTATAATACGAAGCATTCCGAGGCGATCGTCACCAGAGACTATGGGAATGCCCAGCGGTTTTTAGATGAGATCGATGCGGCGGCGGTCTATGTGAACGCTTCCACCCGCTTCACTGACGGCTGCGAATTTGGCTTTGGCGCGGAGATCGGGATCAGCACCCAGAAGCTCCATGCCAGAGGGCCTATGGGGCTGAAGGAGCTGACCACCACGAAGTACATCATCTACGGGAACGGGCAGGTGCGGCCCTGACCGACTGTGGACGATAGAGACGGGTAGGGCAGTCCGTTCGGATGATGGAACGGCGTTGTGTTACGGGAAACTGCGGCTGGATGTAGCAGGAGGTCCTGTGGGGATGACAGGCGATCAGGACGAGATGACAGATGATCCGACAAGCGGGCAGGCGATCAGGGCAAGATAGCAGACGCTCAGGATCAAAGGAGAGAGGACGCGATGGCGAGAGCATTGATGATCCAGGGGACCATGTCCAATGTGGGAAAGAGCCTGCTGGCAGCGGGCTTATGCCGGATCTTTAAGCAGGATGGCTTCCGTGTGGCCCCCTTCAAATCCCAGAATATGGCTTTAAATTCCTATATCACAGAGGACGGCCTGGAGATGGGGCGGGCCCAGGTGGTCCAGGCCGAGGCGGCGCAGATCAGGCCGGATGTGGCCATGAACCCGATCCTTTTAAAGCCTACTACGGACATGGGCTCCCAGGTGATCGTGAACGGGACCCCGATCGGGGAGATGAAGGCCAGAGAGTACTTTGCGTACAAAAAAGCGCTGATCCCGGAGATCCAAAAGGCCTATGCCCATCTGGAGGAGCAGTACGATATCATCGTGATCGAGGGGGCAGGGAGCCCGGCGGAGATCAATCTGAAGCAGGACGATATCGTGAACATGGGCATGGCCCGGATGGCAAAGGCTCCGGTGCTCCTGACAGGCGATATCGACAGGGGCGGGGTATTTGCCCAGCTTTACGGGACGGTGGCCCTTTTAGAGCCCTGGGAGCGGCAGCTGGTCAAGGGGCTGATCGTCAATAAGTTCCGGGGCGACCCTTCTATCCTGGAGCCGGGGATCCGGCAGCTGGAAGAGCTGTGTAAGATTCCGGTGGCCGGGGTGGTCCCCTATATGGATGTGCAGATCCAGGATGAGGACAGTCTGAGCCGTCGGTTCACAGGGCCTCCTTATTTCCGCGGAAGGAGCACTATGGGCGTCCCAGAAGGTCTGGGGACGGAGGGGGGCCTTTTGCTTCAGGCGGGCCATTCCTCTGTGGTGGTGGATATCGCTGTGATCCGTTTCCCGAAGATCGCTAATTTCACGGATCTTGACGTGTTCACGCTCCTGGAGGGCGTGGGTGTACGGTATGTAAGCCGGATGGAAGAGCTGGGGGAGCCGGATCTGATCGTCCTCCCCGGGACGAAAAATACCATAGCGGACCTGCTTTGGATGCGGCAGAACGGGCTGGAGGCCGCGGTGCTTAAGCTGGCAGACAGGCAGGTCCCCATCTGGGGGATCTGCGGCGGTTACCAGATACTGGGGGAATGGCTGGAGGATCCCCTGGGTGTGGAAGGGCGGTGCGGAGGTATGGAGGATCCCCTGGGTGTGGAAGGGCGGCGCGGAGGACTGGAGGATCCGCTGGGCGTGGAAGGACGGCGCGGAGGACTGGAGGATCCGCTGGGCGTGGAAGGGCGGCGTGGAAGACTGGAGGGCGGAAGACCTGGGCAGGAGAGCGGCGTCCGCGGTATGGGCCTTCTCCCGACCAGGACTGTATTTGCGGCGGAGAAGACCAGAGCTCAGGTGGAGGGCGCCTTTACTGAGGTAGAAGGTATCTTCCGGGAGCTTTCCGGAAAAGCCTTTTCAGGCTATGAGATCCACATGGGCCACACCTGGATCGATCGGGAGAACGGCCCGGCCGATACGGCCCGTTCCTTTCACGGCCAGCTGGAGATCTGCCGTCCTCTCGCATATCTGCTGGAGCCCCACAGCGGTTCCAAGCAGATGCACCAGGAGGGCTGGGGCCGGGGCAATGTGTACGGCAGCTATGTCCATGGGGTCTTTGACGGGGACGGCATCGTGGAAACGGTAGTGGATGCTCTGCGGAAGGAAAAAGGCCTCCCGGCGCTGGGCGTGGGACGACTGGACTATCAGGCCTATAAAGAGAGCCAGTATGAGCGGCTGGCCGCAGGCCTTCGAGAGAGTCTGGACATGGCGATGATCTACAAGATCTTGGAGACAGGGATCTTGTAGTATGCGATCTGCGCAGACTAAGGTCGTGGCCGCGATCGGCCGCACGATCAGTGCTCATTATGACGGTGTGTTGATGGATGTTTTGATGATGGGAGGAGCGATCGGCTGCTGCACGACCAGTGCGCGGACCAGTGTGCGCTATGACCGGTCATGGCGAAGGGGCAGAACACCGCATACCGCGATCGGTCAGCGGACGCACCATCTCACAGAAAAGTCCGGTGGGGATAGTAGGATGAAAGGGGCAGAAGGGACCATGGAGGAGAAGAGCTTGGCAGGATATGAGCAGATACTCCCGGAAAAGATCGAGGAGCGCAGCTTTGCCATCATCGAGGAGGAGCTGGCGCAGAGAGGCATCTGTCTCGATCCAAGGGAAGCGCCGGTCATCAAGCGGGTCATCCACACTACGGCGGACTTTGACCATGCAGAGAGTCTGGTCTTTTCAAAGGATGCTCTGCATGCAGGGATCTGGGCGCTGCGGCATAAGGCCACGGTGGTGACTGACACCAACATGGCCAAATCCGGGATCAATAGAAAGAAGCTGGAGCGTCTGGGCGGTCAGGTCCTTTGCTTTATGGCGGACGAGGATGTGGCAGAGGCCGCCCGGGCACAGGGCTGTACCCGAGCGGCGGCCAGTATGGAAAAAGCGGCCAGGCTGTCCTCATCTTTACCCGGCCCCGTGATCGTGGCCATAGGCAATGCTCCCACCGCTCTGATCCGTCTGTATGAGCTGATCCAGGAGGGCGTCTTCGCACCGGCGCTGGTCATCGGTGTGCCGGTGGGCTTTGTCAATGTGGTCCAGTCCAAGGAACTGATGCTGAGCCGGACCGATACGCCCTACATCATCGACCGGGGGAGAAAAGGCGGCAGCAATGTGGCGGCGGCGATCGTCAATGCATTCGTATATCAGATATCGGAAAAGAAGGGATAGAGATGTTAGGGACCATTGCAAATACCGGCACGATCCTGACCGGGAGCATTTTAGGCAGCGTGCTGAAAAAAGGGATCAAACCAAGATACCAGGGCGCTCTCTTCAACGCCATGGGACTGGCGGCCACCGGCCTGGGGATCAATTCCGTGGTCACCAATATGCCCAAGAGCCGATACCCGGTACTCTTCATCGTCAGCCTGGCTGTGGGCAGCCTGGTGGGGACTATGCTGGATATCGACGGAGGGTTTAAAAAGCTGACTGAGCGGCTCGGAAGGTCCGAGCTGGGGAAAGGCCTTTCCACAGGGATCCTTCTATACTGTATCGGTTCCCTGTCGATCCTGGGACCGATCCAGAGCGCATTATATGGAGATAATACCTTTCTCTTCACCAATGCAACCTTAGATCTGGTGACCTCCACCGTGCTGGCCTCCACCTATGGGATCGGCATGGCGCTGGCCGCGCCGGTCCTGTTCTGCTGGCAGGGCGCGATCTTTCTGGGCGCCACCTTCCTGCAGGGTTTTCTGGGGGATGCCCTGATGTGCGAGATCTCCATCATCGGCGGTTTCCTGATCGCCACCTCCGGCTTGTCCATCCTGGAGATCAAGGATTGCAAGACCTTGAACATGCTCCCCTCCCTGCTGGTGCCGATCCTGTTCTTCCTGTGTGCGGGAAAGCTGGGATGACGTTCTTCCAGGATCCTTTATGCGGCATGCCCTTCCTGTGGATGTGAAATGTAAACGGCTGGTAACAGTTCAGGGTATCTGAACTGTTACAACGGCCAAAAAAAGTATATGCATATCACAAAAAATCCTATTGAATTCCCCATCTCTTCGCGGTATGATTAAAGAAACTGGTACTGTTAAAGATCTAACGCTAAGTGCCAGAAGATCAATAGGAGAGCAAGGAGGAGAAGACATGTCTATTTTAGTCGCTGGCGGCGCCGGTTATATCGGCAGCCACACCTGTGTGGAGCTTTTAAATGCAGGTTATGATGTCGTTGTGGTCGATAACCTGTATAATTCCAGTGAGGAAGCGTTAAGGCGGGTGGAGAAGATCACCGGAAAGAAAGTGACCTTTTACAAGGCCGATCTGCTGGACAAGGCCGCGATCGAGCATGTGTTCGATGTGGAGAGCATCGAGTCCGTGATCAACTTCGCAGGTCTGAAGGCAGTGGGCGAGTCCGTTCGGAAGCCTTTGGAATATTACCACAATAACATCACCGGGACCCTGAACCTGTGCGACGTGATGCGTGGCCATGGTATCAAGAACATCATCTTCAGTTCATCCGCTACCGTCTACGGCGACCCGGCCTTTGTCCCGATCACGGAAGAGTGTCCCAAAGGCAAGATCACGAACCCATACGGACAGACTAAGGGTATGTTAGAGCAGATCCTCACCGATCTGAACGTGGCAGATCCGGAGTGGAATGTGGTGCTCCTCCGTTACTTTAACCCGATCGGCGCTCATGAGAGCGGCCTGATCGGTGAAGATCCCAAGGGGATCCCCAATAACCTTGTCCCCTATATCGCCCAGGTAGCCGTGGGTAAGCTGCAGTGTCTGGGAGTGTTCGGCGATGATTACCCCACTCATGACGGCACCGGCGTCCGCGACTATATCCATGTGGTGGATCTGGCTAAGGGGCATGTGAAGGCCTTGAAGAAGCTGGCTCCCGGCTCTGGTGTCAGCATCTATAACCTGGGTACCGGCAATGGCTACAGCGTACTGGACGTGCTCCATGCCTATGAAAAGGCCTGCGGCAAGACCTTGCCCTACGAGATCAAGCCCAGGAGGGCCGGCGATATCGCCACCTGCTACTGCGATGCCTCCAAAGCCAGAGATGAGCTGGGATGGGTGGCAGAAAAAGGGATCGAGGATATGTGCGCGGATTCCTGGAGATGGCAGTCCGAGAACCCGGATGGATATCGGGGATGATCTAAAACGCAGGCGCGCAGATCGAGCGTGATCGATCACAAGGCAGGACCTAAAAGGACATGACGATCCTCAAAGGTCCTGTCTTTACTATGAAAGTCCTGCCGACGGATAGGCGGCCTAAGTTCAGGTATGCCTAGTGCGCCCGTCGGACTTTTTTGTGTGGTGGTGTGTCTGCTGCCGGGCGCATGGAGGTTTACTATGAAAGTCCTGCCGCCGGATAGGCTAAGGAGGGTCACTGGAATTCGGTCATATAGGGGCGATAACGCAGCGGGAGATGGCTTCTCTGGCAGACATAGTTCTTCCTTTCTGGGATCGCGATGGTATGGCAGAACATCTTCCAAAGGGCGCGATAGCTTTCTTCATCAGTCTCCATATCGAGATCGTCCGTCCACTCCTCAGAGCCCCTCTCTCCTATACGGAGGAGGATCCAATCCTGATCTGCCCGATGGAATACAGCACGCTTCCGGCCTTCGTCATAGATCATCCAGTCCTCAGAGGGCATACGGTCCGAAAAGTGGAGGGCCAGGACTGGCAGCACATCATTTTTCGGGCCGATCCGGCTGATCAAAAGCCCTCCCTCTGTCCTGGAAAAGCGGGTGAACTCTTTTAAGAGATGGCTTTCATTGAGCACGAAGCGGCATAGGCGGAAGATCTCGAACACAGAGGGCAGATGGAGCATATCCAGGACGGCGCCTCCATAGCGGAACCCATCGATCAGGAAACGATAGATCAGATCGGCTCTTCCTGCCTCCTGGCTTAAGGAAGCCAGATAGACCTTCTTATATACCCGTTCTGAGATCTTCTCCCGGATGGCCCGGATCACCTTCTCGGTCTTTTCCGGTGTTATGACCACCGGCTCATACTGGCAGAACAGCTCCGGCTCCTGTGTCCCGTCAATCTCAAGGCGCACATGGTCATGTCCCTTTCGGCTCATCCATGCATCATAGACGCCACATAAGATCCCGTCAAAGGAATCCTCACATACATATACGGTCATATCGTCTCCTTTTTTGAGATCCCGCCGCCGGATAGGCGGCATGGTCCAGGTATGCCAGATACGCCCGCCAGATCTTCATGTGTGATGGTGCGTACATCGTCAGGCGGATGAAGGCTTAGCGGGAGCGTATCATGATCTGGCAGGATCGTATCATGAGAACTGCGGACGGGAAGCCTGCGGGAACGCTTCCAGATGCAGATCGTCGAACAGGGATAGCTGGCGGTAACTGTCCTTGTGGGTGATATCCCAGGCTCTGCGCCTCTCATCTCCCAGCAGGCAGCTGGTGATGGAGTCCTGGTCGATCTTCACATAGTCCATCAGCTTCCCGGAGCAGGTGATGAAGTACTGGGCTCGTTTCAACACGACCCCCAGCTTTTTTAGGTCGGCAAAGGTGAGCGCTGCGGTCTTCCTGGCCGCCACGATCCGGCTCACGGACTTCACGCCCATGCCCGGGACACGCAAAAGGGTCTCATAGCCTGCCGTGTTCACCTCCACCGGGAACAGCTCCAGATGCCGCAAGGCCCAGTCACATTTCGGGTCCAGGAAGACATTGAAATTAGGCTGGCTCTCCGATAAGAGCTCTTCCGCGTCAAAGCCATAATACCGCATCAGCCAGTCTGCCTGGTAAAGGCGGTGCTCCCGCAAAAGAGGCGGCCCATCCGCAAGGACCGGCAGGGCGCTGTCCTCATTGACTGAAACGTAAGCGGAGTAGAACACCCGCTTTAACCCGAAATTCCGGTAAAGGGCCTCCGCCACCATCAGCATCTGCCGGTCGTCCTCCCTGGTAGCGCCCACGATCATCTGGGTGGACTGTCCGGCCGGGACAAAATGGGCCTTCCGCCCGGAAACGCGGGGGACCCCATGGTCCCCGTACCGCGACCGGCCCAGCTGCTGCTTCGGGGCCGCCGCCCGGCCAGGAACAGCAGCCGGATAGCCGGAAGAGAGGGGGAGCGGTCCAGGTGGGCGTGACGGCTGGATGGAAGGGTGTGTGGGGCCTGCTGTCTCTGGCCACAGCGGGTCCGTCTGCTGCGGTCGTGCGCAGGCCTGCGCTGCCTGTACAGCCGGAACAGGACCCTCTTGCCTGCGTCCTCTGTAAAGATCGGCTGACCGTTCCGGTATCTGCATGCCGGCCTCCGCCATCTGCCCCAGGATCCCCTGCTGGATCATCCGCATAGGCTTTAAGATCTTCTCCCGGGTCTTTCCCGGCGCCAGCGTCCGTAAGCCCTCTGCAGTGGGGAGCTCCAGGTTCACGCTCATCCGGTCCGCGAGAAATCCTACCATCTGGACCAGTGCAGGATCCGCTCCTGGGATCGCCTTTACATGGATGTAGCCATTGAACCGGCATTCCTTCCGCAGCTTCCACAGGGTCTGGTAGAGTAGATCCATGGTGTGGTCCGCGCTATATAAGATCCCGGAGCTCAAAAATAAGCCTTCTATATAATTCCGCTGATAAAACTCCATGGTCAGCTGACACACCTCATCCGGTGTGAACGCTGTCCGCAGCGTGTCATTAGAACAGCGATTGATGCAGTACTTGCAGTCGTAGATGCACTGGTTGGTGAACAGGATCTTAAGCAGCGAGATGCACCGGCCGTCTGCCGAAAAGCTGTGGCAGATACCGGACGCGATCGAATTCCCCAGGCTCCCGGCCTTCCCCCGACGGTCTACACCGCTGGAGGTGCAGGCCACATCATACTTGGCTCCATCCGATAATATCCTTAATTTCTCCTCTATGCTCAGATCTTCCTGGACCAGCATCACAAGTCTCTCCTTTTATCCCATCCGGTCCCTGCTCCTCAGTACGCCTCAGATATCCTCGTTAGATATGGGCGATAGAGGCACATAAAATAGGGCAGGAACATATGTTCTTGCCCTATCATACCATACTTGCCCGATCTTTGCAATCCTTTTTCGAACATTTGTTCTTTTGGCATAAACTATCGTTACTTTTCACAGGTAATATCCCGCGAGGTGTTTCTTGTGAGCAAAGGTCACA
>CAJUFE010000024.1 GCA_910585635.1 uncultured Lachnospiraceae bacterium | reverse complement strand
GAGAGGTGCCCGCACGGTTCGGGAGGGAGCGTCCACGAGGCGCTTACCTCATGATATGTTCAACACCGGAGTGAGCAAGGGCATCCTCCAGCTTTGGGGCGTGAAGCCGTTTTTGCCGGAGAACACGCTATATTGCTTGACGATCACAGAGCTATTCCAGTATATTTGATCCATAAAACAGACAAGATCGCAGATATACAGGTGAATAGACATGAAAAATATCCATAGCATTGAATTTTATACTGGGAGCAAGGAAGAATTGCTTCCCGATTATGAAAAAGATTTTCCCTATATCGCTTCGAGGGCAGAACTTGACAAGTATATAGGGCGTTATGTGCCGTGGCACTGGCACAGGACGGTGGAGCTTTTTTACATGGAAAGCGGTAGCATTGAATATGACACGCCGGGAGGAAAACGATTGTTTCCTGCCGGAAGCGGCGGCATGGTAAATCCCAATGTACTCCATATGACAAAAGCGATGTCACAGAGAGAACAGAATATACAGCTGCTCCATATTTTTGATGTTTCCCTGCTTGCCGGGGAACAAGGGAGCAGGATCGAACAAAAATATATCGCACCTGTCATAACAGCCCCGCAGATCGAGGTGATCCCGCTTTTTCCGGGCAATGCAGCAGAAGATAGGATCTTGGATCTTATTGCCACATCATTTCGTTTGCCCAGTGATGGATTTGGGTATGAGATAAAACTACGGGAAGCCCTGACGGAAATATGGTTGATGCTTTTTGAACTATCCCGCCCTATGCGTGAAAAGCCTGTAAATAAAAAAGGAGAACATAACAAGAGCAACGATAAGATAAAGTTGATGATGATATATATCCATGAGCATTACGGGGAGAAGATCTCTATCCCGGAACTTGCGGCGGCATCATACCTGAGCGAAAGAGAGTGCTATAGAGTATTCCATGACTGTCTGCATATGACACCCGTAGAGTATATAATGGCTTACCGTCTGCAAGCCGCCTGTCAGATGTTGGCAAAAGGCCAGGGGCCGGTCACGGCTATCAGCCATGACTGCGGTTTTGGGAGCAGCAGTTATTTTGGTAAAGTCTTTCGGGGATATGCACATTGTTCACCTACAGAATATCGGAGGAAATGGCAGGATAGTGATAGATATGGGCAGAAATGAGATATTTTCTTACGTTCCTCTGCATTATAATGATACCTGTAAAGCAGATCGGCTATTTACAGGAGGTGAGTGCAAAGTGTTGAAACTGAACATTCTGGACATGAAAGATTTTTTAGATACGGTCAATGCCTGTACCGGCAAAGTAAATATGTTCTGCCCGGATGGTAGAAAACGGAACATCAATGGAGAAGAAAAGATACAGGGTGATCTGTGGCGGCGGTATTTCCAAAATAAAAACTGCCTGCGGCTTGTTTTAGAGATCCCTGATCCAACGGACTATATGAACATTGTTTCATATTATGCCGGGGATCGCTGATCTATCTGTAAATATTCCATCACAGTTTTCGTTAAGGGAGGGATATGATGTATTACGAAGCAAGTGATCTTTTGGAAACTGCGGACAGCGATACGTTAAAGCAGATCGCCCGCACAAGGAAATTGACAAGAGAATACTATTTTTCTGATCATGAAGATACGGAGAAAAGGACGGCCATTCTCCATGAGTTGTTAGGAGGGGTAGGGGAAAATGTGGCGATCGACACGCCTTTTTATTGTGACCATGGAAAAAATATTTTTTTGGGAAATGATGTGGTGATCAATATGAACTGCACTTTCGTAGATAATAAGCCTATCCGTATCGGTGACAGGGTTTTGATCGCGTCAAATGTGCAGATCTATACATCGTCACACCCGGTCCTGCCACAGGAAAGACTTGTACCAGATCGGAGGGAACGCCAGACAACATTTTTTAGGACCTATGCACGTCCGGTAGTGATAGAAGATAATGTCTGGATCGGGGGCGGCTGTATCCTCCTGCCGGGAGTGACTATAGGGGAAAACAGCGTGATAGGGGCTGGAAGTGTGGTAAACCGCTCGGTCCCGCCGGATTGTGTTGCGGTAGGGGTTCCATGCAGGGTGATCCGTTATTTTGATACAGACAGAGAAAGGCGGCATAGTTAGACCCGGATACCGATAAGGGAACTGGTTTTCTACAAAAGCCTGAAAACCGGCTAAGGGGCTGTCGTAAAATGCAGCTTATACACGATGTATGGGTGCAGACCATGAGGTCAGGACGCATGTCTTGTATATAGCGGCTATCTTGCGGCAACCCCCTTTTTAGGATAGCATCATCCATCCGGCAGGTTCTGCTCTCCCCAGGTCTTCATATAGTCGATAACTTCCATAAAGCTCCGCCCCAGATCGGACAGGGTATATTCCACCCTGGGCGGGATCTCTTTGAAATCATGTCGGATCAAAAATCCATCCGCTTCTAATTCCCGAAGCTGTTTCGTGAGGGATGACTCGGTGATCTCCCCAAGCTGGCGGCGCAATGCCCCAAATCTGTGGATATCGCAAAAAGATATGTAATAGAGGATCTCCAGTTTCCACTTGCCGCCCAAGATCTTTTGAAGGGTCGACATCGTTTTGCAGCGTTGGATCGCGGCTTCTGTTTTCTTCATGTCCCATGACCTCCTGATGATAGTATAGTGCTGCCCCATGACAAAAGCAAGGTACTACAAAAAAGTACCGTACTTTTATTTTCTGTGTACCATGATATAATGCCGATAGACATGATATCAGCGCCGGTCCGGTGTCTCGCGAGAGCGGGACAAGATACCGGCCGGACCGTGTGGATCCCCCGGAGGGAGCATGTCTGAAGGACATGATATAATGGCAAAAAAGCAAGGAGGGAATGTTATGCACTATACGGGAACCATATGGAGGCCTCCCTACGAGGCTTCTTCACTGCTACTTGAAGTAACGGCAGGATGTACCCACCACAAGTGTCGATTTTGTACACTCTATAACGATCTGCCGTTCAGATTCCGGATGTCTCCTTTGGCGGATATCGAGAGCGATCTGCTGGAGGCCCAGCTTTGGAGTACAGACCCCATATCCATGCTGACGGCCCGCTTGCAGGGATCGCCCAGACCGGAGCGCATCCAGCGGGCTTTTTTGACCGGAGCCAACCCGTTTGTGTTGAAACCGGAAAGGCTCACGGCGATCGCTGATCTGATCCGGCGATATGTCCCCTCGATCAAAACGATCGGATGTTTTGCCCGGATCACAGATATCACGTTAAAGTCGGATGAGGAACTGGCCTCCCTCCATCGAGCCGGATACGACGGTTTGACGATCGGGATCGAAACTGGCGATGATGAAGCCCTGCGGTTTATGGATAAGGGCTATACCGCCGCCGATATCGTGGGACAATGCCAGCGGTTAGATCGAGCCGGTATCCACTACAGCTTCTTTTACCTGGCGGGCATTTCCGGCGCTGGCCGTGGGGAGATCGGTGCAAAGGCAACGGCCGACGTTTGTGCGCAGCTCCACCCAACGCGCATAGGCGTCAATATGCTGACGGTCTACCCGGACTCGGAGCTTTACCAGGAGATCGGGCGCGGCAACTGGAAAGAGGAGAGTGAGATCGAGAAATACAAGGAGATCCGCACGTTGCTTGAAAACCTGGAGATCCCCACCCGATTTGCCGCTTTAGGCGCGTCCAATGCATTTCAGTTCCAAGGAACGCTGCCAGAGGATAAAGAAGCCCTTACTGCGGCCCTTGATAAGATCATCGAGACCGTAAAAGAAGATGATCTGCGGAAGTACCGCGTTGATCTGCGGCATCTGTAAGAAGCTTTTGCGGATCAGACGCCCCACTCCCCGCGCTGTTTTCTGCGTCATGGGAAAAAATGAAGATATTTTACAAGCCAGCACGCTCTTTGACTGATATAATGGAACGGACAAGGAGGTACCCTGTATGAAAAAAGAAGTACGAACGGTAGTCTACGATGAGGGACTCCGCATAGAGGCTTACCGGTTTGAGGGCATCGTACAGCCCTTCCCGAACCATTTCCACGAGTACTATGTGATCGGGGTCATAGAGGACGGGGAGCGTGTCCTGTCCTGCAAAGATCAGGAGTACACCATAACAAAGGGAGATGTCCTCCTGTTCAACCCCGGTGACGATCACGCCTGTGTCCAATGCGATGGAGGCACGCTGGACTATCGGGGCTTCAACATCACCAAGGAGGTTATGCTGGATCTGGCAGAGGAGGTCACCGGCAGGCGGGAGCTGCCCGGATTTTCTCACAATGTACTTTCCGATGGAGAGATCGCCTGCTATCTGCGCTCCCTCCATGAGTCGGTGATGAAAGGATCCGATGGATCCGGAAAAGAGGAGGATCTGCTGTTCCTGCTCTCTCTGCTGATCCAGCGATACGGCCAGCCCTTTGAAAGCTGCATCCCGGAGTGCCGGGAGGAGATCGAAAAAGCCTGCGCTTTTATGGAACAGCACTATGCTGAGCGGATCTATCTGGATCAGATCTGCCGTTTTGCCGGATCGAGCCGATCCACCCTGCTCCGGGCCTTTGCCCGCTCAAAGGGCGTTACGCCATACCGTTATCTGGAAAACATCCGTATCGGCAAGGCCAAAAAGCTGTTGGAGCAGGGAGTTTCCCCCGCCCAGGCGGCACTGCAGACCGGTTTTTACGATCAGAGCCATTTTACCGATCAGTTCAAGCGATTTATCGGGCTGACCCCTGGTATCTATCGGGACATATCCAAGGATATGGAGGAAATGCCGCATGAAGGGTAAAAGTACAGCGGGGCATTTCTCCGCCCTGCTCACGGTCATCATTTGGGGAACGACCTTTATCTCCACTAAGATCTTGCTGGCGGACTTCCAGCCGGTGGAGATACTCTTTTTCCGCTTTGTCATGGGATCGCTGGCCCTGCTGCTGGTCTATCCCCGCCGCTTAAAGGGGACGGACCGCCAGCAGGAGTTGACCTTTGCCGCGGCGGGCCTATGCGGGATATGTCTTTACTATCTGCTGGAAAATATCGCGCTCACCTATACAATGGCCTCCAATGTGGGGGTGATCATCTCCGTAGCCCCGTTTTTCACGGCGATCCTATCCCACCTGTTCCTGAAAGGGGAAAAGCCCCGCGCCAGTTTTTTCATTGGCTTTGCTGTTGCGATGGCTGGGATCGCTCTCATTAGCTGGGGCGGCTCCAAGCTGGAGCTAAACCCCACCGGGGATCTGCTGGCGCTGCTGGCCGCGCTGATCTGGGCCTGTTATTCTGTGCTGACAAAGAAGATCAGCGGTTACGGCTACCACACGATCCTCACCACCCGTCGGGTGTTCGGCTATGGCATCCTGTTTATGCTCCCGACACTTTTTCTGTTCGATCCTAAGCTAGATCTAACAAGGTTCGCCGATCCTGTGGTCCTGTCCAACATCCTGTTTTTGGGGCTGGGCGCATCGGCCCTGTGCTTTGTCACCTGGAATCTCGCGGTCAAGGCGCTGGGAGCCGTGAAAACAAGCGTTTACATCTACATGGTCCCCGTGATCACGGTGGTGACTTCTGTGGCCATCCTCCATGAGAAGATCACCGCCCTGGCCGGTGTTGGGACGGTCCTGACGCTGGCGGGCCTGTTCCTGTCGGAGAGCAGACTTTTTTTGAGAAAAGAGGCAAAGCAAAATGGACTGGCAAAATGAAAAGTGCGTCATGGTGATCGATGAGAGCCTGCCGCTGGGGATCATGGTCAATACGGCGGCGATCATGGGGATCACCCTGGGAAAGAAAATGCCGGAGGCGGTAGGGGCTGACGTGACCGACCAAAGCGGCAACAAACATCTTGGCATCATCGGATCTCCTGTGCCGATCCTGGGCGGTCCATCGGAGGTCATCAAGCAGATACGGGAAAAACTCTATCAGCCCGACTTTCAGGATCTGACGGTGGTGGACTTCTCTGATCTGGCCCAGGGCTGCAAGGCCTATGACGAGTTCATCGACAAGATGGGCCGTGTTCCAGAAAATACCCTGCGATATCTTGGCGTTGCGATCTGCGGTCCAAAGAAAAAGGTCAATAAGCTGACTGGGAGTATGCCGCTATTACGATAAAGCCTGATCCACCTGTGAAACGTGACGGCAGGTTTTCACCCCCACGCCAACTAAAGTAGCGGAGGGAGGGTCCTGGCACAAAAGGAACCCCTTGAGGAACGTCGGCGCTTAGCGAGGTCTTTTCGAGCTTAGCGTCCGCTACGTTCCTCATGGAGCGAGAGCGCGGTGACGTTGTGCCAGGTCCCTCCCGGAGCGGACCCTTGACCAACCTGTGAAAGGTAACGGCTACTTTAGCCGGTCAAAAGCCTTTTGTGGCCCCTCTTGACCGCTCCGATGCCTTATGATAGGATAAAAAAAGCAGACGAGACTATGGTGTCCATGCGATGCCATAGTTTTTTGTTCCATGTTTTAAGGAAGGCGGGAAAGAGCATGCCATTATCATTTGTGCGGAACGACCTGACAAAAATGAACGTTGACGCGATCGTGAACCCTTCGAACAAGGGCCTGCGGCAGGGGCGGGGGACCAGCAGGGCCGTGTTTTTGGGAGCCGGAGAGGAGGCGCTGACCAGAGCCTGCAGGTCTTTAGGCTACTGTGAGGAGGGGAAGGCGGTGATCACCGAGGGCTTTGCCCTCCCGGCCCGCTACATCATCCATGCGGTCTGTCCCAGATGGTGGGGCGGTATGGGGGGAGAGCGGGAGAAGCTGGCCAGCGCCTATCGGTCCGCGCTGTCGATCGCCAAGGCCCATCAGCTGGAGTCCATCGCCTTCCCGCTGCTCTCGGCGGGCTTTTACGGGTTCCCGAAAAAGGAGGCGGTGAAGATCGCGGTGGCGGCGATCGGGAGCTTCCTGATGGAAACGGACATGGATGTATATCTGGTGTTCTATGACCGGGACTCCATCGCCATCGGCCGGAAGCTGTCCGCCTCGGTCCGGGAATACATAGACGATCATTATGTGGAGGAGCGGGAGGAGACTGGCAGTCCGGTAGACTTAACTGAAGACCGGGAGGGCTATGGCAGTGCGGCGGTGCAGCTGGACCATTTGGAGCATCTGGATGATCTGGACTTTGACGAGACGGTACTGTCGGAACAGTTGTGTGATGGCTGGTCGGAGGACCGGCCTCCGATGCGTGGGAAAAGATTGGCAGGAGCTCCGTCCGGGTCATCTGTGCCGCCGATCCTGCCTGCACCGACAGCACCCCCAATGCCATCCGCCCCTATCCCGCCGTCCGCTGCAAAGACACCTGCGCCCATGCCGCCGGCATTTTTCAAGGCATCGCCTCCGGTTCCGCCCAGAGCCTCCGCTCTTGATGATACCCAGACTCTTTCCTGCGCCCAGACCCGTACTCAGGCAAATGCAAGACCCCGGAGCCAGTCCCCGGCCCGCTTCCAGTCGCAGCCCCAGAGCCAGTCCCCTGTCCAATCGCGGCCCCAGGGCCAGCCTTATGCCCCGTCGCAGTTCCAGGGCCAGTCCCAGGTCCGTCCATGTACGGTCCGGGACAGGCGGCTGGAGGATTTGTTAAAGAACGTGAACGAGACCTTTTCCCAGATGCTCCTGCGGCTGATCGACGAGCGGGGGTTAAAGGACTCGGTGGTCTACCGAAAAGCCAACATCGACCGCCGCCTGTTCTCGAAGATCCGGAACGACCCGGACCATATGCCCACCAAAAAAACGGTCCTGGCTTTCGCGGTGGCCCTGGAGCTGTCCTTAGACGAGACCCGGGACCTGCTCATGAAAGCTGGCTATGCCTTTTCCAACAGCTCCCGGTCGGATATCATCCTCTCCTATTTTATCGAGAACAGACGGTACGATATCTTTGAGATCAATGAGGTTTTGTTCAGCTATCAGCTGCCGCTTTTGGGCGGTGGGTGAGAAAAAAAGAATGGGGGCATGTAATACAGATCAGCTCACCACAAAAATGTCGCTTCCCAAGCGACCATATCCCCCCAGATCTGTTATATACTATGCTCACAACAGAGAGGATACAGAGCAAGTAGATCAAAATAACAGAAAGGGGATATCACGATGAAAAAGGGTTTGACGGAATTGGTATTTATCTTAGACAGGAGCGGTTCCATGGCGGGGCTGGAGAGGGACACGATCGGGGGGTTCAATTCTATGCTCCAGCGGCAGAAAAAGCAGGCGGGCCAGGCAATGGTCACCACGGTGCTGTTCGACGAGCGGTATGAGCTGATCCATGACCGCTGCCCGATCCAAAAGGTAAAGCCCCTGACCGCCAAGGAGTACTATGCCAGAGGCTGCACGGCCCTCTTGGACGCGGTGGGCCGGACCATCCACAATGTGGGGAGCAGGCAGAAGTACCTGCCGGAAAGGGCGCGGGCGGAGAAGGTGATCTTCGTCATCACCACCGACGGCCTGGAGAATGCCAGCCGGGAATATACCTATGAGCGGATCCGGGAGATGATCGGGCGGCAGAAGGAAAAGTATGGATGGGATTTCATCTTCTTAGGCGCTAATATGGACGCTGTGGCAGAGGGCGGCAGGTTCGGCATCGCCCCCGACCGGTCGGTGACCTTTGAAAATGACAGCCGGGGCGTGGAGCTGAATTATCAGGTGGTATCGGACACCTTGAGCTGTATGCGGATGGCCCCCTCCTGCGCCGCGGTGGGCGCAGAATGGAAGCAGAAGATCGAGGAGGACCATCAAAAGAGGGGGAAGGGTGGAAGGCGCTTGTTCGGTGGCAGATCTTTATAGCGGACCCTTGGCCAGCCTGCTGATCCGACCTTGACCAGTCTGTTCATCCAACTTTGACCAGCCCGCTGATCCGGCCTTGACCAGCCTGCTGATCCGACCTTGGCCAGCCTGCTGATCCGGCCTTGACCAGCCTGCTGATCCGACCTTGGCCAGCCTGCTGATCCGGCCTTGATCAGCCTGTTCATCCGATCTTGACCTTGACCACGATCTTCTTCACCTGGCATGGCCCGCCAGCTGTCATGCGCCTGGGAGCATGGCCCTCTTGGGGCGAGACGATGGCAAAGTCCCCGCCCCGCAGCAAAAGCTGGCTGCTCCCGGCCGGCTCTCTATAAAAGAGCAGGTCCCTCTGGGGATCATAGTCCATAGAGGGGGTCAGCTCCGACACCGGCGCCACCTGGAAGAGCTCCTCCCCCTGGGCGACATATTGTAGGTCAAAATATGCCCGGTGGCTCTCAAAAGGACACTCCTCCGGAGCCATGGTGGTATAACACTGTACATCTGCAAAGACCAGGTCCTGGTCGATGATCACCTTTCCTGTCGGGAGAGCCAGAAGATCGGTCTCCTGCAGGAAAGAAAACGCCTTTTCAAAACGAGCCCGGAGCCGTGCAAAGTCCTCTGCTTGTCCGGCTGCCTGGGCGATCGATGTTGTCCACATGATCGTTCCTTTCCGTGTTGATCGATAACACATATATTTTATCAGGTTACATGTTTATCGGGTTACATTTTTTATCGGGTCACTTTTTACGCCTATGCCGATCGTTACTATGAAGTTTTGCCGCCGGATAGGCGGCCTGCGTTCAGGGTTGCTGTGTGCCGGTGGCACACGTTTAGCAACGACCGGAGCAGAGCGTAGAGCCAAATACGCCCGCCAGGCTGTTCTGTGTAGTGGGATGTCTGCTGGCCGGGCGCATGGAGGTTTAGCGAGCGCGCGGCGCCGGCTGGACAGGCCCATCCGCTAAGAAGGCACACACTCCGCCAGGGAGCAGATCTCCTCATAAAGCCCTGTCGCCGCAGCCTGGTCATAGGGATAGACCAGCAGCACGTCCAGCAGATAGGGGGAGACCGTAAGATCTAGGAGCCTGGCGGCAAAGGCCATGGCGGCGATCTCGGACAGGCAGGCGATGGAGGAGAGGTTGGAGAAGGGCTTCCGCCACAGCTGGATCTTCTCTGTCCGGGTGTAGATCTCTTTGGGATACCGTTCCTCCACGGCGTGGAACAGCTCGTGGCCCAACAGGATCTCCCTTAAGCGGTCCGGCAGGAGCAGCGGACAGCCGCTCTCCTCCTGGATCGAGGCGGCCTTCTGGATGCAGTCCGTAAAGATCGTGACCGTATCCGGCTGGACGAACTGGGCGAACAGGACCAATCCGCCGCCCACCGGCGTTTGGGCCTCCTCCACCTTAAGCCCCATGGCCTGGGCCAGGAGGCGGGGCGTACGGGTCCCATACTGTGCCGCCATCCGGTCCGCCCACTGCCGCCCGCAGGCGTCCGCCTTTTCGGTATACACGCGCATCTGCTCCGGCGTGAACTTTCCCTCCAGAGGCTCCCGGCTGAAGGCATACCGACCCCACTGGGCCGTGGAAAGTCCCGCCAGCCGGTCTGCCATCTGCCGCAGGGAGACAGCTGCCGTAGGATGGTGATGGTCCTGTCCTCTGTCCTGTCCGATCCTTTTCTTCATGAAGACCCCTTCCTTTCTGTCAAACCTCTATACGCCCGGCGGCGGACTCTTATCACAAACCTCCATGCACCGGATGGCGGATCTTTATCACGACCCTCCATGCACCCGGCGGCGTCTCTGTCACAGACTGTTCTTCGCGCCCACGATGATGATCTCATCTCCCGGATCCACCATCTGCATCTCCACCTCCATCAGCATCATGATCTTATCCAGATCCACGGATCCGGCGAAATCCATGACACGGGCGCCTACGCAGATGTAATAGTCGGGCCGCAGGATCGCATCCTGCTGGTAGATCGCCAGCTCCTCCCACAGGCGGGAGACCACGTTGCGGTAGCTGCCGGCTTTGGTGAGGATGGCCTTGCCGTCGTTGCGCTGGACCTTGATGAAGCCCTTCTTATCCAGGATCCGGACCGGGTGCTTGCCCTTGCGGTCCAGGCCGAAGACGTAGAAGTTCTTGGTGGCGCATTCCTGGACGATCTCTGTGGGCTGTGCCTTTAGGTCTTCCGCGGCCAGGCTGCAGGCCTCCTGGGGCGTACATTCCTTTAACAGGTCCGTGGTCTTTACCTCCGTGGAGCCTAAGGCGATCGCCGTCAGCTTGGAGGTCTGGGGATCGATCTCGATGTGGACATCCACGGTGTCGGGGGCCGCGCCGCTCTCCACGGCCTTGTCGATCGCCTCTGCCTTGATGGAGCGGATATCCTCCGGCGTGGGGTTGGGGACCACCCGTTCCACCACGTCGCGGACCATGGCCAGGGCCACACCGATCGAGGAGATCACCTCGGCATTGTCCGGGATGGAATAGCGCAGGCCCATCTTATCGGAGCAGAAGCCGATCAGGGAGGCCGCGCCGCCGCCCACGCCAACCAGGCTGATCTGGTCCTTTTCCAGGCGGTATTTATCGGCCAGGTACGAGATGATCGGGCTGATCTTCTCATAGGCCCGGGTCAGGATCTGCTCCGCCACCTCCTCCACGGTCTTGCCCATGTAGTCGGCCAGGGGCTTCATGGCCTTCCGGGCGGCGTTGGCATTGCCGTAGGCAAAGTATTCCGGCTTGATCAGGCCCAGCACATTGGCGGCACAGGTGTTGGTGATGGTGATGCGCTTCCCGCTCTTCAGTTCGATCGCCACATAGTCCGCCGGGTCCCCCTCCTTGGGGCTGAAGAAGACCACCTTGGGCTCCACGATCTCCTCCTCCGGGGTGAACACGGCATAGTCCATGCCGGCGATGTGGGCAGAACGGGGTCCCACGTCCTTGACGCCGCTCTTATCTGCTCGGACCATGCTGCCGCCGGCCACGCCTAAGACCCGCACATCCAGGCTGCTGATGTAGGTGCGGTGTCCGCCCACCACCGAGTAGTCGATCGCCGGGCGGCCGTCCTTGATGACCCCGATATTGGTGGTGGTGCCGCCCACCTCGAAATAGACGCCGTTGGAAGCTCGCAGATACATCAGGCTCCCCATGACCGACGCGGCAGGGCCGGACAGCATGGTCAGCACGGGACGTTTTTTCATCTCGCTGATCTCCATGACGCCGCCGTCGCCCCGCATGATCATCAGCGGCACATCCACTCCGGCGCTCTTTACGCTCTGCTCGGTGGAATCGGCGGTGTTCAGCATCTTGGGCAGGATCGAGGCGTTGATCGCGGCGGTGCGGGTGCGGCGTGTGAGGCCGTAGAGCTTGGTGATCTCGCTGGCCACGGTGGCCTCCAGGCCCTGGGACCTGGCGATGGCACAGATGCCGGTCTCATTTTCCATATCGTCCACGCCGTAGGCCTCGCTGGCCACGATCACCTGAGCCCCTTCGCTGACCAGGGAGCGGATCGTGTCGGATACCAGCTGGTCGGTCAGCTGCTCGTCGCAGATGTAACGGTTGTGGAGCCGGATAAAACGGCCGGATCCTAAGTCGATGTCCTTCATGTTGGTCTGGATCTTGGCGATCCACCCTTCAGGGCCCTTGGGGCCTACGCCCACCACGCCCACGGAGGCCACGTCCCCCTCGATCAATGCGTTGGTGGCCTGGGTGGTGGAATGGGCCACGAAGATCACATCCTTGGGATCGATCGCATTTTCCTTCAGGCAGTTCTGGAAGGCCTGCACTACCCCGGCGGCCACACCGGCCTTGTCGTCGTGGGTGGTCTTCACGGAAGATTTCCCGATGATCTCATGTGTGGCGTTATCGATGGCAACGGCTTTGGTATGGGTCCCGCCCACGTCGATGCCCATGCGGACTTTTCTATCGCTCATGTTGTTCCTCCTCCTACTTTCTTTGCTTTCCTTATGGCGTTCTGTATGGCATTCTGTGATCGCTGGCATGTGTGTATCATGCTGTACACTTTTTTGGTCATCCGAACATCACGTAGGTGACCAGCTGCATGACGGCGCAGACCGCCCATGCCCCAGGCAGGACCTTCTTTAAATGCTCTCTTGTTGAGACCTTCGCGTAGCTGACGCCCCAGGCGATCCAGCTCTGGGTCATGCAGATCGACACGTTCATGGTGATCGACGGCACCACCAGCAGGCCATAGAGGTAAGGGGTGGAGAAGCCGATCCCCTTTAAGATCCCCAGGGTGGCCGCGCCGCAGCCGAAGAGGGTGAAGGGGCCGCGGAACAGGCCCAGGGGGGCTAACAGGGCGAAGGCGATGCTGATGATCAAGGTGTCGTGGGGGATCACATTGCCCAGGAGGGCGTTAAAGTACGGGACGCACAGCTCGGCGGCCTTATTGAACATGGGGATCATCAGCAGGAAGCCCACCAGTGGAGCGGTATCCACCACACCGTCGTAGAAATCCTTGTTCAGCACACGGCAGGCGCCCCGGAAGGACTTTAGCTTGCCGCAGACAGCCAGGGCGTAGAAGCTGCCGATCGTAAAGCCCAGGATGATCGGCACGTTGAAGATCACCAGCAAAAGGACCGGGAGGATCGGGGCGATCAGGGCGATGGTGGGGACGTAGCCCGGACGGGCCTTCCGCACGGCCGACGCGCTCCAGGCGTGGACCGTCTTTTTCTTCCGCAGGGTGAACATGCACATCAAGATCACCATGATCAGCTGCACGGCTACCCCGATGCCGGCCCAGCGGAGGCGGGCGGGATCGTCATAGGTGATCAGCTGCTTCCCGTTCTCGTCCAGGAAGAAGGCTAAGAACTGCCCGGAAAGGACCGGGTTCAAGTACATGCCCGCGCCCACGCTCATCATGAAGGAGCCGATCGACAGGGTCTTGGGGATGCCCAGGCTCATGAGGATGGGCAGGATGATCACACCGATCGCCACCACGGCGCCGGCGCCGAAGAGGGTGGAAAAGATCGCGGTGGTGACGACGGAGAGCAGCACGCAGATGATCACCGGCTTGTCGCCGCCCAGCTCCACGGACTTGCGGATCAGAGCATCCGCGATGCCGGTCTGGAGGAGCACCCGGCCGAACCAGGCGCCGAAGACCACGTTCACAAGGACGCTGCCCCAGCCTTCAGGGCCGGATTGGAAGACCTTGGTGATCGCGTCCACGAAAGAGATGTCTGTGATCCCGGGATAAGCGGCGACAAACGCCGGGTTAGTCGCAAAGGTATTTCCGATGAGGGGAAGGGCCGTCCAGATGATGCCCATGATCAGCATGCCCATCATCAGGTTCCCGCCGCGGACCGCGTAGACCGCCAGACCTGCGAATGAGATGAGCAATAAGATGCCAATGATATATTCCATGATCGTTCTCCTTTTCTATCAGCATGAAGGCTGTGTATCCTTGACCATATCGGTTCCTTTTTATTTCCGCGAGCAATGAGCCTGCTCTGCACGCCTTCGGTGAAGTGCCGTGCTTGCACGAGCATTTGGCGGATGCCGCGAGGGTCAAATACCCCGCTGCTCTGCAGCGTTGCAAGTTTGATACCCCGTTGCTTGCAGCGGGGTCTTTGATCATGTGGGGGTATCCGTCCCTCTACATCGCCAGGACCGACTCCCAGACCTCCTGGACCACGGGGATCCCCTGCTCCTTGTTCTCTTTGATGTTCTTTAACTCCAGCTCGCCGGGATAGTAGACCTGCCCGCCCTCCGAGACCGGCTGGGAGGACTTCACATCGGCTAAGATCTCATCGGCGATCCGGTCGGTCTCCTCCACGGTGTTGAACTTAGTGGGATCGATGGCCAGCATGATCTGGGTCAGGCCCACCTCATCGCCGAAGGTGCCGATCTTCTGGACAGAGTTCCCGTTGCTCAAGATCGTGGCGATCAGGTCCAGCATGATGGAGAGGCCGCTCCCCTTCCAGTAGCCCATGGGCAGCACCCGCCAGGTTTTCTCGATCTCCGCCGGGTCTTTCGTCAGTTCTCCCTTGGTATCGTAGCCGCCGGGTACCGGAAGCTGCAGACCTTTAAGGCGGCAGTCCTCGATCTTTCCGTAGGAGAACTGGGAGACCGCGCAGTCGATCATGGCATGCTCGCCGTTCGAGCGGGGGACCGCTAAGATCAGGGGGTTATTGCCGATCTTGCGGTCTAAGCCGCCCCAGGCCGGCATGTTGGGCATGGTGTTGGACCAGCAGATCCCGATGCAGCCGTTGTCCGCGGCCAGCCAGCCATATGTACCGCCGCGCATCCAGTGGTTATTGTTCCCCAGGGCCACACAGCCGATCCCGTACTCCTTTGCCAGCTCACAGGCCCGGTCCATGGCCCGCTTCGCGTTCAGCGGACCGAAGCCCCGATGGCCGTCCCACCGCTCGATCGCGCCCATGGAAAGGGTGCGGTCCGCCCGGGCGTTCGGATCGATCTCGCCCTTCTCCAGGTAGCTGACCACCCGGGGGAAACGGTTCAGACCGTGAGAATAGACCCCGGCCAGACTGTTCTGTGCGAAGATCACCGCCGCGCTCTTTGCGTCCTCATGACAAAATCCCTTTTTCTCCAAAACCCGTGCAAACTCCTGTACCATGACCTCATACCCTACTCGCATATCGTTCTCCTTTCGATCATAAAAGTTTTCTGAAAGAAATGTGAAAGTTTTTTCATAACACGAGGATAGCGCATTTTTGCATATTTGTCAATGGATTAGGAAAAACTCTTGATAAATTGGCGATATGCTTAAAATATTGTACGGTTCTAGTGCGATGTGCACAAAAAATGGGCAGGAGCTTTCAGAAAGAGACTGCATGGGTGAAAGAAAAGACGGACTTTTTTTCAATGACTTTCATAAATGGCGGGAAAAGGAGATGAAAGAAGATGAAAAGAAGTAGGAGGGGAAGGAGGAGAGGGGAAGGGATGAGATGGAAATGTCGTAAAATAGTAGGATAAGGTGTTGCTTTTATAGGCTGACCCGCGAGATATCAAAAGGTCAGACTACTACATAGCGGAGGGAGGGGCCGGTCACAAAAGGAACCCCGCTTTTGTGAGAAGAACGTCGGCGCTTCGCCCCCCACACTTGGTGAGGTCCTTTCGAACCTAGTGTGAAAGCGGATACTCGGAACATAGTGGAGAGTATCTTCCACAAAAAGCTTAGCGTCCGCTACGTTCTTACCAAAACATCGGAGCGAGAGCGCGGTGACGTTGTGACCGGCCCCTCCCGGAGCGGACCCTTTGCGATTTCCCGCCAGCCCCCAGTCAGGTGGTCTCCCCTTTCACCAGCTCCGGCTGGATCGTGCAGGAGGAGTAGGCGTCGGTCTTTTCGATCAGGCTGGTCAGCAGCTGGACACTGAGCATAGCCACCAGCTCCGGCTTGTTATCGATGGTGGTCAGCTGCGGCTCGCAGAGCCTGGCGTATTCGGAACAGTTGTACCCGGTGACCGCCACATCCTCCGGGATCCTGCGGCCTGCCTTAAGGAGCCCCTTCACCACGCCTACAGCGGTGATATCTTCCCCGCAGACGATCGCGGTAAAGGGCTTTTCTTCCTGGAGGAGCTGTCCTACTGCCCGGATCCCCCCCTGGATATCCGGGGTGGTCTCCAGGACCCGGTGCTGGGCGTCCTTAAAGCCATGCCGCAGGGCGCTGTCTAAAAAGCCCTGGCACTTGAGCCGGGCGCTGGTGGTATCCATGTCCTTTAGATAATAGATCTCCTGATGGCCCTGCTGCAGGAGATGGTCCACGGCGAGGGAGATCCCGTACCGGTCGTCCACCAGCACAGAATAGGAATCCGGGATATCCAGCTTTCCGTTAGCCAGCACGACAGGAGTGGTCTTTAAGAGCACTTCCAGCTTAGGATCCTTGCAGAGGGTATTGAAGACGGAGCCCACCAGGATGATGCCGTCCACCTGTTTCTCTACCACAGCCTGCAGATACCGGACAGTCTCCTGGAACTCGCCGCCGGTATTGCAGAGGATGGTCTCATAGCCCCTCCGGCTGCATTCCCGCTCGATCGTGTAGGCGGTCCGGGCGTAATGGGGGACCCGGATGTCCACGGTCAGGACCGCTACCCTGCGCATCCTGCCGTCCATGGCGCCGCTCTGCGCGCCCGTGGCCCGGGGGACGGGTCTGCGGCCGCTCTTTTCCAGGACCTCCTCCACCTTTTGACGGGTGGCGGGGTTCACATTGTCTTTATGGTTCATCACGCGGGAGACTGTGGAGATCGATACGCCCGCTTCCTTTGCGATATCGTAGATGTTCATGCTGATCCTCTTTCCGGGTGGTCTGTGCTGCTCGCTTAAGTCTGTCTTAACATGTTCATAACCTACCATATCATATCTGCGGGGACTTTTCAATGGGGCGGAGAGGGGTCGGCCAGGGTTATCGTCTATTACGGTTATTTTTCACCCCCGCGCCAACTAAAGTAGCGGAGCGAGAGCGTGGTGAAGTTGTGCCAGGTCCCTCCCGGAGCGGACCCTTGGCCAACCTGTGAAAAGTAACTCCACCATGACGTTCCCAAGGATATTGAGATCCCCCCGGGTTTATGCTATGATGGTAGACGACATGGCTGTCCAGGGGATCTGGGCGGTCACGAGATGACAGAAGGGAAGCTCTGTCATCAGGCAGTACATCACAGGAGGTGTCCTATATATGGCATGGTATGACGAGGCAGTATTTTATCACATTTATCCACTGGGTCTGGCGGGCGCGCCAAAGGAGAATGCGTACGGAGAGCCAGAGCATCGCTTGAACGATATGGTCCCCTGGATCGCCCATATCCGCGAGATCGGGTGCAACGCCCTCTACATCGGCCCCCTTTTCGAATCGGTGGGGCATGGGTACGAGACCACGGATTATAAGAAGCTGGACAGCCGTCTGGGGACCAATGAGGACTTAAAGGCTTTTGTGGCGGAGTGCCACAGGCAGGGGGTCCGGGTGATCTTCGACGGTGTGTTCAACCATACCGGACGGGACTTTTTCGCCTTCCAGGATATCAAAAAGAACCGGGAGGGCTCTCCCTATAAGGACTGGTATTGCAATGTGAACTTCTGGGGGAACAACAGTTATAACGACGGCTTTTCCTACGACAACTGGGGCGGCTACGACCTGCTGGTAAAGCTCAACCAGCATAACCCGGCGGTGAAGGACTATATCTGCGAGGTGATCCGCTTCTGGGTACGGGAGTTTGACATCGACGGGATCCGTCTGGACGCCGCGGACGTGCTGGATTTTAACTATATGAAGGCCCTACGGCAGGTGGCTAATGAGGTGAAGCCGGACTTCTGGCTCATGGGCGAGGTGATCCACGGGGACTATTCCCGCTGGGTCAATGAAGGCACCCTCCATTCCGTCACCAATTACCAGCTCCACAAGGCCCTGTATTCCGGGCATAACGACCACAATTACTTCGAGATCGCCCACACGGTGAAGCGGCTGTATTCCATGGGCGGAGGGCCGAACGGCTTAAAGCTCTACAACTTTGTGGACAACCATGATGTGGAGCGGATCTACACCAAGCTGAACGACAAGGCCCATTTCGCGCCGGTCCATGTGCTGCTCTACACCCTGCCGGGTATCCCCTCCATCTATTATGGGTCTGAATTTGCCATCGAGGGGAAGAAGGAGCGGTACTCCGACGACTCCCTGCGCCCTGCCCTGTCCCTTTCCGACTACCAGGATGCCCTGGAGACGGACCCTCATACCCGCCTGATCGGGGCGCTGGGGAAGGTCCGCCAGGCTGTGCCGGCCCTGTCCTACGGCAGCTATCAGGAACTGCTGTTGACCAACCGTCAATATGCCTTTTCCAGGAGCCATGAGGGTGTGACGGCGATCGTTACGGTGAACAATGACAGCAGCGACTATGTGATGACCCTGCCGGCCGGCAATGAGAGCGTCTATATCGGAGCTCTGACCGGAGAGCGGGTATCTGTGAACGGCGGCCACATCGTGGTGAACGTGAAGACCTGTTCCGGTGAGATCTGGCTGCCGGCGTCCGCCTTCGAGGGCTTGGCTCCAGGAGAGCCGGAAGGCGCAAAAGGGCAGGAGGACCTGGGCGCGGAGGAGCGAGGAGGTCTGGAAAGACCTGGCGATCTGAAAGAGCACAGAGAGCTGGAAAAGCACGGCGGTCTGGAAAAGCGTGAAGACCTAACGGGGCATGAAGAGCCGGAAAAGCAAGAAGCTCCCAAAAAGCACGAAGATCCGGTGGCGCAGGCGGCGTCCGAGCGGGAGGCTGAAGCGAAAGCCGTGTCCCAGGCGGCCATGGCGGCGAAGGAGGCCGAGGCGAGAGCAGAGGCCAAAGAGGCTAAGGAGAAGGCCGAGATGGCGGTAAAGGAGGCCAAGGCGAAGGCCGACGCCGCGCGGGAGGCCGGGGCGAAGGCCGCGGTTGCGGTAAGAGAGGCAGAGGCTAAGGAAGCGGAAGCCAAGGAAGCAGAGGCTAAGGCGGCCGCCTATAAAGTGGGAGCCGAGGCCGCAGGCGCACAGAGAGCAGGAGCAGACGGGGACGGGTCAAAGAGCGGCAGGGTCAAGGCTGCGGTGCAGCAGGAGACCGACGCGGCCCAGAGGCTTCTGGCGGATGCGTTTGAGAAGGGGCGGATCGCCGGTCTCCAGGAGGCGATCTTAGCCAGGATGGAGAAGAACGGCCCGATCACCGACCAGATGCGAAGGGATGTGGCGGAGAATGTGTACCATGATTCCCTGATCAATTGGATCAAGAGTTTTTAAATAGGTCGCGGTCAAGAGATCTGGCACGGGGCGCTGAGCATAGAGATCGCAGAGCGGATGCGGTTCTATGAGCGCCCTGGCCAAAGGGCGACCAGGAGGTGACCATATGGCTGCAAGAGAGCGGCAGATGGGGAATGTACCAGAACGGAACAGGAGGATGGCCATTATCAGCAAGGTGGCCATCCTTGCTCTTTTTTGTACGCTCCTCCTGGAGGGCAGCTTTGCCCTCTACCGGGTGGGCAGGGGCTATGGGGTGGAGAGCGCCCGCTTTCCCTTAGAGCCCTGCGAGCACCATGACTATGTGTTCCCGGAGGTGACGGGCGGGGAGTATTGGCGGCCGATCGGACCGGACCCCTGGATACGGTTCTCGGTGGACCGGGAGGTGGGCCATATCCGTCTCCTCTTTGCGGAGCCGCTCCCCCAGGATGCGCAGGTCCATCTCTACTATGCCCAGGACGGCGGGTTCGACCGTTTTCGACGGAAGGACGGCTACCTGATGAAAGGCTCCAGGGAAGCGGCCCTCACCGTGCCGCCCGGCTGCTGGGACAGCCTGCGGCTGGATATCCTGGGCGAGTTCACCTTAGATCATATGGAGGCGGCGGAGGCGATCCCCTTAAGAGGGCTGCTCATGGGCGGCGCGTCGGCAGGGCAGGGGCAGCTATCCAGGGCTGATATCCTGGAGGAGGTCATGGGGCAGGTCCGCTGGGGACGGGCGGCTGTGCTGTTCTTCTTTTTGGCGGCAGCAGGGGGGCTTGTGGCTGGGCGGACAGGAGGGCTTATGGCTGGCCAAACAGGAGGGCTTGTGGCCGGGCGGACGGAAGGCATCATGACCAGTCGTGCAGGAGGGCTTATGGCCGGTCGGTCAGGAGAGCTTATGGCCCGCCAGTGCAGGGATAGGGCATCTGGGTCTGTGGTCGCTGTTGCCGTATCGGGGAGCGAGAAGGGGTCAGCGGGCGCGGGAGCTGAGGGGCCGGGAGCACAGCCCGTGAACAGGGAGCGGATCCTTTACCTGGACGGGATCCGCGTCTTGGCGGCCCTTCTGGTGATCGCTGCCCATGTGCTGGCTCCCATGGAAGGGCAGTTTTTCTATCGGCCCTCACGGATCTTCTACCTGTTCTTTTTAGGGTGCATGTTCTTCGCATTGACCTGTAACCTGTTGTTCTTCATGCTCAGCGGAGCCCTGCTGCTGCCCTACCGCAAGGAGAGCGTGGGCGCGTTCATCCGCAAACGGTTCCTGAAGGTGGCGCTGCCCCTTCTGGTCTACAGTATCTTTTACGTCCGGGGGATGTGCTTTTCGGTCCTGTCCTGGAAGGACTGGGCGGTGGGGTATGGAAGATCGCTGTTCAGCGGCCAGATGACCATGGCCCCCCATCTGTGGCTGGTCTACGCACTGATCGGCATGTATGTGCTGGTCCTGCCCCTTCGGGCGCTGCTAAGAAATATCTCGGAACGGACGGAAAAGCAGCTGGCTTTCCTGACGATCCTCTTTCTGGGGATCCGCACAGGGGGACAGTATCTGGGGATGGAGCCGGGGATCTCCATACCGCTGGATGACTGGCCCGGCATCTTCCTCATGGGCTATCTCCTGACCCGGGACTGGATGCGCCCGTACCACCGGTTGTGGCTGAAGGGGGGCGCGGCGGCTTTCCTCATCTCCCTGGGGACCGGGATGCTCCGCCAGGACTACGGGGGGATCGTCTATGGCCGATCGCTCCTCATGCTGGCGATGGCTTCCGCACTCTTTATCGCGATGGGGAAGTTGGAGGCCCGTTTACGACCCTTTGGCAAGCTGTTATCCGTGGCCAGCCGCTACAGCTACTCGGTCCTGCTGATCCACTGGTATGTGCTGTATGGCCTGGTCTACAGCGGGCTGCTGCCGGCGCAGATGCCTTTGATCTTGCAGATCCTGCTGCCATTCCTGGTATGCACCGCGCTCTCGCTGGTCTTGTCCGCGGTGGTGGACGGGACGGTGGTGAAGGTGGTGGAAAGGGTGGTCCTTTGGGCTGTGGATGCGGGAAAAGGATGGGAGAAGGTAAAGGGAGGAAAAGACTAGGAGGGGAGACGATCCGACGGCGATCGCTTGATATCCGGCGACCGCCAGCGGATCTCATTATATCCAGCGACCGCCATCGGATCTCATTATATCCAGCGATCGCCAGCGGATCTCATCTTAAGATATCGGAGCATTCCATTTATGTTGGATATCGATAGCGAGCTTTTAGCAATCTGCATTGTTGGACCATTTTATGTACTTCTAAAACAATTAAAAACGAGATAGCAGATGATATTACCAGATATCTTTGTGGACCTGCGTGGGGATGTCCTGGAAAAAGCTGTCCCCATAGATCTGCGTGGACATATCTGTGGCGGGACTGTCCAGCACGGTCGGTTTGATGGTGGGGCTGTCACTGCCCTGGGGGGTATAGGGAGTGCGCCGATGGCCCTTCTGCCGGAGCTTGAAGAACAGGCCACGCTGCTGGGCCATCCCCTGATCCAGCTCCTGGATGAAGTTTTCGACGGAGCGTGTCCGCTCCTGGTAGTGGAGGCGCAGGGCTTTCGTCACCGCCTGTTCCAGCTTGGGCGCGATCGATACCCCCAGGGAAGAGAGACTGGGGAGCGTGTCGTTTATGGCTCTTGCTGTGGACTCGGGTAGCAGGATGCCAGAGACCATCTGATAAAATGTAGCCGCCGCTGCATAGACATCGGTCCATGGACCTAAGGGACCGGTATGACTGTATTGCTCCGGCGGCGCATAGCCGCGCTTTAAGATGACCCGGTCAGACTGTTCGGCGGTGAGGGTGGCATAGCGGGCCGCGCCGAAATCCAGCAGCTTTACCTGGCCGTCTTCTGTAAGGAAGATATTATCCGGCGCTACGTCGCGATGGATCAAGTTATGGACATGGACGGCTTTCAGGCCCTGCAGGACCATCCGGATGATTGGGAAGGCCTCCTCTACGGTCAGTGTCCGTACCCGGTCCAGCCGTGCTTTCAGGGTCTCCCCCTCCAGATATTCCATGGCGATATAGACCGTGTTATTGGCGCGCAGACAGTCAAAGACCTGGACCACCTCCGGCACATTGGCGAACTTTTGCAGGAGTTGGGCCTCCTTTAAGACCTGCTGGCGGCCATAGTCAAATTCATGGAGCTCCCTGGGATCGTCCAGATGCTTGGTGTTGACCACAGTCGTATTCTCATCTCGTTCTGCGATATCCTTTGGCATATATTCTTTGATCGCCAGGCGGAGACCACGGGACAGGTCGTAGCCGATGTAGGTGATCCCGAAAGCACCCCGCCCGATCTGTCGGCCGATCAGATAATGTCCGGCTACCACTGTGCCGGGGGTGATGCAGTCGGGCTGGGCCGACGCAGAATGAGGATCATAGCCGCAGGATGGGCAGTAGCGATACTGGCTCTTTTCGTAAGGGCGCATACAGTTCACGCAGAGCCTGCTGGCCAGCGGGTGTGTGGGGGACTGGGCGGCCTGCTGCTGGGTGTGATCTTGCGCGGCCTGCTGCTTTGTGGAGCCTTGTGTAGTCTGTTGTCCTGTGCTGGTCTGAGTGGTCTGCTGCCAGGTGTAGTTTTGTGTGGTCTGTTGTGCGGTATAGCCTTGTGTGGCCTTGTGCTCAGTGCTACCTTGGGCAGTCTGTTGCCTCGTATGGGACTGGGCGGCCTGCTGTCCCGCACGGGTCTGGGCAGCCTGTTGTCTGGCGTAGTCCTGTGTGGTCCGTTGTCCTGTGTGAGCCTGGGCAGCGTGCTGCCTTGTGCAGGTCCGGCCGTCGTTCTGCCAGGTATAGGTCTGTGCGGTCAGCAGATGCTGCATGAACTTTGCAATCGTAGGCGTCCGTTCCGCCTGATCCAACCGCAATGCATTGAAGAGCGCGATCTCAACCCCTCTGGGGACGGATATCCCAGTTTCAGAAAAAGAGGGGACCGGGGTCCGTTGGAAGCGGGAGACGGCGTCTGGCAGTTCTTTCCCAGCGAGCATCCGATAAAAGATCGCGGCCAGGGCATAGACATCGGTCCACTGTCCGATCATGGGCTTGCGCCTGTATTGTTCAAGGGCGGAATAGGGAGGCCGGCCCCGCCTGGGGGAGCGGTCATCCTGGGTCTGCTCCAATGCCAGGATCTTCACTTGTCCGCCTGCCTCCAGGAACACATTTTCCGGACACAGATAGCTGTGGACGATCCCGGCGAAATGGAGGAGCCGGACCCGTTCCAAGAGCTTTGCGAACAGCGGCAGGGCGGTGTGGAAAGGCATCCTGTGGCCGGGAAGTGAGCGGAGGAGCTTTTCAAGAGACTGCCCTTCCATAGAACGGGTCACAATGTATAAAGTGCCATTTTCCCGCAGGCATTTTAAATGATAGCCGATCCCATAGTCCAGCTGGAGCCGGACCAGGCGCAGGGCGATCGTGCGTCTGGCAGAAAGGATGGCCGTAAGGGCCTGACTGCCCTCCGGGAAAATGACCAGGCGCTGGCCATCACTGGCCCTGTCCATGTATCGGCTGTTGTAGCATTCCTCGATCAGGACGGGGGTGCTGTATTTAAGGTCATATCCTATATAGAGGATATTTCCTTTATCGCGCAGGGCATATCCCAGCACATACCTTCCCCGCAGCAGGGTCCCGGGTCTGATGTGGTGCTCCTTTATAGGGGGCATCCCCACGATCGTGCCGCAGCGGGGGCAGATATCATATCGTTTATCAAAGGTGTGCATGCATTTCATGCAGAGTCGGTCGCTCATAGTTATGGTCTTTTCCTTTTGTTCTTACGTACTTTTTCTTGCTATCTCTATTTATCCTGTAATTCAGCCAGCCGCCGGATCTGCTCCAGGGCATAGTCCTGGAACTCCGGGCGGAGGGTGCGGAAGATGGCCATGGCCTCGTCCGCTTTTTTATCGTGCCGTGGTCCTTTATCGAACATGGGGCCTTCGCCGGTGTCCAGCCATTGTGCGTTCACGCCGTACAGGTCGCATATGTGCTTTAGTAGCAGCTTTTTCGGCTGTACACGTCCGTATTCCATATTGCTGATCACATCCCGGCTGACGCCCAGCCGTTCTCCAAATTCACGTTGGGATAATTGGAGAGCCTCCCTTACCATCTTTATCCTGCTGTCCAATGGTGTATCCCCCTTTCGGTCAAAGAACTGAGCCTGTCCGCAGCTGTGTATGCAGATCTATGCACACTTGCAACAGATATCTATGCACACATATAGCAGATATCCACGCACATATGCGGCGACCATCTCCATCATATGCTACAGGAAAGAGGCTGTCAATGTCTTAATCCCTTGACGATCGCTTTGATGTGCGTCAGCTGCTCTTTGTCCAGCGCGTTCAGATCCTCGATGAGCATATGGTACTCTGCCGGGTGGCTGCTGCCGTCGTCAAAGAACTCTGCCGGAGTGACCCCTAAGTATTCACAGATATAAAAAAACACCTGCATGGAAGGGAAGCCGTTCCGGTTCTCTAAGGAATTGATATATCCGGCGCTTTGGCCGATGGACAGGCTCATGTCCCTTGCAGACACGCCTTTTTCCGTGCGCAACTTGGTCAGTCTGTCGTAAAATAAGGTCTCGAACATAGGGCTTTTCACCGCCTTTCTTGTATGATCGTACCATATAGATTGAGAGATGTGTCTGAATGCTATGGATGTTTTTTGGGATGTGTATGATTTAAAAAGATATATGGAGATAAACGATCTTGGATCAGTGGACGTTCTTCGAATATTTGTTCGGAGTGAGGTGCTTGCGATGTTTTGATCTGATATTTTTTGTGTAGAGCATCATACTAACTATACAGAAATACGAAAAGGTGGTATGATATATGTAAGAAAACAGAAAGAAGCAAAGCAGTGAGGGAGTGCCAAGTGCGCTATAGTATAGCCATGACGGAAGGGGGCTATGACACTGCCATAGTGAAAAAGGAGGGACAGACAATGCGTATAGCTGCTGATCTAGAGAGGCCTTGTACGATTGCAGGATCGATCATGCACCTACTGAACAGTTTGAAAAAGATGTGAAGTACTACATCAAGAAAAAAGGGTTCAAACATATAGGAGCGGATATTAAAGCAATAACAGATGAACTGGAAAAAGGGAACCTGATAGGAACGGAGATCCCAGGATTAAAGATCCCGACGAATGGCCATACCTTCAAAGTTAGATCGGCAAATACAGATACCAGAGCAGTCCAATGGTTATCATATCATTTATTATGCGGTTCGGGATGATGAGGAGATATATCTGCTTACGATTTATTATAAGAAAGATGGTAATAGGATACCGACAGACCAGGAGATCATAGGATTAGTAGAAACGTATTGTTTGTAGGTTGGAAGAGAGCTGTTCGCTACAGTATTAAAGCTGTGTTGAGCAGCTTTTTATATAAAGGATATAAAGAGTTCAAATGGGGTTTCTATAGACGCTTGGATATTTTTTAAAAGAACAGATTTATGCGGATATTGCATTGAAATTGTATGAAGTCAAGCGATGTGGTAGAGGTCTTAAAAATGGGCAATGGAGATTGGGGATGAGGAAGATCTGTTGCTGTTTAAGTTATGGTATAAACATTACACATGAAGAAATGGAGAGACAAATGGTATGGCAAAACCGGATCGAAAACGGGATACAAATGTACCATCGACAATAGCTGGATTTTATCTCCAGATTATTTTAGCTTGCTATGAAATCTGTCGGGATGACATTAGAGAAGTTGGAGTTGAAACAGATGCGGATGTAGTAGTGATAGATAACGGAGGTGAAAAGGCCTATATCGAGACAAAACTTCATGCAAAAGAATTGGGGCGATCTTCAGAGGATGTAAAAAAGACGATCTATAATTTTTATAATGGCTATGCAAGATCTGATAAAATAAAAAGCATGTATTTTGTAACAAATGTAAAAGCCCAGGATAGCGATAAGGCATTTTTTGATGCATGGAATACAGGAAAACAGGATGCTGATGAAAAACGATTTATTAAGGAAGTGATCTTGAGAAAAAGTATTGTGGCTCATGCGGAATGTAAGAGTTACTATGAGCAGTTTTGTACGGAGATGAAGAAAACTAAACCGAAGGATAAGGATGGGTATGTGGATGAATTGGTTCAGGAAGTCTTTGACGGGACAGGTTGTTATCCATATGAAAGATTTGCAGTAGAAAACGATGAATGCACATATCTTGAATTTATACAAAAACTACAGTTCCGCTTTTTGGATAAAGATAAAAAGGACTTGCTAGAAGAGATTGAAAGAAGGACAAAGGATAAAATTAGAGCGGATTATAAATTATTGAAGGAAAATGCCGCTCATCAAGATTTAACAGATCATGGGGCAGATGATGTATTCTGCATGTTGGTAAAGATTTTTTTTGATCGTATTGTAGAAAACAGTCAGAACAAAACAGAGCAGATAGTATCAGTGGAGGAATATCAAGATTGTTTAAGATTGTATTATAATAATAGACGAGTTTCAGAAGAGATGTTTATTTTCAAGCAATGTCTGGAGGATCTTTCTTTTGATGAAGAGGTTACTTTATATGACCTAGATCTGGGAAGAGTGGAGGATGAAGCTTATTTCAAATGCTATTCGACTGTTAAAGATATGTTTATTAAGAAGTTATATAATGAGAAAGGTAAACTTGACTTTATGTATCCATATCTATTGCAGGTTGAGAGGAAAGATCAGATAAGGGAAATATCGCTGGCTATGACGGAATTGATCAGGATGTTGGCAGTGATCCTATATCGGGAAAAGTTGTCGGTTGATAAAGTGGAGTTGTTTTTTAGTAAATGTCTGAACAATATACATATAGTTGGAAAAATATTATGTTGCCATAAACACGTATATGGTAAGACGAATTTTAAAGATATTTTTAGAAAACTAGTTGACGAGATCCCTATACTATCAGAGGAGTTTCCTGATGCGTAAGACAAAATATGATTCGTTGCATGATGACAAATACAAAAGTGAGATTTATTGTGAAGGTGGATGTCAGGGCGGATCTGGTGATGTGTCAGAATTTATAAAAGAAAAGACTGGTCAAAAGGCAGATCGATTTTTTCGGCTTAACTTCTGTGGACAGGCATTTTCAGGTGATCTGGTCCGGGACACATCGGCAAAGAACAGGGGGAAAATTTTATCGGGTTTTTTAGGGATGGATGATATCAGTAAAATCCAGGAGTTATCAGCATCAAAACAGAATCCATTACTTGGAAAGAAACTAACAGATATAAAAAGAAAAATTGAAAAAAATGGGGAAATAAAGGAAAGCCTGGATTCCATTTTTCAGATAAATCAGTGGGGAAGTATAGCGGACTATCAAGAGCTGGTAAGTGTCGAAATAGAAACGGCAAATGCTATGAGGCAAGTCCTTAAGGAAGCAAATATCGCGGTGGATTTTTGCTTTAAGAAAGACACGATACCCGATATTGTTAGCTCATTGGAACAATTACGAGTTTCAAAAGAAAGACTTGTCAGGTCTATCGAGCAGGATAAAGAGATAAAGACAAGCTTGATCAAAGGTCATCTGATAAAAAAATATAGGAACAACCAGATTTTTTTGCGTGAAGCAGAGCTGGTAGAACAATCGGACATAATAAAGCTCCGAGAGGATTTTGTAAAATATACTGAAAAGGAAAAGTCTTATAAGGATATCATTGAAGATCTGGAAGAGAAACGCACAGGGCTGGAAAGCAAGGCAATATCTGCGAAGGACAATGAAAAAGTGGTATATTTGTCAGAGATGATGGCACATGAATTTGAAAGACAAAGAGAACTGCTCGATAACTTGTATTTAGAAGGAGAGAAATATGGGTTAAAGCTGAAAAGAAAAAAGAAGTGGATCAATATTGGAAGACTTTTATATTATACGGCAGTTCATCGGGATTGGATTGAAACATCATTGGCTATTTTGGAGGAAAAAGAGAAGACTTTGAATATGGTGGTAGGGATCCAGGATAGTCAGAGAGAAATGCTTTTGAAAGTACAAGAATACATAAACACGCGTGATCTGCTTGAAGAGTGTCCGGTATGCGGTGGAACAGAATTTTATATTGGAGAAGAGGATGCAAAAGCAAAGCTGCTTCGCATTATAGGAAAGACAATATCGGATGGAAATGAAGCAGTACGCGCATGCAATGAAGAAATATCGTTGCATAGAAGGTGGATACATAGAGTAAAAGAAAGTTATAAGAAATGGATATGGGATAAATTTACATCCGAGACGAAGGGGTTAGAAAAAGAAATAAACCAATGTATACAAGTCATTTCAGAAAAGTTAGGACAGATCATAAAATGTAATGACAAAATGAGGAACAGCATAAGGATACATCGTGAAAAGACAGAGGAAAAAGTAAGTACATATGATGCGTTTGTACAGAAGTATGGGATGGGGAAAGAAATGCTTGACTTGAAAATTGTAAATGCAAGGAAAGCAGATCAATGGATAAGATCGATCTTAATAAAAAGATTTCAAGTACAGGCAGAAGATGTAGGATCACAGGAAAGAGGAGAGGTAAAAGGATTTAGGCAACTTATAAAAAAGATATATCTGGAAAAGAAAGCTCTAGATACTGTTCTGAGTATTTTAAAATATGATCTTGGGAAAGAAAATCTGGATCTGCTCCAAAGATATGTTATAGCCGATGCTGAGACAGGTAAACTGGAGAAGGAGCAGAAGCTTTACCAGGAGGCATTCGCTTTTCGGGAGAATGTAAATAAGGTAGCAAAGGATATAGAAAAAGACATGATAAAAAAATATATAATGGATAATAAAATGATAAATTTTATTTTTGGGTATATCAATCCACATCCATTTTATCGTCAGTTTCGAATAATGAAAAGTGGAGCTGAAACAAATATGATCCCGGTCGAAAAAAATGGGAAGGATATTTATTTGGATCATTTATTCAGTGAGGCGCAACTCCGTGTCCTTTCGCTGAGTATTTTTCTCGGCTTAAGCTTGTCTGCAAAAGATAATGATTTTGGTCAGATTTATATCGATGATCCGGTACAGAGCATGGATGACATCAATATGGTTTCTTTTATCGATTTATTACGTGCTTTAAAAAGAACAAATAGAGTGGATAAAAATTTGATCATTGGTACACATGATCTTAATTTTAGCAAACTGATGAAGATAAAATTCAGACATCACTCTTATGTGGAATATTATTTTGATTCATATACGAGAGAGGGACCAAAGGTTGTAAGAAGGCAAAATGGCGGGAAATATGGTTGATCATGGGAAATGCCTGTCTTGCCAAAGGGTCTGCCACATGTTAAGATATAGACGATAAATGGAGGCGGATCATATCTCCATCTAAACGTGAACGGAAAGGAGTGTCTGCTTGTATGGGCATCTATCTGAACAGTAAAGCCCCTTTTGAGAATTACCGATCCATCGTATCGGATCCCTATTTTGTTGATAAAACGGCCCTGATCAGCGAGCTGGTCCCGGCGATCGGAAAAGAACAGCGCTTTTTCTGCATCACCAGGCCTCGGCGTTTCGGGAAAAGTGTCATGGCAAATATGCTTGGAGCATTTTTCGGGAAAGGGCAGGATGGTGCGCCGCTGTTCCATGATCTGGCGATCGGTAAAGAGAGCGGTCATATGGAGCATCTCAATAAGCACGATGTGATCTTTATGGATCTTAGCCGTATGCCGCGAGGGTGCGACCATTATGGACAATATATCAAACGGATCCAGGACGATATAAACCGTGACCTTGCAGAGGCTTACCCAGAAATTTCTATCGATATCACAGATGCGGTCTGGGATGTTCTGGGGACTATTTTTGAAAAAACAGGGGATAAATTTATCTTTATCATCGATGAATGGGATGCGATCTTCCATAAAGCTTTTATCAGGGAGGGAGACAAGCAGGATTTCCTGGGATTTCTTAGAAACCTCTTAAAGGGGCAGGGGTATGTGGCGCTTACTTATATGACCGGCGTCCTGCCGATCGCTAAATATACCAGCGGTTCGGAACTGAACATGTTCCTGGAATACGATATGGCCACGAAGAAAAAGTTCAGCGAGTATTTTGGTTTCCTGGACGAGGAGGTTGACCGGCTTTTTACGATCTATCAGGATACGACAGACGATTCTTCCATATCCAGAGAGGATCTTCGGGTCTGGTACGATGGTTACCATACGGCTAGGGGGAAAAGGATCTATAACCCTCGGTCGATCGTATGTGCATTGTCGGATGATGAGCTGGCTGGGTATTGGACCAGCTCCGGGCCCTACGATGAGATCTTCTATTATATCCGTCATGATATCTACGCAGTCAGGGAGGATCTGGTCCTAATGATCGCTGGCGAGGGGATCGATACGGAGATCTGGCAGTATTCGGCAGTCTCTATGGAACTGGAGACCAAGGCGCAGATCTACTCGGCGATGGTCATCTATGGGCTTTTGACCTATAAGGATGGAAAAGTATATATACCGAACCGGGAGATCATGGAGCAGTTTAAGGTCATGTTGATGACAAAGGCTTCTCTGGGTTATATACATGAACTGGCCAAGGAGTCAGAGAAGATGCTGAGAGCTACGCTCACTGGTGATACTCAAACGATGGCACGGATCTTAAAATTTGCTCATGATACCGAGTCGCCAATCTTTTCATATAATAGCGAGATCGAGTTATCGGCTATCGTCAACCTGGTCTATCTGGCGGCACGGGACCGATACCGTGTCGAGCGGGAAGACAAGGCAGGTGAAGGGTATGTAGACTTTATCTTCTATCCGGAGCGGCCAGACGCCGATGCGATCATCCTGGAATTAAAGATTGACTCGACACCGAAAGAGGCGATCCAGCAGATCAAAGACAAGAACTATGCGCTCCGGTTCCGGGGGAAGTTGGGGGAGAAGGCGAGATATACTGGGAGGATATTGGCGGTGGGAATCAGTTATCAGAAAAAGACGAAGGAACATTTTTGTGCGATTGAGATCCTTGCGTGAGTGGTTTTGGGAGTGGGACGGATGATGATAAAAGGATTGGATGATCATGTAAAACTTCCGTATCGGATGAAAGTGACCGAAGACCAGGCGGAAGGCGGCTATGTAGTGTCTTTTCCGGATCTACCGGAATGATGCGTGTTCGGAGGTTTATGTGGGATTGGCGGCGCAGGCGAAGCTTGGCTGATCTCTGATAGTTTTGGATCGAGGGGGAGATCCCCGTCTTGGATGCAGGCGGGGATCAAGTTGGGTTATTTATCGCTATAGTGGTCTCTACAGTGGGCAATGTAGAGCCGCCCCTTTTCCATGTGGTAGACGAGGCGGTCTGGCCCACATTGGAGCAAAAGGTGTCAAAGCTGGCCTTGTCTTTTCCGTCTACTCTTGCGGTTAAGGTTGCCAGTGCCATAGATATCTCTCCTTTCGTATCCGGGTTGTGATCATTATAGCACTATTGTATGCTGAAAGCAAGCGTATGTATTACATAGTATGAGGGTAGGGTTTACATAGAATACCAGTTTTTGCGGATCTATATAGAAATGAAAATGAAACGGGCGATCCGTATGAGTAAAAGCTGTACGGTGAGGACCCGCTTCTTTTTCCTGTATTTTTCCGTGTTGGAAAAGGTGCCGTTTATGTTGGATGGATTTTGAGATTAAATGGTGATCTTATGCCGGATATACGGTATAATGAAAAGGGGTTGACTAGAATTTCCGTCTATTGGGAGCATTTTTTACAATAGAGATCAAACTTCTATTTTAGCGAGGGAGCGATGGAGAAGTTATGGGATTTATGGAGTCTTATAAATATCTTGATAACTTGTGTAAGGACATGAATGGTATCGGTATTACCGGATATATTAAGGACATGGAGCAGGAAGCAAACGGGGATCTTCATGTTGCCGGATGGAAAAAAGATTATTTGCAGCTTAAGCATTATCGGTACATACGAAATCAGATCGCACATGAAAATTATGCTAACGAAAGGGATATGTGCTCCGACAAGGATACGGCCTGGCTGGATGGATTTTATCAGCGTATCATGAAGCAGACAGATCCGCTCGCATTGTGCTATAAAGAGACTCGGTTTCGCTCTTCATCAAAATTTGCTGAAGCGAGAAGATATCCGACAACTCAATATGCTCAACCCCGCTCAAAACTGCGTCATACGGAAAAGCGACCCAGGACCGGGATCATGCTGTTGTTAATTGTGGTCACTATTGCCATATTGTTATTTTTGCTGCTTAGATAATTGTGGTGGTTCCCGTTCATCCAACTGGTGGGTGGCGGGGGATCGCGGGGTCAGGATTTGCGTATTTTATAATTGCTTGTGATCATGTTCAAGGCATCAGCCAAAAACGGCTGGTGCTTTTTCTATGAAATGGGAGTATTTTTCGACGTACCCGGTGAACGAGGTGAACCGGAGGTTACATTTCCTGGAATTTTATGTTTTCCGACGGCCAGGTAGACGGAGAGCGGACTACCTGCATTACGCCTTTCCATTGCAAGGTCAGCGGGAAGATGGATCAAGAAGTGGATATGTATACCTTTTGGTGTGGTACTCGCTTTTTTGGGATCCGTTTTGATCGTATTAAAGTTTGTCGGGGAATATGGTTATAATTGGATCAAGATCTTTACCGAATAGCCTGTGGATTGAGACATTAAATACCTGAGCAAAATAGAGCAGTTCAAAATCTGGTACAACCCGATCGCCGGTCTCGATCCGGCTGACAGCCTTTTGGTTCAGGCTGAGCCCGGCAAGCTGCAATCTGGCGGCAAGCTGTTCCTGGGACAGACCGGCTGCTTCCCGGAGTTCACGGATCGCCGTGCCGGAGATATTACATTTCCCATTTACATGTCTATATAGTTTCATGGATGATGCTCCTCCTATTTATCCTAAAGATAGGTAAAACGTATATTGACAGTAACATGATCGGTTGCTTATAATTATCCCAAAGATGACTAAAACAGGTACAGGGACATAAAAGTTTCAGAGAGAAAAAGTTTTAGAGATGAAAGAGAGGGGCGATATAGAGGATGCTCTTAGATCGGGGTTGGGAGGAGCGTGACCAGGCGGGAAGGTACAGGGACTATCATGGTGGCAGGAGCCCATAGGGGATCGTTGCCATAGGAAGATCAGGGTTGACACTTCAAATACTCTATGTTATATTGAGTTAATAACACAAATAAATGAACAGAAGGTGAGTAAATGACGCAAGTAGAAGAGCGCGCAGAAGAGCAGACAGCAAAAAATGCGGAGTTATATCGGTCGTTCCTTGCTCTTGATGGAGAGGGGCAGGAGCGTGCGCTGTCGATCTTGCGGGCATTGGAATTTGCTCAGTCGAAGACATCGGCTGTGCCAACAGAACGGGCAGTACCGGCAATGGAGCGCTGGCCGGACCGATAGATCAGCGATATTGATAGCTGAGCGCCGGCCCGATCAGCGGACCACTAGCCTGATCGACGGGCTGACAACATATAAGGATCTCATCAAGGTGTAGATCGGGAGGGGCATCCGCCTGGGGACGTCTGCGCAGGACAGAGGATCATTATGGATAGAGTATGAGGATATGCATCAGTATGCATCAGGTGAAAGAAGGTGAGCGATCTGGAAGGGCGGCAGGATAAGGGACCAAAGCGGCAGTCGGACAGCCGGATAGAGGATTTTATCAAAGACCAGTCCGCAAGGAACCGGCTGGACGAGAGGACCGTGAAGGCGTACCAGCTGGATCTGGGCCTATTCTATGACTGGATGCGGGAGAACGGGATCGCTTCTTTCGACAGCGAGGTGGCAGAGCGCTATCTCGACTATCTGTCCAGGGAGAAAAAGCTGCGTTTTTCCACCGTCACCAGGAAATACCGGGTGCTCAGCTATTTTCTGGAGTATCTGTCCAAAGAAGGTCATCTGTCAGGCTATCGTCCATTGACCCCTCCCGCCCCAACCCCTCAAGCGGCGGAAAGGGCAGAGAAAGCCGGGAGGCGAGGGGATGGTGGGATGGCGGGGATGCCAGGACCTGATGGGAGGATCGGCGTGCCGGGACCTGAAGGGATCGTCGGTGCGCCAGAAGCTGAAGGGATCATCGGTGTGTCGGGGGCTTTTGGAACAGCCAGCGTGCCAGTATCGCCAGTTTTAGAAGGGGCCGCCGGTATGAGCGCGGTCATGGGAGCAGAGACTCCTGTGGTGCGGAAAAAGGGCCACTTTTTATCAAAAGCGGAGGTGGACCGGTTTTTTGTGGCATTGGACCGGGAATATGAGGAGTTGGACAGCGATTTCCGCAAGCGGGTCTGCCTGCGGGATAGGGTCATGATGGAGCTTTTATTCTATCACGGACTGGAGGTCAGTGAGATCCTGCGGCTGGAGCTGGCCGATTATGGCGGAAAGACAGGGATGCTCTGGGTGAGGCGGAAGCGGCAGACAGAGGGCGATAGGGTCAGTGACGAGGATCGGGATGGGGCCGATCCTAGGGAGGCGATCAGAGATAGAGATATAGAGCGGGCTGATGGCGGCAACAGAGGCAGACGTAAAGATAAGGAACGGTCGGTCCGGATATTTTCCAGGGAGCTTAGGGAGCGGTTAGAGCTGTGGATCCGGGAGCATGGCTATTTCGAGCGGGTGGAGGGATATCGGGATGTGATGTTCTTGTCCAAGCTGGGAAAGCCATTGTCCATGAAGATGGTGATCAGCATATTTGATAAATACCGGATCATGGCGGGGATTGGGCGGGAATGTACGCCCAAGGATCTGAAGAGGAGCATGGAGCGGTATGCTAGGGAATTGATGATGGAACGGTGTGGGTAGTGGAGCATTTAAAGGTTTTAGATCTATCTTAAATTAAGATCCTACATGATGGCTATATAACCTATATCAAGGCGATAGATCCATAATGCCTATTAGGAAGGTGCTGCCGTGATGAGTAAAAAGAAAAAGGTATTGATATTTGCGCATTATTATGCTCCAGACGTGGCATCTACAGGTCAGATATTAAAGGATCAGGCTGAAGGGATGTCAGGACAGTTTGATATCACAGTGATCTGCGTAGTCCCTTCTTATAGTGGTACGATCGAGTCCAGATATAAAACAAAGAAGTTTTATTTTGAGGAGCTTAATGGAGTAAAACTCATCCGCGTACGTGTTCCTGAGTTTATTAAGACAGATAAGATCAGTCGGATCAAAAATATAGTGTCCTATTTTATGAATGCATTGAAAGCATCTTACAAGGCAGGCGAGCAAGATTATGTTTTTGCAATCTCGCAACCTCCTATCCTTGGCGGCCTGCTTGGTGTTATCAGTAAATGGCAGAAGCACGCAAAAATGATCTATTGCATCCAGGATTTTAATCCAGAGCAGATCAAAGCAGTACAGTATTGTTCCAATAGATCGATCCTAAAGGCTATGATGTGTATTGATAAATTTAGCTGTCGATACTCTGACTTGGTGATCACAGTTGGACGTGATCTTGTTGACACCTTGAAAGGTCGTTTTTGTGACCATGATGTTCCTAAATATGTGATGATCAATAACTGGATAGATGAAAAAGAGATCTATCCGCTATCTAAGGATGATGAAGGTGTTATAGCGTTCAAAAAAAGATATGGATTAGAAAACAAGTTTGTGATCATGTATTCCGGCAATATCGGTCTGTATTATGACCTCGAAAATCTGATACATAGCATGAGAGCGTTCCGAAAGGGCTATACATCAAAAGGAGTATATGAGCCAGGGCCAAAGACATCTGATGGACGAGAAGTAGTATTTGCTTTTGTGGGTGCAGGTTCAGTCCTTGATAAATTGACCTTATATGTAAAAAAGCATTGTTTCGAAAATATCATCTTTATCCCCTATCAAGAGAAAAAGGATCTCATCTATAGCTTAAATGCCGGCGATGTCCATTGGTGTGTAAATGCTAAAGGGATCAAAGGTGTATCCTGTCCATCGAAAGCATATGGTATTATGGGAGCCGGTCGGCCCATCATTGGTGTTCTAGAAAAAAATACAGAGATCAGACTGATCATAGAAGAATGTAGGTGTGGGAAATGTTGTAGCCCGGGAGAGTATGATGAGATCATAAATATCGTTCGTTGGTATATAGAAAATGCTGATACAGAGGAAGTGGCCCGCATGGGTAAAAATGGACGAGAGTATTTGGAAAAGGATCTGACTAAAAGTGTGAGTATTGAAAAGTATATTGAGGCTATCAATGGATTATAGGATGAAAAGATAGCATAGTTGATGGAGGGGTCATGGCAGCAGATATCACGGCGATCATTTTAACAAAAAATGAAGAGATCAACATTGTTGATTGTATCCGTTCGATAAAAGCAGTTGTAAAAAAGGTGATCGTTGTTGATAGTTTTAGCACAGATAAAACAGTGGAGCTAGCAGAAGAAGAAGGAGCGATCGTATATAAGCATCCATTTGAAAACTATTCTAAGCAATATCAATATGGAGTACAAGTTTCTGGACAAGATACAGTCTGGACATTGAGGATTGATGCAGATGAACGATTGACAAAGGGATCAGCAAAAGAACTAGAACGGTTATGTACCCACCATGAAAATACGGATGTTTCGGGGATCGTGCTGAGATTTAGAAAAAATTTTCTTGGGAAAGATCTATATCATGGCGGAGTATATCCATGGAAGAAACTGAGCTGTTATAAAACAAGATCCGGTTTTATTGAAGATCGGAATATGGATGAACATATCGTGCTAAGATCTGGTAAAACGGTTGAGATGAAAACGGATTGTCTCCATTTTGATTTTAAAGATCTTGAGTATTTTATAAATAAACATAATTGGTACTCTAGCAGAGAAACAGTAGATTATTTTGAAAATCTAGAGAGATTAAAAAATCGAGATAAGCTAGATCAAAAGACTTGGCTAAAAATGAATATATATTATAAGATACCTTTAAAAATAAGAGCACATTTATACTATATTTATCGATACTATCTGAAATTGGGGTTTTTGGATGGTAGAGAAGGGCAAATATATGCCTTTTTACAAGCTTACTGGTACAGATATCTGGTCGATGCAAAAATATATGAGTGTAAGATTACTGGTATCAGATATAAAGGGACAGGTGATCTAAAATAAAATATTTAAAGGTATAGGTTCCTTAAGAAGGTAAAGGGAGTGTAAGGGTTTTGATCAGTGTGATCATTCCGGCTTATAATGCGGAAAAGACGTTATATAAATGCTTGGATAGTGTTATAGAGCAAACATATAAAGATCTTGAGATCATTATCGTGGATGATGGATCTACGGACGGTACAGCAGATATAATAAAAAAATATACTAAAAGGTATAACTATATCAAATGTATCCATCAAAAAAACGCCGGGGTCTCAAAGGCGAGAAATGTGGGGATCGATAATGCTCAAGGGGAATATCTATACTTTATCGATTCTGATGATCATATAGAAAACGACACGTTTGGATCACTGATCGATGCAGATAAAAAGCATTCATTGGATATCGTTGCAAGCGAGATCATCGATGAAAACGGCACATCCGCTATAAGGAATGCATTTGCGGAAGTATCTGATCTTTATGCAGACACAAAAGATGAGATAGGAAGAAATGCTTTTTTTATAAGGCTAGGAAGCGCTGTTGGCAAATTATATAGATTGAAGACGATCATTGATAATGGCATTAGATTTATTGAAAATATAGATCTGGCGGAAGATTTTATATTTACGCATACCGTATTACTCAATAGTTGTTCAATAGCAAAGGTTTCCAGATCTCGATATATTGTACAGAATATAAATGAAGATTCTTTGTCCAAAAGATATGTGAAAAATATAGAAAAAACAGTTGAACTACAAGAGCGTATATTACTTAAGACATTTACTATGTATCCCGCATATGAAGATATATGGAAGAAGAGATCCATGGACATTAAAGCGAATAATTGTATCATGATAGTAAAGAATATGTTCCTAAATGATTGTCCATTTTCTTGGAGAGAAAAAATGGATCATGTGCATGGCCTGATCGACAGAGGTGAATGTGAGATATTCAGACGAATGTCTAAAGAAAACGGTCCAAAGACATGGATGGATAAAATATACGCTTTTATTTTTGGACTTGGCTCGCCATCGGTGATATGTCTATTTTTTTGGTTAAAAGAGCATCTAAAACGCATTATCATAAATCACAATAAAGAGGTGAGTTAATGATCATCCTTGATCTGAGAGGCGGATTGGGAAATCAGATGTTCCAATTTGCCTATGCCTATAATCTTTCGAAAAGATATAACAATGAAAAAATATTTTTGTCAACTTTTTATCAAAGACGCGAGCCGGTCAACAGAGGGATATGCTTAAAGAAATTAATGTGCGATGGTCAGTTTATTGTACTTCCAATACTTGTTGACAATGTCTTGTCGCTTTTTTTAAAACTGAAAAAGGAGATACTAAAAAAGATCATAGGCAAAGACAGAGTGTCATTAAGATCAATGGCGAAACATGGGATGTACGTTACAGATGAGATATATAGATATCAGGGTTATCCTAGTTCGAAAAAATGGATAAAAAACATAGATGGATATTTTCAATCTGTGAAATATTTTGGGAGATATGCAGACGAACTGCGAGGATCATTATTACCCAAGACTTGTGAAAAAAAGAGTAGTGTGATCCAGGTTATAGAGAAAGAGATCATGGAGTCGGATTCGATCTGCTTGCATATACGAAGGGGCGATTACACGTCAGATCAGTGGAGAAGTTCTTTGTTGATCTGCGACGAACAATATTATATAAAAGCTATAAGCTATATAAAAGAAAAGGTTGACGATCCTATTTTTTTTGTCTTTACCAATTCGACAAAAGATATTATCTGGATAAAAAATAATTACAATTTAGAAGATCAGGCAAGGATATATTATGTTGATACTAAAGGTACAGATATAGATGATCTTGATCTAATGATAAAGTGTAAGCATTTTATTTTATCAAATAGCAGTTTTAGCTGGTGGGCGCAATATCTGTCGAAAAGTGAGGATAAGATCGTGGTCGCTCCAAGCATATGGACGAACGAGAAACAGGATCATTCAGATGTGTATATAGATGGATGGGTAAAAATAGAAGTTTGAGGACGCTCGATGAAATATATAAAATACAGTATCCGGTCAAAGATCAGTTATACAGATCTGCTTTATGCGGTTATCATAGCTGCTGTTTTTCAACCAATATCATTTAATAGGATACCGATCTTAAAGATACTATATAATATTGCACGGGTAACTTCTTTTGTTGTGGTTGTTAAATTGTATTTTAACGATAAAAAAAGGATATCACATTTTGTTTTTGGACAGGCTGTGTTTTGGATCATTTGGCTTGTTTTAACTGTTCTGTATTCCTTTGATATTAAGGATATACTGCAATTGATAACAAAGGCTGTGCTGTGCATGACGACCACTATGCTTTATGAGGTCATGATACAAAAAAATGTAAATAAAACGATCGATATTTTCTGCTTTGTCTTTAGCTTATATACATATATCAACCTGGGGCTAAGGGTCATTGTTCCAGATTTATTTGTGTTAAGACAAACGTATCTTTTAGGAGCGAAAAATGCTGCTGCATGTTTTATGATCTTATATCTCTTGTTTCAAATGTTGAAAGAGATCCACCGTTATAAAAAGATTGGAGCGCGATGTGTTTTAGCATCTTTTTTGGTGGCTATTACTGGATCTTTGTTAGAGTCTGAGACAACAAGAAATATTGGGTTATTGGCATTGATCCTGGTTTTATTTAAGATGGTCTACAAAAGGCAATATTTAAAATATATCTATCCCATCATCTTGCAGTTAGGTTTGTTCTTTGTGGTCGTTTTATATAGGTTACAAAATGTCTTGATAAAAAACATGGGTATCTATTCGAATTTTTCTTCTAGAGATTTGTTTACATTTACTGGGAGAACATTTATTTGGGATGAAGCACTAAAGTTATTCAAAAAAAGGCCTTTTGTGGGTTATGGGATATATAAGGCGGGGTCTGAACATATCCGCATATGGGGAGCGCGTGTATATGCGCATAATGAGATAATGGAGCTTCTTGTAGATGGCGGAGTATGCCTCCTGATCATTTATATATTACTGTTTTTTATGCCGGCTGGAAAAATAAAGAAGTATTCTGATAGCAATATTGCATTTGCACTGATCCTTTCTTTATTGCTATATGCACTAGATGCTGTTTTTGAAGCTCCGATATTTATTTATACGCAAGTGATTTTCTTGATATTAGCTGTCGCAGATTCTGTTCCTGTGATCTTAGAACCTGTGAAAAAATAAGACAATGATATGGATATAGTTTGTATTAGCGATATTGATGAGGTGTATGGATGTCAATGGATTTTGTTACTATACATGTTATATCAAAGAATGTTGATCTGATAAAAGATGTGGGTATGATACCTTACACTATGGATAAGAAGTATGGATATAAGAGCACTTTAGTAACATTTTGCAATGAAGAAAACTATTCAAATATGGATAACTGTAGTGAGCATCTTTCTTTGGAATTTATCCACAAAGGGTTTCCTTTGGGTAAAGTTCTATTGTATTTGATCAAAAAAGGGAAAAAAATAGATGTATTAAATATGTATCATCCATCACTTTCAAACACGTTAATAGCTTTGTTTTTTTATAAGATGATCAATAGAGCGGGAGTATCATATTTAAAGTTGGACCTGGATTATAATGGGATCCAGTTATTAGAATCCTATCGTGGGCTGGATCATCTTGTGAGAAGATCCTTGCTGAAAAAGATCGATATCATTTCAGCAGAGAGCCGAGAGATAGCTGATCGATTTTCAGAGAAATATAATGTCGATGTAGAGTACATACCTAATGGCTGTTATATGGATTGTGATATTACAAGCAATACAGGTAAGCATAATTTCTTATCGATAGGTAGATTGGGAACAAAGCAGAAAAACACAGGATTATTGATCGATGCTTTTTTATCCATCTGCGATCAGACAGATTGGGATCTTATCTTAGCAGGACCAGCAACTGTTGGTTTTTCCGATAGATTAAATGATATATATGCTGAAAAACCAGAGATGAAAGCAAGGATACGATATCTTGGGGAGATCATTGATAGAAAAAAACTGATGGAGGTCTATTCCGGTGCTTCAGTTTTTGTACTTCCTTCAAGATGGGAAAGTTTTGGGATAGTGGCAGTTGAGGCACTTTGCGCGGGGGATTATCTGATCTTATCAGATAAAATACCACCTGCCAATGATTTTATTAATGACAGAAAATGCGGGATGATATTTGAGAGTGAAAACTGCAATGATCTAGCGTGTAAGATGCTTGAAACAACAAATATTTATATCGATCACGAGGCTATTTCGCGATTTGGTGGATCAAAATTTTCTTGGGGATCGATATGCCAAAAGCTAGATGATCTTATCAAAGATAAAAGGTAAATGATAATGATAAAGATAGCATTTATTACCAGCTACGGAATGGACAAAGGTGGAACTGAAAAATTTTTACAGACAACGGCAGCATTACTTCCTAAAAGCAAGTTCTTGGTTGACTATTATTATATTGACAATGATGATAAAAGAGTCAGTCGTGAAAGAAGAAACTATCTAATAGCGCATGATGTGGATTTGATCACATATCAAGTTGATGAGATCATTTCGAAATATAGGTGTATATTCCAAAAGAATAGTACATTCTTTAATGTGTATGAAAAAAAATATGATCTGATCATTACAGGTAGTTGTGGTCTTCCGGAGGATCCGTTGATCAATATTACTGATACCCCTATTTTACAGTCGATCCACTATGTTAGCGGTGTCGATGATCAATATAACATTTCAAGGGTGCTGCATATCTCAGAATTTAGCAGAGATATATGGGAAAAAAAGGGAGGGGATGATTCGAGGTCTGTAATGATATCTCATCCAATAGAAATACAAGACTATAGGAAAAAAGATATCCGCAAGCAATTTTTAATTTCTGAGGATATGATCGTGTTTGGCTTACATCAAAGAGAAAACGATCCTATATTTTCCGATATACCACTTGCGGCGTATAGCAAGATTGAAGATCCAAATACGGTATTTCTCTTATGTGGCGGCAGTCAAAGATATTGTGAACAAGCAAAGAGGTTAGGATTGAAAAAATTCTATCATATCCCTTCTACCGACAGTATTGATACAATTTATAGTTTTTTGGAAGGGATCGATATTTATGCACATGGACGGTATGATGGCGAATTGAATTCTACAGCTTTAGCTGAGGCCATGTATTTTGGGTTGCCTATAATATCGCACCCATCAGATAAATATAATGGTCATCTTGAAGTGATCCATGATAATGGATTCATCTGTAAGGATGTTGAGGAGTATGCTACTGCAATGAAAATGCTGATCGATCATCCAGAAAAAAGAGCGATGATGGCGGCCGCTTCAAAGAAAATGTATCAAAAAAGATACGATAAGGATGAGCAGATCAACAGGATCATAGCTATTTGTATCGACGCGATCAAAGATCCATATCAGGGCAGGAAAGAAAATCTACGGTCAAAGTTATTTAGAAGGATGATCATTAAGATCAAACGGGTGATAGCGACGGCAGACTGGTTTTATAGGAGAGGTATATGATCCCAAAGATGATCCATTATTGTTGGTTCGGAAGAGGAGAAATGAGCCAATTAAATAAAAAGTGTATACAGACATGGGAGGATGTACTTCCAGATTATGAGATCATGCTTTGGGATGAGGACAATTTTGATGTGCATTCTGTTCGATATACGTCTGAAGCATATAGAGCAAAAAAATATGCCTATGTAAGTGACTATGTTCGTTTGTATGCTTTATTAAAATATGGTGGGATATATTTAGATACAGACGTATCGATGATCAGATCATTTGATGATCTGTTAGACAGCAAAGGTTTTGTCGGGATGGAAGATGATAATATTCCTGGCACCTGTGTGATTGCAGCTGAGAAGGGGAGCGTAGTTATCCAGAAGTTCTTTGATCATTATAAAGATAGGAGTTTTTTTACAAACTACGGTTTTTATGATCTGGAACCCAATACTGTAGTATTAAAGCAGATATTTGGATCTGAAAAAGTAAAACTTGATAATAAAGAAACGAAGGATATTGATGGTTTTATGATCTATAGCTCTGAATATTTTTCCCCGCAAAAGTGTGTGGATGGAAGTGGCATAACAGAAAAGACATATTCAGTCCATCATTTTGATGGTTCATGGTTAAGGTCGAAAGACAAAAAAGAGATAGAATATGAAAGGATAAGATCAAAATATGTGAAGATATTTGGGGATGGTCTAGGCTCTTTTTTTTGTAGGAACAGCATGAGGATAAAAAAGATGGGAGCTTTAAAGTGGATCGGGTTCATGTTAAATAAGATAGGCAAGGAAATGGTAAAAGGACACTAAAAATGGATGATAAAAAGGTCATTATCTTTACGACGTATTATAAAAATAATAATTATGGCGGGGTCCTTCAAGCATACGCATTACAGAAATATATAAAAACTTTGGGATATGATGTTACAACAGCTTCATATGAAGATAAATATATTGTTTTCTCCCCAGAGGATGATCATGGAGTAAGATCTTTTTTGGGTAAAGTTAGAAGGTTAGGAGATAAAAGGTCATATAAGAAGTTGAGAAGATATCTCTTGATGGGATTAAATAAAGACCTGGTCGATAAGATCAAAAGTAGAGACCGATCATTTGAAAAGTTTAGAGAAGTGGCGATAACTCATACGGATCACGTATTAAATGATGCAAATGTTCGGAGATGTGTGGATCTATATGATATTTTTATCTGCGGGAGCGACTTGGTCTGGAATATTGCTGAAACGGAAGAACTCCAGAAAGGTTACTGGTTAACGTTCGTAGAAGACAAAACAAAGATCGCTTACGCACCAAGCATCCCTATGTATTTTTTGCGAGATATCCAAAAAGAGCTGATCCGTTCGGCTTTGAGTGACTTTTCATCAATATCAGTTAGAGAAGATATAGGTAAAGATCTTTTGGATACGCTTAATATCGGAAAAAAGATCTACCATGTTGTGGATCCGGTTTTTTTGCTAACAAGAGAAGAGTGGAAAAACACGTCCATACATTCGCGGTTTAGTCAAATGGATGGACCATACATATTAACTTACTTCTTGGGTCGTGAGGAGAAATATAGAACATTGGCATCTTGGATAGCCCGATATTTGGGGATTAAAATATTTAACATAGCTCACGCTAATGGATTTTGCATAGAAGATCTAATGTTTGGTGAGCCATTGATCGATATAGATCCATATGATTTTATCGCATTATTTTGTAATTGTGAGTTAGTGATCACGGATTCTTTTCATGGTGCCGCCTTTTCGTTGATATTCGGGAAGGAGTTTTATACGGTCGAAAGATTTAAGGATCCTACCACATGTGATCTAAATGCCAGGTTGACTAGTTTGCTCAGGATGATGAAAGTCGAGGAGAATATGTTAGACCATGATGACCTGGATAGTGCTTTTGCAAGATTTACACGTTTACATGTAAGGCCAGTCCATTATGGAGGGATATTATCTGAGAGGATCGATCGTTCAAAGGAATACTTAAATAGCGCATTGAGATCTCAAGAGGTTGAAGAGTGAAAATAGAGAGGACAAAAAACGCTATACGGAATATTATATTTGGTATTATCCTAAGGATATATCAGTTACTTGTTCCTTTCCTTATGCGTACAGCCATGATCTATTTCATGGGAGTGCGATATTTGGGGTTAAGTGGTTTATTTACATCTATATTATCAGTTTTAAATTTGGCAGAGCTTGGTGTGGGGTCTGCAATGATATTTAGTATGTATAAGCCTATAGTTGATGATGATACAAAGAAAATATGTGCATTGATGAGGTTATATAAGATATATTACAGGATGATCGGACTGTCGATCGCAGCTGTGGGCGTGATCCTTACTCCGTTTATCCCGCGATTGATATCCGGGGATGTCCCAAATGATATCAATATCTATATCCTATACTTACTAAATCTTAGTGCCACGGTTTTGTCCTATTGGTTATTTGCGTATAAAAATAGCATTTTGCATGCTTTTCAGAGGACTGATATTGTTAGCAAGGTATCTATAGTTACAAGCTCTATACAGTATTTTTTGCAATTGGCAGTGTTGATCTTTTGGAGGGATTACTATTTATATGTGATCGTTGCTTTTTTATCACAAGCGTTAACGAATGTTCTTACGGCATATCACGCTAATAAATTATATCCGCAATTTAAGCCAATTGGAAAAGTTGAAAGAGAAGAAGTAAAACAAATAAATCTAAGGATAAAGGACCTGTTTACCTCCAGGATAGGAGGCGTGATCTATGATTCGGCAGATACGATCGTGATATCGGCATTTTTAGGGTTAACGACCCTTGCGATATATCAGAATTATTTTTATATCTTAAATGCGATAACAGGATTTATCACTGTGATCCTTAATGCCTGCACAGCTGGTATAGGTAATAGTATTGTAGCTGAAACGAAAAATAAGAATTATGAAGACTTAAATAAATTTACCTTCATAATATGTTGGATCAGCGGCTTCTGTGCTACATGTTTATTATGCTTATATCAACCATTTATGGAATGTTGGGTAGGTGAGGAGCTGATGTTAGATCTGTCCGCAGTTATATGTTTTACCGCATATTTTTTTATAAGGCAGATCAATGCATTGCTCAATCTGTATAAAGATGCTTCTGGCATGTGGCATGAAGATCGATTCCGACCATTAGCAGCTTCACTTGTGAACTTATTCTTAAATCTGATCCTGGTACAGACTATAGGTATTTATGGTGTTATCCTTTCGACAGTATTAGCGATCATATGCGTGGGCGGACCATGGCTATTACATAATCTTTTTACGGTTATTTTTGATAGAAGGTATTTGCTCCCATATTTAAAAAGATTACTGATAAATTGTGTTTACGTTATTTTAAGCGGTGCATTGACCTATTTGATCTGCAGTCTTACTGATCTACCATTAATGCTCACTTTGCTTGCTAGGGGGATCATTTGTTGTATCGTACCAAATGTATTGTTTTATTTTGCATACCGTAAGAGAAAAGAATTTTATGAGAGTGTTATTTTAGCTGATAAAGTTACAAAAGGTAGATTTGATCTGGAAAGGATGATCAGATGATGAATGTTTATGCGGCATATTTTGATGACCCTATAAGATTAGGATCATCCTCTGGTGGGATCTTTTCTGTATTATGTGATCTTATTTTGGACCAGGATGGTGTAGTATATGGTGTAGCTATGACCGAGGATAACTATGGTGCAGAGTATCATAGAGTTGTAAAGAAAAGTGAGATATATAGATTAAGAGGTTCAAAATACCTTCAGGCTAAAGTAAGAGATACATTTAAACAGGTTAGAGAAGATCTCATAGAAGGTAAAAATGTTTTATTTTCTGGCACTGGCTGTCAAGTTAATGGTTTAAGATCTTTTCTGGGTATAGAGTATAACAACTTGATCTGTGTCGATGTGATCTGCCATGGCGTCCCCTCACCGAAGCTTTGGAAGAAATATATCGTTCATCAAGAAAAAAAGTATGGAAAGGTTGGTGTAGTTACTTTCAGAGATAAGGAATATGGATGGGCAGATTTTGGAGTGAGGATCGATCAGTTATATGTCCCAAAAGACGATGATGTTTTCATGCAAATGTTTTTAAGAGATCATTGTCTGCGCCCGTCTTGTTATAAATGTCATGCCAAAAGAAATAAAAATGCAGATATCACGCTTGCAGATTTTTGGGGGATCGAGGAAGTGGATCCAGAAATGAACGATGGCTTAGGTGTTTCGGCTGTTATCACGAGAACGGATGCGGGGAATGCTCTGTTTGATAACGTGAAGGATAAGCTTGTGTGGAAGCGAGTATCTTATGATGATATTTTAAAACATAATCCTTCAGAATATATATCGGTTGATAGACCTTCTCAAAGAGATACCTTTTTCATAGATATGGATGCAATGCCTTTTGAGAGATTAAAAAATAAATATATAGAGGGACCCTTATGGAAAAGAAGCGCGAGAAAACTAAAACGGATGGTCAAAAAGATCGTTTGAGGTTATAAGCTAGAGCGATCTAGGGCTATGAAGCGTACGACTGGAGGATATATCGATGGCCGATGATACGATATCTGCTGAAAAACATGCTCCCGTTTTATTCTTCCACAAAGAAGATTGCTGTGGTTGCACAGCCTGCTATGCTATTTGTCCGAAGGCTGCGATAAGTATGGAAGAAGACGAAGAGGGATTTGAGTACCCACAAGTGGATGAGGATGTGTGTGTAAGATGTAAAAGATGTTTAAATGTATGTCCTATTAAAGGGATTAAAGTTGATAAGTAAGAAGGTGACATCAGACTTGGTAAGGAGATGATCAAAGGATGAAAAAGATCACGATCTCAGATATCATCAAACTGAGTATAGAAGGCGGCTTGTTTTTAGCATTATCATATTTTATATTGATGAAGTTTTATAGTGTGACTATGTACACTTACCCCCATGAATTTCGAGAAATGAACATGGTTGCGATCGCAAAAAGATTTTCTCAAGGGATCGATCCTTATTCTTATCAGTCTTTAAATTGTAACGCAATACCAGAAGTGACAAATGTGTATGGTTTTTTGTCGCCATTGCTGATCAGCCCTTGGATCTGGATGCTTGATGGAAGGTCCAGTGCATTGCAGATATGTCAGATACTGACCTTGATGATCGAGGTCATAGGAAACATATTGTTTTATGCTTGTATATATCGTCGGACTAAAGACCGTTTATTAAGCTTGTGTGGTACGGTCATCTTTTTCTCTGTTATTGGAGATATACTGCCAGCGGGGGAGCTTTTCCTGACCAATGGGGAATGACATTATCTCTTGTACTGACATATGTGTTCATTATAGATGAAGAAAAGGGAAAATATCGTCCCGCATTATATGTATTTCTGGTCATATGCTTGTTTTATATAAAGCAATATTTTGTATTTGCTGCTTTGGGTGTGTTTGTTGCTTTGTTAAGAAGATCAAAAAAGGTAGCGGTCGAATATATTGTTTTCGGTATAGTACTGGGGGCTGTTTCCGCGATCATGGTCCAGATCCTGATGCCGCTTTATTTTGCAGAATCTATACCCTTGATGCAAGGAGCTACTAGTTCAAATGATATAGGTTATTCTGTACAACAGGTTTTAAAGCTTGGGTTTGATAAATATGCTATTTTTACATATATGATCCTTCTCGCTGTGATCACATGGGCGGTATTGGATATAGCAGATGGGAGAGATATGCTTGATCTAAGAAAGAGAGGGTTTGAAAACCTTCCTTATGAGGCGATGCAGCTTATTTTAATATTGATCCCTACGATCTATATCGCACAGAATCGAGGAACATATCTTACATATTACCTTCAGTTGTGGGTTCCTTATTTGATCATGACAGGTTGTATCGCAGCCCATTATCTATTAGGAAAAATATTTGAAAATATGTCCAGATCGATACAGGCTGACCCCCTTCCTTGCGGGGCTGTACGGCATATTGGACGCTAACTTTGGACGGTACGAGGTCATCTGTGTGGATGATGCCTCTACGGACGGCAGCCGGGAGGTGATCGAGAGGTCCGTAAAGGATGCGGGAGCGCAGGCTGTCACGGTCATCCATATGTCCATGCCCCAAGGTGTGGAGCTCTCCATGGATGCGGGGATGGACCTAGCCATCGGGGACCTCATCTTCGAGTTCGATACGGTCCGGGCGGACTTCGACCCGTCCCTGGTCATGGAGGTCTACCATAAGGCATTGGAAGGGTATGACATCGTGAGCGCGGTCCCACAGGGGAGGAGGGGCGGGAGTTCAGCCCTCTTCTACAGCCTGTTCAATCGGTACAGCGGGCTGGGGACGGCGATCCGGCAGGAGACCTTCCGTATGGTCTCTAGGCGTGCGGTCAATCGGATCCGGTCCCTGAACAGGACCTTGGTGTACAGGAAGGCGGCCTATGCGGGCAGCGGGCTGGGATGGGCATATGTGGAGCATCCTGGCGGGATGGGGCATGGACGGGGCCTGCGGGCCCAGATGGAGCGGACCGGGCTGGCGATGGACACCCTGATCCTGTTCACGGATGTGGTCCAGAGGCTGGCGTCGGTGGTGAGCCTCCTCTTCCTGGCGATCACCGTGGCGATCGGAGGGTACACCTGGGCCTCTTATCTTGGCACCCACAAGCCGGTGGAAGGATGGACCCCGATCATGCTCTTCCTGTCGCTGGGCTTCTTCGGGGTGTTCCTGATCCTGACGGTGGCGATACGGTACCTGTCCCTGATCCTACGGCTGGTCTATAAGAAGAAGGCCTATCTGGTGGGCTCGATCGAGAGGATGGACGGATGATGGAGGTGGAGAGGATGACATTGAACGTGGTGATCCCTGTCTTAAACGAGGAGAAGGCCCTGCGGGCAGGGGTGGAGGGGACGGTCCGGTTCCTGGATGGGACGGCGGCAGAGGGCGTGTACACCATCACGATCGCGGACAACGGATCCACGGACGGCACAGAGCGGATCGCAGGGGAGCTGTGCGCGGAGTTTGGGCAGGTATCCTATCTCAAGCTGGGAGAGCGGGGCGTGGGGCTGGCCTTCCGGGAAGCCATAAGGCATAACAGGAGCGATATCGTAGGGTATATGGACGTGGACCTGGCCACGGATATCCGACATCTGGAGCAGGTGTACAGGCTGTTCACAGAGGAGGGGGCGAGGATCGTGGTGGGATCCCGGCTGCTCCCGGGTTCCAGGGTCTACGGGAGGAGCCTGCTCCGGGAGATCACCTCCAGGGGGCTGAACATCCTGCTGAAGGTGTTGCTCAGGGTACGGTTCTCGGACGCTATGTGCGGCTTCAAGTTCTACAGGCGTGATGTGGCGGAGCATCTGGTCCGGGTGGGTTCGGATGAGAAGGGCTGGTTCTTCTGCGCGGAGATGATGATCCGTGCAGAGTGGGAGGGGATCCAGGTCAGGGAGATCCCGGTGATATGGCATGACGATCCCGACTCCAAGGTCAAGGTAGGGAGACTGAGCGTAGCCTATCTCAAGTCCATCCGCGAGCTGTGCCAAGAAAAGAGGGGGAAGGGACATTGAGGGTGGCATTGATCGGATATGGTTATTGGGGGAGGATCCTGCGCAGGTACCTGGATGCTGACCCGCGGATCCGGCTGGCCAGGATATGTAGCCGGGATATACAGCCGGATGGCCTGTACACGGACGATCTTGAGGAGGTCCTGCTGGATGAGGGGATCGAGGCCCTGTTCATATGTACCCCGATCGATACGCATTTTGCTATCTGCGAGAGAGGGCTGATGGCAGGGAAGCACATCTTTTGTGAGAAGCCCACCACGAAGGGGTGGGGTCAGTTCCAGGTCCTGGAGCAGCTGGCTGCAGAGAATGGGGGGGTCCTGTACACGGACTATATCTATACAGTCTCGCCATCCATACAAAAGATGCGGGAGCTACTGGGCAGGTGCGGGAAGATACGGCTGGTCAGAGGAGGGATCGGGCAGTTCGGTGCCTTCTATCCGGGGGACTCCATCTATGAGGTGATCGGGGTCCACCTGTTCTCCATACTCCCCTATCTGTTCGGGGATGTGGCGGTCACAGGCTGTAGGGTAGATGGGCTGTATGGGGACCATACTGTCCATGGGGATGTGTCCATGGAGCTGGCCGGTAAGCTCCGGGTGGAGCTCCGGCTGGATCTGCTGCATCCTAAAAAGGTCCGGACATTCTCCGTGTATGGAACGGAGGGGAGCATCCTGTTCGATATGATGGATGAGGTGACGCTGCGTTTTTGCGGGTACCGGAAGGTCGGGGCCGGATATGTGGTGGGGGAGCGGCAGGAGTGGAGGTTCGATGAGAGGGACAACCTGCGGTATGTGGTGGATGACTTCCTGGGCTGTATAGAGGCGGGAGAGGATGGCCAGAACCGGATGATCGCGGAGTGGGTGGATGCGGTATTGGGGAAGATATGGAATAAAGATGGATCATAAAAAGATGAGTCGGTAGATGTTTGATCATACGGGCCATATGATCGAGAACATGATCTTTGTCTATTTCAAGATCTGCTCACTTTATGGTAAGCGGCTATTGTTTTGTGGAAAGTGCTGGATGAGCCTTTTTAAAGAAATGATCTGGAAAAAATATGAAAATACTAATTGACAGAAGGTTTAAAATGGAATATAATGTAAAAAATGAGGGATAGATACTGTGGAAGGATATCAAAGAGGGGTTCAAGGAGTATATGAACGACTACAGGATGCTCCTGGTGGAGGGAAGGAAGAACGATCTGACGCTGCATAATATAGATAACGTGGATCTGTTCAACCTCCTGAAGATTCTTCTGAACAGCAGCCGTTCTGCAAGTGAGATCCGGGGCAGAGCCATAGGATAAACGAGAGGACGCCGGGTGGATCGGGCTGTCATCATGGCGGCCGCAGGGGCGGTGGATGGCAAGAGCGAATATGGTGCATTGGAGCGGAGAGGAGCGGCGGATATGCATTCTGTATTTGAGGAGACCAGGATAGAAGGCCGGGCGGAAGAGATCATCGAGACCGGCCATGAGTTTGGGTTATCCGATGATGCTATCCTGGGGAGGCTGCAGAGAAAACTGGACGTGTCCCTGGAGATGGCACAGGGATATTTGAGACAGTTTGGCGGACAGATGGTATAGGAGCGGTAGGCGAATACTCCTTGCTAAATGACCGGTATAAGGACCGTATAGAAAGGACTGTCTGGAGCGTACCGTAGAGGACAGACACTGTATGTGCAGTATGGATCATGATGGTTTTTGCGATCTTTGGATAGGTTCATCGAGACATGAAAACAACGATGAGCCTTTTTTTAAAAAGCATCCTGGAATAAATAAGAAATTTTCTATCGACAGATGATCAGATAGAGGATAAGGGTAAGCGTAGAAAAGATGGGGCGAGAGCGCGGTGACGTTGTGACAGGTCCCTCCCGGAGCGGACTGTTGGTCGATCTGTGAAAAGTAACGAACGGCCTATCCTATTTGGCACATATAGAAATATTTGTTGGCAGATATTTTTGTATGTGTTATCATAGTATTGTCAGGGGGAACGACAAATGAAAAGGTATTTGTCTCGGGAAGTTATCAACATGTTAAAAGCAGACGGATGGTATGAAGTTAACGTGGTTGGGAGTCATCACCAATACAAACATCCTATCAAAAAGGGACGCACAACAGTAAAGCATCCTGACAAAGATATCCCTCTTCCGACATTAAAACGTATAGAGGAACAGCAGGGCTAAAATTTGATCACATCTGACCCTTTCTTGCCCCACATGATCAAGGAGGTTGTTTTATGAAACAAGCAGAACGCTATTTTTATCCTGCCATCTTCATCTACGAACCTGGAAAAGAGATCGCGATTGATTTCCCTGACTTAAAATGTGCGACCAGTGGCACGAACGATGATGATGCTCTTTTATCAGCACGGGAGCTTCTTGGTTGTGTCTTAAATGGATTGGAAGAAGATGGGGAAGAGATCCCCCCCTCCTACTCCTCTATCGGAGATCAAAACAAGGGAAAATGAACGGGCGGTTTTGATCGATGTTTACATGCCGTCAGTCCGTTTGGCAAATATAAACCGTGCGGTCAGCAGGAAAGTCACCTTGCCGGCATGACTTAATGCAGCTGCATTGGAACGAAATATCAATTTTTCACAGGTATTGCAGGAAGCCTTAAAGGCACAGCTCAACCTAGGATAAATATGAGGTCTATGAGCCTATAGAGTCGAGTAGATCTGGCATCATCCCGGACGATCGGTAGGACTCGGTTATCTCGGTATGATATCCGTAACAGGAAACATGTGCAGGAGGATATACAGCATGGCGTTAGAAAATAAATTGGGGTTCACCGACTCGGCGGAACTTGCCAGAGAGGAAGAACGGATCAGCAAGGCAAGGGCGCTGGAGCTATTTGAAAAGGGGCTGCTGGATACCTTTGAGGTGGGGACTTTTCGTGGGCTGGCACAGATCCACGAGTATCTGTTTCGTGAGATATACGGCTTTGCGGGGCAGATCCGAACCGTGAATATCGCAAAGGGGAGTTTTCGTTTTGTCCCTGTCCTTTATCTGCAAGCGGCTTTGGAGCATATCGGACAGATGCCGCAGACAACCTTTAACGAGATCATTGAGAAGTATGTGGAGATGAATGTGGCGCATCCGTTCCGGGAGGGTAATGGCAGGAGTACCCGGCTTTGGCTGGACGCCATCTTGAAAAAGGAACTGCGGCAGGTCATCGACTGGAGCCAGGTGGACAAGGAGGACTATCTGCTGGCGATGGAGCGCAGCCCTGTCCGGGACCTGGAGATCAAAACGCTCTTGAGAGCGGCCTTGACGGACAAGATCCATGACCGGGAGGTTTATATGAAGGGCGTGGATGCCAGCTACCACTACGAAGGCTATGATGTTTATAGGACGGCAGATATAAAGTATGAAAGCAAGCTTTCATATCTACCTTTATGTCAGGTGCAAGACCTGCCATGTAGAGGAAAAGATGAGCGCCCGTAAACTACCGAGCAAGAAAGGAAGGTAAATATAATGCAAACACCATGGTGGAAGGAAGCCGTCGTTTATCAGATCTACCCCCGCAGCTTCATGGACAGTAACGGCGACGGGATCGGGGATCTGAAGGGGATCACCAGCAAGCTGGACTATCTAAAGGAGCTGGGGATCGACGTGATCTGGATGTCCCCGATCTACCGGTCGCCCAATGATGATAACGGCTATGATATCAGCGACTATCAGGCGGTCATGGAGGAGTTCGGGACCATGGAGGATCTGGAGGAGCTTTTAAAGGAAGCCCACGCCCGTGGCCTGAAGATCGTGATGGACCTGGTGGTGAACCACACATCAGACGAGCACCGCTGGTTCGTGGAGAGCCGAAAGGGCAAGGATGGGCCTTACGGGGACTATTACATCTGGCGGGATGGGAAGCCTGACGGCTCCGCGCCCAACAACTGGGGATCCTGCTTCGGCGGTCCGGCCTGGGCCTATGATCCGGAGAGAGGGCAGTACTACCTCCACCTGTTCTCCAAAAAGCAGCCGGACCTAAACTGGGACAACCCGCAGGTACGGAAGGAAGTCTTTGACATGATGACCTGGTGGTGCGAGAAGGGGATCGACGGCTTCCGCATGGATGTGATCAGCATGATCTCCAAGACCGAGGAGATGCCGGACGGAGAGGTGAAGGGAGGATTTTACGGGGACTACAGCCCCTACTGCATCCATGGTCCCCATGTCCATGCGTACTTAAAGGAGATGAACGAAAAGGTATTGTCCCACTACGATCTGATGACCGTAGGAGAGACCCCGGGCGTGACCCCCAAGGAGGCCTGTCGCTATGCCGGGGAGGACAGCCATGAGCTCAATATGGTGTTCCAGTTCACCCATGTGGACGTACCCGGCCGGTTTGGGAAATGGGACGATAAAAAGATGCCCCTCCCCAGGCTCAAGGAGATCCTGTCCACCTGGCAGACGGAGCTTTCGGGAAAGGCCTGGAACAGCTTGTTCTGGGACAACCACGACCAGCCCCGGGCCGTATCCCGTTTTGGCGACGACCGTCCCCAGTACCGGGTGCTGTCGGCTAAGATGCTGGCCACCTGTCTCCACATGATGCAGGGGACCCCCTACATCTACCAGGGCGAGGAGCTGGGGATGACCAACTATCCCTTCGCCAGCCCGGCAGACTTTAGAGACATCGAGAGCATCAACGCCTACAAGGAATGGTGTGAGAGCGGCCACGTCCCCCACCAGGTGTTCTGGCCCTGCATCAAGGCGATCAGCCGGGACAATGCCCGTACCCCCATCCAGTGGGATGACAGTGCGCAGGCCGGCTTTACCACCGGCACCCCGTGGATCCCGGTCAATCCTAACTACAAGGAGATCAATGCCAAGGCCGCATTGGCCGATCCCGATTCGGTGTTCCACCATTACCAGAAGCTGATCGCCCTGCGGAAGCGCTACCCGGTGGTGGTCCACGGCGACTATCAGCTCCTTTTAAAGGACAGTGAGGAGCTGTTCGTCTACACCAGGAGCTTCCAGGGAGAAAAGCTGCTGGTGGCCTGCAATTTCACCGACAGAGAGGTCCCCTTCCAGGTCCCGGAGACCTTTGCAGATGCCCGGTGCCTGCTGACAAACTATAGCTGCCCTGGTCCGGTGGATGGCGTCTGTGAGCAGAAAGGCGGCTGTTTGGGACAGCAGGATAACGGCTGTGGGCAGAAGGAAGGTAGCTGTGTACAGCGGGATGACCGTTCCGGACAGAGCCCGGCAGGGAAGCTCCGGCCCTATGAGGCCTTTATCCTGCGGAGCGGTTGCTGATCTCTGCTGGTTGAGCATTTTTTTCATAGAAGCTATAGGATAGATAAGATCAAAAGCGCCTCAGAAGATGGCATGACAGGATAGCGGCCTGTATACTGCTATCCTGCCCATGGCATCCTTTGAGGCGTTTCCTTGTCTCCGCGTTTCTTGATCCGTTTGTAGTCTTTTTTAAATGTGGTCTGATATCTGATCGTCAGCATCAAGATCCTCCATTAGTTCGGCGACGGAGGTAAACCCCCGGCTCAACCCGATACCTTTTCTTGCATCCTCGATAGCCTGGATCGTCTCCATATTCGGTAGCGGGTTTCCAACCCTGAAGGGGATGGCCTGCTCTCGTACCGACTGGCGCAGGAATATATTGATCGCAGAGCTGAGGCTGAGCCCGAAGCTTTCAAATAACTCTTGCGCCTCCTGCTTTAATGTTTGATCGATCTTAACATTGGTGCTTACTGTTGCCATAGAAAAGCCTCCTTTCTATGCCTGATAATACTCCATCGTACCCACTTTGTCAATACTTTAGACCACAGGCGAAGCCGCCCGGATCACGCCGCACCCGATCTTCGCCCCGGCATCCCCGGAGGGCTGTGAGGAAAAGTCATCCCGCTTTGCATGGATGACCACGGAACGGCCCATGATATCCGCTATACGGAACCGCTTGTCATAGAAGGCGGACCAGGCATATCCCTGGTTTCCCATCAGGGGCAGCAGGTCGCCTGCGTGGTCAGGATGAGGCTCCGTCCCTGGGCCATAGTGCTCCCCTGTCCGGGTAAAGTCCTGGGAACAGTCGCCGTTTTCATGGATGTGGAGCGCGTAAAAGTCCGTGGCCCCGGGAGTGGAGATGTTGGGGAGCCCGAAGACCTCCGCCTCCACCAGCACCCCGCCATAAGGAGTATCATAAAATTTCACCAGGCCGCTGAGCTGGGGAGCCGCGCTGCCCCCGGTCACCCAGGCCATGGCCTGAGGTGCATTGTTTTCCAGGAGCTGGACAAAAGGAAGGCGAGGTGTGGGGCGTTGTGGTTGCTGTGTATGCATAGTCATCCCTCGATATGAGATCTGCTCTTGCTCCAGTATATGTAGCAGAGCGGCGGCGTTCCACATTTCAGGCGATCCCCCGCCCTCCGGATGCTAAGTGTCTGGCATGTCGTATGACCGATGAGCAGCCATAAAGCAGCGGAGGGAGGGGCATGTCACATAAAGGACCCTAGCGGAACGAGAGCGCGTCCTGTTGTGACATGCCTCTCCCGGAGCGGACCCCTCGCGACATATCCATGCAATAAGACTCCCTAGCGTGAGAGTGAACAGTAACCCGAGGCCCCCACAAGGAACCTCCCCCTTTCTAAAAGCATATTGAAATAGTAGGGATTATATGTTATAGTATTAGGCGGAAAAGTTAGCAGATCATAACAGATCCTTTTTATCCTAGATCTTATCATATGCACCGGCCCCAGCGCCTGCCACACCTGTTCGTTACATCCTATACAGGCACGGCGCGAAGGATGGCCCCTGACAGCATCTTGAGACAGGTGTAGTCGTTACATCCCGTACAGGCACGGCGTGAAGGACCGGTCCCAGAAGTTTCAGAAAGGTGGTTGTAGGTAAATGAGCGATGCAAAGCGAGTGATCTATCTAGATAATGCAGCGACGACAAGGACCAGACCAGAGGTGGTGGAGGCTATGCTCCCCTTTTTCACCCAGTATTATGGCAATCCCTCCTCAGTATATGATCTTGCCGGCGTCAGCAAAAAGGCGGTCGGCGATGCCAGGCAGATCTTAGCCGACTCGATCGGGGCGAAGCCCCAGGAGATCTATTTCACGGCAGGGGGGAGCGAATCGGATAACTGGGCCATCAAGGCGGCCGCAGAGGCATACCAGCAGAAAGGACGGCATATCATCACCAGCAAGGTAGAGCACCATGCGGTCCTCCACACCTGCCAGTACCTGGAAAAGCAGGGCTTTGAGGTGACCTATCTGGATGTGGATGAACATGGCGTGGTCAAGCTGGAGGAGCTAAAGAAAGCGATCCGCCCCGATACGATCCTGATCTCGGTGATGTTCGCCAATAATGAGATCGGCACCATGGAGCCTGTCAAGGCGATCGGGCAGCTGGCTAAGGAAAATGGGATCTTGTTCCACACCGACGCGGTCCAGGCCTATGCCCATGTACCCATCGATGTGGATGCGTACCACATCGATATGCTCAGCGCCAGCGGGCATAAGCTGAACGGTCCCAAGGGGATCGGATTTTTGTATATCCGTACCGGCGTGAAGATCCGTTCTTTCATCCATGGCGGCGCACAGGAGAGGAAACGCCGGGCCGGCACAGAGAACGTGCCGGGTATCGTGGGGCTGGGAAAGGCGGCCCAGCTGGCTATGGCTACCATGGAAGAGCGGGCGGCGAAGGAGAAGGCTTTGCGGGACTATCTGATCCGCCGGGTGCTGGCGGAGGTACCCTATACCCGTCTCAATGGCCACCCCACAGACCGCCTGCCTAATAATGCCAACTTTGCCTTCCAGTTCATCGAGGGGGAATCCTTGCTGATCATGCTGGATATGGCCGGGGTCTGCGGTTCCAGCGGCTCTGCCTGTACCTCCGGCTCATTAGACCCCTCCCATGTGCTCCTGGCGATCGGCCTGCCCCACGAGATCGCCCACGGCTCCTTGCGCCTTACCTTGAGCGAGGAGACCACCAGGGAGGACATCAACTATGTGGTGGGCGAGATCAAGCGGATCGTGGAGCGGCTCAGGAGCATGTCGCCATTGTACGAGGACTTTGTCAAGCAGGGCCGATGAGGCTTCCGGCGAAAAGTCCCGCCGCCGGATCGGCAGCCCCAGTGCAGAGCGAAAGCTTATGTTCCTGCCAGGCTTTTTGTGCGGCCCAGTGTCCGTCGCCGGATCCATGGTGGCCGGAACAGTTGCGAAGATCGAGATAAAATGCCACAATTTCCAGATAGAAGAGGAGACCGAGATATGTATTCAGAGAAAGTAATGGACCATTTCCAAAACCCGAGGAACGTGGGGGAGATCCAGGATGCCAGCGGCACCGGCACGGTGGGCAATGCAAAATGCGGGGATATCATGCGGATCTACCTGGATATCGACGATGATCAGATCATCCGGGACGTGAAGTTCAAGACCTTTGGCTGCGGCGCTGCCGTGGCTACCAGCAGCATGGCCACCGAACTGGTCAAGGGGAAGTCCGTCCAGGAGGCGATGCAGGTGACCAACAAGGCGGTGATGGAAGCCTTGGACGGCCTGCCGCCGGTGAAGGTACACTGCTCGCTGTTAGCGGAGGAGGCGATCCATGCGGCTCTATGGGATTATGCCCAGAAGAACCACATCCAGATCGAAGGATTAAAGCCGCCTAAGAGCGATATCAGCGAGGGCGAGGAAGAAGAGGAGTATTGAGCAGAAGATGGATGGCCGTAAGGTAGTCGTGGGCATGTCCGGGGGCGTGGATTCCTCCGTGGCGGCCTATCTCTTAAAAGAACAGGGATACGACGTGATCGGCGTTACCATGCAGATCTGGCAGGATGAGCCGGAGCAGTCCTTAGAGGAAGATGGGGGCTGCTGCGGCTTACGTGCTGTTGAGGATGCCAGGCGTGTGGCCGAGACCCTTAAGATCCCGTATTATGTGATGAACTTTAAGCAAACGTTCAAGGAGCAGGTGATCGATCGTTTTGTGGACGAGTATCTCCATGGACGGACCCCCAACCCCTGTATCGACTGCAACCGGCATGTGAAATGGGAGGCCCTCCTGGAAAAGAGTCTGGCTCTGGGGGCGGACTATATCGCCACCGGCCATTATGCCCGGGTGGAAGCCCTGGAAAATGGCCGTTTTGCCCTGCGCACATCGGCCACGGCAGCCAAGGATCAGACCTACGCGCTGTACAGCCTGACCCAGCGCCAGCTGGCCCATACCCTGATGCCGGTGGGGCCGTTCACGAAGGAGGAGATCCGGCAGATGGCCGCCTCCTTAGGGCTGCCTGTGGCCGAAAAGCCGGACAGCCAGGAGATCTGTTTTATCCCGGATCACGATCACGCCCGCTTTATCCGGGCCTATACGGGGAAGGAGCTGCCGGAGGGCGACTTCGTGGATACAGAGGGGAACGTCCTGGGACGCCACCAGGGCATTGGCCGCTATACCATCGGCCAGCGGCGGGGGCTGGGCCTGGCCATGGGGCGGCGGATCTTCGTGAAGGAGATCCGTCCGGAGACCGGCCAGGTGGTGATCGGAGAAGGGGAGCAGGTCTTTTCGGATACCCTCCGCTGCCACCGGCTGAACTGGATGGCGATCGACGGTCTCCATGGGAAGGAACTGCAGGTGACGGCAAAGATCCGCTACAGCCACAAAGGAGCGCCCTGCGTGCTGAGAGAGCTGGGGGAGGATCTGGTGGGATGCCGGTTTACAGAGCCGGTCCGCGCCGTCACCCCCGGGCAGGCGGTGGTATTCTATCTGGGGGATGTAGTGGCCGGGGGCGGGACGATCTTGTGATCAAGGTAAAACTTAAGAGGTCTGTCATAAAAATGTAATAAACAGGCCGCCGGAGCGGTTTACAAAAGCAGGCGGCTGTAGTAAACTAGACAGGAGAAAATGTTGTGGCCTGGCGCTGACCGGCACGATATGTCGTGTCTTGTCGCTGACCGGCATGAGCAGCCGCAGTTTGGCGTTGACCGGCGTGGTCTGTCGCTGACCGGCATGAGCAGCCGCAGTTTGGCGTTGACACCGGCATGATCTGTCATGACGGCGGGAGGCAGGGACACAGCATGAGGGAGAGCAGGTCGGCGGATAGCTGCTGTTGCAGCTATGGCTGTCTGGCCTGCAAGGCTCCCGGCAACAGATCTAGGAGGAACAAAAGGATGATCGAACGACACAAGACGGGACGGATCAGGATGATCTGTGCCCTTGCGGTGGTGTGTGGGAGTGCCTTTTTACTGGCAGGCTGCAAGGGAAGGCAGCCGGAGGAGACAGAGGCCGCCGCTGAGCTGCGTTATGTGACAGGAGAGGTGGAGGAGAGCAAAAGGAGCGGGGAGGCTGCCGTGAGCGCAGAGGGCAGCGTTGGCATGGGACAGAGCAGCCAGGGGCCGGATATGAGCCTGCTGACGGCGGAGACCGCCATGGCTCCGGCCATCACCTTTACCGATGTTTCCGATACGATCTATATCAAGGGATCCGATGTACGCCTGCGGACGGCCCCCAGCACATCCGATGACAACACGGTCGCGGCGGTGCTGAATGCAGGGACGAAGCTTGAGAGGACCGGCGACAGCAGTGAGTGGTGCCGGGTCCGCTATAATGGGCAGACCTTGTATGTCTTTAAGAGCCTGATCACCACGACGGCTCCGGCAGCCGGGGCAGCATCTGCCGGTACAGGAGCCGGACAGTCGGCAGGCTCCGGGCAGTCATCGGCAGCAGGTACAGGCTCCGGGCAGTCCGCCGGTACCGGAACGGCTAACAGCTCTAAGGCTCAGGTATCGGACGGCAGCCAGATCCAGCTGGATAGCAGCTGGAAGTACGCAGAGTTTTCCGCGATCCATACCGGCTCGGCCGTCATGCACAAGTCTACAGCAGCGGACAAGAAGGGGATCACCGTCTGTGTGAACGCAGGCCATGGGACCAGCGGCGGCGGGAATGCCAAGACCCTCTGTCATCCGGACGGCACGCCTAAGGTGACCGGCGGCAGCACATCGGCCGGAGCCACCAAGGCCACGGCGGTGTCCGCCGGCATGACCCTTGCTGACGGTACACCGGAGCCCAAGGTGACTTTAGCCTTGGCCCTGGTCCTCAGGGATAAACTCCTGGCCGCCGGCTATGATGTGGTGATGATCCGGGAGAGCGACGATGTCCAGCTGGATAACATCGCCAGGACCGTCATCGCGAACAATACGGCAGACTGCCATATCGCGATCCACTGGGATTCCAGCACCAGCGATAAAGGCGCGTTTTACATGAGCGTACCCAATGTGGCGTCCTACCGGGCCATGGAGCCGGTGGCCTCCAACTGGCAGAAGCACAATACCCTGGGGGAGAACCTGGTAGCAGGCCTGCGTGGAGCCGGTGTGAAGATCTTCTCTAACGGCGCCATGGAGATGGACCTGACCCAGACCTCCTACTCCACCATCCCCAGTGTGGATATCGAGATGGGTGATAAGGTCTCCGACCATTCGGCCGCCGCTCTGGAAGTACTGGCAAATGGCTTGCTGGCCGGGATAAACAGCTATTTTGGGAAATGATCGTCCTGCGGGCCGTCCCGGGAGCGGAGAGAGCATAGAGCTTTCCTGCTCCTGGGGCGGCTCTTTTTTATCTCCGCGAGCAATGAGCCAAGTGCCGTGCTTGTATGAGCATTTGGCGAATGCCGCTTTCGGTGGAGTGTCGTGCTGAGTGCCCTGTGGGTATGCACGAGCATTTGGCGAGGGCCTGCCCCGCTTTATCGGGCAATGCCGCGAGCATTTGCGATGAAGAGCCGCCACAGAGTAGCCGACATGGATCTAAATATACGGGGTCTGCCTGTCAGAGCTTGCAGACATGATCGATCGTTGCTGAACGGCGGGTAATGCTCTTTTCCTAAAATGGAAGAAATAGGGAACCTCCACCATCAGCATCACGCTCCATCCGATGGCGCAGGCGATGGCGACACCGTTCAAGCCCAGCCTGGGGATGAGGAGGAAGACGAAGAGCACCCGCAGCGAGGTCTGGATAAAGGTACCCAGCAGTGTGATCCCCATATCCCCCATCCCTCGGAAGAATCCCTGGAAGCCATTGGTAAAGGCAGGGAACAGATAGAAGAATGCCATCAGGCTCAAATAGCTGCAGCCCAGGGCGATCACGCCTTGATCCTCCGCTGGGACGAAGAGGCTCATGATGGGCTGTTTTAGCAGCCAGGTGGCAGCGCAGATGAGGACCCAGTAGCCGGCCTCTAAGCACAGGCCGGTCCGAAAGCCCTGGCGGATCCGTTCCCCTTTCCCGGCGCCCCGGTTCTGGGCGGTGAAGGTGGTGATCCCGCTGGCGATGCTCTGCTCTGGGAGACAGGCGTAGTCGTCGATCCGGCCCACCGCGTTAAATGCGGCGATAGCGTGGATCCCTATGGTATTGACCGCGCCCTGGATCAGCAGCTTCCCGATCGGCTGGCAGGCCTGCTGCAGGGCGGTGACACTGCCGTAGCAGAGGGTCTGGGATAAGAGCCGCCCGTCGATGACGAAGTCCCTGCGCCGGATCTTCAGCAGAGGGACCCGGCAGTACACATAGAGGATGCACAGGAGGGCGGAGACGGCCTGGGCGGCCACGGTAGCGGCGGCAGAGCCATGGACGCCCCAGCAAAACACCTGGATGAAAAGGATATCCAGCACCACGTTCAGCATAGAAGAAAAGGCTAAGAACAGGAGCGGGGTCTTAGAGTCGCCGATGCTCTTTAGGGCGGCGGACACAGCATTATAGAAAAAGGTAAAGGGAGAGCCCAGAAAGATGATGCACAAGTAAGCAGTAGCTGTTCCCAGGATCGCTCTCGGCACCTGCAGAGCACGCAGTAAAGGCCATGCCGTCAGGATGCCGAGGCCGGCGACCAGCAGCGAAAAGTACAGGCCAAAGACGGCGGTGGTGGCCAGCTCCTTTTTCAGGATGTCATGATCGCCTGCGCCAAAGGCGCTGCTCATGATCACCGAGGAGCCGATGCAGATCCCGGAGATCCCCAGGATGAGGATGTTCATGACCGGACCAGCGGTCCCCACGGCTGCAACGGCCTCCATTCCCAACAGGCGGCCCACGATGATAGAATCTGCGGCATGGTAGGTCAATTGGAACATATTTCCCAGTATCAGGGGGATCGAATAGGAGAGGAGATGCTTTGTGATGTTCCCTTCCGTCATGTGGGTAGCAGCCATGGGACTTGTCCTCCTTTGTGTAAGCGCTTACGATCGTTCGTTAAGGAGATTATAAGGCAGAGGGCGGGGAAAGGCAAGGGGGATCTTTAGAAAAGTGACAAGTGACGTTACTTTTCACACCCACGCCAAGGAGTCTCATTGCATAGAGATGTTGCAAAGGGTCCGCTGTGGGAGGGACCTGTCATAACGTCACCGCGCTCTCGCTCCATGACAATGGCACTTAGCTAACGTAGGGATAGGGAGCGGCTCCCCCCCACTATCCAA
>CAJUFE010000023.1 GCA_910585635.1 uncultured Lachnospiraceae bacterium | reverse complement strand
AGGCTGTGGATCCGGTGAACATGGTCGACTATGTAAAGGTCACCACCGAGAATGCGCAGGACGTGTTAGACGCTCTTAAGTGATCGATCTTAAGTATCAGCTTGGATAGGGTGTATCTAACGATACACCCTATTTTTGCCGATAGGATAAAATGAACGTCTGGGATGAGCGTGTCCGATCGCGTTCCTTCCGGATCTGAAAGGAGATGTAGGGATGGCAGAATACAGATTGGAAATGGAGAATGTATCGAAAAGCTTCCCGGGGGTCAAAGCGCTGGACGGCGTCCATTTAAAGGTCCGTCCAGGTACGGTCCATGCTCTCATGGGCGAGAATGGTGCAGGCAAATCCACCCTGATGAAGTGTCTGTTCGGTATCTATAAGATGGATACCGGTTCCATAAAGATCGACGGTGTGCCGACCATGATCGAAAACCCGGATGACGCTCTGCACAAGGGCCTGGCCATGGTCCATCAAGAGCTGCAGCCGATCCCGGAGCGGTCGATCGCAGAGAATATGTATCTGGGGAGATATCCCTTAAAAAAGGTGGGACCCTTCGCCATGGTGGACCATAAGACCATGAACGAAGAGGCAGAGAAGTGGCTGAAAGATGTAAAGATGGATTTTGACCCGAAGGCAAAGCTGGGCACGCTGTCCATCGGGCAGATGCAGTCGGTGGAGATCGCCAAGGCTGTCTCCCAGAGTGCCCAGATCGTGATCTTGGATGAACCGACCTCTTCGCTGACGGATAATGAGGTGGAGGCTCTCTTCCGCATCATCCGCGACTTAAAGTCGAGAGGTGTTGCAATGATATATATCTCCCACAAGATGGCGGAGATCCGGCAGATCGCCGATGATATCACCATCATGCGGGACGGCACATATGTAGGCTCCTGGGAGGTCAAGGATATCTCCGACGACGAGATCGTCCGCCAGATGGTGGGACGTGAACTGACCAACGTATATCCGCCCAAGGAGGACAGCCGGACAGATGAGGTGGTCCTGGAGGTCAAGGATCTCTGTTCCATCATCCCCCGCTCCTTCCAGCACTGCTCCTTTAAGCTGCGCAAGGGCGAGATCTTAGGCTTTGGCGGCCTGGTAGGCGCCCAGAGGACGGAGATCATGGAGGCGATCTTCGGGATGCGCGGGATCGCCAGCGGAGAGGTCCTGGTCAAAGGCCGTCCGGTCCGGATCAAGCGCCCCAAGGACGCGATCGCCCACGGGATCGGGATGATCACCGAGGACAGGCGCGGTACCGGTATCCTGGGATGCTTATCGATCGCGGATAATGTTTCCATCTCTTCCCTGAACCAATACCTGGATGCAGGTGTCAAGCTGGACCACAAGCGGATCGAGGAACTGGTCCAGGAAAATGTAGGGAAGCTGAGCATCAAGACTCCCAGCAGCAAGACCTTGATCCAATCCTTATCCGGCGGCAACCAGCAGAAGGTGATCATCGCCAGATGGCTGGCGAATAACCCGGATGTACTGATCATGGATGAGCCGACCAGAGGGATCGACGTAGGCGCGAAATATGAGATCTACCAGATCATGATCGACCTGGTCCGTCAGGGCAAATCGATCATCATGATCTCATCGGAGATGCCGGAGCTTTTAGGCATGTCCCACCGTGTGGTCGTCATGTGCAACGGCCACGTCACCGGAGAGCTGGAGGGCGATGAAGCGACACAGGAGCGCGTGATGTATTACGCGACACAGTTCGAGGAGCAAGGAGGAAACGAACATGAGTAAGAAAATGGATTGGAAGCAATTCCTTATCAATTATGGGATCATCTGTGTGCTGGGTGTGCTGGTGATCATTACCGGTATCTTTAGACCGAAATTCTTTTCAGTTCCGAACTTTAGGAGTATCGCATTGAACGTGGCGCCCCGTTTCATCATCGCTGTCGGTGTATCCGGGTGCTTGATCACAAAGGGTACGGACCTTTCTGCCGGCCGTATGGTCGGTCTGGCTGCCTGTATCTCCGGGACTCTGCTGCAGAAGGCAGATTATTCCGGACGCTTCGAGCTGACCAAGAACCTGCCCACCTTTGGCGTATGGTGGGTGGTGGTGGTGCTTTTGATCGCGATGCTGGTCTGCGCCATCTTTGGATTGATCAACGGTCTGGTCATCTCGTATCTGAACGTGCCGGCTTTCATCGGGACATTGGGCATGCAGCTGATCGTCTATGGGATCTGTCTGGTCTATACCGATGCGACCCCGATCGGCGGCTACCGCAACGATTATACCTATGTGGCCACAGGAAGCCTTTTAAGGATCCCGATCCTGTTCTGGATCGCCCTGGTGGTGGGCATCATCATGTGGTTCCTCTATAACAATACGCCTCACGGCAAATACATGTACGCGATCGGCGGCAATGAGCAGGCGGCCGAGGTATCTGGTGTCAACGTGAAGTGGACGAAGATCCGGATCTATGTGATGGCGACCTTGGCTTACGCTCTGGCAGGTTTCCTGTTAGGCGCGAAGGCCGGCGGTACCTCCGTGAACATGGGCCAGGGCTACGAGCTGGAAGCGATCGCGGCCTGTACCATCGGCGGTGTATCCGTGAACGGCGGTGTGGGCAAGGTCTCCGGCGTGCTGATCGGCGTGCTGGTGTTCGAGCTTTTGAAATCCGCTATGCAGTTCTTGGGGATGGAGACCAACCTCCAGTATATCGTCCAGGGCTTTGTCATCATCATCTCGATCGCGGTGGATATCCGGAAGTATATCGCGAAGAAGTAAGCTGTGGGCTGGGCCTGGCGTAAGGGCGGCCTGTGGAAGAAGCAAGAGCAGTGCAAGAAAAACGATAGAGAGCAGATGTAGAAAAGCAGCTGCAAAGAGCGCCGGAAGGGGTCAGAGCCTTCCGGTGTTTTTCTTTATAAGGGATATCTTTATCCAGTTGTAGGTATATCATGGATCCCGGTATAAGATCCGGCTTTGGTTGAATAGGATATAGACAGATATACGCTATCAGCTGAGCGAGGATAGGGATCTTTAAGGGGGGAGCAGTATGCTGGATCATCTCTGGGCCGGTATGATCCTGGCAGGGATCTTGTGGGCGGCATTCCACGGAAGATTGTCTGATGTGACTTTGGGGATGTTAGACGGGGCGGCAGACGCGGTGTCCTTAGGTGTCACGATGCTGGGTGTCCTAAGCTTTTGGAGCGGGATATTGAAGATCGGGGAACGGTCCGGGCTGGTGGACTGGCTGGCTGGGAAGATGGGACCGGTGCTCCGCTTCTTATTCCCCCGTCTGGATCCGGAGCATCCGGCTATGCGGCACATAGCCGTGAACATGATCGCCAATATGCTGGGGCTGGGTTCGGCGGCCACTCCGGCGGGGCTGGCGGGGTTCAAGGAGCTGGAGAAGGCGGAGGAGGAGAGGAGGAAAAAAGAGGATGCCAGCACGGTACAGGAAGATGCCCGTCTGGGACCGGTCAGACGTGAGCGAGTGGATGGAAAGGAGATGAGAGGAAAAAGGAGCACAGCCGTACCCAGAGGGACAGCCAGCAATGAGATGTGTACCTTTCTGATCCTGAACATCTCCTCCCTGCAGCTGATCCCAGTGAACATCATCGCCTACCGGAGCCAGTATGGGAGCGCGGATCCGGCGGCGATCGTGGGGCCTGCCATATTGGCCACCATGGCGAGCACATTGGTGGCAGTGGTGTTTTGTAAGATCATGGACAGAGGGCGGAGGATATAGATCCTCCGTTTTCTCTATTTTTATCAAATGTGGTATGTAAAGGTATGAATAGGGGGATAAATGTGGTATATTAGATATATAGGCTGGTAAAAGGGGTGTTATCATGGATAAAAATTTTTCAGATATCTTTAAACCGGGTACTTATCCGCAAAAAACATATGTGTCAAGAAATTCCAGTGGGACAAGATATACGTATGAAGAGCGTTTGAAACAGAGCCTTTCGATAGAAGGCTATCTGACGTATATCGTGGGGCCTTCTAAGATCGGAAAGACTGTATTATGCGAAAATGTGATCGGAAGAGAAAATATGGTCTCTATGTCAGGGAACGATTTCTCTAAAGAGCATGACTTTTGGACAGGGATCGGAAAAAAGACAGGCATCTCGATGATAGCAAAAGTCAGCGAGGAGACAGCGGATATCTCGGACAATGAGCATAGATCGACAGTCGTTACAAAGGATTATTTTGCCACGAAGGATCGGGTGATCCAGTATTTTAACGAGCATAAAAAGATCCTTGTCCTGGATGATTTTCATTATGCACCGCCAGAGATACAATATGATATCGCGTGCCAACTTAAGGAAGTGATACGTTCGGGGTTTAAAGCCGTTGTGATCTCGCTGCCATATCGCTCCGATGATGCTATCCGTTTAAACCCAGACTTGACGGGAAGGGTATCGATAATAGAGATAGAGCCATGGAGAAGAGAGGAATTGGTGCGGATCGCTAATAAAGGATTTTCTGAATTAGATATGGACGTAGAGGAAAGACTTGTGTCTAAAATGGCAGAAGAGAGCATACATTCGCCACAATTAATGCAGTCGATCTGTCTGAACATCGGTCTTTTACCGGGAATGGCAGAGGAGATCACAGAGACAGTTATAGAAGAAAGCTGCCGGTTCACTTGTATGAACCTCCCATATGCAGACGTTGTACGTGTACTAAAAGCTGGCCCCCCCACACGCGGACAGCAAAGGCTAAAATATACGCTTCTTGATGGGAGTCAGAAGGACATCTATGGTCTGATCCTAAAAATATTGGCAGACGATCCACCTCTGATCGAGTTGAGTATTGAAGAGCTGATGGAAAGGATCAAGAAAAATACAGACGACCATATGATCAAACAGCAGAAAGTAAAGGACTCCCTAAAAAATTGGCAGAAGGTGCTGGAGCAGCAGGGAAGTCTTTACCAGGTCCTGGAATGGAAGGATGATAGGATCTATATATTAGACAATATGTTTTTATTCTATATCAGATGGGGGATCGGAAAGGAAAGGATATGGAGATAGATACGCTGATCTTAGAAGGTAAAGGATTAGAAGAAATTTCTGACAAACAGGGATTACAATACAGATATAAACTATGGTGCGGCAAAGTGAGGATCTGTATGGAAGAGACCGGTCTTTCAGAGAAGGAACAGAAAAAAGTGGGTGTGAAAATGCACTATGTAGACAATGGATACTCTGAGGATGATGCCGTGATAGCGATCAAAAGATCTTTAGGAGATACGATACAGGCTTTGGAAGAAAGTCTCCTTATCTCTGAGGATAAAATGGACAGGCAGAGAGAACTGTTGCTGATCGAAAAGATCCTGGAAAATTTCTATATGTATCATCGAGCGATGTATCATGATCCGGTGAACAGACGGGGAACCTTAACACCAGATGCCCTAAATGCGATCCAGATCGGCAATGAGTATGATCTACAGAGGATGTTATATGCTATCCTATTACCGATATTTCCGACGATCAGGCAGGAGGTATATCACGATAACGGATATGGAGGGATGAGAGCGGATATCTATCTGGATCTGTATGATCTTATAATTGAGACAAAATGCACCCGTGAAAGTATGAGCGAAAAGCAGCTGATCGAAGAAATGGGAGCGGACAGCTTCCACTATCGTGCAGATACGGTCTATTTTTTTATATGCGACAAAAACAGGGTCATAAAAAACCCGGAAGCGTTTAAAAAGGCATTTGCAAGAGAAAAGAAAAAGGATGGGAAAACCGTAAAGGTATTTGTCCTTCAGGCGAAAGATCTTTAGGATCATGCGGCGTTTCGCAAGATACGGTCGAAACGCCGATCAAAAGCCATAGTAAAAGGTCGTCGCTCAGTTGTTTGTTGCATCACCCTGCGCTTTTGGCGATCTATCGGCAAGGATCCCCGCCACTTCTTGTATCACTTTCCCCAAAGCCCTTGCCGCTCTCGACTGATAGGTAGGATAGGGATGTGCCAGAGCCAGATCTAAGGGTAAGCCAGATGCTGGAGCACAGGGAAAAAAGGTCTTCCTGCAGGAGGATCTGGAGGGTGTGTTCTTAAGGTAAGGGCATCTGGCTGATATCCGGGATATGGTACCGGAGAGCACCTATCCCTATCTTGCCCGATGTACCAGATAAGAAGGGGCTGCCGCAGAGCAGCCCCTATCTATCGTCAGGCAGATGATCTGTCCTATATGGTCAAAGAGCCCGCATAAAAGCCAGATCATCCTTGGCGAACAATGGGTTCATCTCTTCCCTCAGCAGGTAGATCTCCCGGTCCTGGGTGTGGAGCCAGCGGCTGATGGCCTCATAGCGCATCACGCCGGCTCCCAGAGGCTCAGGCTGATAGAGGTGCTTTCGGTCGAGGCTGAAGTCCTTGATGTGCAGGATATCCACATACTTTCCCACCGCTTCCAGCCATCTGGTCCAGAGCTGGTCTTGATCGGTGCTCTCAGGATGCTCCAGCAGGTTGGACGGGTCGAAGATCAGCCGGAGATGCCGGTGGTCATCAGCCTTGTGGATGACTTCTAAAGTGGTCTCTAAGTCGGTCAGGGGATGCCAGTATACCGGCTCGACCGCCAGCTTCATATCGATCCTCTGGGCTTCCTCCAGCACTCGCAGGACGCTGTCCAGCATATAGGGCTTCCAGCGCTGCCGTTCTTTAGGGGCCAGGTGGGGGTAGGCAGTCTCTGTGCCGACTACCGCGGCTCCAAGCGCCTTTCCCCAGGACAGGCATTTCTTAAGTGTGGCGACGGCGTACTCCCGTACCTGGGGATCTGGGTTGCCTAAGTCCATGTAGCATCCGAATACCGGGATATCCACGGCCTGCTGTGCGAAGGCTTTTCGGATCTCTTCGATATGCTGCGAGGTGATATCCTCATACTGGTCGATGCCGATAAATGCCTTTGGCAGGGCAAGCTGGGCTGCCTGGTAATCCTCATCGTGGAGGAGGGCCGCCAGTTCTTTGATCTTTCGTTTTCCATAATCGTGGGCCCTAACGCCAACCTTCATCTCGCACTTCCTTTCTTTGGTCTATGCCATATCTTCATTTTATTTCCGCGGGCAATGAGCCTGCTCTGCACGCCTTCGGTGAAGTGCCGTGCTTGCACGAGCATTTTGCGAGGGTCTGCCCTGCTTTATCGGGCAATGCCAATGCCGCGGGGATTAGAGATTGCGATCCTGGCCGATCAGTCTAGATCCTTTCTTGGCTCTGGCGATCATGTCCAGCAATCCGGCGGAGGAGCGCTCCATCGCATCGAACTGCTCCTGTGTGCCGGTAGATGGAGCTTTTGAACCCGGGACACGATCGATCAAGGCGTTGTCCGTTCCGACAGATATATCCTTGACGTCACCGGTCTCTCTGCCATGGTCACTAAAAGCTCCGGTCTGGATAGATGCAGCCTGCAGCTCTTCCCACAGCCCTCTGGGAGGGACAAGATCGATCATAGGCGCCACCTTGCCGGTCCCCCCAAGCTTTTCGGGGAACAGGCTGATCAGGCTGTCCGCCATGAACGCGCCGAAGAGACAAGCCCCATAGTCGTTGGTGTGGGTATAGTCGCCTGGATGGAAATAGTCCCGGGCGGCGCCCATCCCCATCTCCTTGATCTTCCGGACCGACCATCCGTGGAGATCGATACAGGGAGTGCCGGTCTCGCCAGCGACCTTTTGGACGGCCTGGGCATGCTCCTCCAAAAGGTCCGGATAGGTCCCGTCGCTGTTCCAGATGTTCCGGCCGAGAGGGGTGACCAGCACCGGGTGGGCTCCTTTTTCCTGTATGGCTGTCACAAGATAGCGCAGGTTCGCCGGATAGTCCCGGTCCGCCCACAGGTGGGGGAGCTTCTGGTCGTTGTGGCCGAACTGGAAGAGGCAGATATCCCCCGGCCGGATATGGTGGACTACGACCGAAAAGTGTCCCTGCTTTAAAAAGTCTTCCGTGGTCAGGCCGCAGTGGGCCTGGTTCTCCACGGCAGCTTCCGGGAGGAAGGCGGGCAGCGCCTGCCCCCAGCCCCCGTAGCAGGCGCCTGGATGGTAGACGATCTCGCAGGCGTGGTCGGTCACTGTGGAATCACCGCAGAGGAAGATCCGGGGAGGGACCGAAAGGGATGCGGGTCGATCGGACCTGTTTTCCTGGGCCAAGGAGGCGTTTGGCTCTCCCTCCTCAGGTGCTGGTCTGTCTGCATGCTCTCCATAACAGGCGTCCATTTCGATAGCTGACGGGTCTTCTGTGCAGATCGTAAAGAACAGATGCTCTACCGGCCGTACATCCTCCTGGTAGCGGGGGATGATCTCGGCCACAGACTGGAGATAAGACCCGGAAAAATGCTCGCCCTTCTCCAGAGAGAGGACCCTGCGCAGCTGTTTCCGCCCGGTGAAGAGATAGAGCCTCTTGATCTCTTTTACGGCTTTAAACCGGATGTGGATCCGATAGATCCCGGGATCCACCTTTTCTGTAAAAAAGCTCATGGGGATCATCCCCTGGGGCGGCGGTGGGAGGGTAGGGTCAAAGCCGTCGGTCAGCTCGGGGACGGCCTCCCAGGTCTTCCCCGGCCTCCCGGCTTCTTTCTCAGCCTGCTCTCCGGTCCGTTCCCGGATAAATGGTTGAAAAGGATATCCCATCGTATCGTTCCTTTCTGCTCTTTCACATAGCCATAGCTTCCGCCAGCGCTAAGATCGTCAGGGACTGGCCGTAGGCCATGGGGGCGATCAGGATGTTCTTATAATGCTCTGCGCTGTAGCCCATCCCGGTGCCGCCGGATACCTTCAGCACGGTACCGTTCTTGTCGATATTGTCTAAGATCCCGTTGATAGCTCTGGTGGCACAGGGGAGATAGGAGTCGTCCAAGATCCCGTACCGGATCCCCTTTAAGATGCCCGCGGTGATGGCGGCGGTGCCGGAGGTCTCCAGATAGCTGGTCTTGTCTAAGAGCACGGTGTGCCATAGGCCGCTGGGGTCCTGCAGCTCCTTTAACTTAGCCACCTGGGCCTTGTAGGTATCGATGATGAAGGTCTTTAACCCTGCGTTCATGGTCCCCTGGAACATATCGATATAATCCAGGATGCCTAAGGTGAACCAGCTGTTGCCCCGGCACCAGAAGATGCCGCCGAAATTGTTGTATTCATTAAAGGTCCAGCCATGATAGAACAGGCCGGTCTGTTTATCAAAGAGGTACTTGATATGCATCAGCACCTGATGGATGGATTCGTCGATCCAGTCCTGTCGGCTATACTTCTGGCCCATCCGGTTCAGGAACAGGACGGTCATGAACAGGGTGTCGATCCACATCTCATTTTCATTGAGACGGACGCCCTGGCGGTCCCCATTAGCGCTGGTCACATGCTGGAAGCCGCCCTCCTTGGTCCTGGGCAGGCAATCCATCAGCCAGTCCGCCCATTTTAAGCACAGGGTCTCGAACTGCTCGTCGTGGTAGAGGTCATTGAGCTCCACAAGGGTCAGGAGCGGGGTGGTGGTGTTGATGTTCTTCGATGGGAGTCCGGCACTGATATTGTCTTTGAACCAGTGGTAGAGGAAATCCTGATAGTCCTCTCGTTTTTTGATCTTCATGATCTTCAGCAGGCCGTAGAGCCCTACGCCCTGGGGCCAGTCCCATTCATGGATCCCGAAGTCTCTTTTAAAGAACCCGATCTTCTCGCCGCCTTCGGCAAGCCCCTGCTCGTCCTCCGGTCCTCCCAGGTTCATCAGCTTATGGATGACCAGGTCTAATGTTTTTTCTAATCGTTCTTGATCGATATGCTTCATCTTACCCTCCAAAACTGGATCTTCACCAGCATTTACACTATGATCACAATATGTTATGATCTTCTTAGGAACTGTTTTTTCGTTACGATCTGCGGGCCGGTCAAAGGGCCTGCTCTTTTGCTATGGTATCTCGCTCATACATCTTAAAAAAAGAGAGGCGGCTACATGGAAAAGATAACCTACTACGGCGAGACTGATGGGATCGCTTTAGAGCAGATGGTCCGCTATGAAAAATTCGACATGCGCGTCAAGCATTTCCATACCCAATACGAGATCTTCTATATCGTAGAAGGGGAGCGGGTGTTCTTCTTTAATAACCGGGAGTATATCGCCCGGGCGGGGGATCTGATCTTGGTGGATTCCAACCTGATCCACATGACCCGGTCGGTGGCCGGATCCAATGCAGGCCATAACCGGATCATCCTGTATGTGTCCCGGAACAAGATGGAAGAGTACGACCGGATCTACCCGTCCCTGCAGCTCATCCGGTTTTTTGACGACTATTATGGGGTCTACCACCTGGACCGGGAGCAGCAGGGGCTGATCTTGACCCTGTTCCGCAGTGTGCGCCATGCGCTGGATGCCAGGCAGCATAACTACAAGGTAGGGATCGATCTGGACATCCTGTCCTGGCTCTTTAAGCTGATGGCCTTTGTCCGCAGACAGAGGCGGGAGATCCCCCATGACTGTGACAGCCCGAAATACAGAGCCGCTTACGGGATCGCCGATTATCTGTCCCAAAACTGCGAGCGGGCGATCTCCTTAGATGAGCTGGCAGACCAATTCTACTTAAGCCGGTCCTATATCTGCCGGATCTTTAAGGAGATCACCGGCTACACCATCAGCGAGTATACCAATATCCACCGGATCCGCAAGGCGAAGCGGTATCTGGAGGAAACGGACATGAGCATATCGGATATCGCCCATGCCCTGGGGTATGAGAGCCTGACCTACTTTGAGCGGATGTTCAAGAATTATATGACCCTTTCCCCTCTAAAATACCGGAAGACCTTGAACACGGTCACCTACACCAATGGGCCGCAGGTGGCATTTACCGAGGAGCCCCATCACGATAACTTCCTGGATAGCGTGAACGCATCGAAAAGCTTTGTGCGGTAGGAGCTCCTCTGAGTCTCCTTACAAGAGCCCCAGCACACCCGGGAGCCACATGGAGAAGGCGGGGATGAAGGTCACCAGCAGGAGGCCGGCCACGATCACCAGGAAATACGGCACCAGGGTCTTCATCACATCTTCTACCGGGAGCTTGGCCACACTGCAGCCTACGAACAGGACGCTCCCTACCGGCGGGGTGATCGTGCCGATCGCCAGGTTCATGATGATCATGATGCCGAACTGGATCGGATCCATCCCCAGGCTCTTGATCACCGGGAGGAAGATCGGGGTGAAGATCAGCAGGGCGGGGGCCATATCCATAAAGGTGCCAACGATCAGCAGGATCAGGTTGATGATCAGCAGGATCACGATCTTATTGCTGGAGACACTCAAGAGCAGGGCGCTGATGGCCTGGGGAAGCCCGGTAAAGGACAGCACGAAGCTTAAAACGGAGGAAGCGCCGATGATCAGCATGACGATCGTGGTCATGACCGCTGTTTCCGTTAAGATCCCCATGATCTGGGAGGGCTTGATGCTCTTGTAGATGAACACGGACAGGATGAAGGCATAGACCACCGCCACGCCGGAGGCCTCTGTGGGGGTAAAGTAACCGGACAGGATGCCGCCGATGATGATCACGATCAGGAACAGGCTGGGGACGGCTTCCCAGACGGTCTTACCGACTGCTGCCATGGTCAGCTTCTCGCTTTTGATCGTATAGCCGTGCTTTTTGCCATAGAGGAAGGCCACCAGCATACATAAGCCTGCCCATAAGAGGCCTGGGATCCACCCGGCCATCAGGAGGGCGGCCACAGAGATCCCCCCTGCCGCGGTGGAGTAGATGATGGGGGCTGTGGTGGGCGGGATCAGCTGCCCTACAGGAGCGGAGGCGATGTTCACGGCCGCCGAGAAGGTCTCATCATAGCCGTGCTCTTTTTCCAGTGGGTTCATGACGCCGCCGATCGCGGTAGCTGCCGCGATCCCGGAGCCGGAGATGGAACCGAACATGGCATTGCCTGCCACATTGGTCAGGGCCAGAGAACCGGGGACACGGCCAAGGACCATCAGAGCCAGGTTCACCAGCCGCCTGGCGATACCGCCGCTGCTCATCAGGAGCCCGGCTAGGATAAAGAAAGGAACGGCCAAAAGAGAAAAGCTGTCGATGCCGCCTACCATCTTCTGGGCGGAGATGAACATCCCAAAATTCGGGGTCAAAAACATGATGATCGTTACCAGCGCTGCGCTGATGATGCTGAAGGATACAGGGGTACCGTAGGCCAACAGCAGGAAAAATACGATGAGTAGGACGATCGCTGCCTGGATCTGCATTATCTTACCTCCTTCAATTAGCTTCGAATATCGGATCAGATGGTCCACGCCATAGAGGACCATCAGGATGCCGCCGATGGGGACACAGGCATAGTAGAGCTCCATGGGCATATGTAGGGCCGGGGAGATCTGACCGCTGGAATTAGTGGTCACCATCCAGCCGCCTGCGATCATGACAAAGATGCTCAAGAACAGGATCAAGACCTCGATGCCGATCTTGGTGATCACCATGGCTTTGGGGCTAAAGGAACGGGTAACTAAGTTGATCGACAGATGGCGGTCCTTGCCGAAGGCATAGGGGACCCCGATCATGGTCATCCAGATCAGCAGATAGCGCAGCAGCTCTTCTGTATATTTGCTGGGGCTATTTAAGACGAAGCGGGTGAACACCTGCCAGAAGCAGCTCAGCACCATCACAGCCACCATGAGGCCTAATAAGGTCTCTAAAACTTTGTCTAATCGTTTCATTTTGCTCCTCCTTGCACTTACTGTGCGTATTTCTGGATATCCTCGTACAGGGCCTTATAGCTCTCGCCCTTGGCACAATAGTCCTGATGCACCGGCTGGACGGCTTCGATGAAAGCGGTCTTATCGATATCCCGATAAACGGTCACGCCATGCTCTTCGGCTTCCACGATCGCTTCAGCCATCATGCCGTTGTAGAGATTTTTAAAGTTATCATTCGCCTTTTGGATCGAGGAGACCAAAAGCTCCTTTTGTCCGTCGCTCAAGCGGTTCCAGGTCTTTGTGCTGATGATGTAGATATCCGGAGAATACTGGTGCTCCGTGTAGGTATAGGCCTTTACCAGATCCTCGTGCCCGTCTACGGTCAGCACCAGCTCGGTATTTTCGGCTCTGTCCACGATGCCCTGCTGCAGCGCGCTGTAGGTCTCACCGCCGGCCATAGGTACGGGAGAGCCGCCCATGAGCTCGATCATGTCCATGGAAGTGGAGCTGGGCATGGAGCGGATCTTTTTGCCCTTCAGCACGGACGGGTCTGTACAGGGGATATTTTCTTTCAGATAGAAGTTACGGGAGCCATTGGCGTAGTATCCGATCGCGATGTATCCGTCCTCTGCGGTGGACTGGAACAGCTCCTTTACCTTTTCGCTGTTCTCACAGGCGGCGTAATAGTGCTCCTGACTCTGGAACAGATAAGGAACGGCAAAGATGGAATATTCATCTTTAAATTGCCCTAAAGTGTTGGAGCTCACTTTTGCCATATCCAGTACCCCCGCCTGGACCATTTCGATCTCTTCCTTTTCCGTTCCCAACACCCCGCTGGCATAGATGGAGACATCCAGTTTTTGGCTGGGATCTTCTGCCGCGAACTCTGCGATCTTTGCGATCGAATCGGCGATCTCTGAGCCCGCGGCCTGGTTATGGGCCAGACGGATCTCCACGGTGTCTCCCGAGCTGGTCCCTGCTACCGAGAAGAAGGTAGCACCTACGATGAGGACACCTGCAGCGCTGACCGCAATACCCAGCGTTTTTTTCCAACTTTTCATTTTTACTTTCTCCTTTTCTTCTGGGCGATATCCATAAGATCATTGGGCGAGAATTATGGAAATTGCACAGATTTTTCTTTAAAAATCCCCTGCGCGCTTGAGCAATTTCTATAAGTAAAATGTAGCATATAGGGAGATGTAAATCTTCTCCTGGATTGACCAGAAAAAAAGATTTTCAAACGATATTGTCTATGTCGAAAGCAGGATCTGGGTAAGAAGAGGAAAGTTCCGGCTATCCGTCCTCTTTTTTGAGAGAAAAGAAGAAGATCTTGTGCGATATTGCAGAAGAAGAGCGTTTGAGACTGCAGGCCGATGACTGATCATGCGCCTGCGTATAAACAGCAATTGGCTTGGGTGAGAATAGTAATGGAGGAACAGACAATCTGTTGGATCTTACGGATATGGCATTTACTTTTTCTTTATCTTAAGGTATAGTATCTATGGGAAATATAAAGTAAAATGAAAAACAGAGCCGACCATCAGGGAAACTTCGAAGCTCAAAAGATCATCAGGGAAATAAGGCTAGGTTGCAGAAAAGGAGGATCATTTACATGGAAAACCAGCTGATATGGAAGGACGAGTATAATATCGGAGTAGACAACATTGACAGGGAACATCAAAAGCTCTTTGGGATCATCAACGAGCTTTTTGCCTTAAGGGATGAGGAAAAGATAGACCCTGAAAAATATAAGGATGGGATCCGATACTTAAAGGAACACGCGCTCCAGCATTTTTTAGACGAAGAAGTTTATATGGAGTTCATAGAGCATAAAGAACTTGAGATGCACAAGCGTTTACATAAGGGATTTCGGGAAGAGACGCTGCCAGCACTGGAGCAGGAGCTGATCGCCCAGGACTATTCTTTGGATGCTGTCGATCACTTTTTGGGAGTCTGCGCCGGGTGGCTGATCGGCCATACGTTGACAGAAGACCGGGCGATCGCCGGGGATGAGATAAGCAAATGGGTGGACCTTTTGCCGGATGAGGAGCTTGCAGAGATAAAAAAGGTGATCGTAAAGCTTTTGGATGATATGTTCCAGCTGGAGGCGCAGATCGTCAGCGACACCTATGGGGGCGAACGTTTCGGGAAAGGCGTATATTATCGGTTAGTGTACGGTACGGATGGCGGAGATAAAAAGTGGGAAGTCATCCTGGTCTTTGAGGAAAAGATCATCATCCAGACCGTGGGAAGGATCATGGGGATCCGCTCCGATAAGCTGGATATCGTGCTGGTCAATGCGACCAGATATACAGCAAGGCAATTTGTATGGCGTATCATGCAGCATTTCCCGTCCCTGCAGCAATTTGAACTGAAGGAAGAAAATCTCCTGAGCTACGATCAGTTCTAGGAGGTGATCGGAGAAAAGAACCCGCAGATCAGTCTTCTGTTCAATACGCCAGGGGGATATTTTGCTTATTGTGTGATCGCGCCGCATCTTCTCCAGGAGGGGATCGGGACCCCGATCGGGGCCGATAATGCGATGGAGGAGATCGGACGATATCTGCAGACAAGGGAGGAGGTCCCCAAAAAGAAGATCCTGGTGGTGGATGATTCGATCACCATGCGGCAGATGATGCGGAGACTGCTGGGTGAGGACTATGAGGTCTCTGTGGTCAAGTCGGGATTGTCCGCGATCCGGGCGATCACTCTGGATCGGCCGGACCTTGTCCTGTTGGACTATGAGATGCCGGTCTGTGATGGAAGGCATGTGCTGGAGATGCTCCGGTCCGAGGAGGAATTTGCGGATGTCCCGGTCATCTTTTTGACCAGCCTGGACGATCCGGAGAGTGTGAAAAAGGTGCTGGCCTTAAGGCCGGAAGGATATCTGCTGAAATTTTTAAAGCCGGCGGAGATCAAGCAGCGGATCAGGGATTACTTTCAGATGAAAGAGAAATGTGCGAAAACAAGATGAAGTCCTAGTTGCGCGATCTTCCAGATCTTGGTATAATTAAGTAGCAGCCGTGTTAAAAAAATGTTTCAGATCTGGAAAGGGGTGTTTTCATGGAGACCAGGTACAGAAAGATCGCAACGATCGGTACGAATGCCGCGTTAAAGGTGACGCCGGGCCATTTTGCAACTAACCACTCCCATATCAATTATTATCTTGATATGACCACATTAAAGACCAGGGCCGTTGAGGCGCAGGATGTTGCGAAGGGTATGGTCGGCATGTACTTGTACGGGACCGTCGTCGATACCATCGTTTGTATGGAAGGGACGGAGGTGATCGGGGCCTTCTTAGCCGAGGAGCTGAGCCGGAACGGTTTCCTCTCCATGAACAAGCACAAGACGATTTATATCGTGAAGCCGGAGTTCAACAATAACAGCCAGATCATCTTCCGGGATAATATCGTCCCTATGGTCAAGGGCAAGCATGTGATCATCCTGATGGCCACAGTCACCACAGGCTTCTCCGCGATCAAGGCGATTGAGAGCGTCCAGTACTATGGCGGCCTGCTGCAGGGCGTATCCGCGATCTTCAGCGCCGTGGAGGATGTAGCCGGCGTGCCGGTCCGGGCCGTGTTCGGGAAGCAGGATCTGCCGGATTATGTGGACTATGACTACAGGGAGTGCCCGCTGTGCAAGAAGGGGCAGAAGCTGGATGCACTGGTGAACGCTTATGGGTATTCGAAGCTGTGACGGAGGATGCTTTTCTATATTGAATGATGATGAAAGCCACTTCAACTTTGTTGGAGTGGCTTTTTTTGTCCAAGGCTTTTATGGGACACAAGTGCATGGTATAATGGATAGATAGCAACCCGCGCTGAGCGAAAGGAGAGTGTGCATATGGACTTTAAAGCATTAGTAAAAAAGAACAGGAGCTATCGTGGCTTTGACGAGACCAGGCGTATCACCAGGGAGGAGCTGACCTGGCTGGTGGACTGTGCCAGGCTCTGTCCATCCTCTGTGAACAAACAGCCCTTAAAATATTATCTGGCCTGTGAAAAAGAGGCGGTGGACAAGATCCAGAAGGAGACGAAGTGGGCCAGGGCGTTGCCGGAGCTTGATCTTCCCCATGAGGGGATGCGCCCCACCGCCTTTATCGTGATCTGCCAGGACACCAGGATCGACGAGTCGTTGTCCCGTTATCAGCGGGATGTGGGGATCGTGGCCCAGACCATGCTCTTAGGAGCGGTGGATAAGGGACTGGGCGGCTGTATGATCGGGAATTTCGGCGCGGCCTCGGTGAAGGAGACACTGGAACTCCCGGACTATCTGGCTCCCATGCTGATCATAGGGCTGGGGAAGCCTGCGGAGAAGGTGGTGCTGACAGAGATTGCGGATGGGGAGAGCACGGACTACTACCGGGATGAGCAGGATGTCCACTATGTGCCGAAGAGGAGGCTGGAGGATATCCTTTTGTGAAGCCGCCGATCGGGCTGTGGACGGAAGGGCTGTCATAGAAGAGAAAGAGTTTGGGCCAAGATGGACCGAGCAGATGGACCGAGTAGATAGACCGGACGGGGGAAAGCTCGTGTAGGGACGAGCTGCGTAGATGAGCTGGGCAGAGGGAAAGACGGGTAGGGAAAAAGAAGGACGGAGAGCGTAGAGAAAGGGGCGGGGCAGACGGGTATGGAATGGAACAGATTGCCGGACGGGAGGAGCATCCTCCCGCCGGGGACGATCTTGGACTTTGGGCAGGAGGGCGGCCATTATAAGATCGACGGGGAGCCGGTGGGCTACGGCGGTTCCGGGATCTTATACCCGGCGGTCCGTGTCACAAAAAAGGACCAGGCCGCAAGAGCGGATCCGGCCGCAAGAGAGGATCCGACTGCAAAAGAAGACCAGGATGCAAAAAAGGATCCGAGCGCGAAAAAAGACCAGACCGCGAGCACTCGCAGGGAGGGCTGGGTCTGGGAAGAGGACGCGATGCGGGTGGCGGTCAAGGAGTGCTATCCCCTGGTCAGGGGAGCCGCCCTAAATCGCAGAGAGAACGGGGAGATCCTGGGACAGGGAGATCCCCTTTATGCCCATGCCCGCGGGATGCTGAAAAAGGAAAGGGCCGTTACCGCCCAGATCTACAACAAAGGCTTTCGCCTGATCCCCCTCTGGAGCTTAGCCGAAAAAGAGCGGATCTCCTTTGACGGGGAGCATTTTGAAGAGACAGGGAACCTGTACGGGATCATGGAGCGCCTGGATGAAAAGGGCGTCTCTTTAGGCCAGGTGCTCCGCCAGAAGGAGGAAGGGCGTACCTCCTTCAGGGCCTATACGGCCATCGCCCTGACCGGCCAGGTCCTCTGCGCCTTAAAGGAGGTCCATGAGAACGGCTATCTCCACGGGGATATCCAGGAAAATAACATCTTCCTCAAAGGCGGGGAGCTGGAAAGGCCGGAGCAGGGACAGGTATCCCTGATCGACTTCGGCGCGGCCAGGCCCCTGATGGCCGATGGAGCTACAGAGGCGATCGCGGACCGGAGCCTGTACACTACTAATGGCTACACAGCGCCGGAATGCTTTCAAGGAAATGACGGCACCCTGCGGCTGACCAGGGCGGCAGATATCTACTCCGTGGGCTATCTGCTGCTGCGGATGCTCACCGGAAAGGCCATGGATCCGAGAGCACTTCAACTGGTGGTCAACGGGAAATTCCTCTACGGCCGGCAAGCCAAAAGGATCGGCTGTCCCTCCAGTGTCTTAGGCGCGCTGAACAAGATCCTAAAAAAGGCTCTGGAGCCGGGTCCGGCGGCCCGTTATCAGAGCGCAGAGGAGATGCTGGAGGAGATCCACCGGATAGAGCGTGCCTTGGCTCCAAAGAACAGCGCCATTGCGGCGGTGGACTATGCCGTCTTCATCAGCTACTGCCATGAAGAAAAGAGCATGGAGGCGGCGGAGCAGATCCAGCGGATGATCGAGGGCTATAAGATCCCTAAGTCCCTGCGCCCGGATAAGGGAGAAAAAGGACAGAAAAGACTGGGAAAGGTGTTCCGGGACCGGGAGGAGCTGTCCAGCAGCGGGGATATGGAAGCCCATATCAAAGAGGCATTGGACCATTCGACCTTTCTGATCGTGCTGCTCTGCCCGGATACGCCCGGGTCGGTCTGGGTGAGCCGGGAGGTGGAGCTGTTCCTTAAAAGCCACAGCCGGGACCAGGTCCTGACCGTGGTGGTGGAGGGGGATCCGAAGGAGACGCTGCCGGAGCTTTTGCGCAAGGATGAGAAGGAGGGCCAGGACGGTATGCGGCTGCAGCCGGTGGAGGGCCTGGCCGCCGATATCCGGGGGGCGGATAAAAAAGAGCGGAGGAAGAAGCTAAAGACCGAGATCTATCGCCTCCTGGCCCCCATGCTGGGCTGCGGCTATGACGATCTGCGCCAGCGGCAGAGGGAGTATCAGCTTAAGAAGACCATCCGGACCATGACTGCCGCCCTGCTGTTTTTGAGTGTCATCGCGGGGTATATCGGCTGGCAGGCTTACCAGATCCACCAGCATTACTGGGAGACCATGATCCAGCGGTCCAAGTATCTGGCCCAGACCTCGGCGGAGCTGCTGAAAAAGGGGGACCGGATGGCGGCGATCGCGGTGGCGATGGAGGCGCTACCGGCCGGGGAGGAGGACCGGAGCAAGCCCTATGTGGGAGAAGCGGAGGCGGCGCTGAACCAGGCACTCTACAGCTACCGGTCTATGCAGAGCAGGGCCTATTTTCTCAGTGGGGACAGGCTCCTTTCTATGGATGCGCGGTCAAAGGGTGTGGAACAGATAAGTCCTGGCGGGAAATGGCTCTTGGCTGTAGACGGGATGGAGACTGTCTATCTGTGGGATCTGGGCAGCGGAGTCTGTGAGAGGAGATGGGATACCGCCTTTTGGCAGGAGCGAGGACTGAGCGGGGGGATCCGCTATTTCCGTTTTTTAGATGAAGATACCTTGCTGCTCCTGACAGATGACGCTATGGCCATGGTGGATATAGACAGGCAGGAGGTGGAGCTGATCCGGAGGCTGGAACAGGAGGGATACAGTAGAGTATATGCCTGCGGGTCTGATGAGGACGGCAGCCTGCTGGCGGTCTATCGCGACTTTTACTATGGGATGGAGGATCGGTCTCTGGCCGTATACTGCAGGGAGGATGGCGAGATGGTCTGCTCAGTCCCGGTGGGAACGGAGATGAAAGGCTGGCCATCTATGGATCCGGGCACTCCGGCGATCGACCAGGGGGGCTGTCATCTGGCAATGCCCTTTGGCGCAGCGTATGGCTCCGTAGCCAAGGAAGGCGAGACTTTAGGCGCATTATTGCTGGTGGATCTGGAAAAGGGGCCTTATGCGCTGCTTGAGAGCCAGACGATCGGATATCGGCAGGTCTGCTTTTTAGAAGACGGTGATGTGGCGGCATTTGGGTATAAGGCTGCGGTTTTGAACGATAACAGAGAAGTGACCGTACCTGGGACGGTAGGCTGCTATGATCCTGGCACAGGAAGGCGGCTCTGGGAAACGGAGATCACATGCCAGAGAAGGAGCGACCAGGGCTCCGGGCTCCAAAATAGGACAGTGAGGATCGACGGGGAGGAGAGGGAGATCCTGCTTTTATGGTGCGGCCGGGATATCTGGTTTTTTGACGCGGGGACCGGGCGTGTGCTCTGGCAGTACAGCTGTGAGGAAAGCCTGGCGGGGATATGGCCGCGGCAGGATATCTATATCCTGGGGATGGCCGACGGGAGCATGTCCCTGCTGTCTATAGAGGAGCAGGATGTCATATCCCTTGGCACAAACGTAGAGCGGAGGACGGACCGGTTCCTTTTTGATGCCAGGAGCGAGACGGCCTGCCTGGTCACGCTGGAGGATGGAGGCGGGAGGATCGCGCTGCTGAAAAAGCTGGGGGACACGGAGCGGGAAGAGGTAGCGCTTAAAGGAGAACTGATCCATCTGCACGCATGTCCTGAAAAAGACCTTTATGCGGTCTATACAATGGATGAGGAGGATAGGCGGCAGATCACATTTTACGGCCTCTCGGACCACCAGGAGAAAGCGTCTGTCCAGATCGAGGGTGCTTTGCAGGAGAGCTGGTGGTCCAAGGGAGATGGGACCGTATTTTGTTATCTGGAGGAACGGATCGGAGGAGAGTGGGGCAAGGACCGGATCGCAGCCTATGATGTGGGGACACAGACCATCTGCTGGCAGGTCCAGCCCCAGGAGGCGATCGATAGCTGCACGTATTTTTGCGCGGGAGAGGAAGAGGGACTCCTTGTGAACCATGGAAAGCGGATCGACCAGATCGATCTTGCGGATGGGACGGTCAAAGCCAGTATCGATCCAGAGGAAGGGGGAGAGGACTGGGGGGGATGTATCGATGTCAAGGAGGTGCAGATCAGCCCGTCAGGGCGGTATATCCTGCTGGTGACCAGAGTATGGCAGAAGGATAAGGATGAGGCTGCGGATATCCTGCGGATCCTGGACAGGCAGGAGGGTAGGGAGATCTTTCTCTCGGATGAGATGGTCTGGAGGGAGAGGAGATCCTATAAGGATATCCTCTATATGGCGCAGAAAAAGGACTTGGTCGGGATCTGCGATGACGGAACGGACAGTCTCCTGCTCTTGGATCTGGAAAAGCGGAAGATCGTCCAGCGGATCCCATTTTATGCCACGGACAGGAGGCAAGTCGCCTTTATGGCGGACGATCGGTGGATCCTTCTGTGGGGGAACGACTATCGGCTGAAGCTGTGGGATCTGGAGGAGGCGAGGATGAGGACAGTGTACGGGCAGGAGCTTTACCAGGTGTCCATGCTTTTCGTAGAGGAGGGGAGTCCCTTCATCGAGATCCGGGGGGTGGACGCAGATCATCAGAGATATGCCCAGGGCCGGATCAACTGGGACCGTATGCTCTTTTGCTGGGAGGCGGGAGGACGGGTCTATCCTTACGCCCATATCCTGGAGGGGACCTATGTTCCCGAGGCAGATAAGGTTCTCAGCATCGGTCCCCAGAGAAAAGAGATCTACTGGTATGCTATGCACTCGCTGGACGATCTGCTGGAAAAGGCCAGGGAGGTCCTGGGGGACTATACCCTGGACGAGACGGCCAGGATGCAGTATCTCATGGAGGAGTGACCTTAAGTCCTGCATGGGGGGATAAGAAGGGGACCGCGCTGCCTGTCAGGCGTGATAAGGAAGAGGCTGTGAAGCATCAGGGCAGAAGGGAAAGAAGGGCAAGCGCGCCAGCGGCAGGACCGCAATGGGAAAGCAAAAAACAGAAAACGAAAAACATGGGTTATATTCTTCTTGTAAACAAAACAAAAACAAAAGCGCTCGCCAAGAGGCGTTAAAAAAGAACAAGGAGGATATAACGATGAAGAAGATCAGCGAGAGAAACGAACGTACAGAAAGTGTCCGCAGCTTAAGGGATATCCCCGCAAGGCTGCTGGCCCTGACCTTGGCCCTGGCCGCGGTCCTGCTCCTCATGGTCACAGCCTGGCCCCAGAGGACCTACGGGGCCTCCGCCCCCACGATCACGGTGAAAGCCGTGTCCAAGCTGTCCGCTACCAATGCCCAGATCAACGCCACGATCGATAACCCCTCCAGGATCCGTCTGAAAAAGTGCGGCTTCGTCCTCTACGACCAGTACGGCAGCCAGCTGACGGACCGCTATGACGCGATCAACTATACCATGACCCGTTTTGACGGCTGGTATGATATGAACGAATATTATGGACAGCTGCAGCCCGGAGCCACATACCAGTATAAGTTTTATGTGATGGATGTTTCCGGCAACTATTATATCAGCAATGTGGACACCTTCACTACCCAGGGACAGACCGCCCCGGCGGCATCTGTGACCGTCACGGACCAGGGCGTGTCCAGGCTGTCCGCCACCAACGCCCAGATCAATGCCTCCATCAGCGATCCCTCCCGGATCCGGCTGGTGCGCTGCGGCTACCATCTCTACGACGGGAATGGCAGCCTGCTCTCCGACCGCTACGACACGATCAACTACACCATGACCCATTTTGACGGCTGGTTCGATATGAACGAGTATTTCGGGGCGCTGTCGCCCTCCACCACCTACACCTATGATCTCTATGTGATGGACGCATCCGGAAATACCTACAGTACCCAGCGGGGCAGCTTTACCACCCAGGCCGGTCAGGCAACGGCGGCAGGCGGGTCCATGACCTTAGGCTACGATCCTTCTGTGATCAAGGACACGATCGGCTGCCAGCCTAATGGCTCTGTCTACTGCTCCGTCTACGCCATCTCCTATGCCCGTGCGGTGGCCGGAAAGGCCCCCTACGCAGAGCCGCTGAAATACTGGAAAGAGGGAGCAGGCGCCGTGTGGGGCTGGGGCGGTATGAGCTCGAAGAAGTACAGCAGCCAGCAGGGCGCGTTAAAGCGGGTATATGATGAGATCAATGCAGGAAGGCCGGCGATCGTCTATGTGTACGGTCCGGGGGCGGTACAGCATTATGTGACCGTGATCGGCTATACGGATGTGTGGGATGTGGACAACCTGCAGATGGGGAACTTCCAGATCTTAGATCCCGGTTACGGATACGCCTGCCAGCGGTCCCTGGGGGTATATACGGGGATGAAGAAGACCAGCAACGGGTTCCAGGTGGTGGTGTTCTAAAGGAAAAAAGAGGGAGGTCAGCTATGCGGGATGGGATCACGAGACTGACATATCAGCAGATGGAGAATGAGTGGAGCCGGAAGGTGAAGCAGGAATATGAAGGATTAGCCAGCGCCGAGGATATCATCGGATTTTTGCAGGATCCACGCTTTCGGGTCACCTTCCGGTACGCGCTCTGCCGGTTCCTGCGGGAGATGTACGGAAAAAAAGAGAAAGGGCACCAGGAGGTCAGCATAGTCACCTATGCTGGCTTTCGCGGCGTGTTCTCCGACGGGCCGGATACGCCCCTTGCAGCCGAGGTGGAGGCGTACATCCTCTTGATGATGACGCTGGCGAAAGAGCGGGGGATGGAGGGGGAGCTCCAGAGCAAGCTGCTGCGCCGGTATCTCACCGGAAAGCAGGAGAATGTGTCCAGAGATACCCTGTTCAAGATGGCCTTCGCCTTTGACATGGACTGTGAGTACGTCTGTGAGCTCTTAGAGGCCCTGGACGAGGTCCCCTATAACCTCCGCCGGCCGGAGGAATGTATCTACTACTTTTGCCAGTACTCGGAGGATTTCAACCGCTGGGAGACGGCGCAGGAGCTGATCAGGTGGTACTATAAAAAAGGTCCTGCGGCGCAAGGGCAGGATAGTACAGGAGTAGCAGAAGGAGGCATAGCAGAGGTCCAGCTATACGCCGGCCAGTCCCGGCTGATGGAGGAGCAGATCAGTACGATCCTATATGGGCTGGAAGACCCTGAGGAGCAGAAAAAGGCCTTTTTGGCCTACCTGGACAGCCACCGGGGGGAGTTAAAGGGTTATCAGAGGTCCGCCTACCAGGAGGCGGATGCCCTCTTAGATGCGTTAAAGGAGATCCTGGGGGCAGAGGATGATACAGAGCTGTCCATCCGTCTGTGGGAGCCGATCTGGGTCCAGTACCACACGAAAAAGGCGGACAAGACCGGGGTGAACCGCTCGGACTTCGTCCCCTGGAAGGACCTTCTGGACCTGCCGAAGACGGTCTATGAGAAGCCCTTGTGGCGGGCCCGCATCCAGAAGCTGAGGGAGCGGAAGGTGCCGGTGGAAAAGCGGGATATCCTGTTCTTAAACTGCATGCGCTGGACCCTGGACAGGGAGAGCGAGGGCGGCGCGGACGCCATGCAGGAGTTCATCATGGAGACGAATGACATCCTGCTGGAGAGCGGCCTTTCCGTGATCTACCCGCCCAACGCCTACGACCGGATGATCCTGCTGGCGGTCTGTTCCAACTCGCCCTATGATGTGCTCAGCGATATCTTCCAGGCGGCTACGGATGAGGAGAAGCTGCGGGAGCAGATCGGGAAGAAGAAAAGATAGGCGGATGAACAGAAAAAAGTAGCTGTATAAGAAGGATGGTGGCCGAATGGGAAATATAATACAGTATCGGCTGATCCGATCAGGGATCCAGGTAGGACTGACGAGACCAGTCATCTACTGTTATGAAAAGTATTGTGAAGGAAAGCTCTGTATCATTGTAAAATAAGGACAAGGATCGTGAGAAAGTGAGGCGAGGCGTGTGCTAATGAATACACCGGAGTATCTCTCCATTATTGAAAATATCAAACGTGAGATCAAGGCTGCACAATATCGCGCAGCGGTCCATGCGAACGCAGATATGCTGCTCCTCTATCATGATATCGGCTGTGTTATCAATGAGCATAAATCATGGGGAAACAAGTTTATCGATAACCTTGCCACTGATATCCGGATCGCCTTTCCGGAGAGCAAAGGATATTCCGTCCGTAACCTGAAGTACATGGCAAAATTCGCCGAGACTTACCCGGATCGTGGATTTGTGCAGACGGTGTCTGCACAAATCCCATGGTCTCACAATATTGCGATCTTGGAAAAGGTCAAAGACTCTGACCAACGCATATGGTACATTCAAAAAACAGCTGAAAATGGGTGGTCACACAATGTTCTGGTACACCAGATCGAAAGTGGCTTATATCAGCGGCAGATGCTGGCGGATAAGGTCTCGAATTTTGAGCATCGTCTGCCGTCTCCGCAAAGCGAGCTGGCAGCGCAGACCATGAAAGACCCGTATGTATTCGATTTCATTCCTTTTCGGGAAGATATGCTCGAACGAGATATTGAGCAGGCACTGGTGCGGGATGTTACCAAGCTTCTTCTGGAGCTTGGGACTGGCTTTGCATTTTTGGGGAACCAGTACCATCTGGATATAGGCGGCGATGATTTTTACATTGATCTGCTGTTTTATAACCTGAACCTGCGCTGCTATGTGGTCATTGAGTTGAAAACCGGGGACTTCAAACCGGAATATGCCGGTCAGTTGAACTTCTATCTGTCGGCAGTGGACGGTATCTTGAAAAAAGAGCAGGACAATCCGTCTATTGGTCTGCTTCTGTGCAAAAGCAAGAACAATGTGGTGGCGGAATACTCCCTCAAGGATATATCCAAGCCGATCGGTGTGAGCGAATACAAAGTGACCAGTAGCCTGCCGGATGATCTGGAAAAGCAGCTGCCGTCCGTGGAGGATATCCAGAAGCGGATCAAATAAAATTATGGCTGTCCTGACCGCGGCCCTACTCCTTACGGTCACGGCCTAGCCCCAGAGGACCTACAGGGCCTCTGCCCCCACGCTCACTATCGTGGCGAAAAAACTTGCTGCTGAAATGACGAACTACAATGTTGAGGAAAAAGATCTGAGGGGGATCAAGCCAGAGGATCTGCCGCCGATCGGACATTTTTACTAACAGTGTCCTTTTCCTTCTAACGACATGACCCTGCATTATGCTATAATAAATATACGATAAATAATGACAAGATCATGATATGGAGGGAAAAGATGGATCTTATAGAGGCCGCAAAGCTGCTGATACCGGCTCTGATCAAATTGCCGGTGACGAGCTGGGATGGGGATCTTCGGGTACTGGAGGATTTTGAGAAAAGATTTTGCTTTTTGCCCGACCGTCAGCCGCTCTATACCGCAAAAGGGCTCGGCTCCTTTTTCGCAAAGAAAGACGGTCGGAAGATCTATGTATCGTCTGACGCCATGGACACGACCGCCATCATCGTCAAGTGCGGGGGCAGCTGGGTCATCCTGGGCCCCTTTGTCTGCGAAGCGTGGCAGGAAAATTCTGCCCGCATCCTTCTGGCAGCATGTAAGGGGCAGGAGTCTGCCTTTTTGCCGTACAAGCTGTATCGCTGCCGGCTCCCGCTCCTGCAGCAGGAGTATGTGGTCCACATCGCGGCCCTTTTGCTGGAGGCCGATGGAGCAGGCAGTGTATCCTATGAGCTGGAGGCGATCGACATGGAAGCACAGCTGACGGCTGCCATGGATGCCCGTATCGCCCATAAGCACGAGGAGATCGAGGTGGTCAACCAGCGCTACGCAGATGAGATCCAGCTGATCGAAGCGGCGTCCCAGGGGGATATCGTGCGGACCCTCCAGCTGTTTGAAAAGTTCGGTGACGAAGCGGCGATCTATCATTTTGTGCCGGACAGGATCAGTGACTGGACCGCCAGCGCCGCGATCACCCGGACCGAGATGCGGCTCGCCGCGGTGAAAGCCGGGCTCCCTCCTGCGGTGATCGACTCGATCAGTCAGGAATATGCCCAGCAGATGCATTATGCGGTGGACGAACAGCGTCTGCGGGATCTGCAGAGAAGGTTTATCATAGACCTGTGCAGCTGCATCCGGAAGCATCAAAAAACAGGCTATTCCCCTTATGTGAAGCGGGCGGTGGAATATATCGACACCCATATCAGCCAGGATATCACGGTCCATACCCTCTGCGAGCTGAACCACGTTACCAGAAAATACTTTGCAAAGCTGTTCAGCCAGGAGACAGGGAAGACCGTCAAGCAATATCTCATGCAGGTGCGTTGTGAGCGGGCCGCTGACCTGCTGCAGAACAGCCAGCTCCTGATCCAGGAGATCAGCCACTATGTGGGGTATGAGGATAACAATTATTTTTCCAAGATCTTCAAGGCCACCATGGGGGTATCCCCATTAGAATACCGCAGGAGAAAGACCTTTTATACGACTCCGTAAAACCGATACGCCATCTGTCCCAGCGAGGACAGGTGGTTTTTTGGTGTAAAATGACCTTTTTTAGGCGTTTCTGTCCCCTGTTTTTACTATCCGTGGCCGTTGCGTTCTAACGATCCTGGGTGATTTGTGATATCCTATAAAAAAACAAAAGAAAAGGAGGAAATTATGGCAGATCTGTTCATCTCTGAAACAAGGGACCCCACACCAGAGCCAAGGGGTACCGCCGGATCCTATGACGATATCCTCTCCCAAGAGGATCGGGCATGGCTGAACGGTGTGTACGAAAAGCTCACGGTCAAGATGAAGGCAGAGGCTGAGCGTGTAGGCACGATCATCCCCTATGCGCCCCGTGACGGCAGGTATCACGATCTGGACGAGGAGGGCGGCCTGTACAATTGGACCAACAGCTTCTATCCCGGGATGCTGTGGCAGATGTACAATGCTACAGGGGACGAGATGTACCGCCGCGCCGCCGAGGGCATCGAAAAACGGATGGAGGAGGTGCTGGTGGAGTTCCAGGAGCTGGATCATGATATCGGCTTCCTGTTTTTGCCGCTGTCGGTGGCAAACTATCGAAAGACCGGCAGCTCCCATGCGCGCAGCAATGGTTTAAAAGCGGCAGATATACTGGCCGGCCGTTTTAATCTGGCCGGCGGCTATATCCGTGCATGGAATGACCGGATGGCCGGCTTTTTTGGTGATGAGGGGAAGATCGCCGGCTATATGATCATCGACTGCATGATGAACATCCCGCTGCTCTACTGGGCGGCGAGAGAAACGGATGATCCACGCTTCTACCACATCGCCCTTAAGCACGCCAAGACGGCAAAGCAGTACAGCGTGCGCCCGGACGGCAGCTGTAACCACATCCTGATCTTTGACCCCGCCACCGGAGAGTTCGTGGACAATCCTGCCGGACAGGGCTATGGCCGTGGATCCAGCTGGAGCCGCGGGCAGGCTTGGGCCGTATACGGTTTTACCCTCAGCTATCTCCATACGGGGGATCAGACCTTCCTTGACACAGCAAAACAGTGCGCACAGTATGTGATCGCGAACCTGGCAGTGGGCGACTGGCTGCCGCTGGTGGACTATCGAGCTCCTGCTGAGCCTGTGAAATATGATTCCACAGCCGGCATGATCACGGCGGCCGGGCTTTTGGAGCTGGCCAGGCACGTAGGCCCATACGAGAGGCCGCTGTATGGGAAGGCGGCGTTGCGGATCTTGCGGGCCTGTGAGAAAAGGTTCGCCAACTGGGACCCTAAGATGGATTCCATCATGGACGGCGGCACTTATTTTTATCACGACCCCGATGGGACCAACACGGAAGTACCGATCATCTATGGGGATTATTATCTGATCGAAGCAGTCCTTAAGCTAAAGGGCAAGGAGCTTTTCATCTGGTGATCTTGTCGTGGACTTGTGCGATCACCCTTACAGAGGTCATCATAAGTAACGATATGGGGCTCTATCATAGTATTGGAGGGATATCATGGCAGAATATTCTGAAGGCCATTACGACGGACCAAATGGTATGCACGGCGTACCGCTCTGGCGTGTGGCAGGCTTTTCACTCAACAACTCGGCGACCAACTGTTACCTGTTCATGACATGGTATGTCGCTTACTACCTGACCGGATTTGTGGGCGCCGGTGTTATCCTGGCTGGTTCCTTCAGCATGATCGCCCGCATCTGGGACGGCGTCACCGACCCCTTTGTGGGGCTGATCGTGGACCGCACTAACGGGAAGTTCGGCAAGAACCGCCCGTTCATGGTGATCGGCAACATCACCATGTTTGTTTCTACATTCCTGATGTATAACCTGACGCCCTATCTGCCGGAGGGCTTCAGACTGATCTGGTTCTTTATCGTGAACGCCGTCTTTTATCTGGGCTATACCTGCCAGTGCATCATCACCAAGGCCGGTCAGAGCTGTCTGACCAACGATCCCAAGCAGCGCCCGATCTTCGGGGTGGTGGATGGCATCTGTACGCCCACCGTGTTCGCTCTGGGCGAGATGTGGATCTCCCTGTCCCTGGTGCCCAAATATGGCAAGCTGGAATCGATCGGCCTGTTCCGGGAGATGTCGCTGACTTTGGGGATCATCTCCGCGGTCCTCACGGCCATCGCTTTCATCTCTATCGCGCCAAAGGACAATATCAAATACTTTGGCACGGGCAAGGCGCAGAAGGTGGGCTTTAAGGATTACGCAGATGTCCTGATGCACAACCGGGCGATCCAGATGCTGGTGGCTTCCGCCTCCACCGATAAGCTGGGCATGAACGCGAAGACCGCGACCATCACCTTGATCTTGTACGGCATCGTGGCAGGGAACTACGCGCTGTCCGGTATCGTCGCAGGCTACACCACCTTCGTGACGATCATCTTTATCCTCTTTGGCGTCGGCTATATCGCCCGTGAGATGGGGCAAAAGCGTGCGCTGGTGGTCGGCTCTATCGGCTGTGTCATCACCAATGCCCTGATGATGGCTTTGTGGTGGTTCGGCGATCCTTCGACCCTCAGCCTGCCGGGTGACGGCGTATTTACTGGCTTCTCCTTCTTTACGATCACCTTTGTCACGCTGTACCTGATCTCCCAGGGGATGCAGAACATCTCCTCGGCGGTGGTCATCACCATGACAGCCGACTGTACAGACTATGAGACCTACCGCAGCGGCCGGTATGTGCCGGGCATGATCGGCACGCTGTTCAGCTTTGTGGATAAGATGGTCTCCTCGGTGGCGCCGATGATCGCCAGCCTGATGCTGGCCGCGATCGGCTTCAAGGAATCCATGCCGGATATCGGGACGCCCCTGACCCCGCAGCTGAAATTTGTGGGATTATTCCTGGCCTTTGGTATCCTGATCATCATGAACGGCGTGAACCTGCTGGCCATGCACTTCTATCCTCTGACCAAGGAAAAGATGGAAGAGATCCAGGGCGAGATCGCAGCCATCAAGGCAAAGGCAGCTACGGCATAAACCCTGCCTTCGGTCATTTTACACCCCGGCAGCCGTTCAACTTAGGTCTGCCGGGGCAAAGGAGTTTTCGGTGAAAAAGGATAAAGAAAAGGTATGCGGGCAACAGAGGGAAAAGATCGATATGGCCCAGATGGTGGCTGTGTATGACCAGCTGGATCAGCTGCGTGAGGAGCACCCGGATATCGCCGCCCAAGTGAACCCACAGTATGGGAAAAAGACGATCATGGAACGGGTCCTGGGCTTTTATATCTCCCTTCGGGAGCGGTTCCATAAGGAGAATACCGTTGACCGAAAGGTGTATCTATGGCTGCACCTTCTGGGGATGTTCGGAATCCACCATTTTTATTCCCGCCACTGGATCAAGGGGCTCCTATATGCGGCGATGAGCTGGACAGGGATCAGTGTGGGGATGACCCTGATCGACTGGATGGCGGCGTTTCCCATCAAGGCGGATGGAGAAGGGAGGATAAGGGTATGATCCTTTTTGAAGGGAGGGTTTCGTATGGCAGGAGATAGGACGAAAAAAGCTTCGGAGCGCATCCGGCATTACCGTAATGCGGATGGGCCGGTCATCAGCACGGTCAACCGCCGGATCATCCAGGAGGGAGGCCTGTACTTTAAGGATGTGGATGGCAGCGGCACGGTATCCCCGGTCAATGACTGGCGTCTGCCTGCTCGTGAACGTGCAGCAGCGTATGTCAAGGTCTTGACGGTCCCGGAAAAGCTGGGCCAGCTGTTCATCGCGGATTGGCGCATGGGGATCCGGCAGAAGGATGGGACGAAACGGGATAAAACGGGCCTGCTGGACGAAGGGACCATAAAAAAAGGAGAGAACATCTTTGCGGAGCAAGATCTTCCCGGCACCACCGACGCCCTGAAGGGCTGGTTTGTCCGCCACTTGATCATCCGTGATAACGCATCGCCCCACGATCTGGCGGACTGGCATGACCAGCTCCATGCACTGGCAGAAGAGTGCACACATTTTATCCCGGTGCAGACCGCCTCCAACTCCCGCAATGAAAATGGCGAGGTGGTGTTCGGGATGAATGACGGCGCGGGAGGCTTTGCTGTCTGGCCTGGCACCCTGGGCATCGCCGCAGCTGTCCGGGGGGACCACATCAAGATCGTTGACGAATTTGCGGAGTGCATCCGGCGGGAATGGAACGCTGTGGGGCTGCGCAAGGGGTATATGTATATGGCGGATATCGTCAGCGACCCGCGCTGGCAGCGCACCTACGGCACCTTTGGCGAGGATCCAAAGCTGGTCTGCCGGATATTGGAGCACCTGATCTTCCGTATACAGGGCAGTGAGGAAGGCCCTGTAACGGACGGCGTAGCCATGACCGTAAAGCACTTTCCAGGCGGCGGAGCCCGGGAGAACGGGTTTGACCCCCACTATGCTATGGGCCAGTGGAATGTGTACCCGACGGAGGGGAGTCTTGAACGCTATCATCTGCCCAGCTTCCGGACAGCGGTGGCGCACCATGTGTCCTCCATCATGCCCTACTACGCAAAGCCTGCAAGGGCTAAGAGCAGTCCCCAGACTGTGGAAGGGGAAGAGATAGAGCTGCAGCCCTACGGCTTTGCCTTTAGCCGGTTTTTCCTTGAAGAGCTGCTGCGCAGGCGGATGGGGTTTAGCGGATACATCAATTCGGACTCCGGCGTCCTCCATTCCATGGCATGGGGCGTGGAGGGCCTGGATGTGCCGGAGCGGATCGGGTTCGCGGTCAGCCATGCAGGTACGGATATCATCAGCGGCTCCTTCGACCCGGATGAGGCCCGAGAGGCCTACGAGCGCGGCAGGAACGACTACTATGACACACATCCCGTTCCCGAAGGGTTTACCCGGGAGCAGATCGTCCTCACGGAGACAGCTCTTGACCGGGCCGTCACCCACACGCTGACCGAGATGTTCCGGCTCGGGATGTTTGAGGACCCTTATCGCGACCCCGCCGCCGCCGATGCTGTGGCCGCCGATCCTCTGGACCGGGCCAATGCCGCCCTGGCCCACCGCAAGAGCGTGGTACTGCTGAAAAACGATGGCGTCCTCCCTCTGACCCCGGAAAAGCTGGCAGGCAAAAAGGTCTACGCAGAGGTGTTCCACAAGCGGCAGGAGCAGGCAGACAAGGATACGTCCCTGCTCAAAGGGCTTTTGGCGGATATCACCTTGGTGGACACACCGGAGCAGGCCGACTATGCCATCCTGCTGCTGACCCCCTCCAGCGGTGCATATTTCCATGCCACCCCCGGGTATCTGGAATTGGATATCTGCGATGGCAAGATTGTCCCGGATGTAGATGCGGAAGGCCGGCCTTTACCCGAGACCCATGAGGAGACCACCTTGGCCGGCGCAGGGCGCATCAGACAGATCGGGGAAGCCCTCCACGCCAAGGGGGGGAAGGTGATCGCCAATATCAATATCACCCTGGCCTGGCAGCTGGGCAATGTAGAGCCTTATGTGGATGCCCTCACCGCCGGCTTTGATACCTGGCCTGAGGCTGTGCTGGATGTGATGCGGGGCCGATACGCGCCCACCGGGAGATTGCCGCTGACCTTGCCGCGGGGGGATGCGGTCCTTGCCGTAGACAAAAACGGCGTCTGCGTCAGCCCCAACGATGTACCTGGTTATGACAAGGATCGATATATGCCGGAAGCCCTCAAGGATGAGAACGGCAAGGCATACGCCTATCGGGATACGGCCGGGAACTATTATGAGCTGGATCACGGGCTCCATTATGAAAAGGATCGCCGTTGAAAGATCGCTCCTCTTATGGTATGATGATGGCATATCCGGGATCTGATCCTGGATATGCCGCAATGCCCGGAGAGAGAGGAGAAAAAGAGATGGAGTATATCCCCAGAGCATTAGAAGACAGGCTGCGCAGGTATGAGAAAACCTATAAAGCGGTCTTGGTGACAGGCGCACGGCAGGTAGGGAAGTCTACATTGCTCAAGAAAGTGTTCCCCGCCAGACGCTATGTATCCCTGGACGACCCTTTCCTGGAGCAGCAGGCAGAGGAGGCTGGGGATATGTTCTTGACGCTAAATCCTCCGCCGGTGACGATCGATGAAGTACAGCGGGCGAAAGGCCTGTTCCGCTATATCAAGATCAAGTGTGACGAGAGGGAGGAAAAAGGCTTATTCTGCCTGTCCGGCTCACAGCCCTTCCATCTGATGCAGGATGTGTCAGAGTCCTTATCCGGGCGGATCGGGATCGTCGAGCTTTCCGGCTTGTCCATGCGGGAGTGTATGGGCGATCCCTTTAACAAACATTTCCTGCCCACCATGGACTACGTGACAGAGCGACGGGAGTCCCTGGGAAGGCCGGAAAATATCTGGAAGATGATCCACATGGGCGGATATCCGGAGATGCAGGATGAGGAGAAGGAGTGGAGCGCGTTCTATGCAGACTATGTAAAGACCTATATGGAGAGGGATGTGCGGGAGCTGGCCGCTGTGCAGGACTTGCGCGCCTTCAGGCAGTTTATGATCGCGGTGGCTGCCCGGACCGGAGAGATCTTGAACTACTCTGCCATCGCGTCGGAGATCGGGAAGGATATGGGAACGGTAAAAAACTGGCTGTCGATCCTGGAGGCATCGGGGATCATCTATCTGCTGGAACCATACACATCCAATGTTTTAAAAAGAGCGATCCGGTCGCCTAAGCTTTATTTTCGGGATACGGGGCTGGTCTGCTATCTGACCCGATGGCTGTCACCGGAAAACCTGGCCTATGGGGCCATGAGCGGCCCTATATTCGAGACATTTGTGGTGTCGGAGATCCTGAAGTCCTTTTCCAACGAAGGGCTGGACTATCGTCATTTTGTATCCTATTACCGCGGGCGGGATAAGAAAAAGGTGAGAGAGGGCAGCGAGACGGCCGGGCTGGAGGTGGAGATCGACCTGATCATAGAGGAAAACGGAGTATTATACCCGATCGAGATCAAGAAAAATACCCAGGCCAAGTCGATCATGACCTCCGCGTTTACCGTATTGGATCAGATCCCCGGGAAAAAGAGAGGGATGGGGGCGGTGGTGTGCAACTGTCCGGATGTGGGGGCGCTCAGAGAAAATATCCTGCAGGTCCCGGTCTGGTATATCTGATCAAAAGGACATAAATGGGCATTGGATGGGGCTGTCGCAAGAAGCGGCAGCCCCGTCGCAGTCTTTTGTGCAGCATATCCGGGATCTGATCCTGGATATGCCAGGAACGATCGATCTCACTGTCCGTCCGGCGCGCCCACCAGGTCATCCAGCGGGGCAAAATGATACCCCATCTCCTCCCATTTCCCCAGGAGCTCATCTAAGATCTCCCCGTTGGTCTTCGATGTGCTGTGGAGGAGGACAATGGCACCGGGATGGATCCGTCCCAGGAGCTTTTTAAAGGCCTCCTCCTTTGTGGGCTGCTTATCCTTGTACCAGTCTACATAGGCCAGGCTCCAGAAGAAGGTCTTGTAGCCCATCTCCTTGGCCATGGCCAGGTTCGCCTCGCTGTATTTCCCCTGGGGAGGCCGGTAGTACTTTTTCATGGGCTGTCCGGTGACCTGCTCATAAAGGGCTTCTAGGTCGGTCAGCTCCTTGGAGAAGGTCTCCTTTGTGGAGATCTTGGACATATCCGGGTGGTGATAGGTGTGATTGCCCACGTTGTGACCTTCCGCTACCATCCGTTTGACCAGGTCGGGGCTGGTCTCCAGGTAATTCCCCACCAGGAAAAAGGTAGCCGGGGCATTGTGCTTTTTTAAGGCGTCTAGGATCGCGGCGGTATTGCCGTCCTCATATCCGGCGTCAAAGGTGAGGTAGAGGACCTTATCCTCCGTGTCCTGGGCGTAATAGGCGTCGAACTGCTGCAGATAGTCCATGGAGGCATTAGCCACAGGCGGCTTGCCCTCCTGCTGGAAGCTTAAGCCCCAGTTGCCCTCGTCCGAGGCGTAGAGGATGGTCTGACCGCTGGAAACATTCTGGGTGCCAGACGTGTTCCGGGCATTGGACATGTTCTGGCTGTCGGGACTGTTCTGGGCGCCGGGCTGACCCGGATAGCTGGCCGCTTCCTGGGACAGCGGGACAGATCTGGGGTCTAAGTGGCGGGAGGTACCCTGGCCGGACCGGACTGCCACAACATAAGCGGCCAGGTTCCCCACGAGGAAGCTGAAGAGGAACAGCTCAGAGACGATGACGGCCCTCCCCAGAGTATTTTTGGAGGGCAGGCGGATCGGACGGTCCATGGAGAAGAGGCCTTCTTTTATGGACCTCCAAAGGCCGGTCTGGTGTCCTGGAGAACGGGTCTCTGGAGCGTATCCTGAGGTGTGAGCCGAAAGGTCTTTAGGCGACGCCTCCGGAGTGTGGGCTGGGCGGTCCTTCCAGTGAGCCTCATAGAAGCGGGCCAGGCGGCTCTTGGAGCGTGCATCGGAAAAAAGGGCCGGATGGTCCGCTAAGTGACAGTCCGAGGGCTTTTCAGTCTGGCCCTTGTGGGCAGACCGGAAAAAGGGCAGAGGGATCTGGCTATCTTTGAAAAGGTCAGAAACACGACGCATAGGGGAATTTCCTGTCTATAGCGATTTGTTCTATGTATATGGCAGAGCTGTCCCGGTTATGCCGATGGTGAAAGAAAAAGTCCCAAGAGGGAAGGGCCTCTTGGAACTCTTCATCCTAAGTTCTGTCACGGTTTTACCGTTCTATCACAAGATCCGCGTTCTACCGTCTTGGTGACGATCACATCGCTCCCCAGGCCCAGCACATCGTTGATGACGACTGTACCCTCCCGGACCGGGGCGGCGACCTTCACCTTTTTGATCGCGCCCATCACATCGAACAGCCTTTCCCGGGGGGCGGGCCTGGTCAGGCGCACACTGGCTAAAGGCAGTTCCCCACCCTCTACCAGGACCGATGTGGCGATGTTACGGACGGGAGCCTCGATCTCCTGGGTCACATAGGCTGCACCCCGTGGGCAGCGGTTCCCGGTGATCTTCCGGTCCCTTGTAGCTGCAGTCTCCTCCTGCAGCTCCACTTGGATCTCACAGCCCTGTGGACACAGGATACAAGTAAATGTTCTCAGCATAGGACCCTCACCTCCAGATCTTCTTGTCCGTCCAGCAGCCCCGCGGCCACCGGGATGCGCAGCATCTCTGCCGGCAGCGCCTTGGGCTTCTTTATGGTCTTGATCACCTTGTCCCCCTGGCGCAGCTCAATGGTGCAGCCTCTTACGGGCCGCCTTACCCGGAAGGAAAGGGTCACATCCTCTTTTCCGCTGATCCGGCCGGGGATGAGCTGGGCCACCATCCCATCGCCGCGGACCAGCAGGGGCTGATCCGGGAGCCCTTCCGCCGGCAGGTAGCGGGCCACACCGTCAGCCAGCTCCTCCGCCTCCAGGGAGACAAAGTCCACCAGGTCATGGACATGGAGCACATTGCCGGCGGCGAAGATCCCCGGCACGGTGGTCTGGAAATGCTCATCTACCTCCGGCCCCCTGGTCCCGGGATCTTCCTTGGCCCCGCTCATCCAGGTCAGTTCATTTTCCGGGATCAGGCCTACAGAGAGGATCAGGGTATCGCAGGGGTACTCCTTCTCGGTCCCCGGTATGGGACATAAGGATCCGTCCACCTGGGAGACCACCACGCTCTCTAAGCGGTCCACGCCTTTGATCTCGGTCACGGAATGGCTTAAATGCAGGGGGATCTGATAGTCATGTAAACACTGCTCGATGTTCCGGGCCAGGCCGCTGGGATAGGGTTGGATCTCAAAGACTCCCTGTACATGGGCGCCCTCCAGGGTGAGCCGCCTGGCCATGATCATGCCGATATCCCCGGAGCCTAAGATCACCACCTCCCGGCCCACCATCGTATTTTGCAGGTTGATATAGGCCTGGGCCACCCCGGCGGTGTAGACTCCGGCCGGACGGGTGCCGGGGATGCTGATCGCGCCCCGGGTCCGCTCCCTGCAGCCCATGGCCAGGATCACGGCCTTCGCCTGGATGGCCAGGTATCCGGCAGAGGAAGCCGCGTAGATCTGCTTCTGAGGGGTCAATGTCAGCACCGTGGTATCGGTCTGATAGGGGATGCCAAGAGCCTGTACCTGCCGCACAAAGCGGGAGGCATACTCCGGGCCGCTCAAGGTCTCGCCGAAGCGGGTGAGGCCGAAGCCGTCGTGGATGCATTGCCTTAGGATCCCGCCCAGATGCTTTTCCCGTTCCAGGATCAGGATATCCCGGATCCCCTTATGATACAGTTCGACAGCGGCCGCCAGGCCTGCGGGGCCTCCGCCGATGATGACCACATCTACCTTTCTCATCAGTCCCACCTCCCTTCATCAAATGAGGCCAGATCTGCCATTTGATCATCTGTCCCGACTGCGGTCATCCCTGCTCTGATGGCCTGTGCAGCCTCCTTGCCCGCGCCGTTTACCACATCCTCCCGCACCCGGCCGGTGAACATCCAGGAATCGGGCTTGGAATACCGCACCTGTCCAGGTGTAAGGCCCAGCTCCTCCTGGAGCATCTGGGCGATCCGTGTCTGGCAGTAGCCGCCCTGGCAGCGTCCCATGGTGGCCCGGGTCCGGTTCTTGATGCCGGTGACGGTATGTACGCCTAAGGGGTTGTGGATGGCGGCCAGGATCTCCGCCCGGGTGACCGTCTCACAGCGGCAGACGATCTCCCCATACCGTGGATCTGCGGCGATGGCCGCCGCCCGCTCTGCTTCGTCCATCTCCAAGAAGCGCTTTTTGGTCTTTCGGACCGGATCGAAGTGGAGGTTTGGCTTCGGCTTTTCCTTCTCTACCAGCTTGGCCACTGCCCGTCGGGCCAGGGGCAGGGCGCAGGTGATGCCGGGGGATTCGATCCCCACCAGGTTCACCGTATTGGGATGGGCGTCATCCGCCTCCAGCAGGAAGTCCAGCACCTCCCCGGTCTCCGGATCCACCCGTTTCCAGCGGATCCCGGCGAAGTTCCGGATGAAGTAGTCCCGCTGCATCTGGCGGAACATCTTCCGGCCGTCGGCGAAGAGGCCGTCCATGTGCTCCTTGGTCACCTTGTAGTCCTCCAGGCCCTCCGTCAGATAAGAGTCTGGTCCTACCAGCATATTCCCGTCGATCGTGGGGGTGGCGTGGGTGGAGAAGCCGCCCTTATCATTGGGCGCCGGGTAGACGGGGACATGGAGGAAAGCACCGGCCTTCTTGTCCAGCACATAGTATTCGCCCTTAAAGCCTTTGACCGGATAGTCCGGGTAGCCCAGCATGGCCGAGACCACAGAGGCGTACATCCCCGCGCAGTTGATCACCCATCGGGTCTGATAGGTGCAGGTCCCCTGGGCGGTGGCCGCCACGACCTGGTACAGGGAGGAAGCCCTATCCCGGCGGATAGAGGTCACACGGTTCCCGAAATGGAAGCGGGCGCCGTTCATGCAGGCATTTTCCGCCAGGGCGATCGTGTACTGCATGGGGTCCAGGATCCCGGAGGAGGGGACGAACATGGCGAACTCGCCGCCGGCATTCGGATCGATCCGTGCGATATCCTCCTTGTCGATCATCCGCATCCCTTTGACCCCGTTCCTTTCTCCAATGGCCTTATATTTCTCGATATTTTCCCGGTCATGCTCCGTAAAGCCTACCACCAGCTTCCCGGTCCGGGAAAAGGGGATGCCAAGCTCTTTTGCCACCTGGTCAAATTCCCGGTTCCCCTCTACCGCGCATTCCGCTTTCAGGGAGCCGGGCTTATAGGTAAACCCTGCGTGGAGCATCCCGGTGTTCCGGCTGCTGTTGCCGCAGCCCACATCCAGCTCCTTTTCCAATACGCCGATCCGCAGCTGATAGCGGGACAGCTCCCGTGCCACCGCCGAGCCCACGACCCCTGCGCCGATCACCATCACATCATAGGTTTCCATGCGTTTTGTCTTTTCTCCTTTCCTGACAAAGTCTCGCCCTATCATCGGGCAGATCGGATATTTTTACCCGTTATCTCTACACCTATTTTATAAAAAGATCACGTATCCGTCAATTTATGAGCGCCAACTTTTTACATGGTGTACCCCGCTATCTTTCGGTGCCGGCCGGACCGCATATCCCATAGGCGGACTGATGCCGGCAAGGCAGCTCTATAGAACAGGATACAGGCATGAGAAAAGCTGCCCCGCTAAAAAGCAGAGCAGCTTATAGATCGTCCTGTCTTTGATCGGATAGCAGCCAAAAGGGCGTTCCTCCTATCCGAAGATCCTCCAGGCACAGATGAACCGGTTAGCCCACCAGTCGCCCAGTGCATGGTGGATCACCCGCCCGTTACTGGAGGAAGCGTCGATCACCGTGCCGCCTCCGGCCGCGATCCCCACATGGCCGCTGACCACGATGATGTCGCCGGCCTGGATGTCGGAGAAATTATTGATCCTGGTGTAGCGTCCCACGCTCCGCCAGCCTGCGGAGGTGATGTAGCTCTGGCTGACGCCGGCCTGGTTCAGGCACCAGTATACGAAGCCGGAGCAGTCAAAAGCGTTGGGACCCTTGGCTCCCCATACATAGGGGCAGCCTAGCTTGGATTGGGCTACGGCTAAGAGGGTGCCTACGCCGCCCGGCATGTTGACCGTGCCGGTGGCAGGCGTGGTACTGGCCGGGGAGCTTCCGCCTGCTTGTCCGCCGCCTCCGGCACTCCCGCCGCCGGAGCCAGATCCGCCGCCGGAGCTTCCACCTGCTGCCCCGCCGCCTGAAGAGCCGGAGCTGCCGCCGGTCCTACCAGAAGAGCTGCCGCCGGTGGTGGTGGACTGCTTCGGCGCCTTCTTTACATCTCCGCCGGTCAGCTTCGCCATGGTGAGGGCGCCCACCGTACCGTCGGAGGAGAGGCCGTTCTGGGTCTGGAAGGACTTGACCGCCTTCTCTGTCACCTCGCCGTAATAGCCGGTCACATTAGCGGAGGCCAGATAGCCGTACTTGCTCAGCAGATCCTGGATCTGGGAGACGGAGCTGCCCTCATCCCCTAAGCGCAGGCCCATGGGCTTTGCGTCGGCGCTGTTCAAGGCCATACGGGTACCGGGGCCTAAGTAGCCGTCCACCACCTGGTCGTTGCGGGCCTGGAACTGCTTTACCGCCTCCACCGTGCCTTCCCCGTAAGCGCCGTCAGGCTCGGAGATCAGATAGCCTAAGATCTTTAACCGCTGCTGGCAGGCTAAGACCACGTCGCTCTTTTCGCCCAGGGCCAGGAAGTTGGCTTTGATCTCGTCGGAATATAAAAGGTTCAAGGTCTCCTGTCCCACCTTGCCGTCCTGGGACAGGGCATTGACCTCCTGGAGCTTTAAGATCGCGGCCTCGGTGGAATCCCCGAAATTCCCGGTCAAAAGGTCCTCGGTGGCCAGATAGCCCAGCTCGTAGAGCCGGGTCTGGATGCGGATGATGTCATCGCCCTCATCCCCCTTCTGGGCCGCGTAATGCTTAGCCTCGGGGGACATGATCGCTTCATAGGTGGAGCCGCCGATGATGCCGTCCTGGGCCAGCCCGTTCTGCCGCTGGAAGATCTTCACTGCCCGCTCGGTCTGGGAGCCGAAATACTCGGTGGGCTCATCCGGATCCATAAAGCCTAGATCCATCAGCCGTTCCTGGAGCGGGATGATCGCCGGATGGGACTCGCCCACCCGGAGGTTCTCCGGCATGGGTACCGCCTCCGGCACCGTGACCTGGATCTCCGGCAGCAGCTGTCCTCTGGGACTTAGGACCGGGATGGTCTCCGGCGCGGTGGTCACGATGACCTCCGGGGCAGTGGTCACGGTCTCGGTCACGGCTTCCTCCGATGTAGGACCGGTCAGATCACCGGGAGCCTCCTCCTTCTTCTGGCATCCGGCGGCCAGGACGGCACATAAGAACGTGGTCGCGGTAAGGCCGGCCAGAGCGGCACGCCTTTTATGCTTCTGATATAGCTTCTCCAACTTCATAAAGAGGTCCTTTCTTTTGTGGTCTATCACAGCCTGCGGTCCTGCAGGGAAAACTTCCATAAGAAAACAACCAGGAAAAAAGACGGGCAGGCTCAGCGTTTTTTGTCGAACGAGTCTTATTCTAGCACACTTTCCGGCGGATTTCCACCATCAACCTCTTTTTTTATAGGAAACCGTACATAGGCTTTGAACAGGTCTCCGTCGATCACCAGTTCAAAGACCCCCTTCTGGAGCTGGGTCAGGCTCTGGGCGATGGACAGCCCCAGACCGCTGCCCTCTGTGGTCCGGGACACATCGCCACGGACGAAGCGCTCGGTCAGCTCCTCGCTGGAGATGTTCAAAGGATGCTCCGAGATGTTCTTGATCGTAAAGACCACCATCTCCCCTTCCGTGGTCATGTCCACATAGATACGGCTCTGCTCCATGGCGTATTTAAAGGCATTATTGTACAGGTTTTCCAGGACCCGCCACAGCCTGCGGCCGTCGGCCTGGATCAGGATCGGCTGCTCCGGCAGCCGGCTCACTAAGGACAGATGACGCTGGGCGAATTTCTCCTCAAATTCCCCGTTGGTCTGGTTCACCAGCTCCACGAAATCGATATCCGTGATCTCCAGCTTCAGGTTCCCGGAGCTGGCCTTGGAGGCTTCTACCAGGTCCTCGGTCAAGGTCTTTAAGCGCTGGGATTTTTGCTCCAGGACCGTCAGGTACCCCTGTACCCGCTCATTTTGGATCTTTTCCCGTTTGATCAGGTCCACATAATTGATGATGGAGGTGAGCGGGGTCTTTAAGTCATGGGACACGTTGGTGATCAGGTCGGCTTTGAACCGTTCGCTCTTCACCTTTTCCCGCAGAGCGCCGTCCAAGTTTTTCCCGATGTGGTTGATATGGTCTGCTGTCACCCGCTGCTTTCCGCTGAAATCCTCCACATCCACACAGTAGCTGATGTCGCCGGAGGCGATATTGGTGATGGCCTGGCTGATCTGGTCGTCCTGCCGGGCTTTTTTGACCGTGAAGTAGAAGCAGGCCAGATCCAGCGCGGCCCAGAAGGCCAAAAGGGCGGCGAAGAGCAGCTGGTCCTGCAGGGTCTCCAGGTTAAAGAGCAGGTATGCGGCAGCGTAGGAGCAGCTGATGTTCAGCGCCAGGAAGCCGACGTAGGTGTAGGCCGCGGTATGGGCGGAGGCCTCCATGGTAAGATAAGCGGACAGCTCAAGGCAGAGCTTTCGCAGCCAGCTCTTTTTCCAGAGGGTGCCGGCCTTAAAGCGGCGCAGCAGGCTGAAGCAGCAGAGCAGGAGGACCAGGTACACGATCACATAGAGCAGCAGCTTTTCACTGAAATACCAGTTGGCATCCGCCACCACCAGATGGAGGATGCGGAAACCGGCCACCTTTCCGATATAGCAGCAGACCGCGCCTATGGTGATGAACAGCAGGATGCAGCCTTCCGCGCTCATGTGATCGAAAGGGTACAGGCCGATCTGGTCGTGGCTCTTGTCATTATGCCCGGAGGTGGCCACCAGATACAATAAAGAAAGGATGCAGCCTAAGATGCCGCAACCCATCAAGAACACCCCCCGCATGGTCCACTGCCGCATGTCGTCATAGCGGATGGCCTCCTGTGTATAGCTGTCCATATGGGGGAAATTCGTATCCACGGAAAGGATAAAATGCTCAAAGGTCTGGTCGATGAACCGGGTATCCTCCACCAGGTCCATGATATAGCTGGGGACCTGGGCCATATTGGTCTCCACCCGCATGGCGTCGGCCGTGTACTCCACATACAGGCCCATATGCCGGAACTTTTCCCAGGAAGGGTCCTCTAAGTTGGTGTAGATGACGGTCTTTCCGGGGAGCATGGCATTCTCATTTTTACAGGTGAGCTGGAAGGAGAGGTTGGTGGAGCCGGTGATGATATTTTGCTGGATGTAGGAGTAAAGGCAGTAGTTGCTCAAAGCCTCGTAACAGACATCCTTCATCTTGGCATAGGCCTGGCCTGGCTCCTTGAGCACCGGTTCCGGGTCATAGGACTTGTATTCCACCAGCACGGCTTCCTCCGGCAGGAGGTCCTCGTTGACCGGGAGTACATTGATGGACCAGTCATCCTGGAGGAAATAGCCGTAGGAATTCCCCATGTCGATGACATCCGACAGGGTGTAGACCTCCGTAGAATTGGGACCGTAATTGATCGATAGGATCTCCTTCTCCATATCCAGCTCGCCGTCGATCTCAAAGGCATCCCGCAGCCGGGCATAGTCAAAGATGGCGGTGATGTCGGCCTGGAGCTGGTTGTAGAAAAGGTCGGACTGGATATAGGACTCGCTCTGTATCCAGGCGATCCCCCGGCCGAAATTCGCGTTCACATAAAGGATGCAGATGCTGGTGACGATCAGGCCCAGGAAAAAAAGATGGAGGATGGAGGCAAAGATCTTAAAGGGCCGGGTCAGGTTGTGTCTTGCAGTACGTTCCATTGATAAACTCCGATCTGCTGTCAGTATGCTGTCATTGCTTTTCGATCTTGTAGCCTACACCCCAGACCACCTTCAGGTAGCGGGGCTCTCTGGGATTGATCTCGATCTTCTCCCGGATGTGGCGGATATGGACAGCTACCGTATTATCCGCGCCGATCGCCTCCTCGTTCCAGATCTGCTCGTAGATCTCGTCGATCGAGAAGACCTTCCCCGCGTTCTTGACCAAAAGGAGGAGGATGTTGTACTCGATCGGGGTGAGCTTGATCGGGTCGCCGTCCACGGTGACTTCCTTATTATCATCATTGATCTGCAGGCCGCCGCACTTAAAGACCTGCCCCATGGCCTGCTGGTTCAAGTTCCCTAACTGGGTATAACGGCGCAGCTGGGACTTTACCCGTGCCATCAGCTCTAAAGGGTTAAAGGGCTTGGTGATATAATCATCGGCGCCGATGTTCAGGCCTAAGATCTTATCCGCGTCCTCGGACTTGGCGGAGAGGATGATGATGGGGATGCTGCTGGTCTCCCGGACCTTTAAGGTGGTGCGGATGCCATCCAAGCCGGGCATCATCACGTCCAGGATCAATAGGTCTACCTGCTCCGTGTCCAAAAGCTGCAGGGCTTCTGCTCCGTCATAGGCCTTTATCACATGGAAGCCTTCTCCGGTCAGATAGATGTCAATAGCTTCTACGATCTGCTCATCGTCGTCGCATACCAGGATATTTGCCATGGTCAGGATCCTCCTTTTATGTAAGATGGTGTGGGATCGGCCGCGGCGGCAGGAAGGTGGGCCGCGGAGGATCTGTTGGTATCGATCATACAACAGAAGAGGGGGCATGTCTATTACAATTTGATGAATTATCCTTAAGATGTAGAGAAGCGTTACTTTTTAAAGGTTGGCCAGGGGTCCGCTCCGGGAGGGGCCTGTCACAACGTCACCGCGCTCTCGCTCCGAGAAGAACGTAGCGGACGCTAAGCTCGTGAGGGACCTCGCTAAGCGCCGACGTTCTTCTAGGGGTTCCTTTTGTGACAGGCCCCTCCCGGAGTTGCTTCAGTTTGTATGGGTGTAAAAAATAACGAAAAATAGGGCCAGAGGGGTTGGATGCCCTCTGGCCCTGTGGAGGATCAGAAGCGGAAAACGGCTGTCCCGTAGGGGGGCAGGGGATAGCTGACGGAGTAGGGCTGTCCGTCGCATTCGCCCTTGACCGCCTTGTAGGGGATGCCCTTTGGCAGCAGCCCGTCCTCGGAGTTTAAGATCAGGTGGTAGGTCCCTTTAGCGGGGACGCCTACCCGGTAATCTTCCCGCTCCATGGGGGTGAAATTGATCACGAAGAGCAGGCTCTTCTTACCGGTCTCGTCCCGGCGGATGAAGGAGAAGATGCTGCGGTCGCCGTCATTGGCATTGATCCACTGAAAACCGTTCCAATCGTTATCCTGGCGGTAAAGGGCCGGATACTTTTTGTATAGGTGGAGCAGGTCCTTCACGTAGGACTGGAGAGAACGGTGCTGGTCCTCACCGGTCAGATACCAGTCTAAGGAGACCTTTTCATCCCACTCATGCCACTGTCCGAAATCCTGTCCCATGAACAAAAGCTTTTTGCCGGGATGGCCCAACATGAAGGTATAGCCGCACTTTAAGTTGGCGAACTTGTCTTCGTAGATGCCGGGCATCTTGTTGATCATGGAGCATTTTAAGTGGACCACCTCGTCATGGGACAGCACTAGGATATAGTTCTCGCTGGTGAAATAGGTCAGGCCGAAGGTCATCTTATTGTGGTTATATTTGCGGAAATAGGGGTCCAGCTTCATGTATTCCAGGAAGTCGTGCATCCAGCCCATGTTCCACTTGAAGGTGAAGCCCAGGCCGTCGTCCTCCGGCCGTTTCGTCACATTGGGCCAGGCGGTGGATTCCTCGGCGATCATCACGGCGCCGTTCTTCCGCCCCCGGAGCACGCTGTTTAAGTGCTTGAAAAATTCGATCGCTTCCAAGTTCTCATGGCCGCCGTATTTATTGGGGACCCAGTTCCCGGCAGAGCGGCCGTAGTCCAGATACAGCATGGAGGCCACCGCGTCCACCCGGAGCCCGTCCACATGGAACTTCTCGATCCAGTAGATGGCGTTGGAGATCAGGAAATTCTTGACCTCCGTCTTCTCGTAGTCAAAGACCTTGGTCCCCCAATCGGGATGCTCGCCCTTGCGGGAGTCGGCATACTCGTAGAGGGGCTGTCCGTCAAAATCCGCCAGCCCGTGGGCATCCTTGGGGAAATGGGCAGGCACCCAGTCCAGTATGACGCCGATCCCTTTCCTATGTAGATGATCGACGAAATACATGAACTCTTCAGGGGTCCCGTAGCGGGAGGTGGGGGCGAAATAGCCGGTGACCTGGTAGCCCCAGGAGCCGTCAAAGGGATGCTCGGCGATGCCTAAGAGCTCTACATGGGTGTAACCCATCTCCTTTACATAGTCAGCCAGCTCATGGGCAGCCTCCACATAGGTATAGACCCCATCCTTTTCTTCCCGTTCCTTTTTGCGCCAGGAGCCCAGGTGGACTTCATAGATGCTCATGGGTCCGGTCAGCGCATCGGTCTCCTTCCGCTTTTCCATCCAGGCGGTATCCTTCCATTTGAAGTGGTCGATGTCGGCTGTGACGGAAGCTGTGCCGGGACGGTATTCGGAGCTGAAGGCATAGGGATCGGCTTTGAACAGCACCTTTCCGTCCCTCGTGGTGATCGCGTACTTATAGAGCTCCCCAAGGCCCATATCCGGGATGAAGATCTCCCAGATGCCGGAAGTGCCCAGCATGGTCATGGGGGCCGCGTCTGGCAGCCACTGGTTCCGGTCACAGACCAACCCTACTGCTGCGGCGTGGGGTGCCCAGACGGCGAAATACATCCCTTTTTTCCCGCCCAGTGTGCGCGGATGGGCGCCCAGCTTCTCATAGATCTCGTAATGGGTCCCCTTTCCGAACAGGTAGCAGTCCATATCGGTGATAAAGCCTGTCCCTTTTTGTTTTTTCTTTGCTGCCATAGTCGTTGTTCCTCCCTTGTGGTCCGGACAGCCTTGGACTGTCCTTTTTAACGTTTTGTATTGATGAGCATGGCTTTTCCTTCTAAGTAAAGCTGGTCTCTGCCGCCTTGAACCGCCTGAGCAGGAACTGATAGCGGAGCTGAGCGGCATTGATCTCATAGATATAGCAATCGATGAGCGTAGGATCCACGGCATGCTCGAAATGGTTCCTGGCCGCGTCGATCGCTTCCTTGGTCTGGTCGATCTCCTCCCGCAGACTGTGTAAGTCCGGTGCGGGGAGCCGGGAGCCTTTTTGTACGGTGTTTGTAAAAAGTCTTGCCATATTTGTCTCCTTTTCCATAAAATTTCTATTATTGCAAAATGCTTACAGAAAAAGTATGGCCAAAAAATGGCAGATCATGTATCTAGGTCAGATATTCTTGCAGGCGAAAGCCTAAGTCCATCAGGGTGCGGGTGGAGTCTGCGATGGTCAGATAATAATAATTCGACGTCCCTTTCTGTCGGACCCCTACCAGCCCTGCCTGCTTTAGGATCTTCAGATGGTGGGAGATGGCCGGTCTGGAAAGGCTGGTCCTCTCGGTGATCTGCTTTACGTTCAGCCCCTGCCGGTCGATGGGATCGTCCGCGGTCAGGGCATCGATGATGGTCAGCCGGACTTCATCTCCTAATGCGATGAACAGGGGCATACACTGGTGGAATGCGTCCCGGATCTCCTTGGTAGATGTCAAGGGCAGGCTCCTTTCTATAAAATGCAGGCGCAGGTGGTGCGCGGATGATTGGTTTAAAAATTTGAACATATGTATTTTACCATGGATGGGGCGTGTAGTCAATATGGGGGGAGGGGGTTTTTTCATAGATCCGTCAGGGGGGAGCTTTTCACATCTGCGTCAAGGAGTCTTATAGATAGATATGTCGCGATAGGTCCGCTGCGGGAGGGACCTGTCATAACGTCACTTACGCTTAGCTCCATGAAAAGTCGCGATAGGTCCGCTGCGGGAGGGACCTGTCACAACGTCACTTACGCTTAGCTCCATGAAAAGTCGCGATAGGTCCGCTACGGGAGGGACCTGTCACAACGTCACCGCGCTCTCGCTCCGGGAAAAACGCAGCGGACGCTAGGCTCGTGAAAGACCTCGCCAAGCGCCGGCGTTTTTCAGGGGTTCCTTTTGTGACAGGACCCTCCCTCCGCTACTTTAGCTGGCCATCCTTGTAGTCTGTCCCTTACCAGCCACTTAGCATCCGGAGGCCCGGATCCCCCTAAGGGGACCTTTGCGGGACGCCGGTCCTTCGCACCCCACACTTAGTGAGGTCTTTTCGAACTTAGTGCGAAAGCGGATACTCGGAACGTAGTGGAGAGTATCTTCCATCGCGCCCTAGTACCGTTCTCGTCCCGCATGGAGCGAGAGCGTGTCCCCGTGGGGGACCGGGCCTTCGGATGCGAACGGGTGGCCGATCATGCGCCTGCACCTATTTAATGATCGGTGTAGGGGGTGGACAGTGACTAGGGGACTGGTTTATGACAGCTTGTTAATGGGACAGATGTGTATGTAAAAAAGTAGAAAAAATCGTGGGAAAATATGTAAAAATAGGTTGACAAGATGTCTTTGGTGTGGCATAATAAAAGTGCTAGATGGGAAAAATATACAATTGTACTGGAAATATATGGAATTGTTGGAGGGGTAAATATGCATGAACTGTATCCTGTAGTATTGGGATGGTGTCTGCTGGTCTGTCTTGGGGCGGCGGGGGGATGGGATCTGAGGACCGGGAGGGTCCCGAACTGGTGGCTGGCCTTTTGGTATGGGGTGGGGCTATGGGGCTGGGCCTGTGGGGGCTGGGTGGGAGCGGCAGGGTATATTGGGAGGTCGCTGGCTGTGGTGGGGGTCTTCTTTCCGCTCTTTGTCTGTCGGATGATGGGGGCGGGGGATATCAAGTGTATGGCGCTCATCTGTGGGTATCTGGGCTTTTCCGTAGGTCTCCGGGCGATCGGGGCGGGGATGGCGCTGGGAGTGGGATGGGGGCTCATCAGGTGGGCGCACAGAGGGGGCATAAGAGGGCGGCTGCAGTATCTGGCGGCCTACCTGGGGCGAGCGCGCCGGGAGAAAAGGCTCTATGCCTATCACATAGGCAAAAAGGGTGGGGAGACGGGCACCGTGCCCCTTGTGTTCTTCCTGTTCCTGGGCCTGGCGGCAGTCTGGCCGCTGGGGTATGGCCGATGATGGCAGATCAAAGAGCGTAAGGGTAAAGGAGGTAGTCGTATCAGATGAAGAAAAAGATCATGGCGGTCTATGACGTGGATTCCCGTTTTGCGGAGCGGTTCGCGGAGGCGGTGGACCAGAAGGAGCGGGTGCCGTTCACGGTGATCGCCTTCTCCAGCATAGAGCGTTTAAAGCGCTTTTCGGAGGAGGAGCCGATCGAGATCCTGCTCATCGACGCGAAGCTGAAGGCGGAGGCTGAAGGGATAAAGGCCGGCCAGGTCGTGCTCCTGTCCGACGGGGAGGTCATCCCCGATCCCGGAGGGGAACAGGCGGTCTACAAATACCAGTCCACAGACCACATCATCCGGGAGGTGATGGCCTGCTACAGCGCCAGCCCCGTTCAGCCCCTTCCGGCTCTGGTGGGGGATAAGAGCATCCTGGTAGGCGTATATTCACCGATCAATCGCTGCCTAAAGACCTCCTTTTCCCTGGTCCTGGGGCAGATCCTGGCCAAGGACAGCGCGGTGCTGTATCTGAACCTGGAAGACTGCTCGGGGCTGCGAAAGCTGCTGGGGCAGTCCGGTCCGGGGGATCTTTCGGACCTGCTCTACTATCACAGCCAGGGCGGCTTTAGCTGGGCCCGGTTAAAGTCTCTGGTCTATAGCTGGGGCAGCTTAGATTACATCCTGCCGGCCCGGTACCCGGAGGATCTGTGCCAGGTCAGCGGGGAGCAGATGGCAGAGCTCCTTAGCAGCCTGGCCGGCGAGGGGATGTATGATACGATCATCGTGGATCTGGGGCAGTTCGGGAAAAAGGCGGCGGACATCCTGAAGATCTGTGATGGGATCTACATGCCGGTGAGGCAGGATAAGGTATCCGTGGCCAAGATCGAGGAATTTGAAGAGTATATCCTGGTGTCCGGCCATGAAAAGATCCTGGAGAAGGTGCAGCGGCTAAAGCTCCCCTATCCGAACAGTTTTGGCGGCCAGCGGGACTATCTGGAGCAGCTTTTATGGGGGGAGCTGGGCGACTACGTGCGGCAGCTCCTGAAAGGGAAGTAGCAGATGGTTGAAAAGGTGGGGGAGGAAGGAGTCATGGCAGAGGAAAAGGGAGCCTTACAGCGTTCGATCCAGGCGCACATCATGGAGGAGATCGAGGAGCGGAGGAGCCTCAGTGATGAGGAGCTGTGGGAGCTGATCGATAAAGAGATACTGGGATCGGGGGATAAGGGCTTTGTCCCCCTGAAGGAGAAGCTGGAGCTGAGGACCCGGCTGTTCGATTCCTTCCGCCGTCTGGGCATCCTGCAGGAATTGGTAGATGACCGGCAGGTCACAGAGATCATGGTGAACGGCAGGGAGAAGATCTTTATCGAGCGGGGTGGCAAGGCGACCCTCTGGGACCGGTGCTTTGACAGTGAGGAGCAGCTGGAGGATATGATCCAGCAGATCGTGAGCCGGGTGGACCGGATGGTGAACGTATCCTCCCCGATCGTGGATGCGCGGCTGGAGGATGGGTCCAGGGTCCATGTGGTGCTGCCGCCGATCGCGCTGGACGGGCCGGCGGTGACGATCCGTAAGTTCCCGGAGCCGATCACCTTGGAGAAGCTGATCCGTTATCAGTCGCTGACGGAAGAGGCGGCGGAGTTTTTAAAGGTATTGGTGGCATCGGGCTATAACATCTTTATCAGCGGCGGGACCAATTCCGGGAAGAGCACATTTTTAAATGCCCTCTCGGCCTTCATCCCTAAGGAGGAGCGGGTGATCACCATAGAGGATTCGGCGGAGCTGCAGATCCAGCAGGTGCCGAACCTGGTCCGCCTGGAAGCCAGGAATGCGAACGGGGAAGGGGAGGGCGCCGTGACGATCCGCGACCTGATCAAGGCGGCCTTGCGGATGAACCCAGATCGGATCGTGGTGGGGGAGGTCAGAGGCGGGGAGGCCTTCGACCTTCTGACGGCGTTCAATACAGGCCACAGCGGCATGGGGACCGGACACGCGAACAGCCCCGACGACATGCTGTCCCGCTTAGAGTCTATGGTGCTGATGGCTGCAGAGCTGCCGTTGGCGGCGATCCGGAGCCAGATATGCGCGGCGATCGACGTGATCGTCCAGCTGGGGAGACTGCGGGACAGGAGCCGAAGGGTGCTCAAGATCGTGGAGATCGTCGGGATGGACCAGGGGGAGATCCGTCTGAACCCACTGTTCACCTTTTTGGAGGACGGGGCAGAGGGAGAGGGCCGGACCGGGCCGGATGAAAGACCGGCGGTCGAGTCGGCAAAAAGAGCCGAGGGATGGCAAGAGACCGAGAAGCGGCAAAGGACAGGCAGGCCGCTAGAGACCGAGGGGCGGCAAGGGGCAGACAGGCCGCTAGAGACCGAGGGGCGGCAAAGGGCAGACAGGCCGCTAGAGGCTGAGGGACAGCAAGGGACAGACAGGATGCAGGAGGCAGGTAAGTTGCGGAGGATAGGAACGGTGCAGAGAAAGACAGGCACAGGGGAAGGGGGCGGAGAAGATCAAAAGGAAGGCAAGAGAGGAAAAAGGCGTTTCCAAAAAAGACAGGAAAAGGTGGAGGGGAGACTGGTGGCCGTGGGACAGCTCACGAGAAAGGAAAAGCTATGGGCAGCAGGTTACGGACTATAGGAGCTATCGGCTTTCTTTTACAGAATGGCTCCTCTATGGAGCCCAGGGCGCCGGCGTATGTGCTTTGATCACCTATGCCTTTTACCGGAGTCTGGCGGTGTTCCTTTTCCTCCTGCCGGTGGGGCTGGCCTATCCGCTGTTCCACAAAGAGGCGCTAAAAAAGGCCAGGCTGTTCCAGCTGGGCCAGCAGTTCAAGGAAGGGATCTTGATCCTGGCGGCAAACTTAAGTGCTGGATATTCGATCGAGAACGCGCTGGAGAACAGCACCCGGGAGCTGGATATGCTGTACGGCCCGGAAGGGATGATCAACCGTGAGTTTGCCGGGATGGTCAAGCAGATCAGGCTGAACCGGCCGGTGGAGCTGGTGTTCTTTGAGTTTGCGGACAGGAGCGGGCTGGAGGATGTACAGAATTTTGCGCAGGTCTTTAAAGCCGCTAAGCGCAGCGGTGGGGATCTGGTATCGATCATCGATCACACGGCAGGGGTGATCCGGGATAAGGTCCAGGTGCGGGAGGAGATCGCGAATATGACGGCTTCAAAGAAATTGGAGCAGAAGGTGATGAACATGATCCCCTTTGGCCTGATCATCTATATCGACAGCGCCTCCCCGGGCTTTTTTGGGATGATGTATGGGACAGCAGCCGGGAGGGTGCTGATGACGATCTGTTTGGGGGTGTATGGTCTTGCATTTTGGTTATCAAAAAGGATCCTTTCTATTCCGATATAAAAAGAAGGAGATCCAGATCAGCAGTCTGGAGGTCCTGTGCGTCCTGGCGGGGGCTCTTCTGTTCCTGCTCCTGGAGGTCCAGAGCCGCAGCGATCCTTTAAAGGCGGGCTATGTATCCCGGAGCGCTTATGGCCAGGGGGAGGAGAAGCTGGATCTGGTGGTGGAGGGGCTGGGAGGGCAGGATAAGGAGCTGGTCTTAGATCTTACGATAGGCGAGCGGCGATACACGAAGGAGCAGGCAGAGGCCGCTGCGCAAGAGCTGGAAAGCCGCCTGGAGGCGATGATCCTGGGGGAGGAGCCATCTCTTTCCCAGGTGCGGACAAAGCTCATGCTGGTCACAAGGGACAGCCAGACCGGTTTCCGCATCCGGTGGAGCAGCGATCAGGACGATCTGATCGGAACGGATGGGGTGGTCCATGGGGAGACAGCAAAGGAAGAGGGGCAGACTGTGACCCTGCGGGCGGAGATCTGTGACGGGAAGGAGACCCTCCGGACAGTAGATATCCCGGTCCGCGTCTTTCCGCCGGAGCGGACCTCGCAGGAAAGGCAGCAGGAGGGATTGACCCAGATGATCTTAAGCCAGGAGGAGCAGACAAGGACCGAGGCAGGCTTCTATCTCCCCACAGAGTATAAGGGCGAAGCCCTCTCATATCGCAGCAGAGATAACGGGGAGCGATATTGGCTCCTGCTCGTGGGACCGGTGCTGGCGGTCCTGATGAGGGCCAGAGGGGTCAGCGCGGCCAGGCAGCTGGAAAAGGACAGAGAAAGGAAGCTGCTCTTAGACCATGCGGAGATGGTCTCCAAGCTCCAGATCTTTCTGGGAGCCGGGATGACCGTGCGGACGGCATGGGAGCGGATCGTGCTGGACTATCAGGAGCTGAAGGCTAAGGGAAAAGGAGAAAGGCCGGTCTATGAGGAGATGCTGATGACCTATCATCAGATGAGGAGCGGGACTGCAGAAGGGAAGGCCTATGAGGGATTTGGGAGACGCTGTAAGCTGCAGCCCTATCTAAAGTTGGCCGGTCTTTTGGAGCAGGACCGGAAGACCGGGACAAAGAACCTGCGCTATCTGCTCCAGCTGGAGATGGCCGATGCCTTTGAACAGCGAAAGAACCTGGCCAGGCGTCAGGGGGAAGAGGCAGCTACCAAGCTTTTGATCCCGCTGTTCTTGATGCTGGGGGTGGTGATGGTGATCGTGGTGGTGCCGGCGTTCATGACATTTTATTAAAAATATCCGATCAGGAAAGGACAAGAGGAGGAGAAGATATGACAAACATGGTATATGCATTTTTGAAGGAAGAGGATGGCGTAGGGGTCATCGAGGTGGTGCTGATCTTAGTGGTATTGATCGGGCTGGTGATCATCTTTAAGGGGCAGATCACGACCCTTTTAAAAGACATATTCAGTCAGATCAACAGCCAATCCAAAGAAGTCTATTGAGCGGGGTACAGAGATTGAGATGGAGAGGACAGATATCGGTCTTTTTAAGCTTGATCCTCATCTGTGTCTGCGGTCTGCTCTGCGGGCTCTTAGAGTCGGCCAGGACGGCAGGGGCCAGGTGTTATCTGCAGATGGCGGCGCATTCAGCTATGGATTCCCTGTTCAGCCAGTATCACAGGGGGCTTTGGGAGCAGTATCGGATATTCGGCCTGGAGCACATAGAGGAGGAGGACGCGGCAGAGGAGTTTGAAAGGTTCCTGCAGCCGTATCTGGAGCAGAAGGACTGGTATCCCTTTGCGCAGGACGGATGCTATGTGACGGCCCGGCAGGTATTGACTGACGATAACGGCGAGCATCTGGAAAAAGAGATCATGGACTACATGAAATATGGGATCTGGACAAAGGAGTGGACCGGAGACAGCGCAGGAGACGCTTTGAAGACCCTGACAGAAGCCGGGCAGGTCTCTGATCTGACCCGCTCCATGGAGATCCAGACGAAGGAGGCCTGGAAGCTGGAGAAGACGCTGGAGGATCTGGGGAGATGCTTAAATGCACAGAGGGAGCTGCGGGACCAGGCGGCAGGAGCTTTAGCCAGTGAAGACGGCTATGGGTTCTGCCGGGAGGGGGACCGCCTGATCCGTGAGCTGGAGAAGATCCCCGGACTGGTAGAAAAGTATGAGAAGCAGGCCGATGCCTTCGGAAAAGAGCTGGAGGCGATAAAGAGCAGCTATGGAGAAAAGGCTCCCGACTTAAGCGACGCCATGCGGGAGGCTTTCCAGAAGGAGCTGGCAGAGTACGAGGCTTACACCGATAAGGATGGAGAGCGGCGCAGGCAGATCGCCGGTCTGCAAGAGCAGGCCGGCGACCGGATCGGGCTGGTGGAGGCAGTCCAGCAGGAGGCAGAAGAGGTGGAGGAGTATATCGCGAGCTGGGAGCCGGAGGACGAGGAGGATGAGCTGGATACGGCAGCCCTGTGGGCGCCTGTCCAGTCCCATTTTGCCGGATACCAGCTGTTGACGATCCCCTTTGAGGCCGGAGTAAAGGATAAGGAAAAAGAGGGCTTGCTAAAAAGGCTGAGGGGGATGGCGGAGCAGGGCTTCCTGTCTTTGATGATCCCGGTCGGCAAGGAGGTTTCTGGAGGGACGTTAAACCCTGCCGGCTATCCATCCCATCGGATCGCCTATACAGAAACCGGGCTGGGGCTCTTGGAGAAGGCGATAACGGCCGAATATTGCCAGGTGTTCTTCAACCATTTCTGTGATACCGGCGGGAAAGAGACGGCTTATGAGATGGAGTATCTTTTGGCCGGTCAGGACACAGACCGGGAGAACCTGGCACAGACGCTGGAGATGCTCCTGGCTGTCCGGGAAGGGATGAACCTAATCCATATCCTGGGCGATAGCGAGAAGCGGGAGCAGGCCAGGACTCTTGCCGCATCAGTAGTAGGCGCCACAGGCGTCCTGCCATTGGTGACGATCACCGCCTTTTTGATCATGGGTGTGTGGGCCTTTGGAGAGGCCGTGGCCGATATCCGGACACTCCTTAACGGAGGCCGCATCCCGCTCTTAAAAAGCCGGGAGGACTGGTGCCTCAGCCTGGAGGGGCTTTTGCGGTTTGCAGCCGGAGAGGAGCTGGAAGGGACAAAAAGCCAGCCCTCCGGGCTGGACTACAAACAATACCTGACCCTTTTCTTGCTCCCCTGCCCCGGCACCCAGCTCCTTTATCGGATGATGGATGTGATGGAGATGAACTTATCGAGAAAGCAGGCCGGATTTATGCTCTCTGATCTGGCCTATCGAGTGGATATGCGGGCGGAGCTTTGTGGAAAACATGTGTATTTTTCTCTGGGTCTGTTGAAAAGTCTGACCGGAGGTGGGGATGTGACCTATCCCATGGCAGCAGAGGTGTCCAGAGCGTATTAGAGCGTGTTTGAAGATCCATTCCGGGCATCGGCACGCCCCACTTTGCGGTATATCTGGCCCAAATAAGGAGGTGAAGGCCCATGCCCTTTTTTCAGGATATAGAACAGACCAGCCAGTGTACTCCAGCTGCTATAAAACAACATACTCTCCAAGTACGGAAGCCCAGGGGATCAAGGGGTGAGAAAAAGCTGTATCAAGAAAAAAGGGTGTGGCCCTTTGCCTCCGTAAAAGCGCAGGGGGCAGCAGTCTCTGTGGAGGCGGCCTTGGCGCTGTCGATCTTTATCTTTTCCATGGTATGTATGATGATCCCCTTTCGGATGATGGAAAGGCAGAGGCAGGTGCAGGCGGCCTTAGAATCGGTCAACGAGGATCTGTGCCAGTATGCCTATCTGGAATATATGCTCTCCAAAGGGGAAGAGATCCCAAAGGAGGGGGACTGGAAGAAAGAGTTCCTCCTGGGACTGGTGAACGGGGCGGTGGGTGTGGGGGCGCAGTCTAAGGCAGAGGAGATGTTCAGCCAGGAAGGGATGGACTCCCACTCATTTTCCCGCTCCGCCTTTTTAGAAAATGGGGAGACCGTGAAGCTCTGCATGGATTATGAGATGAGGATGCCGTTTTCCATCCTTGGTCTGGATGCCCTGGCTTTTTCCTCTCAGAGTTCAAGGCGGGCGTGGATCGGGAGGAACGGACTAGAGCGGGAGGGGAGCGGGAACGGTGTCCAGGAGAAAGACGATCCGATCGTCTATATCGGCAAGACCTCTACCAGATATCACAGGTCCAGGGACTGCCATTACCTGTCCAATAAACTGAAAGCCATATCCTATAGTTCCATCGAAGGATACCGAAACCAGGGAGGCGGGCGCTACTACCCTTGCGCGGTCTGCGGCGGCAGCGCTCACACAGGGAGCCTGGTCTATATCATGGGGAGCGGGAGCCGATATCACACAGCAGAAGACTGCCCGGCGATCATCGCCTACGTGCAGGAGGTGCGGCTGTCGGAGGTGGAGCATATGGGAGCGTGTTCCTATTGCAGCCGTTAGTAGATGGACGGTGCCTCCCCTGGTCAGTTTGCGCTTTTAGCAGGCAGCCGACTGCGCAGGTGCAAAAGGGTGCAGACACAAAATGAAGGACCGAAAATGGCGCAGTCAAAGATGTGGATAGAAATGGCACAGTCAAAGATGTGGATAGAAATGGCACAGTTAAAAGGTGAGGATGAAATGGTACAGATAGAAATGGGTGGAAAGGATGGGTGCGATGAGTTTTTCTCTGTATATCTTGGCGGCAGCCTGGCAGGATGGGAGAAGGAAGGCGGTCTCCGGATGGCTGCTGCTGTTCTTCTTTGTGCATTTCCTGACGTCCCAGATCGTCAGGCGCGTGTTTGAGGTGGATATGGCTAAAAAGCCGGCATCGATATGGTACCAGGGGATGTGTACCGACCCGTCGCTCCTCCCATTATGGGCCGGATGCCTGATCGGAGTGGCGCTGCTTTTGGTGAGCCGGGTGACGGAAGGAGCTTTAGGGGAAGGGGACGGGCTGTTCTTTTTTATCGCGGGGATCTATCTGGGCTTTTGGAAGAATTTGTTCCTGCTGTGTACATCCTTATCCTTGTGCAGTATCACAGGGATCGCTTATATGGTGTTGGGAAGGGTACAGGGAAAGGACTATCGGAAGAGGAAGCTCCCGTTCCTCCTCTTTACCCTGCCGGCTGGGCTGTGGCTGGCCTGTGGATGAACGGGATGGAAAGATGGTGCGGGATGGATGGGATGGGTGTGTAGAAGGAGCAGAGGAAATGGAGAGAGAAAGGATCTGGAGAGAAGAAACAGGATGAAAAAGCACAGAGAGCGGGAGGACAGAGAGAAGGAAGGTAGAGAGAAAGGGTAGAGAGAAGGAAGACAGAAAGAACGCATAGAGAAGGAGGGCAGAAAGAACGCATAGAGAAGGGGGCAGAAAGAACGCATAGAGAAGGGGGGCAGAGAGAAACGGAGCAGAGAAAAAACGAGGATCGGCACAGTTGGCTCCGAAAGGGGTATGCCGCCAGTTATACGGTAGAGATGGCATATATCATGGCCGTGTTCTGCCTGGTGATGGTGGTCTTGATCGGGCAGGCCTATCGTCTCCATGACGAGACAAAGAGCGGGATGGAGCTCCAGGAGGCGGTGGAGCTGGTCCGGCACGACGAGGATGACCGGACAGATCAGCTGGAGCAGGAAGTGGCGGAGCGTACAGGCCTGCTGTTTTCAATGGATGGGACGGAGCTGCAGGTAGAAAAGAGGACAGGCCGGGTGGACGGGGAGATCTTTGGACAGGGGCAAGGGGGCTTGTGGGGACTGGAGATCTCCAGCAAGATCTATGAGCCGGAGGAGTTTTTGCGGAAGGTCGCCGCGTTAAAGCAGTTGGAGGAGCGTTATGAAAGTCAGGTACAAGCGGGAGATGCGCCATAATTATATGATCTTAGAGGCGCTAAAAGAGGACCGGGAGAGCTATGAGTTCAAGATGCTGGAGGAAAATACCATAGATGGGCTGTTGAGATTCCGGGTAAAGCAGGAGGAAGAAGGCTTATACTATTATTATGAGATCACCTCGAAGCAGCCCTTGAGCAGACTTTTAGGATTTAAGGAGATCAAAAAAGAAGAGCTGAGCAAGCTGATCGTAGGGATCGGGAATGCCTTGGAACATATGGAGGACCATCTCCTCCAGGAGTCAGACCTCCTCCTGGAGCCGGAGCATATCTATATCGAACCAGAAAGCTATCAGGTCTGGCTGTGCTATGTGCCGGGATATCATGGGGATCTTCCATCTGCCATGGGAAAGCTCCTGCAATTTTTACTGAAAAAGGCGGACCATAAGGATGACCCTACGGTCATGCTGGCTTATCGCTTGTACCAGGAGAGCCAGAAGGACCATTATGGGATGAGCGATCTGCTGAAGGCAGTGCGGGAGATCCGGGAGGATGAGCGGGGGAGCAGTCTGAAAAGTCTTTTACAGCGGACGGAGATGGTGGAGGCGGTTAAGGATCCCTTTGATATACGGCTCCCTGCTGTGAAAAGGACAGAGAAGAACGGGAGGGAGGAGACCGTAGACGACGATAAGGATGAGGACCCCATTTCTGGAGATGGAGAGGGAAAGACGGACATTTATGCAAAAAGTAGAGAAAATAGTCGACAATGGACGGTTTTTGTAGTATTATCCATAATAAGCTTTTTTGTTGTTGTCCCAGCTGCCGTTTGGCTTTTTGCCGGGACAGCCGGCTTGCTGCGGTATAAGCTCTATATCGTGGCGGCAGACGTGGCCGCATCGGCGGGCGCCCTTATCCTGATCCGTGTCCTGAAGGCCGGGGCGGCGTATCCTGCCGGAGGATCCGACAGAAGACAGAGGGGGGATATGGGGCTGCAAAAAGAGCGGGAGGAGCTGCAGGCAAAGTGGTACATGCGTTTTGCGGGGGACGAGGACGGAGAAGGGGAGGATAAGGCCGCAGGAGATATGGACGGCCCGGAGCCGGCCTATTGCAGTATCCGGGCCGAGGGGACTGCCGGAAAGGATACGGTGCTCCTGGCAGAAGCAGCTGTCCCCCAGGAAAGGACCCATCTTTTAAAAAGCCTGGACCCATCTGTGGAAGATATCCCGGTCTCCTATTTCCCGTTCATCATCGGGAAGCAGGAAGGGATCGTGGACTATATATTAAAAAAAGATACCGTCAGCCGTCTGCACTTGCGGTTGGATGAAGAGGGCGGGGAATGCAAGGTCACCGATCTGAACTCATCAAACGGCACAGTGGTGGCAGGTCACGACCTGGAGGCTAATGGTTCTTGCCGGATCTGCAGCGGGGATAAGCTCCAGATAGCGGATCTGTCTTTTGTCTTTTACTAGGCCTCCATAAAAGTCTGTCGAAATGGGACGTATTTTGACCATTTGGGCCGCAAACTTAACAGCCTTTTCCATTTATGTTAAAATATTTGACAAAGTACAAGGAGTGCCGCCATCATGGAACGCAAGGGAAATGGAGCATATGTGACTTGGGGCATCATGATCATGAACATCGTGTATTTCCTTTACTTAGACCTGACCGGTTCCTCAGAAGATGTGGGCTATATGCTGGAGCATGGGGCGATGTATGTCCCCTATGTGTTGGATGGGGAGTATCATCGGGTGCTGACATCGATGTTCATGCATTTTGGGATCAGCCATCTGGTCAACAATATGCTCATTCTTTTTATTTTGGGCGCTTATCTGGAGAGAGCTTTTGGAAGGATACGATATCTGCTTTTTTATCTGAGCTGTGGTGTCGGTGCGAACCTCGTTTCGATTGGCTATGATCTTTTTTTAGAAGCAGAAAAGGGTATCCCATTGAACGTGGTCTCAGCAGGAGCTTCTGGCGCGATCTTCGGATTGGCCGGAGGTCTCCTTTTAGTCGTACTCATAAATAAAGGGAGACTGGAGGATCTGGATACGAAGAGGGTCATCGGGATGATCGCCTTGTCCTTGTACCTTGGTTTCCAGAATGTGGAGACAGACGATCTGGCACATGTCGCCGGTGTAGTGATCGGTTTTTTCCTGGCAGCGTTGATCTATCGGCGGCCCAAGGGAGACGATCTGGCGGGTGCAGGGAAAGGAGGAGAACGGTATGAAGGATGAAAACTGCATCTTTTGCAAGATCGCGAACGGAGAGATCCCTTCCGCGACCGTGTATGAGGATGACAGGTTCCGTGCGATATTGGACATGGGGCCCGCCTCAAAGGGGCACACATTGATCTTGCCCAAAGAGCATTTCAAAGATGTCTGTGCGCTGGATGAGGGATACGCGTCCAGGGTGCTGAGCTTGGGAGGAAAGATCGGTGCGGCTATGAAGAAGAGCCTGGGGTGTTCCGGATTCAATCTGGTCCAGAACAATGGGGCTTCGGCCGGGCAGACGGTCTTTCATTTCCATTTGCATGTGATCCCGCGTTATGATGATGGAGCGCCTATGGTGACCTGGGTCCCGGGCCATGCGGATACCGATGAGCTGAAAGAGACAGCAGAGTGCATCCAGACGGCTCTGTGACCATCCAGGGTAGGAGAACATTATGCAACAAGATATCAATGGTTTGTTGCAGGCCATTTATGATGGATATCAAAAACCACTCCGTATATTAGCGCTTGCCATAGGAGTGCCCGAAAAGGATGTGGAGGATGTGGTACAGGAGACCATCATCGCATACTATACCCACTATCCCTTAGATTGGGAAGAGGGTGCGATGAAGTATATGCTGACCACGATCCTCCGAAATAAGTGCATCGATCATTTTCGGAAATACCAGAGAGAATGGCTTATCCTGGATTCGGACCAGTTTAATGAGGATTGGGAGGCAGTCTTTCAATATGGTCACGACCTGGCAGACTATGTGATCGATAAAGAGATCGGTCAGGATGTGCGGGCCGCTTTTGCACAGCTGACAGAGAGCATGCAATTACCGGCAAAACTGTATCTGGTAGATGGGATCCCAGAAAGAGAGATCGCAAAGATGCTGGATATCACGCCGGTGGCATGCCGGGCAAGGGTCTCAAGAGCCAAAAAGCTCTTGAGAAAGCTGCTGGGCTCGAAATATGGTCTTTAGGGATCATGATGCGGAGACACAGTCCTCGATGAGGGAGACGATGGTCTCGACCGCATTTTTTTGCTGGGTCTGCTCCATAGCGTGGATATAGGTCTGGCGGTCCGTATACAGGTCCTGGATGGCTTGGTACAGAGCGTCATCGGTCATGGCCTCTTCTTCCAGCACCGCGCTGAACCCTTGCTTTTCAAAGGATCTTGCATTTAAGATCTGGTCGCCGCGGCTGGCGGCTGCAGAGAGTGGGATCAGCAGGTTGGGCTTTCGGAGAGCAAGGAGCTCACAGATCGAGTTCGCCCCGGCCCGCGAGATCACGATATCCGCTGCCGCGAACAGATGCTTTAAAGGCTTATCGACATATTCGTATTGTACATATCCTGGCAGGCCGATCAGCTGATCGTCCAAATGTTCCTTGCCGCAGATATGTATGACCTGGAAGGTCTCCAATAAGCGGGAGAGGATGTTCCGGACAGCCGTGTTCACCCGCACAGAGCCTAAGCTCCCTCCGATCACCAGGATGATCGGGCGGTCTGGGCTGAGATGCGTGAACTGGAGGCCGGATAAGCGGTCGCCCTTCAGCAGGTCGGCACGGATCGGCGAACCGGTCAGCACGGCCTTCTCCTCCGGCAGATAGGGCAGGGTCTCCGGGAAATTACAGCAGACCTTCCTGGCTGAGGGGATACAGAGCTTATTGGCAAGGCCTGGAGTGATATCCGATTCATGGATGACGGTGGGGACTTTGTAGTGTTTGGCGGCCAGGACCACCGGAACGGCCACGAAGCCGCCCTTCGAAAAGACCACATCCGGCTTATAGGTCCTGATGATCTTCAATGCTTCCGCATAGCCTTTGACCACCCGGAACGGGTCGGAAAAGTTTTTCAGATCAAAGTAGCGGCGCAGCTTCCCGGAGGAGATCCCTTCATAAGGGATACCGGCCCCTTCGATCAGCTTCTTCTCGATCCCCTGGTAGGAGCCGATATAACGGATATCATATCCCTTTTCCTTTAAAAAGGGGAGCAGAGCGAGATTTGGGGTAACATGTCCGGCAGTACCGCCGCCGGTTAAGATGATCTTCTTCATGATTTCTTACCTCCGAGAGTGACCTTTATAGTACTATAGTAATGCTTCGAAGGAAAATGTCAACCCTGAAACGGATGGCGTGGGTGCTAAAAGTAGGTTGCTGTTCACTCCCACGCTAGGGAGTCTTATATATTGGATCTTTAAATGAGGTGTGTAGTGGATAGGAACGAGGCAAAGAGCGGACAGAAAGGATATACGTCTTTAGAGCGACTTATAAAGGATGCCTACGGTCTGAACCCCAGCCAGATGATACAGCGTATGGAGTGGGCCCAACAGGAAGCAAAGTCCGAGCACCCTCTGAACGGTAGACCGATCAAAGAGCCCCCGACTGATGGCTTCCAGACAATCCTGGCCAAGATGGAAGCACGAGGCATCACCCCCCGCGTCATGGCAGACTTCGACACAGCCAGCCAGAAGTGGTTACAGGATGGAGCCTCATGGACAGAAGGCCCATTGCCCCACGAGAAGGACAGAGCCGGGAACAGAGAAGATTGGAGCACACGGGCCACCGAGGTCTGGGATTCGCTGAAAATGGTGCTGCAAAAGCCGGTTAAGACAGCAGGCGTTGTGGTGGCCGGTTTTATTTTGGTAGCAGCGATCCTTTTGATCCCACGGATCGATGCGATCGCGACAAGGCGGTTCTCTTATGAATCTAGTGTAAGAGATGGGAATACGGGAACGATTACTTGGGATAATCAAGACGACCACATTACTGATGTAGGCAGCTTGGAAGAGGTATATACGAAAATAAAAGAAGAAACGAATACAGCCGTATTAAAACTGAATTATATACCGCATGGGATGAATTTATCAAGCTATAATATAAAAGAGGATAACATAAGATTAGAATTCACGTATGAAAATAGTCATGTTTTTATACTGGAGTTTTTATGTTCGATGGATGACACATACACTAGAACTTCGGATTGCCGAGAGTATACTACAGTGTATAATGAATGGATTGGTCGAGAGATTTCAATTCAAAGAAACGAAATATCTGGTAATAAATTTGAATATGTGGCTTATATAGAATTCGGTAATATGTATTACTATATTCAAGGGATTATTCCAGAAGAGGATTTTCTTAAAATTGTAGAGAATCTAGTATTGGAACATTAAATATTGGAGATGTGAGGATTATGAAAAAAGGGCTATGGGCATTTTTTGCTATGATTATAGCATGCTTTGTATTTTCAATTACTGTATTTGCAGATGAAGATGCGGAGTGGGAGAAGGCATTAAAAAATGTGCCAACACCAAAGGAGTCTATATTATTACCAGATGGAGTAAAAGAATCTGTAGATTATGGAAATAACACTCGAGGGGATTATTTGGCTTCATGCGGATTAGGGCTTACAAATAAAGGGTACAATGTCCTCGGTGTTCGCGCAGATACTGCTTGCCATGTTCCTGTAAAAAAAATCCGAATGAGTATTTTTTTAGATCGTTGGGATGAAGGGGAGGAGGATTGGTTTCAGGTAGATGCTTATAACTTTACCTATGAACATAAAGAAGGTGGAGAAGATCTTACATTTGTTAGTGTTGACTTTGACGTCTCCGGCTTTCCAGCAGACAATTATTATCGTTTAAGGAGTTTCCACGCAGTCTGGCCATTCACAGGCGGTGTCGAGATGCAGGGACCGATGACGAATGGTATTAAACTTACAGATGGGCCATCATTGTAACAGACGGATACGATATCAAAATAAAGGTTACTTTTCATACTTATGCTGATTGTTTGATTGGTGGAGGTACATAGTCGACCGTCCGCTCGTATCCAGAGATCCAGTCCCTGTGGGAGCCCTGGACCTTCGGATGCTAGGCAGTTACGGGTAGCATATCAAAAGCACCAGCCAACTAAAGCAGCAGAGGGAGGGTCCTGTCACAAAAGGAACCCTTTGAAAAACGTCGGCGCTTAGCGAGGTCTTTTCGAGCTTAGCGTCCGCTACGTTTTTCATAGAGCGAGAGCGTGGTGACGTGAGTCTATGAAAGTTTTTCTGTAAATAAAGATTTAAAAGGTCTTCTATGATAAAA
>CAJUFE010000022.1 GCA_910585635.1 uncultured Lachnospiraceae bacterium | reverse complement strand
AAATGTCCCCTTATAGGGGCAGTGCAAACCACCGGCTAAGCCGGTGGTCCTGATTCTGCCGTGCATGGCGCGGATATCACAAAAACACATTTTTTCGCTGTTGGGGAATGGCTTTTTTTCTTGCTATATGATATGATATATCTGACCTATTTATGTCGTGTATCTCGCAAAGTCAGATCCATGCAGGAGACCGCCGCCGGATCCGGTGCGTTTTAGGCGCCGGGGCATTTCTGCACAGAAGCATACCGCCTCGTGGACCTGCAGAGTCTGGACGGATCAAGGCCGTATCTGCGGCCTGTGTGCGTCAATGGTAACGATCGTGAGTGCTCGGCAGGATGGTCGTTTTTTTATGTACGGATCAGGAAAGGATGGTAGAAAAGGGGAGGTCAGTATGAAGAGTCATCCGCAAGAGGGGTTTTATGCGCGGTTTTTAGGCGGCTTCTCGCTGGATTATGAGGGGGAGGAGATCCGTATCAACCGGAATCTCCAGAATATATCTATGCAGATGCTCCTGATGCTGCTGAAGGCCGGTGTAGATGGCATAGAGAAGAAAGAACTGTTGGCGATCGTCCGCCCAGATCAGTGGGACTTGAAAAAACGGCAGAACAATTTTCGCCAACAGATCCATATCCTGCGGGGGAGCTTTGAGGGCTCGGGTTTTCCGGAGGGAGAGTATGTGGTATCGGCAGGGTCCAGGTTCCATTTTACGATGGAACATGCGGTGCGGTCAGATACGCAGCGCCTGGATCATCTGATCGAAAAGCTGAAGGAAGGGGCGCTGGAGTGGCCGGGTACATATTGCCAGGAGGCCCAGACCCTCTATAAAGCCTATTGCCAGGCCTATACAGGGGAATTCCTGCCTATGCTGGGAGGAGAGGAGTGGGTAGCCGTAGAGAGTGCCTATTATCAGAAATGGTATTCGACCTGTATCCATAACCGCTGCCAGCTCTTAAAGGAGCAGGGCCAGTATGAGGCTATGCTGGAATTGTGTACTGCGGCCAGCCACATCCACCCCTATGACGAATGGCAGGCCGGGCAGATCGAGTGCCTGATGGCCATGGACCGTTATGGAGAGGCCCAGGAGATCTATGAGGGATCTTCGGAGATCTTCTATAAGGATCTGGTGAGCACTTCTCTGGATGAAGTCATGTCCAGATACCAGGGACTGGAAAAGCGGATCTATGGGAAACATGCACTGGCCCGGTTAAAACAGGATCTGGAGGAAAAGGAGCGGGAAGAGGATGGCCCCTTCTATTGCAGCTATCCCAGCTTCCAGGATGCATATCGTTTCATCGCCCGGCTGGCAGAGCGGACGGGGGCTAAAAACCTGCTCCTGCTGTGTACATTGACGGAAGGGACAGAGGAGGCAGGAAAGCAGCTGCGGCCGCTGGAGGCGCCGATCGGTACCGGGAGGATCGAGTTATGGCCTGGCGGAGAAGATGGGACATCGGCCGGCATCAAGATGCGCGACACCGAGACAGACGATCTGGAGGAAAAGATGGGCTGGCTCAAAAAGGTCCTGGTGGACCAGCTCCGGACTGGCGATTTTTATACCCGCTATAGCCAGACCCAGTATCTGGCCCTGCTGGCAGAGGCGAAAGAAGAGGATGGAGAGGGGATCCTGGACCGATTAGAACGAGCTTGGGAGGGATATGGCCAAGAGGGTAAGACGGAGGCGGAGTTCTCTTTGGTAGAGATGGATGTATAGCAGGAAATACAGTAGGAAAGACAGTGGGAAATACAGTTGGGAAATATAGTTAGGAAAGACAGCAGGAAAGATGCTGCAGGGCAGATCGAGGTTTGCCCCGCAGCATCTTTTTTTCCGCCCATTGGAAAAGAACTGGGAACGTAAAGGGTGAAGATCGATCAAAAAATATTTTTTTTAGGGGGAGATGAAATGCTTTTTTTAACACTTTGCATGTTACGCTATCCTTAGATGATGAAAAATTGTATGGATCTTTCAAAAGATCTGCAAAAAAGGCGGTGGTTTGTTATTGGATGTTGCGGATACAGATCCGCTGCAGCATATATACCTAAGATCTGGAGCCGGTCCTGCTGGCAGAGGGCTGAGAAGGGGAGGGTATGGACGTTGCCGGCGGATCAGGGGAAGGCTGACGGATCAGGAGAAAGCGGGCGGATCAGAGGAAAGTCGGCGGATATGGTGGGAGAGGCAGGAAGATGCAGCAAGGTCCGGTCTGCTCTGCGGGAGATAGAGGAGCCGGTCTTAGAGGGGTTTAGAGATGAAAAAACAGGGAACATTTGTCGTCAATATCATGGAGCAGGAAAATGCCACCTGGCAGGGGCGGGTGACCTGGCTGGATCAAAAGGAGACCAGGTGCTTTCGGAGCATGCTTGAGCTGATCCGGCTGCTGGATACCGCTGTAGGTGGACAGGAAGAGAACATCGTGGAGATCTGTGGATATGTCCCGTTAGCCGCCCATCCTGGGCAGCTGACCGGTTGACATAGAGCAACTATCGACATCGTCAAGATCGAAAGGGGAAATGTATGAAAGCGATGTGTACGGCAGAGTCAAGGCCGCCAGGCAGATGGCCCCGTTGGCAGGGGCGGTCGCTGGTGATGGGGGGAAGCAAGGACAGGGAGGTCCTTACGCGAGAGGACCGCGAACGTGGGCAAACTGTCGGAAACGGCAGGACGCAAAGCCAGGGGGCTAAGGCGCATCGGCGCTAAGCTGGCCCAGCTGCTGATCAAGTGAGACACACGACACATCCGTCTCACTGATCGATCAGCAAACCGTTGGAAACGGCGGGACGCAAAGCTATGGGGGCTAAGGTGCTTCGGCGCTATGCCAGCCCAGCCGCCGGATAACTTTGCATCCGAAAATCTCGCAAAGAAAGGAAAAAGAGTATGAAAAGAAGAAAAAGGTTACGGAAACGAGGGTTCGCGCTGTTTTTGGCATTGGTCGTGTGCTTTAGTTCCTTGCACCTGACGGCGTTTGCTGATGACGAAACGCCTAGTGGCGGAGATACTATTAGCCAAGACACTGGTGGCGGAGACACTACTGCTGGAGGTAGTACTGACGGAAGTGACAGCACAGGAGGCAGTACTGGCGGTAGCGACAGCACAGGAGGTAGTACTGGCGGAAGTGACAGCACAGGAGGCAGTACTGGTGAAAGCGGTGGCACTGGAAGTGGTGGTGCCGGGGCTGACGCTGGCGAAAATGGCAGCACGGGCAGCGGCAGTGACGAAAACGGTACAGGTGGCAGCGATGGAGAAGGCGGGTCTGAGCACGATACCTCGTACAGTGATACGAAGACGGAGACAGACACAAAGACCGGCGAGACGACTACTACCACAACCTCTGGGTGGGCAGATATCGATGACAGCGATCTGAACAAGAAGACGGAAAGCTCCGAGGTCAAGGTGGAGATCACGATCACGGATAAGGACGGTAATGTACTGGAGGGATCGGGTACGATCAAGGGTGAGTCTACCACGACGACTACAGGAGCAACGGAGACCGTCGAGCCAGGCACACCCGATGACGAGCAGCCGCCTACAGTGGATGTGACCCCAGGAGAGACGACCACGGTTGAGACCCCGGGCCAGTTTGAGACGACCGGGACAACACCGGAGACTACGGAAACCGAAGAGATCAAAGGAGATCTTCCGTATGCTGGCGATATCACGGTCACGCTGAAGCCTGGACAGCATATCAACGAAAAGGGCGAAGTGTTGGACGCTGCTAACAACCCGGTATTAGATGCTAACGGTAAGCCTGTTATTGTCAACAACAAAGCTTCTTTGACCGATCAGCAATTAGCAGCGCTGCTTTTTGGGAACGACAGTGATTATCCGTTGAACGAGATGCTTACCGAGCCGAAGGTTGAGACCAATGAAAACGGTGAGACGGTCACCACCTCTACATCTCAAGAAGACGGTAAGTTCATCAAGACAGTAGTGACCGAAAGGGCGGACGGCTCAAAGGTTGAGGAGAAGACCACAGTGGAGCTCAAAGGGACGCCTAATGATAAGGGCGGCCAAAATGTTACGGAGTTTATCGTCACAACGGTCACGACCACGACCTATGCTCCCGGAACAGAGCAAGAAGTGGAAGAGGGCGAAGTGACCACCGGCTCTGTTACAGTCACAGATGATCCAGAGACCCAGGAGGAGACCCATATCACGCTGCCGGATAAGCCGCAAGCAGATGAAAGCACTGCGGAGGATGGCACGAAGACCGTGGTGACTGTAGAGGATATCCTGGATGATGAAGGGAATATCGTGGGTTACCAGAAAACGACCACCATCACCAGCGCTGACGGCAAACAGGTTTCCAGCCAGAGTGAGTCCGTATGGGGGACAAAGACCACGGTCTATACCACGACCCAGAAGGACACCACCACGACCACCGGCACCAGCACGAACAAGGTCACCACTACGACCACCACGCTGATCACCCAGGGGACCACGGTCTCCGGGCATAAGATCACAGCTACAGATCGTGAGGTCACGGCATCCATGGGTAAGGTGGAGGCGGGGAAAGATAATGGCAAGGTGGAGATGAAGCCTACTTTGACACCTGGGGTGAAAGAACCTGATCCCGGAAAGACAAGCACGACGAAAGATCTATACGATCGACCTGATGCAACCTTAACTGTCGGTAGTGCAACTGGCGGAAAGGACTCGAGTGGTAACGCTATTTATAATGCAACGATCACTTCTGATAAAGGTACGTACGAGGTACATGTTGCGATAGACAAACAAGGAAATGTTATCCCGGCTGATAAGGACTTTGCATGGTTTGGTGAATATGGACTGGAAAGTGCCATCCGCGTCAATACCAGAGAAGATGGGATGGGTACCTGGCAGCCTCATCAGTTTGTGTTAACGAGCAAAAATGGTGAGAAGTTTTATGTGTATTGTGCAGATTTTGAAGTCAATCCAGTCAGTGGCGCGGCCTATAATATGACGAATATCGAGGATGCGAAGTACTATGGCGAGACAGATGGAGAACATATCCGTTATATTGCTGAGAACGGTTATTGGGGAACGACTTCGGGAACGGGCAGCTTGAAGGAGTTGAAGAAGTGGCTTAAGGCGCAGGGTGAAGATAAGACTGGTCTTACAAACGAACAGATAGAAAGCCTGACCCATGGCGAAGCCCTGACAGCCACGCAGGCTGCGATCTGGCATTTTGGTAATAGTGGTACAACAGATGTAGGGACAACATACAAGAATATCGTTGGTAATTATAACACCAATGGCAACGTTGTGGGCGCTGATCACAAGACCCCTGCAGGAAAAAAAGATATCACCCAAAAACTTTATGAGTTCTTGATCAAGGGCCAGACAAAGGCACCTGACGAGACGGTCTTTATCACCGAAGAAGTCTTTGCCACCACCTCCACCATCACGGTCGGGGAGAAGGTCACAGAAAAGAACGCAGACGGTACAGACAAGACGGATGCGGATGGCAATACGGTCTTCAAGATGACCAACGATGAGAAGGCTATCTACAAGGCCGACGTCTCCTTTGGTATGTCTGTTACCCCAAGCCAGAATGGAGATCTGCTGGTCAATGTGATCGTGGATGGAAAGACGGTTGCGACCAAACGTCTGGCGGGTGATGATAGCAAAACGAATTATGGAAAGATCGCTCCAGATAAGAATGGAAACTACACGATCTCAGGTCTGGAACTGCCCAACGGTTCTACGATCACCCTCAATCTCAGCGGCACCCAGGATCTGGCAAAAGGCGTGTATCTCTATACCTGTACCACAGGCCATACCGGTTCGCAGACTTTTGTGGGTATGGGAGAGGGGAAACGAGAAGTAGATCTTTCTGTAAATGTAGACTTCAACGTTACCGAGCCGGAAGCGGCGATCTCGAAGACCGCATCTGGTAATACACAAGAGAAGACCGACACAGTGACCGAGACCCGTGAGGATAAGATCACCCAGAAGCAGGTGTCGGCGGAGATCACGGTCAGTACCATCACGACCACAGAGGATCGTAGGGAGTGGGAGGATACCTGGCACTATGATCGGCGTCCGGATGAAGGCGATGATGATGCCGACGCCGACGCTGATGCCGACGCCGACGCTGACGCCGACGCAGATGCTGACGCCGACGCCGACGCAGATGCTGACGCTGATACCGATCCCGACTCTGATGTTGTCAGCAGGACCCGTGTCCGTCCGGAGCGGGATAGGAGTGATATCGGGGATGAGCCTACGCCGTTGGCCGCGATCGCGGACGAAGACGTACCGCTGGCGATGATCCCGGACGAGGAGGTGCCTTTGGCAGAGATCTTTGATGAAGACGTGCCGCTGGCCGCTGTCCCGAAGACCGGTGATATATCGGGTCTCTGGTATGCTGGCCTGCTGTTCTCTGCGCTGGGCCTGATGGTCCTTTCGCGGAAGAAACGTGAAGACGCATAAACGAGCAAGGATGAAATAGGAGGCGGGCCGGGGCTGTATGAGCCCCGGCCCGTTATCTCCCTGGAGAGGTAAAAGGAGCCTGGAGATGGAGAAGAGAAAAAAGGGAAAGACCGATCCGGCTGTGGGGCAAAAGAGGAGGAAGATCTTGCCTTGGGCGGCATCGCTCCTTGCCGTGGCGGCCCTGGCGGCCGGTGTTTCAGCGGCGGCGATCTTGCCTGGCCGTAAACGCAGCCTGTCCGTTTTTGAGGAGAAGGCGGCTCTGCTCCGGGCAGAGGCGCTGGCAGAGGGGACCCGCCTGGAACTGGGGGTCGATCCGGCCGGGACAGCGGGATATGTGGTGTTTCTTTCGGTCTGTGACAACACGCAGAGGGCAGATGTATACCACCAGAGAGGCAGTACAGTAGAGGAGGCCTGGGACGGGGCGGTGAAAGAGGCGGGAAAGCAGATCATGAGGAGCGGCTTAGAGCCGGTCTGGGTCAAAGCAGATCTGGTGTATCTGTCGGAGGAGATCTCTGCCAAGGAGCTTTCCGGCGCGCTCAAGGCTTCCTGCCAGGAGTTTTTCCGTTATGGAGTCGCCTTTGACCTGGACTATGGGACCGCCTTGCTGGAAGCAGAATTGAATGGGGCGAAGATCTATGACTATGAGAACGGCGGCGTGGATCTGGACGCACTGGACCGATATCTAAAAGAGGCGGGAGAGCGCACGCTGGAGGCTTTGCCTGGGTCCTATACGCTTTTCCAGTGCATGGGCTGGCTGTGTGATGGGGATGATGGAGTCTATGCCCTTTCCGCCAGCGGTCTGGACTATGGACGCCGCAGGCCGGAGATCATCGATGGGGACTATGTGGAAGGGCTGATCTTGAAGGCGTCTGCTTTTCTGGAACGTCAGATCAAGGAGGATGGGACATTTATCTATGGCTTGTACCCACGCTTTGACAATGAGATCGAAAATTACAACATTGTCCGTCATGCCAGCACGATCTGGTCCCTGTTATGCCGGTATCGTATCGCGCCCAGCCAGGAGCTGGCGGAGCACATCGATCAGACGGTCGGATACCTGCTCAGCCAGATCGTCTATAAGGACGAGGACACAGCTTATCTGTATGAGGAGAAGGATGACGAGATCAAGCTGGGAGGCTGCGGTGTGGCCGTGGTGGCCCTGACAGAATATATGGATCTGTTCCAGACAGATGTGCATAGGGAGGTCTGCCGGAAGCTGGGGAACGGGATCTTGACGATGCTGGATCAGGAGAGTGGTGTGTATCAGCATGTGCTGAACGGCGACTTCTCCCTCAAGGAGGAGATGCGCACGGTATACTATGACGGGGAAGCCACCTTTGCCTTGTGCAGGCTGTACGGTTTGACCGGTGAACAGAAGTGGCTGGATGCGGCTGAGAGTGCGGTGGAGCATTTTATCCGGGCAGACTATACCCAGTATAAAGATCACTGGGTAGCCTATTCCATGGCGGAGATCACAAGATACGTTACAGACCGGCCGGACTATTATGTCTTTGCCCTGGATAATGTGCAGCGGAACCAGGCGGAGATCTATGCCCGTGATACGACGTATCATACCTACCTGGAGCTTCTGATGGCCACGTTTGAGCTGTACGACCGCCTTGTCCAGTCCGGTGCGGATGTGAAAGGGTTTGACCAGGAGGCCTTTCTCAAGACCATCTACGCCCGTGCCGACCGTATGCTGAACGGCTATTTCTACCCCGAGTATGCCATGTACATGGCCGATCCCCAGCGGATCGTAGATACCTTTATGGTCCGCCACGACGGCTTCCGGGTCCGCATCGATGATGTGCAGCATAATATCGGCGGCTATTACCTGTATTACAAAAATTATGATAAGCTGGTGGAGTATGGGATGCTGGAATGCAGAGACTAAGCTTTGGCGGCGTTCAGCGGCATGGAGATGTGCTGGCACAGGTTCGATCCTGATGCCGGCATTTTTTTGTCTGTGTGCAGAAAAATTGTCTGGGACATTCCGCCTGTCATCATGACATAAAAGGAAATATCTTGAAAAATCTTACAAGATCTGCAAAATATATTGCAAATTTTTCCCATCCATGCTATGTTCTTCTATGGAGAGTATAGCAGCATGGCATCTGGGCGTTCGGGAGAGAGCCTATCATGGATAGGCTTCTTTATCATGAAAAGAGAAGGCGGTCTAGTTGCGATGGGGAACAGAAAAAGGAGAGGAGTAAAGAGTCGTCCAGACAGGGTTGAGAAGCTGCTGGAGGACTACAACGACGTTTTTGCGGATATCATCAATGTCCTTGTCTATGACGGCAGGGAGGAGGTACGGCCGGAGGATCTGGTGGACGGGCCGGCGGTGAGCCATTATAAAGCGGCGGAAGGGGACTGGAGGGAAAGGACCCGGGATGTCTGCAAGGAGGACGTGAGGAACGGGGCCACCTTTGCGGTATGGGGGTTGGAGAACCAGTCGAAGGTGAGTTTTGTCATGCCGGTGCGGTGTATGGGGTACGACTATGCCGCCTACGGGCGGATGGTGGAGCACCTGAAAGCGAAAAATAAGGAGGAGGGCCGGGAGGCGGACTATGCGGCGGAGCTCCATCCGGGGCAGCATATCTGGCCCGCGATCACCCTCGTCCTGTATTTCGGGACAAAGCCCTGGGACGGGCCGGTGACCCTTCATGAGATGATGGATATCCCGGAGGACTTGCGGGCGGAGGTGCCGGACTACAGGATCCATCTGGTGGAAGTGGCCTTCCTGCCAGAGGAGACGATCGCGAAGTTCAAGAGCGACTTCCAGGTGGTCGCCTCACTTTTCCGAGCCAAAAGGCTTGGAAAGGAGAGGGAGATGAAGTATAATACTAAAAAATGGGATCATGTGGCGGAGCTGATGGAGTTCTTTCGGACCTTCACGGGCGATGCGCGGTATGAGACGTGCAAGGCTAAGATCGTCGAGAGATCCCGGAAAGGAGAGGTCATCATGTGCAGTGTAGTGGATACATTTGTAGAGATGGGTGTCCAGGAGGGGATAAAACAAGGTATAGAAAAGGGTATGGAGCAAGGTATAGAGATGGGGATAAAGCAAGGTGTAAAGAAGGGTATGGAGAAAGGTATGGAGGAGGGGATGGAGAAGGGAATGGAGAAGGGAATGGAGAAGGGGATGGAGAAAGGTATGGAGAAGGGTATGGGACAGGGCTTGATAGAGGGGCGCTACCGTTCTCTGCAGAGTCTGGTGAAAAATACGGGGATGTCATTGCCGGAGGCGATGGATGCGCTCAGCTTTTCGAAAAAAGAGCGGAAGGGCTATAAGAAGTGGCTGAAGGCCAATAAGGAGAAGGATCCCGAGAAAAGGGCGGGTATGAAAAAGGCCGGGTGAGTATAGCCAAGATACGGAGAGGATCGCCGCAGGTGGCGGATCGGTCCGGTGCGGCAGGAGGCAGATATTAAATTAGGAAGGACCGCGAGAGGCGGTCAGGAGGGATGGATATGGCAGAGAGATATTTTGGGGCGGATGTCCCCAAGCTGGGTTTTGGCCTGATGCGCCTGCCCAAGCTTTCATCGGGAAAGATCGATATCGAGCAGACTAAAGAGATGGTGGATCTGTTCATGGATGCGGGGTTGACGTATTTTGATACCGCCTATGTCTATGATGGCGGCGAGTCGGAAAAGGCGGCTAAGGCCGCGCTGGTGGACCGTTATCCCAGGGAGCGTTTTACCTTGGCCACGAAGATGTGCGCCTGGTCGGGTGCTCATGACGCGGAGAGTGCGAAGCAGCAGTTCTATACCAGTTTGGAGCGCACGGGCGCGGGCTATTTCGACTATTATCTGCTCCATGCATTGCAGAAGGAGCACTATAAAAAATATGAGGAGTATGGGCTGTGGGATTTTGTGAAAGAGCAGAAGGAGAAGGGGCTGATCCGGCACTGGGGATTTTCTTTCCATGCCACGCCGGCGATCTTGGACGAGCTCTTGACCGACCATCCGGATGCGGAGTTCGTGCAACTGCAGATCAACTATGCGGACTGGGAGGACCCGGCGGTGGCATCCCGGGCCTGTTATGAGGTGGCGAGAAAGCACGGGAAGTCGGTCATCGTCATGGAGCCGGTGAAGGGAGGCCGTTTGGCGGTGCCGCCGAAGGAGGTGCTGGCGGTCTTAAAGGAAGCAGACCCCGAGGTTTCCGCTGCCTCCTGGGCGATCCGGTACGCGGCTTCACTGGAGGGGATCATCACGGTGCTCTCCGGTATGTCCGATACGGCGCAGATGAAGGATAACCTTTCCTATATGAAGGATTTCCGGCCGCTGGATGAGGAGGAGCAAGCCGTCATCCGCAAGGCACAGGAGGCCCTTGGCCGGATCGACCAGATCCCCTGTACAGAGTGTCATTACTGTACGGCAGGCTGCCCGAAGCAGATCCCGATCCCGGAGATCTTCGCGGCGAGAAATAAGCAGCTCCTCTGGGGGCAGATCGAAGAGGGCAGGGCCGCCTACCAGAAGCTGGCTGCTGCAGGCGCGGTGGCGGCGGATTGTATCGCCTGCGGCCAATGCGAGAGCGCATGTCCCCAGCAGATCCCGGTCATCCAGCGGCTGGCTGACTGTGCGAAGGTATTTTAGGGCTGGAGCTGTACCAAGACTGATGTCAAGACCTATACCAGGGGCGATGCCGGGGCCTATGCGAAAGCGGCTGGCCGGTGGCGGACAGAAGGATGGCTCGGTCGAGGAGGAGATGGGATGTGTAGGAGGGTGTATCGGCTGTCTGTCATACTGTTGCTGACGGGACTGTGTGCATGCCAGAGGCTGGACAGGGATGCCGGGCGGAGCTTGGATGGCATGGGGGCCGGGATGACTGAGCAGGAGGAGACAGCTGTGCCGGATATGCCGGGAGATGGGTACCGGACCGTCCCGGGTGAGCAGGAGAGTGAAGGCCAGGCAGGCTTGACAGGGCAGGAGGAGACGCCCTTGGAGTCCCGGGAAGCTCAGGAGACAGGGGCAGGAGCAGGAGATCTGGGAGCACCGGTCTGGGAGATCGTGGAGCGGGACTCAAATGCCCCCTTCCTTACAGATCGGTCTGCCCGGGATACGGATCAGCCCACCCGGGAGGTGGATCTGGCCCAGCTGCCTGGTCAGGTCTTTGAGAAAGAGGTGCGCACGCCGGGCCAGGTGACCCTTTCCTTTGCCGGGGATATCAGCTTTGCGGAGGGATATGCCAATATGTCCCATTACCACAGCAGCGGGGATGATATCACCCGATGCATCGACGGGGATCTGATCGCCCGCATGGACCGCGCGGATATCATGATGATCAACAATGAATTTGCCTACAGCGACCGGGGGCAGCCCCTTGCCGGGAAGACCTTTACCTTCCGGGCAAAGCCGGAGATGGCCGCCCAGCTGGAGCGTTTATCGGTGGATATCGTATCCTTGGCCAATAATCATGTGTACGACTATGGGGAGACAGCGCTTTTAGACACCCTGGATACCCTGGAACGCTATCAGATCCCCCAGGTGGGGGCTGGAAAGGACCTGGAGGAGGCAAAAAGGATCGTCTATTTCCAGACAGAGGATATGCGGATCGCCTATGTCAGCGCCACACAGATCGAGCGCTCCTATGTGTATACTAAGGAGGCCACGGAGGCCTCCCCGGGCGTGCTGCGGACCTATGACCCCACGATCTTTCTGGAGGTGATCCAAAAGGCGGAGGAGACCAGCGACTTTGTGGTGGTCTATGTGCATTGGGGGACGGAGGGAGTGGACCGCTTTGAGGCGGACCAGCGCCAGCTGGGCTATCAGTTCATCGACGCGGGCGCGGACCTGGTGATCGGGGACCATCCCCATTGTCTCCAGGGGATCGAGTTCTATAAAGGTGTGCCGATCTTCTACAGTCTGGGGAATTACTGGTTCAACAGCAGGACCTTGGATACCGGGCTGGTGGAGGTGGATGTCTCGCCGGAAGGGATCCGGGCGCTGCGCTTTGTACCTTGTCTCCAGCAAGGCTGCCGCACTACGCAGGTGACCGATCCGGCGGGTCAGCAGCGGGTGTTCCGCTATCTGGAGAGCATCTCGGTCAATGCACAGATCGACCAGGAGGGGCGGATCTCTGAGACGGCCCGATGAGATGGCCGAAAAAGGGGCGGATCTCTGCGACAGCCCGATGAGATGGCCGAAAAAGGGGCGGATCTCTGCGACAGTCCGATGAGATGGTCGAGAAAGACGGGCTGATCAGATGGGACCAAAAGACAAAATGGTGAGGTGGCCAGATACGCCGGATACGGTCGTCCAGTAAAAAGGATGTGCGGCGGTCTCACGGTGCAGGGGGTGGATGTTATGGGACATTTAGGGTTTGAAGGGGCGGCGGTCGTCCGTCTGCTCCTGGCTTCGGTCTGCGGCGGGCTGATCGGGATCGAGCGGGGGATGAAGGGCCAGGCGGCCGGGAGCCGTACCTTTTCGCTGGTCTGTATGGGCGCGGCCCTGGCAATGCTGACCAATGAATATATCCTGGCCCATCTGGCTGTGGGGACCGGCGATGTGACCAGGATGGCGTCCCAGGTGATCAGCGGGATCGGATTCCTGGGCGCCGGGACGATCATGATGACCAGCCACAACCAGGTGAAGGGCCTGACCACCGCCGCGGCCCTCTGGGTCACCGCCGCGATCGGGATCGCGATCGGATGCGGCTTTTATCTGGGCGGCCTGGCCGGTGTGGCGGCGGTCATGCTCTCTTCCAACCTCTATTGGAGATTAGATCGGAAGATCTCTGCCAGTTCCCGCTATATGTCCATTTATGTGGAAGGGGTCACAGAGGAGTTCATGCTCCAGCTGGTGGACCGCTTTCAAGAAGACAAGATCAAGGTGCTGAACCTGACCAGAAGATCAAAGAACCAATGGTACCAGAAGGACATCGGAGCCGTGATCGAGCTGGACTTAGGAAAGCGGAGGGATCATGGAGAGATCATGGAGCGGATAAGGAAGATGAAAGATCTCCGGTATGTGGAGGAGGTCTGAGCTACATAGAAAAAGGTGGCTAAAAGCTCTCTTCGGAGAGCTTTTCTGCATAGTTGGCCCCATCCGATCTTTTCCGCGAGAAAGATTGTCTTTTTTGTAAAAATATGTTATGATAGGACAATATGTCGGATCATGCGTCTATGATCGGCAGATCTTAAATCAGATGGAAGGATAGGAAGAGATGAAGAAAAAAGTAAAAGCGGCCGCGATCTTGACCACCGCCGCCCTATTAGCCGGGGTCCCGGCGCTGGCTTATGGCGCTGGCTGGGAGCAGGATGAGAGGGGATACTGGTACGAGCTGGAGGATAGGAGCTATCCGGCAGGCACATGGATGGAGATCGATGGCAGCTGGTATCATTTTGACGTGGATGGCTATATGCAGACCGGCTGGTATCGGGATGACCATGGGAGACGCTTCTGGCTGGGAGATAACGGAAAGATGCTGGCGGACAGGACCTGCAAGCTGGACGGTGCGATCTACCAGATCGACAAGAACGGCTACTGCACGCAGCGGAGAAATTATGTGGGCTGGGTCCAGGAGGGGGATCGCTGGTGGTATCAGAACAACCGGAGGTCCTGGCCGGAGTCCTGCTGGCAGAAGATAAAGGGAGAATGGTACCGTTTTGACGGGGACGGCTACATGCTGACCGGCTGGTTTGAGGAGAACGGGGTCCGCTATTGGATGGACGCTTCCGGAAAGATGCTCCACGATACCACCAGGATGATCGACGGGGTGAACTACAGCTTCGACGGTTCCGGCGCGGCCTCCCAGACCGTGAAAGCGCCGGTGGTCATCCCGCCGGAGGATGAGAAGACAGAGATGCACAAGACGGTGGATGCCATGGCGGACCAGATCCTGGCCGGGATCCTCACGCCAGGCATGAACGACCATCAGAAAGCTGCCGCCATCTATCGGTGGGTGCGGGGACATATGACCTACAGTGGGGGTACAGGCTCGATCGGAGACTGGCCCACGGCGGCCTATGAGGGCTTCAGACGGAGGCGGGGCCATTGCTATACTTACTATGCCACTTCCCTGGCGCTGCTGTCCAGAGCGGGCATCCCTTCGGTGGAGGTGATCCGTGCCACGGATAACGATCACTGGTGGAACCTGGTCTATGTGGATGGGGAATGGCTCCACTTTGACACCACGCCCAGGCGGCTGGGAGGCGACTTCTGCCTGCTGACCACGGCACAGCTCTTAGCGTATTCCAACACCCATGGGAACTCCCATGGGTTCGACCCCAGCCAGTATCCGGCTACGCCGTAACGGGGGAGACCCTTGCTCTGTTGGGCTACGGCCGGCAGAGAGGCGCCGGGTGTGTTATATCTTGGCCGGACAAGGAGGTACCGGGTGTGTTATATCTTGGCCGGGCAAGAGGGTGCCGGATGTGTTATATCTTGGCCGGGCGGAGGGGCGAGGCGGGCAGGCGGGCCATACGTGCTGTCAGCCCACGCTCAAAACATGAAAAAGTAGCCCGATAGGGCGGATGTAGTAGATCAAGGTGGAGATAGAGAAAGGGGATATATGGAAGATCTGTTAGAGATATTACGGGAGATCAACCCGGATGTAGACTATGAGACCTGCGACCGACTGGTGGAGGACGGGCATATCACCTCCATGCAGATCGTGATGCTGGTGGGGGAGATCAACCAGGAGTTTGGCGTCGCCATACCGGCGGATAAGATCCTGCCCGAGTATTTTAATTCAGCAAAGAGCCTGTATGCACTGATCCAGGAACTGGAAGAGGAGTAGCGCCATGCTTCTGGTATCCTATGCGTTTTTATCATTTTTCGCCCTTCTGGCCGTGGTCTACTATCTGATCCCGGGCCGGTACCAGTGGCTGCTGCTCTTAGGCGCAAGCCTGCTGTTCTACCTGTCTGGGGGCTGGAAGACGATCGTCTTCATCCTGGTCACGATCTTTACCACTTGGCTGCTGGCATTAAAGCTTGGCAAGCTGCATAAGGGGACGAAAGCCTATATCAAGGAGCACGGGCTGGGACGGGAGGAGAAAAAGGCTTACCGGGCGGCCCGGAAAAAGGTGGCCTGGCGTTTTCTCCTGCTGGGTCTTTGGATCGACGTGGGGATCCTGGCCGTGCTGAAATACACGAACTTTGCGGTGGATAATATCAACGGCTTTCTGCATTTTATGGGGAGCGGCGAGAGCCTCTCCCCAGTGGACTGGCTGCTGCCGCTGGGGATCTCCTACTATACCTTCCAGTCGGTGGGCTATCTGATCGATGTGTACCGGGGGAAATACGAGCCGGAAAAGGATCTGGGGCGGTTTGCCCTGTTCGTCTCCTTTTTCCCTCAGCTCATCCAGGGGCCGATCAGCCGGTTCGATGAGATGAAGGAGCAGTTTAAGGCCAGCCATGCCTTTGACAGCCGGCAGGTGGCCTTTGGCCTGCAGCGGATGCTGTGGGGGTATTTTAAGAAGCTGATCGTGGCGGACCGGCTGGTCCATGCGGTGGCGGCGGTCAGCCAGGATACGGATACCTATCGGGGGATCTTCGTGCTGGTGGGGATGCTGTGCTATACGGTGCAGATCTATGCGGATTTTTCCGGCGGTATCGATATCGTGATCGGCATCGCCCAGGTCTTTGGGATCTGTCTGCCGGAAAATTTCCACCGGCCCTATTTTTCCAAGACCGTGGGCGAGTACTGGCGTCGCTGGCATATGTCCCTGATGACCTGGCTGCGGGAATACATCTTTTATCCCGCCTCGGTGTGCGGCCCGGTGACGAAGCTGACCAGATGGAACAAAAAGTATCTGGGAGAAGCGATAGGGCGGCGGACGCCGGTCTACGCAGCCAGCCTCCTGGTGTGGGCCGTGACCGGGATCTGGCACGGGGCCACCTGGGGCTTTGTGATCTGGGGGATGATCAACTGCTTTGTGCTGCTGGCTGCTTCTGAACTGGCCCCATGGCAGCGCCGTTTCCATGAAAAGCATCCGAAGATCAAGGATCAGACGTTCTTTAAGATCTTCCAGATCGGCCGGACCCTGCTGCTGCTGAGCATGATCCAGACCCTGGAGTACTATAAGACCGTTCCCAGGATGTTTGGGATGCTGGGCTCCATCCTGACGGAGTGGTCCCTGGCCCCCTTCTTTAACGGCGGTCTCCTGACCCTGGGGCTGGATGGCTGGGACTGGCTCTTAGCCGCCCTGGGTACCATCCTCATGCTGATGGTGAGCCTGATCCAGCGAAAAGGGAGCGTCCGGGCCCGGATCGCGGCGCAGCCGTGGGCGGTGCGTTTTTTACTCTGGTCCGGCCTGTTTGTAACGGTGCTGATCTTCGGAGCCTATGGACAAGGCTTCGATGCCAGCCAGTTCATCTATAACCAGTTTTGACCGGCGTATTTTTCAGCGGTTAGAGGGTCCGCCGCGATCAGGGCATGACGCCATAAGAACGCGGTCCCGCTACATCATAGCTGGCGTGGGTGTGGAGAGCAAGTTTACAATGGATGGGAAAGGGGTCCGATGTGATGATGGATGAGAAGAAGGATGCGCCTGAGCAGGCTCCCCAGCGGTCTCTTAAGCGGTCTCCAAAACATAGGAGTGCGGCTGTTTTCGGCCGGGTGGTGGTCTGCGCCGCGATCCTGTGCGGCGTGCTGTGGTCGCTACAGCGGCTTTTGGTCCCCAAATACATGGGGCGCGTGGTGGAAGGGAACCTGATCTCGGAGTATTATGGCGAGAGCGGGGACCATGAGCTGATCATCTTGGGGGACTGTGAGGTGTATGAGAACATCTCGCCGGTGATCCTCTGGGAGGAGTTCGGGATCGCCAGCTATATCCGGGGCAGCGCCCAGCAGCTGATCCCCCAGTCCTATTATCTCCTGGAGGATACGCTCCGCCGGGAGCACCCGCAAGCGGTACTCCTCAGCGTGGCGGCCATGCAGGAGGGAGAGCAGACCAATGAAGCCTATAACCGGATGACCATGGAAGGGATGGAATGGTCCAGATATAAGCTGGAGGCGATCCGGACCACGGGGATGGAGGAAGAGCATCTGGTGGAATACCTCTTCCCCCTGCTCCGCTACCATTCCCGCTTTAAAGAGCTGGACCAGGATGATATCCGGTATTTTTGGAGACGAGGAAAAGTTTCCCATAATGGCTACTACATGCGGGCAGACGTGCGCCCCCTGACGGACTTCCCCACCCCCCGCCGCCGGGCCGACTACCGCTTCCCTGAGATCTCCACTCAATATCTGGAGAAGATCCGGGCGCTGTGTGAGGAGGAGGGCATCCAGTTGGTGCTGATGAAGGCCCCCAGCCTCTATCCGGTCTGGTACGACCAGTGGGAGGAACAGATCCGGGGATACGCAGAGGCCCACCAGCTCCTCTACATCAACTGTATCCCGGCCATAGAGGAGATCGGACTGGACTTTAATGAAGACACCTACGACGGCGGTCTGCATATGAACGTATACGGAGCAGAGAAGCTGACCAGGTACTTGGGGCGGATCCTCCAGGAGGGCTGCGGTCTTAAGGACCTGCGGGGGGATCCGGAAAGGGACGCCTTGTGGGAAGAAAAGAGCCGGTTTTACCGGGAGATGAAGGAGGCGCAGGAGGCAGACCTTGAGCAGTATGGCTATCTGCCACAGTTTACGGATCCGGAGTAGGCGCTTTGGATCGACAGGTGCAGGCTCCTTTCGGAGCGGACCTTTTGTGCCAGGACCCTCCCTCCGCTGCTTTTAGTTGGCGTAGGTGCGAAAAGTGACCATGCCGCTATCGTTAAGACTAAAGAAAGGATTTCGTAATATCCACAAAAGGAAGATCATGGTATAATGTCGACAGATATTATACCGCGCCGGTCTGGTGTCACGCGAAAGCGGGACAAAACACCGACCGGACCGTGTGCATCCCCCCGGAGGGGAGCATGTCCGAAGGACACGGTATACTATACAAAATAATGTAGAGATCTGTCGGCAGGGACTATACATGTTCCCGCCTGCAGAGCTGTACAGTAGATATGGGAGGTAAAACGATGAGAAAGAAAAATGTGCAAAGGGCGGCTCTGGTCTTAGCTGTCGGGATGATGCTCAGCACGGCGGTACCGGCCTACGCGGGCCTGTTCGATTGGATCAAGAAGACCGAGGACACCGCGGAGCAGGCGAAGACGGAGTACAGCTTCGTCTATAAAGAGACCCAGATCAAGATGGACGCGGGAGCGGCCGAGATCGTGGCGGCTCTTGGGACGCCGGAGAAGACCCTGGAGCAGGATTCCTGTGCCTATCAGGGGAAGGATACGGTCTATGTCTACCCTGGCTTTGAGATGGGGGTCTATCCCTCAGGCGGGGTGGACAAAGTCAGCTATGTGACCTTGGTGGATGATACGGTGGCCACGCCGGAGGGGATCAAGATCGGTTCTAAGGTAGAGGATGTGACCGCGGCCTACGGGAAGGACTACGAAGAGGAGTTCGGTGTGTACCGCTACACCTTGGGCGGTTCCCTGCTGAGCATCTTTACCACCAACGGCGTGGTGGACGGTGTGGAATACCAGATCGCACCGGTCAAATAAGATCAAGACAGCTCTGGCCTCTCTCCATGCATCGTATCATGACCTGTAAAAAGGCGATCACAGAGACGGTGCGTGGAGAGGGACGGTCTGGATAAAAAGAGAGGAGCGAGAGGGATGGTAAGAGGAGTGATCGGCTATCTGGAGGCTTCTGCGGGACGCCATCCGGACAAGACGGCTTTTGCGGATAAGGAGAGGTCCCTTACCTTTCTGGAGACCTGGCGGATCGCCAGGAGTATCGGCAGCAGTATCTGTGAGAGCGGCTACCGGCGTCGGCCGGTGGCCGTCTTTATGGAGAAAAAGGCAGAGAGCGTAGCGGCCTTTCTCGGCGTGGTCTGCGGCGGCTGCTTCTACTGCCCGCTGGATCCCAAGATGCCGAAGGAGCGGCTGGATACGATCCTGTCCGTGCTGCAGCCGGCAGCGTTGATCACGGACCGGTCGAAGGAGGAGCAGGTGGAGGCCCTTGCCTATGATGGGCCTGTGTTCTTTTATGAGGAGATCTCCATCCATCAGGACCTAGGAGATCAGCTGGATGCGGTGCTGGACCAGGTCACGGAGCAGGACCCCCTGTATGTGCTGTTCACCAGCGGGTCTACCGGCATCCCGAAAGGCGTGTTGGTGGGGCAGCGGGTGGTGATCGACTATCTCCGGTGGCTGGAGGAGGCTTTTGCCTATTCCAGTGAGGATGTGTTCGGGAACCAGGCGCCGCTGTATTTTGACGTGTCGGTCCATGATATCTATGGGGCCTTATATTTTGGAGCCAGGATGGAGATCATCCCGCCTTCATATTTCAGCTTTCCGGTCCGGTTGGTGGAGTATATGAACGAAAGGAAGGTCACCACCTTCTTGTGGGTCCCCTCTGCTATGGGGATGATCGCGAACCTGGATGCCTTCCAGTTCGCCCTGCCGAAATACCTGCGGCATGTGATGTTCGCCGGCGAGGTGCTGCCGGTGAAGCATCTGGACTACTGGGTCCGCTATCTCCCGGACGCGGTCTATGCCAACCTCTATGGCCCCACGGAGACCTTTGTATGTACGGCCTATGTGATGGATAAGGAGGAGGACCGGGACAAGCCTCTCCCTATCGGGAAGCCGATCTTGAACTCGCGAGCGGTGATCCTGGACGAGGAGGACTGCCCGGTGGAGGATGGCAGCGTGGGCGAGCTGTGCATGAAAGGGAGCTGTCTGGCCCTGGGCTATTACCGGGATCCGGAGCGGACGGCGGCTTCCTTTGTCATCGATCCTTCGAACCCGGACTATCCGGAGCGCATCTACCGGACCGGTGATCTGGTGCGGATAGACGCCCGGGGGGACCTGATCTATATCTCCAGGAAGGACGACCAGATCAAGCATATGGGCTATCGGATCGAGCTGGGCGAGATCGAGACGGCTGCGGCCGGCGTGGAAGGGATCCGCGACTGCGCCTGCATCTATGACGGGGAGAAGAAACGGATCTGTCTCTGTTATGACGGCCGGCAGTTGGAGAAAAAGGAGCTGGAGCAGCGGCTGGCAAAGAAGCTTCCGGTCTATATGATGCCGGGACGTTTCTGCTACTATCCGGCGCTGCCCCATAACGCAAATGGAAAGATCGACCGAAAACGATTGAAGGAAATGCAGGATGAAAAGAACTGATATGAGGAACTGTCTTTTAGGAGCCGCTCTTGGCGTGACGATGAGCATCTGCGGGCTCCCTGGGGTGCCGGCCTCTTTGGTGATGGACGCCTATGCCGCCACCCAGGTGATCCGCACAGGCCCCGCCTCCTTAAAGGCCGGAACGGTAGTGGATGGCAGCGACATCCGGAAAAACGGGATCTCCGCCTATTTTACCGCCAGTCCGATCAGCGACGCGGTCTTTGGGCGGATGATGGGGAAGTCTTATAAGGAGGACTGTACCGTACCCAGAGAGGACCTCCGGTATCTGAAGGTGCTCTACTGCGGACCGGACGGGTTGACCTATGTAGGCGAACTGGTGTGCCACAAGGATATCAGCCAGGACCTGCTGGAGATCTTCCGGGAGCTGTACGATAATTTCTATATGATCGAGAAGATGGTGCTGGTGGATGACTATGACGCGGACGATCTAAAGTCGGCCGCCGCCAACAACACCTCCTGCTTTAATTACCGCATGTCCTCCGGGGAGAGCGGCACCCTGTCCTACCATGCTCTGGGCAAGGCGATCGATATCAACCCGCTCTACAATCCCTATGTGTGGACCGACCGGGAGGGAGAGACCCACTGTGAACCGGAAGAAGGCGAAGCCTATGCAGACCGGGAAAAGGTCTTTTCCTATAAGATCGAAGAGGATGATCTGTGCGTGGCGCTCTTTATGGAGCACGGGTTCACCTGGGGTGGGAGCTGGGGGAACGGGGAGAAGGACTATATGCACTTTTCGATCCGGTGAAGGGGATCGCAGCCAAAAGGTGGGCTGCCGTAAGATAGCCGACCTATACCATATCCTGTGCTGATCACAGCGATGCCAGCACAGGATATGGCATGGTCGAGGTATCTTGCGGCAGCTCTTTTTGGTCCCATGAGAAAGCCGTCCTATGGGATGGGACCCTCCCGGGGATGGGCGGGCATCGGTCTACAGGAGGATCCTGGGCTGATATGTCCGCAGCCACAGATCGATCTGGATCACGTAAGCCATCATCTGCGGCGCGGCCATCAGCTGTCCGTACCAGGGCTTTCCATAGTCCGAGGGGCTGGTGAGGAACCGCTCTGTCTTTTTCCGATCCAGGAACCGCAGCACAGGAGAAGCGGGATCAGCCAAGATCTCCCGTACCCGCCCGGCCAGGAGGGCTTCATAGCCCCGGTCATAGGTCTTGGGGTAGGGGGATTTCCGGCGGGAGCGGATCGTTTCCGGCAGGAAGCCCCGTCCGGCCTGGCGCAGGAGAGCCTTAGCCACCCCATCCTTAGCCTTCATCTCCCAGGGAACGTTCCAGAGGTACTCGATGATCCGATGGTCCGCGAAGGGGACCCGGGCTTCTAAGCCGCTGTACATGCTGGTCCGGTCCATCCGGTCTAAGAGGGTCTGCATGAACCAGCAGAGGTTCAGATAGGAGATCTCTCTCCGGCGGGCTTCGTCCGGCGCTTCACCGGGAAGGGCCGGGACCTGGGCCAGGGAGGCATCGTAGGCCTTCTGGACGTACTCCTCCATGTTAAGCTCTTCCAGAAAGTCGTCGGCTAAGAGCACCTGACGGGCCTTTAAGTCCATGGTCCAGGGGAAGGTAGAGGCGCGGAAGCACTCCTCCCGGTGGAACCAGGGATAGCCGCCGAAGATCTCGTCGGCGCATTCGCCGGTGAGGGCCACCTTGCAGAAGGGGCGGACCTGGGAACAGAAGTACAGCATGGAGGAATCCACATCCGCCATGGCCGGCAGGTCGTGGGCCAGGACGGAGTCCGCTAAAAGGTCCGCCTGGGCCTGGGTGCTGCATTCCAGGAAATGATGGTCAGAGCCTAAGGAGCGGACCATCTCCTCCACAAAGGGCCGGTCCTGGGAGGGCTGGAAGGCGCTGGCCTTGAAATTCTCCTGGTTGCCCACAAAGTCAAAGGAAAAGGTGGTCAGCTGCTTATTTTTCTTCTTCAGCTCCCGGGCGCAGACGGAGGATACCAGGCTGGAATCGATCCCGCCGGACAGGAAGGTGCAGATCGGCACATCGGAGACCATCTGGCGGCAGATCGAATCCTCCACCAGGAAGGCGGTCTTCTCTACGGTCCGGGCATAGCTGTCCTCATGGGGGCGGCTTTCCAGCTTCCAGTAGCATTCCTGCCGGATCTCTGTGCCAGAGCACAGGAGGAGGTGGCCGGGAAGGACCTCCTGGATATCTCTGAACACGCCGGAGCCCCGGGTCTTTGCCGGGCCGATGCTGAAGATCTCATTTAAGCCATCCCGGTCCAGTGTAGGCTTCAGGCCAGGCCAGCAGAAGAGGCCTTTGATCTCGGAGGAGAAGACCAGGGTATCCTCCTGACGGGAAAAGAACAGCGGCTTTACGCCCGCGCGGTCACGGGCCAGCAGCAGGCACTCCCGGACAGGATCCATGACCGCCAGGGCGAAGATGCCGTTCAGCTTCGTGACAAAGTCCGGCCCGTAGGCCAGATAGGCGGTGAGGATCACCTCCGTGTCGCTGGTGGTCGAGAAGGTGTAGCCCAGCGAGGCCAGCTCGCCTCGCAGCTCTTTGGTATTGTATAGCTCGCCATTGTACACGATGCCCCAGGTATGGCCATCCCAGGTCTTTAACATGGGCTGATGGCCGGTGAGCAGGTCGACGATCTCAAGCCGGACCTGGGCTAAGCCGAAGTGGCTGGAGAGGAAGGTCCCGCTATCGTCCGGACCACGCCGTTTTAAGGCCAGGTTCATGGCCTCTAGGATGGGCTGGTAGATGTCCTGCTGGTGGGCCAGATCCCCTGTCGGCCGGTAGAAACCGGAAATACCACACATAATGACTCCTTTCTATACAAAGATCGATCGAATATCTGTCGGATATCTGCCAGATAGCTGTCGGATATCAGACAAAATGCGGTCAAAAGGTAACAGTTCAAGGTATCTGGACTGTTACGTCATAAGAGGAAGCAGGCTACCGCAAAGGCGGCGAGAAAGCCGATCAGCACGGGGAGCAGGTTCTTTCTGGCCAGCTCCAGAGGGCTCACATCGCAGATCGCGGCCACGGGGATCAGGCCCCAGGGGACGATGGTGCCGCCGCCTACAAAGATCGCGGCGATCTGGCCCAGAGCGGCTAAGACCGGCACCGAAGCGCCCACGGCGGTACCCAGGGTATGGGCCAGGGAGCCGGTGAGGGGCAGGCCGGAAAAGCCGGAGCCGTCCAGGCCGGTGAGGGCGCCCACTGCCAGCAGGAGGGCGGCGATCAGATAGCGGTTTAAGGGCGCGTGGCCGGCCAGCCAGACGGCCCAGTCGTTCATGATGCCTCCGGTGGTGGTGCTGCCTAAGAGCTCTGCCACCTCACGTCCGCCCATGATCTGGGAGATCCCCTCGCCGCCCAGGAAGAAGAAGGCGCCGATGGCGATCACCGGGGCGAAGATCCGGATGGCGAAAAGGAAGCCGTCGGTCAGGTAGCCGGTGACCTTCTCCAGGGAGGCAGAGCGAAAGGCCAGGAGGGAGCCAAAGCACATCAAAAAGACAGCGGTGCCGGAGACCAGGCTGGTGGCATCGCCTCCCTTGAGGTCAAGGAGCAGCATGGCCGCGATGTCAGCCAGGAAGGCCAGGGGCGTGGCGATCGCCATAGCCAGGGCCGCCTTGGAGGAACGGGCCTGATCATCTCTTATCGTACTATCCATCTCTTTTTCCGTATCGTCGGTCTTTACTATGAAATCCCGCCGCCGGATAGGCGGCATGCGTTCAGGTATGCCAAATGCGCCCGCCATACCTTCATGTGTGGTGGTGCGTCCGCTGCCGGGCGCATGGAGGTCTGTTGTCATGTTTCTGTCTGTATCGTTCCCTATCCTGTCTTTCGTCGCAGAGGCCTCCCTTACAGCGCCATCACGCAAGAGCGGGACCGGCCGTGCAGAAAGCTCCTTTCGCTGGAGCATGAAGGCGGCGGTCACCGTGACGGCTCCCATGACCAGGAACACGGGACGGCCCTCGGTGAGGATCTGGCTGGTGGATATCCCGGCGGCGCCCGCAGAGATCGCCGGGGCGCCCTGGATCACCACATCATAGCTTAAGGCGATCCCGTGACCGAACAGGTTCATGGCCATGGCAGCCGCCAGGGGCTTTAGCCCTGCCCCCACGGCAAAGGGCAGCATGATCGCGCCCACCAGAGCCACGGAGGGAGAGGGCCACAGGAACAACGAAAAGATGAGCATGGTGAGGCCTAAGATCCACCAGGTGACAGAGGGGTTTTTCATCACATGGGACATGGGGCGCATCAGCAGATAGTCACTGCCTAAGTCGCTCAAGCATTTGGATAAGGCGGTGACCAGAGCGATCGTGGCGATCACCTCCATAAATTCTTTTGCTGCATATACCATCGCGCTGAAGATCGTCTGGATGCCCCCAAAGATGCTCCCGACCCCGGCAGCACCTAAGAGAAAGAGAAAGGCGATACAGACAGCAGGCGTATCTTTGCGCAGGATCATAACACTTAAGATGACGATGACCCCGACCAGATACAGGTAGTGGAGCGGGGTCAGGACGGTCATGGTTTCTAGCATAGGACGCTCCTGTTTTGTGGATATTAATGTAGGATATGTGGGGAAAGCTTGGCCAGTGTCGGGTTTTTCCTATGACCTCCTTGCCGCCAAAAGGGCGGTCGAAGATGGTTGCTGTCGCGACCGCGCTCCGGGGTGAGTGTGCATAAGATGCACACATATTTATAGAGATATTAGACCTAATAGATACAAGGCTATTAAATGGCAAAATGCGGCATAGATCGTGCATAATGTACAAAATCAATGGCCATATTTAAGCAATTTACCAGATAGACATTTGAAGCTGATCATGCTATGATCTATACATCAAGAAAATTAGACCTAATTTTAAGACCTGTGGGCACATGACAGATCTGAGGAAGGACAAGGAGGATGGTATCATGAGATCAAGAAAACTTGTAGCGTTACTGTGTTGTGCTGCGATGGCAGCTGGGCTGACCGGATGCGGCGGTTCTGACAGTCCGGCTCCCGCCACCACGGCGGCTGCGGCAGCAGCTGCTACAGAGGCAGGCGGCGCAGATGAGGCAAAGGAAGACGCGCCCGCTCCGGCGGCTGACGAGGAGACCTTTATGATCGATCTGGCTACCAATTATGCCGCTGACGGCCCTGCAGGGATCGCCCTGGAGAAGTTCGTGGCCGATGTGGCGGAAAAGTCCGGCGGCAGCATCGAGATCAGCCTGTTCACCGACGGCACCTTAGGGAGCGCGGCGGATAACTATTCTTCTGTAGCCAGCGGAGACTTAGACATGGCCATGACCGGTCTGGAAGGGCTGGATCTGTACGCGCCGGAATATACCTTCTTAGACAGCCCCTTCCTGATCCAGAGCCAGGACCATCTGAAGGCGCTGCTGGAGAGCGGTATCGGCGACAGCTTAAAAGCGCGGTATGAGGAGAATGGCTTCGTGACCCTGGGATGGCATCACCGGGATGTCCGTGAGCTGGCTTCGAACAAAGAGGTGAAGGCACCTGCAGATGTGGCCGGATTAAAGCTGCGCCTTCCCGGCATGACCGTATACGTAGATACCTGGAGCGCACTGAACGTAAGCTCCACCACCGTCGCTATGAGCGAGCTCTATACCGCCCTGCAGACCAAGGTTGCAGAGGCCTGCGAAGGCGGCTATGAGCAGATGACCACCTTAAAGCTCTATGAGGTCCAGGACTACATCGCAGAGACTGAGCATGTATACGAGTTCGTCGGCCTGTTCATCAATAAAGCACTGTATGACCGTATGAGCGAGGACCAGCAGAAGATCCTGATGGACTGCGCGGCGGAGGACTTAGCCTACGCCGATCAGCTGGCCGAGGAGACCAGGGAGGAGTATAAGAAGGAGTGCCTGGATGGCGGCATGACCCTGGTGGATGTGGACCGGGATGCCTTCCGCGAGGCGCTGAGTGATTTCTATCAGTCTCAGTTTGAGAGCAAGTGGACCGTTACCACCTATGATGAGGTCATGAGCTACGCGAAGTGATCGTCCATAGAAGATGGGTCCTGGCAAAAGAAGAGCATTTCTGCCGGGAGAGCTATAGAAGAGTAACAGTCCAGGGTGTCTGAGCTGTTTCGTAGATGATGCGGGCGCCGTACCTTGAGGAGGTCCGGCGCTCATCTTGTCCCCGTAGATCTGGCGGAGCGGGCAGAGACAGGTCTTGTCGGATCCGGGGGATAGGATGCCCCGGCAGAGTGTGCAGCAACATAGCCTGCCGGACCTTTACCTTTAAGGAGGGTTTCCCAAATGTTAAAAAAGATCGCGCATTGGTATCTGAAGATCGTAGAGACGATCTGTGTTTTTCTGCTCTGCGTGATGCTGGGCTGTATGTGCATCCAGATCGGCTGCCGTCTGCTCACCATCGGACAAAATTTCACAGAAGAGCTGGCCAGGATCAGCTTCAGCCTGCTGATCTTCTTAGGCGCTCCCCTGGCCCTGGCGGAGGGGGCGGATATTGCGGTGGATATGGTGGTGAACGCGCTGCCGGCTCCCATAAAAAGAGGGATAGACGTGCTGGTCAATGTCCTGATCGCGGTCTTTGCCGCTTTCTGTATCCGCAGCCTGATCACCTTTACGAAGAGTAATGTAGGCGTTACCGCGGTCTCCATGACCTGGATCAAGATGAACTGGCTGTACTACGCCTTTATGTTCTCCTTCGGCTGCCTGTTCGTGGTGGCGGTGGTAAAGGGGATCGCCACCATCGCCGGAAAGCCGGCTGTGCTGGATATCAACGCGGAGGAGAAGGCCAGAGAGAAGGCAGAGGAAAAGGAGGTCGACCTAGGGATATGAAGATGATCATCGTTGTACTTTTGATCTGTATGCTGGCGCTGTTTTTATTAAAGGTCCCGGTATACATCAGCATGGCCCTCACCGGCTGTGCGCTGATGATGGCCACCAGCGGCATGAAGTGGAGCATCCTGAGCCAGTACCTGTACACAGGGGTCAATTCCTTTACGCTGCTGGCGATCCCCCTGTTCCTTTTAGCCGCCAAGCTGATGAACACAGGCGGCATCACGAAAAAGCTCTTCGCCTTCTGTATGAAGGTGGTGGGCTGGATGCCCGGCGGGCTGGGCCATGTGAACATCCTTTCCAGCGTGATCTTCGCCGGGATGTCCGGCACGGCCGTCTCCGACGCGGGCGGTCTGGGAGCGATCGAGATCAAGGCCATGAACGAGAATGGCTTTGACAATGACTTCTCCTGCTGCGTGACGGCGGCTTCCTCTACCTTAGGCCCGATCATCCCGCCCAGCATCCCCCTGGTGGTCTATGCCACGGTCTCCGGCGCATCGGTGGGCGCGCTCTTTATGGCCGGGATCGTCCCGGGCATCGTCATGGCCCTGATCATGATGGCGGTGGTGACCGTATTTGCCATCAAGCGGCATTATCCCAGGACGCCCTTCCCGACGGTAAAGGAATTCGGCCATGCGTTAAAGGAAGGTATCCTTCCCCTGATGGCCCCCTTCATCCTGCTGGTGGGCATCTACGGCGGCGTCTTCACCCCCACGGAGAGCGCGGCGATCGTGGTGCTCTACAGCCTGTTCCTGGATGTGGTGGTCTACCGTGAGCTGACCTTGAAGAAGTTCATCTCCCTGTTAAAGGAGACGGTCCGGGATTCCCTGACCATCGCCCTGATCATCGCCGGGGCCACCTTCTTCGGCTATGTGGCCACCCGGGCGAAGATCCCCCAGATGATCCTGACGGCCATGACCAGCGTGGTCACCAGCAAGTTCATGCTGCTGATCATCATCAACATCTTCCTGCTGATCATCGGCTGCTTCTTAGAGACGGCTTCCGCGATCACGATCGTGGTGCCTTTGATCCTGCCCTTGCTGGCGGCCTATGATATCAACCTGACCCAGTTCGGCATCGTGATGGTCTTGAACCTGATGATCGGTCTTTTGACCCCGCCCTTCGGCCTGGTGCTCTTTGTGATCAGTAAGATCGGCAATATCTCCATCGGCAGGTTCTCCAAGGCCCTGGTGCCTTGGCTGGCCGCACTCTTAGCCGCCCTGCTCTTAGTCACCTTTATCCCGGCGCTGAGCCTGTGGTTCCCCACGCTGCTGGGAATGAGCGTCTGATCATAAAAAGGAGGAAGAGGATATGAAGATAACAGCGGTAAAGAAGATCGCACTTAAGTGTCCCTGCTCCCCCATCAGCGACGCACTGTCCACATCCACAGCGCGGCAGGCCTTGCTGGTCAAGATCGAGACCGATACTGAGCTGTATGGGATCGGAGAAGCATTTACATACGGAGCGCCTTTGGCAGTCATGGGGTATATCGTGGAGGAGCAGCTGGGTCCCATGCTGATCGGAATGGACCCCGGGAAGATCGAGGAGATCTGGAACACCTTATACTGGCGGACCTTAGCCCACGGGAGACGGAGCGTGACCATGGGGGCGATCAGCGGGATCGATATCGCCCTGTGGGACCTTTTGGGCAAGGCGGCCCATATGCCGGTGAGCAGGCTCTTAGGCTGCCACCTGGATCAGATCCCCTCCTACGCCAGCGCCGGTTTTTACGCGCCGGGTAAGGGGATCGATGAGCTGCGAAGGGAGATGGAGGGCTATAGGGAGCAGGGCTACCGGGATGCCAAGCTGAAGATCGGGCGGAACCTAGACCGGCCCGGCGCGCCCCTTAACTATATGGCGAACCAGGCATGCAGCGTGACCGTGGAAGAGGACTACCGCCGGGTGGAGGCTGTGAAGGCGATATTCCCCGACGGGCGTGTGATCGTGGATACCAACGCCTCCTGGGACTCCTATACCGCCCTCACCCGGGGACGCGAGCTTGACCGTCTGGGCGTGTGCTGGCTGGAGGAGCCGATCCCCTTCGAGGACTTAGAGGGCCTGCGGCGGATCTCCAGAGAACTGCCCCAGCTGCAGATCATCGGCTGCGAGACCCAGCAGGGTGTGAGGGATTTCGAGACCATGGTGCGGATGGACGCGGTGGATATCCTGCAGCCGGATGTGGGCTGGGCCGGGGGCATCACGGAGTGCCGGAAGATCGGCGCGCTGGCCGAGGCCTCGGGGCGGAAGATCTCCCTCCACTGCTTTGGCTCGGCTGTGCTCTTTGCGGCAAGTCTCCAGCTGGCGGCTTCGATGGCGAACACGGAGATGCTGGAGTCGGAGGAGAACCCCAACCCCTTGAAGGATGAGATCATGAAGGGGCGCTTCGAGGCGGATGAGCATATGCGCTTTTTCGTCCCCCAGGGCGATGGGCTGGGGATAGAGCTTGACTGGGAGAGGATTGGACAGTATACTATATAAAAAGCAGCCCCATCCAGTCTGCGGATAGTTTGTAGCGTTGCCGACAGGTGTCCGGCAACAGAGCCTGGCCGATAGTGTTGTTATTTTAAGGAAAAAGACGTGCCTGCCTGCAAGTTTACTGCGGACGGCACGTTTTTTCTATCCATATGGCATGATGTGGTATGAGGTGTATGCGGTGGGCGTTTTTGATCCGTTGAGAAGTAGTATTTGTACTTTGTAAAAAGTTGTGACAGTGTCACAACTTTTTGGAAGGTGGTATTGATGAAAAGTGAAATAATGTTATCAGATCCTTTTGACGGTGTATATCAGGAAATAGATGTTTTGATCAAACAGAAAAAGGAAGATGTCAAAAGAGTAGTTAATGATGCTATGGTTTCTTTATATTGGGGGATCGGGAAAAGACTAACTGAAGAAATAACAGGTGTCAACAAGCCGGAATATGGGAAACGGGTGGTCCTTGAAATTAGCAAAAGGCTATCGGTCGATCATGGTTCGGGATTTGACAAGGCAGCTATTTCTCGGATGATAAACTTTTACCAAAAATTCCCTGATCACGAAAAAGTTGTGACACTGTCACAACAATTAACGTGGTCGCATTTCCTTGTATTATTGCCAATTAAAGATGAACTGCAAAGAGATTTCTATGCCGTAATGTGCAAAAATGAAAATTGGTCGGTCCGTACATTGCGTGAACGCAAAAGATCCATGCTTTATGAGCGCACAGCGATCTCAAAAAGACCTGATGAAATGATAAAAAATGAGATTGCGGGATTGAACGAAGAAAAGAAAATGTCGGTGGATATGTTTTATCGTGATCCATATATGTTAGACTTTCTTGGATTGAAAGATACTTATAGTGAAAAGGATCTGGAAAATGCCATTCTTGCCCAATTAGAAAGATTTATTTTAGAAATGGGTTCGGACTTTGCATTTTTAGCACGTCAAAAGCATTTTGTTCTTGATGGTAAAGACTATTTTATGGATCTGCTTTTCTTTCATCGGACATTGCGGCGTTTAGTGTTGATAGAATTGAAATTAGGGGGATTTGAGCCGCAGGATAAAGGACAAGTTGAATTGTATCTTCGCTGGCTGGAAAAATATGAGAGGGCAGAGGGCGAGGAGAAGCCGGTCGCTTTGATATTGTGTGCAGAGAAATCTCAGGAAACGATAGAACTTATGGAACTTGATAACGGAAGCATACATGTCGCGCAGTATTTGACAAAGATGCCGCCCAAAGAAGTGTTAGAGAAAAAACTATTGCAGGCGATAACAAATGCAAAAGAGCAGTTAGAACAGAGAGAAGGATCGTGAGTCATATTTAAAATATGATATATAGAGCAAGGGGTATATTATGGGATCGGTCATTAAAAATTGCAGTCAACAACCCCCAAAAAGCGACGGTTTTACATATTTTTGATAGGAGTAGGACAGATGGAACAGATCCGCACAGGCTCTGAGCTGTTGGCTGATGAGATCGCCCAGAAGATCAGAGTGAAGATCCAGAACCAGAAGTATAAAGCCGGGCAGCGTTTGCCGGTCCGGCTTTTGTGTGAAGAGTTTGGGACCAGCGAGACGCCGGTGAAGCAGGCGCTGAACCAGCTGGTGACCACCGGGCTGGTGGTCTCGGTGCCGAAATGCGGGATGCGGGTCCGCACCTTTAATTTCCAGGATATGAAGGATAACTGGGAAGCCCGTCTGATGGTGGAGCAGTTCTGCGCTGCCTCGGCGGTGGAGATGGCCCGCCGGAATGAGCGGTTCGTGACCCGGATCCAGGAGATCCTGCGGATCTCCAACGGGGAATATGAGCGGTGCATCCAGGATTACACCAAGGAGAATTTTATCTCCCTCCATGTGCAGGACCGAGCCCTGCACACGGAGCTGGTCAAGTGCTGCCAGAACGCCCAGATCATGGAGATGTATGACAGTCTAAATGCCCATTCTGGGATGTTCGTGGGCTTTCACTGCCACACGCCGGAGACCCTGCGGGGCGTCCAGGCCCAGCACACGGAGATTGTGGACCAGCTGATGCTCTGCGATGTGGACGGCTTAAAGAAGGCGATCGAGCAGCACATCTACTCCACCATCCAGATCTACCGGATGGCGGAGATGCAGGGCGGGAAGCGGTAGGGCTGCGGTAGGACAGAGGACCTGGAGATCCTGGAGCTATACGGCTTTTAGTTTGCCAGCTCGTCTGCGATGCCCTTGATCGTGGAGTAGATCGTCTCTTCATTTTTGGCCGAGTCTTGTGCGCTCAGATAGTAGGGGGCCAGCTCTACGCCTTGGAGCGCTTCCAGAGCGACGGGATCGGCTAACACCTGCTGGACCAGGTTTTCATACCAGATGATGACCTCCTCCGGGGTCCCTTCCGGGAAATAGAAGGAGTAGTCCAGGTCCGGGTAGACCAGATCCACACCCTGCTCCTTTAAGGTGGGGATGTCGGGGATGACCTGGGACCGTTCCGCCAGAGGCGCGCCGATACATGCGAACTGGCCGGAGTCCAGATAATCCTTGCAGTTAACATAGTCGCCGGGCATTAAGTCCACCTGACCGGACAGCATGGCGGCGATCTTATCGGCGTTGGAGCCCACATCTACCAGGTCTAAGTCGATCCCGGCCGCTTTTTCAAAGGCTAAGATCTCATAATAGGTATAGGCGCCCACCTCGGTGCAGACCTTTAGCTGGCCTGGCGCGGCCTTTGCGGCTTCGATAAATCCGTCCAGATCCTGGTACTTATCCGGGTTCACATAGAGCTGCTGGGCCGGGGATTTGGCGAAGGTGGGGCCTAAGGTAAAGGCTGTATAATTGTAGTCTGTGACACCGGCGATGTTCGCCACATTAACTAAGGCGTGTCCATAAAGGAAGGTGTGGCCGTCGGCGGCCGCGCTCAATACCTGGTTGGCCGCTACGGATCCTGCCGCGCCGTTGGCATTGACCACGATGAAGTCCGCGCCGGTCAGCTCCTTGGCGTATTGGGCGAACATGCGGGCAGATAGGTCGGTACCCCCGCCTGCTCCTGCGGGAACGACGATGGAAACGGTGGTGGAAGGCGACCAGCTGGTCTCCTTCAGCTCCGGGGCCTGGCCCAGATCCGCGGTAGCGTCTGAGGCGTCAGGGGTGTTGGCGGCGTCTGTGCTCTCGGCAGGCGCGGCTGTGGCCGCCGCCGCTGTTGTCTCGTGCGTAGCTGTGGTGTCCGCGGTGGACCCAGAGCCGCCGCAGGCAGCCAGGCTAAATGCCATCGTTCCGGCTAAGATCGAAGCGGTGAGTCTTTTTTTCATGATGTTTCTCCCTTCTTTGTTTTGTTGTCTTTGCAGTGTGTCTTGGTGACAGGACGGCTCAGTGGTCTGTCCTTTATCGTATGTCCATAGTAGCACGGCCATAGGCCTCTTTCATTGTTTTAAGGATACATCTTTAGGTATAGATGTTGTGATCGTAAGACACATCTGTTACTGCTCTTTCTGTGATGCTTTTTTCTGTTTCGCGATCCCTTCCCATAATCCAAGGGCATATGCAGCACCCAAGGCCCGGTCGAAGAGACCATATCCAGCTACAGGTTTTACGCCGTTAAAACCGTCGGGGCGGTGTTCTTCGGTCTCTGTCCCGTCGGGTAGGATGACTTTTTTCACCGTCCAGGCCTCATCCCAGATCCTCCGACCGTGATCAGGGCGCAGGTAACCGTCAAAATCGATATCGTGGAGCGCCCGCATGACTTCCCCCATATCGGAAGAGCCGCTCTCGGTAACATGACCGCTCTCATAGAAGCTGCCGTCTTCGGAAAGTTTGATGTTCCGGAAATGGACAAAGGGGATCTTTTCTTTGCCGAACTCACGGATCATGGCGGGCATATCGTTGTCTGCGGCGGAGCCGAAGGGACCGCAGCAGAAGGTGATGGCATTGGCGGGGCTTTCAATATAATGGAGGATTCTGCGATAGTCTTCTACGTTTTTTGCGATGCGCGGAAGGCCGAAGATCGGTCTTGGCGGATCATCTGGGTGCAGGGCCAGCTTGACCCCGCATTCCTCCGCCACAGGGATACAGGCATCCAGAAAATATCGGCAAATTTTCCATAGCGTCTCTTCATCGATCCCCTTGTAGGTATTCATCAGGCTCCTGAGCTGTGCCTGACTGTAATTAGTCCCCCACCCGGGCAGATCGATCCCTTCTTTTGGGCGGATCTGTTTTACCTGCTCCGCGTCAAAGGACAGACAATCGGAACCGTCGGGCAGGACATGAGCCAGATCGGTCCTGGTCCAGTCGAACACAGGCATAAAGTTATAGCAGATGATCTTGATCCCACATCGGGCCAGCATGCGGATGTTTTTCTGATAATTTTCAATCAGAGCATCGCGGGTATCATAACCACGTTTGATATCCTCGTGGATCCGAAAGCTGTCCACGATCTCCAATCTTAGTCCATAGGACTGGACCTTATCCACCAGATCGCGGATGACCTGTTCATCCCATTCCATGCCCAGCGGCAGATGATAAAGAGAGGTGACGATCCCGTAGATGTTCGGGACCTGTGCATACTGCTTTAGGGAAACGGGATCTTTCTCCCCATGCCATCGCAATATCAGTTTCATGTTTGCCATATCCGTTCCTCCTCGTGTGATGCTTTTATTTCATTATAAAGGAGCTGCTCTGTTTTTCTATGTTTTTTGAAGATAAAAAAAGCTTCTCTTGCTGGTTCCAGAAAACAATGAAAAGTCTGCGCGATACAGTAAAATGAGCATAGATAAGGAAACACAGCCAAAAGGCAGGAAAAAGATAAGGAGGCAAGAGAAAAAATGAAAGGATATCAGCAAGAGATCATCTATGACCAGCATTGTGAGCTCCCCATCTATGATGAGGTAGATGTGCTGGTGTGCGGGGGCGGCCCGGCAGGGGTAGCGGCTGCAGAGACAGCGGCCCTGCGTGGGCAGAAGACCCTTTTGACCGAGCGCCTGGGATTTTTAGGCGGGGCGGCGGTGGCCGGATATTCCGGGACCATCTGTGGTCTGTTCTACTGCAGTGACCGGCCGAAGGAGGAGGGACCACGACAGGCGGTCTTTGGCTGGACGGACCGGTTTTATCAGGAGATGCGAAAACGCCGGCATGTGACCGAGCCTCAGCTCTACGGAAAGACCTATCTGGTCCCCTTTGATCCCCAGGGCTGGAAGGAGGTGGCGGAGGATATGGTCCTGGCCTCCGGGGCGAGGATCTTATATCACAGCGCTGTTTTCGGGGTGATCAAGGAGGAGGACCGCTTTATCGGTGTGGTCATCGATACGAAGAGCGGGCTGGCCCAGATCCGGGCTAAGGTCCTGATCGACGGGACCGGCGACGGCGACCTGTTCTACCGGGGCGGGCTGCCCTATACCATGGGAGACCATGGCCATATCCAAAATCCCACCATGATCTTCCGTCTGGGCGGGGTGGATGTGGCGCGCTTCAAGGCCTACTGGGGAGAGGATACGATCTCGCCGGATAAGGTGACGGAAAAGATGAAGATGGCGAATGAGAGGAAGGGCTACAGATTGCCGCGCCTAAAGACCTGGGTCTACCCCACGAACCGTCCCGGGGAGCTGTTCATGAACGTGACCTTGATCGAAGGCCGGGACGGGCGTCCGCTGAACGTGTGCGACCCGGAGGAGCACACAGAAGCGGAGCAGGTGGCCAGAAAACAGGTATACGAGTATGCCCGGTTTTTTAAAGAAGAGATCCCCGGCTGTGAGAAAAGCTTTGTGAACGACCTTTCCTGTGAGGTGGGGGTCCGCCAGACCAGGAGCATCGTGGGTGTGGAGCAGCTGAAAAATGAGGATGTGGCCCATGCCAGGAAGCGCCCGGACGGGATCGCGCGCTGCCCCTGGCCGATCGAGCTGCATGATGGGGAAACGCCCTACATGTTCTGGCTGCTGGATGACTATTACGAGATCCCTTACGGTGCGCTGGTCCCCCAGAAGGGAGAGGGGATCCTGGCCGCAGGGAGAAATATCTGTGCGGAGCACCAGGCCTTAGCCAGCTGCCGGGTGACGGCCCAGTGCTTCGGCTATGGGCAAGCCGCGGGGATCGCGGCGGATCTGGCGATCCGGCAGGGGAAAGAGCTGCGGGATCTGAAGGGAGAAGAGATCCGGGGGGAGCTGGATAGAGAGGGAGCACGGCTGGACGAGGGATAACGTCCGGACAAGAGATAACGGCCAGGCGAGGTATAGGCTGATACGATGGCTGGCAGCGACATAATGGGAAGCAGGGCCGCCTGGTGACCATGGGTCATTGGTATATCAAAACAAAATAGAAAAGAAAATTGGTATAAGAGAACAATGAACTTCCCACCGCGGCATGGTATGCTCTATCCATGACAGACAAAGAAAGGATCGATCAAGTGATCTAAGAAAAGGAGCGGATAGAAAATGGAGCTGCGCAGTAATTTTGAACCAGGTACAACAAGATGGGCCGTGAGGAGGACACAGTGGAAGAGCATGGGGATCGCCGATGCCGATATGGAGAAGCCGAAGATCGCCGTCATCAATACCTCCAACAAGCTTTCCAGCTGCTTTATCCATGTGGATAAGATCTCCCAGGCCGTCCAGAACGCGATCAAGGCGGCGGGCGGCGTACCCTTTGAGGTGCGCACGGTGGCCTCCTCGGATTTCGTCACCTCGGCCGGGAAAAAGGCCCGTTACCTGATGCCCACCCGGGACCTGATCGTCAATGAGGTGGAATGTATGGTGGAGGGCGCGGTGTTAGACGGGATCGTCTTCTTGTCCTCCTGTGATAAGACCACCCCGGCCCACTGCATGGCGGCGGCCCGGCTGGACGTACCCAGCATCGTGCTGACCTGCGGTTATCAGCTAGGCGGCCAGTGCATGGCCGGTGAGTTTGTGGATATCGACGATGTGTATGAGGCGATCGGCGCCGTGGCCTGCGGTTCCAAGACTTTCGAGGAGCTGGTGGATATGACAAACCACGCGATCACCACCCCCGGTGTATGCGCCGGACTGGGGACGGCCAATTCCATGCATATCGTGGCGGAGGCTCTGGGCATGTCCCTTCCCGGCAACGCGCCGATCCTGGCGGACAGCGCAAAGTTCTACCAGTACTGCCAGAAGGTGGGTGAACGTATCGTGGAGATGGTGGAAAAGGGGGAGAAGCCCAGGCGGGTGATCACAAAGGAGGCGATCGAGAACGCGGTCATGGTAGTCCTGGCGATCGGCGGCTCTGTGAACACGGTCCGCCATCTCTCCGCGATCGCCACGGAAGCCGAGATCAAGATGGATGTGGTCAAGACCTATGAGAAGTTTGCCGATACCATCCATCTGCTGACCGCCGTGCGGCCTAACGGTCCCTTCCGCACAGAGGACCTGGAGGCGGCAGGTGGCTGCCGGGCTGTGATGAAGCGCCTGGAGGGCTACCTCCATCTGGATGCCATGACCGTATCCGGCAAGACAGTGGGAGAGAACATCAAAGACGCCAAGGTGCTGCGGGACGAGGTGATCAAGCCGATGGAAGCGCCCCAGAGCACCCGGCCGGGTGTAGGGATCCTTCGGGGGAACCTCTGCCCGAACGGCGCGATCGTGAAGCTGTCCGCCGTCCCGGACGGGATACCCAGCTTTACCGGCAAGGCGGTCATCTTCGACGGCGAGGATGAGGCGATCAAGGTGGGCCTGGGGCAGGGTAAGATCAAGCCTGGCGATGTGATCGTGCTCCGGAACATGGGGCCGAAGGGCGGCCCGGGGACCGTATTTGCCTGCAGCTTTGTGGCAGCCTTAAACGGGGCAAACCTGGCTTCCCAGGTGGCAGTGGTCACCGACGGCGAGCTGTCCGGCTTAAACCGGGGGATCATCGTGGGGCAGGTGATGCCGGAGGCCGCTATGGGCGGTCCGCTGGCGGTGATCAAAGAAGGTGAGATCATCAAGCTGGACTTTGTGGAACGGACCGTGAACGTGGATATCCCACAGGAAGAGCTGGATGCGCGGCTGGCCCGGTGGGAGCCGTTAAAGCGTGAGCTGGCCCCCGGCTATCTGGCCCAGTACCATGAGCTGGTCCAGCCGATCGAGCAGGGCGCGGTCCTGGGGTATCGTTCCTTCCGGGACCGGTAGACCGGAGCTGCATACGGCCACTACGTTTTACCCAAAGGGTACGATGGTGTATGGTCGGCGCGGTAAGTGCGCAGACCTATCAGAACTGTTACGTTAAGACCGGTCAGCGCGGAGGCGGACTTGCAGCAGATCCGCCCCGCTGACCGCGCGGCCAATGGAAGGGGAACGCAAAAAGTTATAGACAAGGGGCCTGTGATAGCCCTGTGAGGAAGATAGGAGGGAGCAGGATGGACGGTCTTAAGATGTGGAAGGGTAGATTTAAGGAGGATGTGCAGATCGGGTGCTTCGTCACCTTCGCCCTCCCGGACATCGCAGAATATACCGCGATGCTGGGCGTTGATTTTCTGCTGATCGATAATGAGCATGGGGTGATGGAGCAGTCGGTTCTGGCGGATATGGTGCGGGCCTCCCAGTGCGCGGGTGTCCCGGCGGTGGTCCGGTGTGCGGAAAAGAGCTACGACCATATCCAGAAGGCCCTGGACTTCGGCGCCGATGGGATCCAGATCCCCCTGGTCAACAGTGCAGAGGACGCGAAAAAGGTGGTGGATATGAGCCTGTTCCCGCCGGAGGGGAAGCGGGGCGTGGCCTTCCTGCCCCGGGCGGCCCGGTACGGCCTGGTGGAGGATAAAAAAGCCTATCTCAAGGAGGCGAACGCCTCCCGGCTGCTCTGCTGCCAGGTGGAGACCAAGGAGGCGCTGGAGCATCTGGAGGAGATCTTGGCGGTGGACGGGATCGACGTGTATTTTATCGGCCCCGGCGACTTATCCACCTCTGTAGGGATGAGCACCACGGACCCGGCATTTTTAGCGTTGGTGGAGAGTACGGTCAAAAGGATCGTGGCCGCTGGGAAGACCGCCGGATATTATGTGGGATCCGCGGCTGCCGCCAGACAGGCCGCCGGGTGGGGCGCTACGTATCTGGTGACGGCGATCACCCCCTATATGGCGGCAGGGGCCAGGAAATTCCTCCAGGATGTGCGCACGGGAGAGGACCATGTGCTGCAGGTGAAGGACGCGTATTAAGGGAAGAGGAGATAGCGATGTGGAGATTTTATCAACCGGTGGATGTGCGCTTTGGCGAAGGGGAGATCCGGCAGATCGGCCGGTATATGGATGAACGGGGCTTGAAAAAAGCCTTGATGGTGGCGGATGCCTTCCTGGTGGAGTCCGGCATGGCCGGGAAGGTCAAGGACTACAGTGGAGGGAAGATCGTGGATGTGAGCTCGGACGTAGAGCCCAACCCCACCTTAAAAAACGTGGCGGACGTGGCAGAAAAGGTGAAAAAGGCTGGCGCGGACTGCATCATCGCCTTTGGCGGCGGCAGCGCTATGGACTGTGCCAAGGCGGCGGCAGCAGCTGTGCGGGAGGGCTGCAGTCCGGGAGCTCTGTTGAGCGGCCACCCGATCGCCTGCGCCCTGCCGGTGATCGCGGTCCCCACAACGGCGGGGACCGGCAGTGAGGTGACCGCCGGTGCGGTATTGAGCGACAAGGAGAAAGGGATCAAGGCAGCGATCTTCAGCCCGGCCCTGTTCCCGGCCATGGCGATCGTGGATCCGGAGCTGACCTATACGGTCCCGGCGAAGGTAACGGCGGCCACGGGGCTGGATGTGCTGGCCCACGCATTTGACGCCATGTCCAGCGTAAAGGCCAGTGAGGCCACCGATGCCCTGGCTCTGAAGGCGGCCGGGCTGGCGCTCAGCTATCTGGAGCGGGCGGTAGAGGACGGCAGCGATCAGGAGGCACGTCAGGGGATGGCTAAGGCCAGCCTGCTGGCCGGACTGGCCTTTTCCCAGACCGGCACCACAGGTTCCCACGCCTGCTCCTATATCCTGACCTCCCGCTATCACGTCCCCCACGGGGAGGCCTGTGCTTTTACCCTGGATGCCTGGCTTTTAGTGAACGCCAAGGCAAGGCCAGCGCTTGAGCAGTATGCAAAGGAGCTGGGCTTTGGGGATGTACAGGCACTCTCCGACCGGATCGCCCGGATGAAGGGGCTGTTCGGGATGCGGACGAAGCTGTCGGAGCTGGGGATCTGGGCCGAGGACTTAGAAAGCATTACAGATGCCGCCATGAGCTCGTCCAATATGGCCAATAACATCGCCCAGATCGGGAGAGAGGGCGTGTATACGATCTTCAAGAGCAAGCTCTAGGGATGGGGCCAAGATCCATATAGCGGGTGTACGCTAGCTGGGCAGCAGGTCCCTGGCGTGCCAGATCACAGATGTATATCATGTGCGGCTGGTCTAGGTCCCGTCGGATGAGGTACAGCGGGCGCACAGGAAGCGGAGCAGGGCGGCGTCCTTTGGGTTGGCGATCGGGTTGATATCCAGGACCTCCTTCGCCTTCTTTAGCCGGGCGATCACGGAATTTTTATGGAGGTGGAGACGCTGGGCGGCCAGGTCCAGCTTCATATCGGCGTCAGCCAGTCCACGGCCCGTCTCCATAAAGGAGTCCATATCCAGGTTTTGGCGGATCATCTGGAGATAGTAGTCGGATAAAGGCGCCACCGCCTCCTTTTGGCATCGCTCGAGCAAAAGCTCGATCAGGTAGTCGGTAAGATACTCGGTGGTCTCCATGGCACTCTTCCGGAAAGAGGCCAGCCAGAGCAGGTGCTGGTAGATGACCTGATAATGGAGGAACCGGGTCTGGACAGGAGCGATAAAAAATTTGTAGGTCAGAGGCTGTTCCGGTGTGGATTCCCGGGCGATAAAGTCCTGCCGGATCTGGGAGAGGCAATCCTGGAGGGCCTCCCTCCCATACAGGTCCTGCGAGTCCTGGGGAAAGGACCTGAGCAAAAGGATGCCCCGCTCTACAGGGAGGACGATATCCTGGTGCCGGCAGCAGGCGAGGCTGGGATAGTAGTCCAGGAAATGCTGGATGATGGTCTCCAGGCATTCCGAATAAAACCGGATATAGATGGGGATCCTGGGGTGATCGTCAGAAAGCTTTAAGCGAGCAGTGGCCTTTTTGATGCTGAAGGCGTTCTGGGGCGTCTCCGTCAGCAGGATGTGGGCCAGGTTCCAGAGGCTGTTGCTGCCCTTCATGCTGGCATTTTTCTTGTATTCATACTCATACATCGTTTCAAAGGTGAGCTTGACCATCTTCGCGATATCCGTGATCTTCTCCGGGTCCCCGCTGACCCCGATCACGCCGATCGTCTCGTTGCTGCTGGTCAGGCGCAGGTTCACCCCCGGGGCGTTGACCCCGATCAATTCCCGGGTAGGCTCCGTGGTGACCAGCATGGGCAGCTCCTTCTGGATGATCTCATAGGCGCAGATGTGGAAATCCCCCACACGCTCTTTGGAGGTGCTGGCGATGATGACGCCTTTTTCATCCATCACGTTGACTTTGAGCTTCATGCTCTGCTGGATCTTCCGGACAAAATTTTGCGCGAATATCTTATTGATCATATGTACCTCCTGGCGGCAGGGTCTGTGGGGTCTGGAGTTATCATAGCACATTGTGGCCGCAGATAAATGGATCAGGTAGATATTACAATGCTTATCTGGAGCGGAGCTGGCAGGATAGATGGTAGTAGCAGACGGATATAGACAGGATCGAGGAGGATCCGGAAGGAGGAGAAAAGATGGGAACACAGATCAGTCCGGTGATACGGTTAGAAAAGGAAGATAATGTGGTGGTAGCGAGGCATGATATCCCGGCTGGGACAAAGCTCTTGCAGGAGGGGATCACTACCCTCCAGGCAGTGCCTGCGGGCCATAAGGTGGCGACCCGCCTGATCAGGAAGGGGGAGGCGGTCTTAAAGTATAACACGGTGATCGGGTACGCCGCGGAGGATATCGCGCCCGGGACATGGATGCACAGCCATAATATCCGGTTTGACGAGGTGGACAAGGACTATGCCTTTTCCAGAGACTACCGTCCGGTGGAGCTGATCCCGGAGGGGCAGCGGGCTACCTTTATGGGGATCGTCCGGGCAGACGGGCGGGTGGCTACCAGAAATATCATCGCGATCCCGGTGGCCGGGAACTGCGCGGCTACGGTAGCCAGAAAGATCGCCATGTATTTTGATGAAGAGCGGATGAAGGCCTATCCCAACGTGGACGCGGTGGTCCCCTTTATCACCGGGATCGGCTGCGGGATGGAGATGACCGGCGAGCCCATGGATCTTTTAAGGCGGACCATCTCCGGCCATGTGGCGAATCCCAATGTGGCAGGCGCTCTGGCCAATGTGCTGGAAAAATCCTTAGGGGGAGCCAAAAAGGGCGGCAGTACGCCGGTGAACGCCGTGTACCGATATGCGGAGCGCGTTACGGAAAAGGGGCTGGTGATCATGGATACCCCAGGCTACGACCCCATGAGCGTCACCGGCGAATTTGCCGGAGGGGCCACACTCTGTGCCTTTACCACCGGCAGAGGCTCCTGCTTTGGAGCCGTGCATTGCCCCACGGTCAAGCTGGCCTCCAATACCGAGATGTATGAGCGGATGAAGGAGGATATGGATATCAACTGCGGACAGATCATCGATGGCGAAAAGACGATCGAGGAGATGGGCGATATCATCTTTGATAAGCTGCTGGCAGTGGCTTCTGGTGAGAAGAGCCGGTCGGAGGAGCTGGGGGTAGGTTATGATGAATATGTGCCTTGGCCGATCGGGGTCATGGCATAAAGAGATCCATCAAGAAAAGAAGAGCCATAAAGGAAGGGTGATCGTCACCGCTCTTTCGATGGATGTGGGCCGGGGCGGGCGACAGATACAAAAGGAGACTGCAGCAACAGGCAGTCTCCTTTTCCCATTTCGGGTACTAAAAGGCCGGGGCATCCAGGTGGTCCCGGACCATCTGGGCCATCTCCTCGTACTCCTTATCGGTCAGGATGGTCTTCCCGCTGTTCATCTCAAAGACACCGCCCCACTCTTCGCCGCCCTTGTACTTAGGCACTAAGTGGAAGTGGAGATGGCAGCCTGTATCCCCGTAGGCGCCGTAATTGACCTTGTCCGGATGGAAGGCGGCATGGATCGCCCGGGAAGCCGCCGCCACATCGGCGAAGAAATCGTTGCGCTCCTCGTCGGTCAGGTCGATCAGCTCACTGACATGCTTCTTGTGGGCCACGATGCAGCGTCCTCTCTTGCTCTGCTCCTTAAAGACATACAGGAAGCTGGTCTTCATCTCGCAGACCGGGTAGGCAAAAGCCGCCACTAAGTCCCCCTGCATGCAGTATGCGCAGTTTTCATCTTTGATCATCGGAAAGTCCTCCTTTTTGTGTTTGGGTGGTGAGCCTTCCCGCAGGGGCCTGTGGGGAGGCTCGTGGTCGTTCTGTGCTGTTTCTATAGTAGCATTAAGTGAGGGAGATAGCAAGAGGGGGCTGGGGATCCGGCTGGACTGGGACGCGGTCGAGAGGTTTGTGTAAATTTGTGGATAAGCCTTATTACAAAGATATATCGTAGCGGACCCTTTGCACGTATCTTTATAGTAGGTCCCCTGCCTGGGATGGCAAAAGTAACAGCATGGTCGATATTACAAAATTTTACTGGGATATATTGGCAGAAAAATGCGTTTGTTGTATAATTAGGAGCAAATGAAATGTCAGTCATACAGCAGGAGGGTCGAGATGGATAGGATAAAAGGGAGTTTGGAACTCCTCAGTGATATACAGCTCACGGCAGATATGGAAGGTCTGGATGCGGAGAGTAAGACATTACTGCGCAATAAGGAAGTATTAGCGGTCATCTTGCAGGGGGTGGTGGAAGAGTATGCAGGATATAGCCTAAAAGACATCATGGGTTTTATAGGGCCTGTCAATGGGGACCAAGAGGTATCTCCAGGCCGGACCAATAGCCAGATCCGCGGAGAGAATGCAGAGACCATCCACCTAAATGAAAAGACCTCTTATTTTGATATGGCCTTCCGTGCTAAGGATCCCCGGTGTTCGGATGGGGATGTGCAGGTCAGCTTACATATCGATATCGAGATGCAGAAAAGATATAAGATGCCCTATCCGATCGAAAAGAGGGGGATGTACTATCTGGCCAGGCGTTTATCATCACAGTTATCCCTGGCGACAGAAGATACAGACTACGATCAGTTGGAGAAATGTTACAGCATCTGGATCTGCAGGGATCGCATCCCCAAAGATTCCAGATACAGTATCTCCTTTTACCGTGTCACGAACACACAGACCATAGGGGCCGGCATGGTGCCAAAAGAACATTATGATCTGATGACATTGGTGGTTATCAAATTGGGACATAAGGTGTATAATGGGAGAAAGGGAGAGGATGGATACAGTCTCTTACGTTTTCTCAATGCCATCTTATATCCCCATAGAGACGACTTTATGGAAACGATAACGGAGTATGTGGATCTTTCAGAAAATGAAGATCTGCGGAAGGAGGCGGAGCAGGTGAACGGTTTGGGATTGAGTATATTAGAGGAAGGGATACAGGCATTGATCACGGATAATCTGGAGGAGAAGATCCCAAGGGAAAGGATCATCGCAAAGCTCTGCAGGCATTTCCATCTGACCCAGGAAAGCGCCGAGCAGTATTATGAGCAGTTCGCGGTAGAGGTGTAAAGGTAACAGTTCAGGGTATCTGAACTGTTACGTGTAAAGTAACGGGAGATAGATAAAAGAAACGAAAGGTGGTGGCATTTCCCACCAGATCCTGCTAAAATGGATGCGGGAGTATGAAAAAGCAGATGGCCGCAGAGCTTAAGAAGGAGACTTGTATGGAACAGATAAGGACAGCAGTGATCGGTTTTGGCGGGATGGGGAGCAAGTATGCGAGGATGTTGTATGACGGGGAGATCGAGGGGATGACCTTGGCCGGGGTGTGCTGCCGGAACGCACAGGGCCAGGCGATCCTGCGCCAGGAGTATGGCGGGGTGTCCGTCTACCAGGATGTGGAGGACGCCCTGGCCCATGGGGACCAGTTTGACGCGGCGGTGATCGTGACGCCCCACACCAGCCATGTGAAGATCGGGAAGGCGATGGTGGCCGCCGGTAAGCATATCCTGGTGGATAAGCCGGCGGGGATATGGACCAGGAACGTGCGGGAGCTGATCGGGGCGGCGAAGGAGGCCGGGGTCTCCTTCGGGATGATCTTCAACATGCGGATGGACCCGGTCTTTCAGAAGGCAAAGGAGCTTTTGGATCAGGGCGTGCTGGGGCGGATCAGCCGGGTGGTCTGGCTGTGCAACACCTGGTACAGGACCCCGGCCTACCATTATTCCGCACCCTGGAGGAGCTCCTGGAAGGGGGAGTGCGGCGGGCTTTTGATCAACCAGAGCCAGCATTACCTTGACCTTCTCCAGTGGCTGGTGGGGATGCCGGACGGGCTTTTGGCCACTCTGGACTATGGGAAATATAATAATTTCAATGTGGACGACAGCGCGGATATCCAGTTCTTCTATAACAGCGGCATCCACGGGACCTTTATCAGCTCGACGGGGGAAAACCCCGGTGTGAACCGCCTGGAGCTGTGGGGCCCCAAGGGACGGATGACGATCGAGGATAACAGCCGTCTGTTCCTGGACGAGAATGTGGTGTCCACCGAGGATTTCGCCGCGGAAAATAAGGAGATCTACGGGGTGCTGGAGCACCATGTCCGGGAGATCTTTGTGGAGAAGGATGAGCAGGCTTATCAGAAGGTGTTCAAAAACTTTGCGGACCACCTGCTGACCGGCACGCCGCTGATGGCGGACGGGCAGGAAGGCTTAAAGTCCCTGATCATGACCAACGGCGCCTATCTGTCCTCCTGGCTGGATAAAAGGCTCTCCCTGCCGGTGGATGAGGACCTGTTTTTAGAAAAGCTGCTGGAAAAGCGGGGACGGAAGATGTGGTAGGCCCTATGGCAGGCTGGCCGCAAAGGTGTACGGAAAAAGTGTGAGCAGGTCGGCTGCAAAGGTGTACGGAAAAAGTGCGAGCAGGCCAGTCGCAAAGGTGTACGGAAAAGTGTGAGCAGGTCAGTCACAAAGGTGTATAGAAGAGTGGAAGCGCAGAAAGAGATGGTCCATGTGGGCCATCTCTTTCTGCGACCAGCTTTCTGCAGCCGCTTCTCTGCGATCGGCTTTCTGCAACTGGCCCTTAATGCCACTGCCAATCCCGGATCTCCTCCAGGTCCTGGCCGTAGGTGGCGATGTACTGCTTGTGCTCCACCAGTTTGTCGTTCATCTGCTGGATCAGGTGCGCGCCCTTGTTGCCCAGCTGGGGCAGATGGATGATCGCATCCTTTACCAGGTTGAACCGGTCGATCTGGTTCTGGACACGCATATCGAAGGGGGTCGTGATGGTGCCTTCCTCCAGGTAGCCGTGGACATGCATGTTGTGGTCAGCGCGTTCGAATGTCAGCTCATGGATCAGGGTCGGATAACCGTGGAACGCGAAGATGATCGGCTTATCCTTGGTAAAGATGGCATTGTACTCAGCATCGCTGAGCCCATGGGGATGCTTGCGGTCGGACTGCAATTTAAACAGGTCCACCACGTTGACCACACGGATCTTCAGCTGGGGCATGGCGTCCCGGAGGATCGTGACGGCAGCCATGGTCTCCAGGGTGGGCGTATCGCCGCAGCAGGCCATCACAAGATCCGGCTCTTCGCCATCGTCATTGCTGGCCCATTCCCAGATCCCGATCCCCTGGGTGCAATGCTTTACCGCCTGCTCCATGGACAGCCACTGGCAGCTGGGGTGCTTAGAGGCCACGATGGCATTGACATAGTTCTTGCTCTTGATGCAGTGGTCGAAGCAGGATAACAGGCAGTTGGTATCCGGCGGGAGGTACATGCGGACCACATCGGCTTTTTTGTTGGCGATATGATCCAGGAACCCGGGATCTTGGTGGGTGAAGCCGTTATGATCCTGCTGCCATACATTGGAGGACAGGATAAAGTTCAAGGAGGCGATCGGCTGCCGCCAGGAGAGCTGGTTGCACACCTTCAGCCATTTGGCATGCTGGGCGGCCATGGAATCCACGATACGGATAAAGGCTTCATAGCTGGCGAAGAAGCCGTGGCGTCCGGTCAGGAGGTAGCCCTCCAGCCATCCCTCGCACATATGCTCGCTCAGCATCCCGTCCATGATGCGGCCGTCCCGGGCCAGGCATTCGTCGGTATCTAAGAGCTGGGCATTCCAGTCCCGGTCCTGCTCTTCAAATACCTTGTACAGGCGGTTCGACATACTCTCATCCGGCCCGAAGATCCGAAAGTTCTTGCTCTCCCGGTTCAGCTTGAAGATATCGCGGATGTAGCCGCCCAGCTCGATCATATCCTGGGCCTTGGTCTTGCCGGGGTCCACCTGGATGCCGTAGGTGCGGAAATCGGGGAGCCGCAGGTCTTTTAAGAGCAGTCCGCCGTTAGCGTGGGGGTTCGCGCCAAGGCGGGCAGCGCCCTTGGGCGCTAATTCCTGGAGCTCAGGGATCAGGCGTCCGTTCTCGTCAAATAACTCTTCGGGGTGATAGCTTTCCAGCCACTCCTTTAAAAGCTCCAGATGTCCTGGCTCTTCCATGGTGATCGGCACCTGATGAGCCCGGAAGGAGCCCTCGATCTGCTTGCCGTCCACCACCTTTGGTCCGGTCCAGCCCTTTGGCGTGCGCAGGACGATCATGGGCCAGATGGGGCGCTCAGGGTCGTGGCCGTCACGGGCCTTTTTCTGGATCGCCTGGATCTTTTCGATCACCGTGTCCATGGTCTCGGCCATCTTCTTATGCATGGTCATGGGATCGTTGCCCTCCACAAAGTAGGGCTTCCAGCCACAGCCCTTAAAGAAGCTTTCCAGCTCCTCATGGGAGATCCTGGAGAGGACGGTGGGGTTGCTGATCTTGTAGCCGTTTAAGTGGAGGATTGGGAGTACGGCGCCGTCGGTCACGGGGTTCAGGAACTTGTTGGAATGCCAGGAGGTGGCCAGAGGTCCGGTCTCCGCCTCACCGTCGCCCACGATCACCGTGGCGATCAGCTCCGGGTTATCCAGCACAGCGCCGAAGGCATGGGCGATCGAATAGCCCAGCTCTCCGCCCTCGTTGATGGAACCGGGGGTCTCGGGAGCGCAGTGGCTGGGGACGCCGCAGGGGAAGGAGAACTGCTTGAACAGCTTTTTCATCCCTTCTTCATCGCGGCTGATGTTCGGGTAGACCTCGCTGTAGCTGCCGTCTAAGTAGGTGTTGGCGATCAGGAAGTTCCCGCCATGTCCGGGGCCGGAGAGCAAGATCATGTCCAGGTCGTAGCGCTTGATGGCACGGTTGCAGTGGACGTAGACGAAATTCTGTCCGGGGACCGTTCCCCAGTGGCCCACGATCTTTTTCTTGATGTGCTCCATGGTCAGGGGCTTTCGCAGAAGCGGATCGTCCAGCAGGTATAGCTGCCCGGCGGACAGATAGTTTGCCGCGCGCCAGTAGGCGTCCATCTTCTCCAGCATTTCCTGAGACAATGGCTGTTTCTCGATACAGGTTGTTTCTTGCATGATCATCCCTCTTTCTTTTGTTTTTTTGTTATTTTTTTAACCATTTATAGGATAACATAGAAGAAAGGGGAGGTAAAATACTATTATCCTAGTATATCCATCAGGTTTTGATATGGATAGAACCTCATGATCGGCACAGGAACTTTTGGAAGGTCTTGGAGGCGATGCTCTGGGGATATTCGGTATCGTATACCAGAAGGATATCCCGCTCTGGCAGCTCCTCCTCGGTGGCGATCTGGAAGATGTTCCCCTGACGGATATCCTCCGCGGCAAATTCTGCCGGGATAAAGCCGATGCCCAGCTCATGGCGGACGGCCGGGAGGATCATATCGGTGGTGGCCAGCTCGATATCCGGATCGAACCGCAGCCCATGCTCGGTGAAGTGATGGTCCAGGAAGGTCCTGGTGATGGAACCGGAGGTCAGGCTGATCCAGGGCAGGTCCTTTAGCTGGGCCAGAGTCACCTTCTTCCCTTCCAGATACCGGAAACGCTGGCCGCCGATCAGGATATCATGGTAGCTCTGGAGCTTTTTGATCTTCAAGGGCGGTTCGGCTTGGAGGGGGGCGGAGGACACCACCGCCATATCGATCTTACCCGCCCTTAGCGCCTGGATGGAATCGATCGTACTGTTATTTAAAAGCTTGAACCGGACCTCCGGATAGGCCTTGTTAAATTCCTCCACGGCCCGGAACAGGCAGCAGTGCAGCGCGGTCTCGGTAGCGCTGATACAGATGGCGCCATTTTCCAGGCTGATCATGTTCGACAGCTCATTTTCCCCTTTGAAGATCTGCTGGCAGGCGGCCGAGATATATCCGTAGAACAGCCGGCCTTCCGGGGTCAGCTCCATCCCTTTTTTGCTCCGGGTGAACAGGCGGCAGCCAAGCTCGTTTTCCAGGTTGTGGATCGTGCGGGTCACAGCCGGCTGGCTGGTCATCAGAACATTGGCGGCCCGGGTCAGGCTGCCGTATTTGGAAACATAGTAAAATACCTTATAATATTCAAAGCCTAGATCCATCCGCATCTTGTGGCTCCTTTAGATAGGGTCTTAGAGACCTCTTTTCTATAGATTAACGGAAAAGCTTTGGAAATGCAACAGCTGCTGTGGTATGCTATAGGAACATGGCCAGCGTGCAGAGGCACTTTTCACAGATGGGAGTGAGGGTCTGCAAAAGGTACGCAGCGGAAAGGGAGGCAGAGACGATGACAGACTATTTTATCAAGGAGATCAAGATCGATTGGGAGGCGATCGAGGAGGACAGCTATCTGCGCCAGATCCCGGCGCTGCGGTCTCTGGAGTGGCTGTCCTTTACCGCGCCGGTGACCTTTTTTGTGGGAGAGAACGGCTCGGGGAAATCTACTCTTTTGGAGGGGATCGCGGTGGCCTACGGCTTCAGCCCGGAGGGTGGGAACCGGAATTATACCTTTTTCACCTATGACTCCCATTCGGAGCTCTATCAGGCGATCCAGATGTCTAAGGGACCCAGGAGGCCCAAGGGCAGCTATTTCCTGCGGGCGGAGAGCTTCTATAACGTGGCCAGCAAGGCGGAGGATTACCGGGATGGGGAGCTGCCGGAGACGTACTATGCCCGGTACGGAGGGAAGTCCCTCCATCAGCGCTCCCACGGGGAGAGCTTCCTGGCCCTGGTCCAGGGGGACTTCGTCCCCGGAGGCCTGTACCTTTTGGATGAGCCGGAGGCGGCCCTCTCGCCTCAGAGCCAGCTGTCCCTGCTGCTCAAGATCCATCAGCTGGCCGCGAAAGGGGCTCAGTTCATCATCGCCAGCCATTCCCCGATCCTTTTGGGACTGCCAGGGGCCGGGCTCCTGGCCTTTGATGACGGGGAGCTCCACGCCTGTACCTACGAGGAGACGGAGAGCTATCAGGTGACGGAGATGTTCATCAATGAGCGGACGTATCTTTTGGAGAGGCTGCTGCGGGAGGAGTGAGGTGACAGAACGAGGGGATGCAAGGCGGCTGAACGAGGAGATGTAAAGCGGCTGAACGAGGACATGCAAGGCGGCCAAACGGAGAGGTGCAAGGCTGACGGACCATGCCTGAAAGGTATCTGAAGACAGAGAAAAAGAGCATTATACTTTTTGCCCATGATCTTGTAGGATAGAGTCATCCAAGACAGAAAGCTTTCTGATAAAAAACAGAAAAAGGAGAAAGATCATGAGCAAGATGTATGAAAAGCTGGCCCAGGATATCGTGGATAAGGTGGGCGGCGAGGACAATGTCTTAAGCGTCTATCACTGTCAGACCAGGCTGCGCTTCCAGCTAAAGGATGAGGCGACGGCAGACCAGGAGAGCCTTAATGCCATGGATGGCGTGGCCAAGGTGCTGATCAGCGGCGGCGTGTTCCAGGTGGTGATCGGGACCCATGTGAAGGAGGTCTTTGAGGAGGTCGAAAAGCTGGTGACCCCTAAGACCGGCGGGGGAGCGGCCCAGGCGGAGACTAAGAAGAACCTGGCGGAGCTGGTCATCGATTTCGTATCAGGGACCTTCCAGCCGATCGTCCCGGCCCTGTCCGGGGCCGGCATGGTGAAAGCTCTCCTGGCCCTTCTGGTGGTGGGAAAGCTGATCTCCAATACCTCCCAGACCTATTACATCCTGAACTTTTTCGCGGACGGTGTATTTTATTTCCTGCCCCTGCTCCTGGCTGTATCGGAGGCCCAGAAGCTGAAATGTAACCCGATCCTGGCGGCGGGCGTGGCGGCCATCATGCTCCACCCCAACTGGGCGGCTCTGGTGACGGCAGGAGAGCCGGTCCGGTTCTTCGGTGTGATCCCCTTCACCCTGACCTCCTACACCTCCAGCGTGATCCCCATCATCCTGGTGGTATTGGTGCAGGCTTATGTGGAGAGATGGCTGGAACGGGTGATCCCCAGGGCCGTGAAGCTGGTGTTCGTCCCCATGCTCACATTTCTCGTCATGGGGACCCTGGCGCTGTCTCTGTTAGGGCCTATCGGGAGTATCGTGGGCGACGGACTAGGCGTATTCTTCAATTACTTAAGTGTCAATGCCAGCTGGGCTCCGGCGCTCCTGATCGGCGGCTTCCTGCCCATCATGGTCATGTTCGGTCTCCACAATGGCGTAGCGCCTCTGGGGGTCATGCAGATGGCAGATCTTGGCTATGACAGTATCTTCGGTCCCGGCTGTGTATGCTCGAACATCGCCCAGGGTGTGGCCTGCCTGGTGGTGGCCTTCCGGACAAAGGACGGGAAGACGAAGCAGCTGGCAGGCTCCTCCAGCGTCACGGCCCTCATGGGGATCACGGAGCCGGCTCTCTATGGTGTGAACCTTCCGAAGAAGTATCCGCTGGTGGCAGCTATGATCGGCGGCGGCTTCGGCGGCCTGTACGCAGGCCTCACCCATACCCACCGGTTCGCCACAGGCTCCTCCGGTCTCCCGGCGGTGCTCCTGTACATCGGCGACGACACCATGACCTATTTTATCAATATCATCATCGCTCTGGCGATCTCCGCAGTCGTTACAGGGGTCCTGGCCTATGTGCTGTCATTAAGATATGAGACCGTAGGGGACGCGGCAAAGACAGGAGAAGGAAAGGCTGGGCAGGAAAAGGCAGAGCAGGGAAAGGATGATAAGACGACAGATAAGAAGGCGTCAGCTGCGGCCCATAAGGATACGGCAGCGGGTAAGACTACAGACGGGGCCATCAGGGAAGCAGCCGGGAACACCGGAGCAACAGCCGAAAACACTGGGGCCAGTCCCATATCCAGCCTCAGCTCTCCCATGAACGGGGAGGTGATCCCCTTAGAGGAGATCGGGGACGGCGTGTTCTCAGCAGGTGTATTGGGGCAGGGCTGCGGGATCCGCCCGGAGGAGGGCAGGGTCTATGCGCCCTTTGACGGCACGGTGATCTTGGTGGCAGAGACAAAGCATGCCATCGGCTTAAAGGGTGATAACGGCATGGAAGTGATGATCCATGTGGGCCTGGTTACGGTGGAGCTGAAGGGCGAGGGCTTTGCACCCAAGGTCTCGGTAGGGGATCGGATCGCTGTGGGGCAGTTGGTCATGGACTTTGACCTGCAGACGATCGGGGAGCGATATCCCACCGTGACGGCGGTGCTCCTGACCAACAGCGGCGACTATAAGAAGATCGACCTGGTAAAGCAGGGAGCGGCCAGAGCGGGCGACACGGTGATACAGGCAGAAAGATGAGTTGTAATGATCGGCAGAGCATGGAGCCATGTGAAGAGCATGGCTCTGTGGTGGAGTGTATGGAGCCATGATGGAGTGCATGGATCCGTGGTATGGAGCCATGGTGGAGCGCATGGATCTGTGATGGCAGACCGGCCAGCGACAGGGCAGATCTTGAGACAGAACGGAGGACCCTCTATGGAGCTTAGAGTATTGGAATACTATCTGATGGTGGCGCGGGAGGAGAATATCACAAAGGCGGCCCAGCTCCTGCACATCACCCAGCCCACCCTTTCCAGGCAGCTGATGCAGCTGGAGGAGGAGCTGGGGGTGAGCCTGTTCGAGCGGGGAAAGCACCGCATTTTCTTGACCGATGACGGCCTCCTCCTTAAGCGTAGGGCTCAGGAGCTGGTGGAGCTGGCAGACAAGACAAAGAAAGACTTCCACAGGGAGGAAGGGGAGCTGACAGGGGAGATCACGATCGGCAGCGGCGAGACCCAAAGCGTGCGGTTTTTGGGAAAGGCGGCAGCACGGTTCCATAAAAGCTATCCGCGGGTCACCTTCCATCTCCATAGCGCCACGGCGGATGACATCAAGGACCGGATCGAAAAGGGCCTCATCGATATCGGGCTCTTGACCGAGCCTGTGGATGTGGGCAGATACGGATTTATCCGCATATCCCGAAAGGAGCAGTGGGGGGTCATGGTAGATAAGGCCTCCCCCCTGGCGGGAAAGAAGGGGGTCACGCCGGAGGACCTGGCCAAGGTGCCGCTGTTCATCAGCCAGCGGGAGCGTGTGCAGCATGAGCTGGCCAACTGGTTCGGCGACTGGTTTGACCGTCTTACGATCCTGGGTACCTACAACCTGCTCTACAACGCGGTGCTCATGACCGAGGATTTCGGCGGTGCGGTGCTCTGCTTCCAGCATGGGAACTGCTATGAAAACGCGGTCTTTGTCCCCTTCGATCCCCCCTTAAGGACCGGGTGCGTGGTGGTCTGGAAGAAAAACCATGTGTGCACACCGGCTACTGGGAGATTTATCGAGTATCTGCGGGCCATGGGGGCCGGGGAAGAGGAGGACTGGATCGCTGGCAGATCCTTAAAGGGAAAGGAGCCGATCTGTCCGGAGGGCGCAGGGGAGGCGCCAGGAAAGAGGTGACTATGACAGCGGAGGAACTCAGAAAACGATATAACATCCCAGGGGCTGTGCTGGATGTCTATGAAAGCCAGGTGAGGAAGGTTTTTGAGGAAAGCCAGACCGGGAAGAGGAGCTATGACGACCAGGACCTGGAGCGGATCGGCAGGATCATGACCCTTCAGGAGATCGGGTTTATGGATGAGGAGATCGGCACATTTTTTTCCCTGGAAAAGGAAGGTGAGATCACCAGGGAGCGGCGGCTCCGGATGCTCGGGAAACGGCGTTCCCGGCTCTTAGACGAGATCCATCAGAAGGAGAAGCTTTTGGGAGAGCTGGACTATCTCCAGTATGAGCTTAAGGGGTAACGGTCCAGGCTATCTGAATGGTCACCTGAGGGGAGTATCATATATAGAAAGAACGCAGAGGAGCATCGCGTATAGAAAGAACGCAGAGGAGCATCGCGTATAGAAAAAGCGCAGAGGAGCGTCACGTATAGAAAAACGCAGAGGAGCGTTATGTATAGGAAAGACTGAGGGGAGCTTTAAGGATAAAAAAGAAATGCGCACCGGATGCGGAGCGGAAAGGAGTATGGACCATGGCATTTCGAAAGGATTTTTTGTGGGGCGGCGCTACGGCGGCCAATCAGTTTGAGGGAGGGATCCATGAGGGGGGCAAGGGCCTGTCGGTGCCGGACGTGATGACCGGGGGGACCAAGACCAGCCCCAGGCATATCACAGACGGGATCTTGGAGGGGTATCACTATCCCAGCCATGAGGCGGTGGATTTTTATCACCGGTATAAGGAGGATATCGCCCTCTATGGGGAGATGGGGTTTAAGTGCTTCCGCATGTCGATCAACTGGACCCGGCTGTTCCCTAGGGGCGATGAGAAGGAGCCGTGCCAGGCGGGGATCGACTTTTACCGGGACGTGTTCACGGAGTGCAAACGGTACGGGATCCAGCCGCTGGTGACCATCAGCCACTATGAGCTGCCCTATCACTTGGCCAAGACCTACGGAGGCTGGTCTGACAGGAGGCTGATCGACTTTTATCTTAACTACTGCAGGACGCTGTTCACGGAGTATAAGGGGCTGGTGCGCTACTGGCTGACCTTTAACGAGATCAATATCCTGCTGATGGGTGCCTACGGGAACATCATGGGAGGCGGCATCCTCCCGCCGGGAAGGGACACCGCGGTGGGCGTGGTGGCAGGCCTGGACGAGAGCTGGGACGACGAGCAGCGGCGCTACACAGCCCTGCACCATCAGTTGGTGGCCAGCGCCGGGGCGGTCAAGCTGGCTCACGAGATCGATCCGGAGAACAAGGTGGGCTGCATGCTGCTGAGCCGGATCGCCTACCCTTATACCTGTAGGCCCGATGATGTGCTCAAGGGCCAGCAGACCATGGAGCTGGCCAACTACTACTGCGGGGATGTCCATGTGCGGGGGGCCTATCCGGCCTTTGCAAAGCGGCTGTGGAAGGAAAAGGGCATCACGGTCCCCTTTGCCCCGGGAGATGAGGAGGCCCTGCGGGAAGGGACGGTGGACTTCTTTACCTTTAGCTATTATTCCAGCAGCACGGCTACCGACGATCCCAATGTCCCCATCGCGGCGGGCAATATGATGCGGGGTCCGGCCAATCCCTACCTGGAGCAGAGCCAGTGGGGCTGGACCATCGACCCCAAGGGGCTCCGGTATCTGCTGAACGAATTTTACGGCAGGTGGCAGATCCCGCTGATGGTGGTGGAGAACGGCCTGGGCGCGGAGGATCAGATAGACGCGGACGGGAAGATCCATGATCCGTACCGGATCGAATACATGCGGGAGCATATCCGGCAGATGGCGGAGGCCGTGGAGGACGGCGTGGACCTGATGGGCTACACCGTCTGGGGCTGCACGGACTTAGTCAGCGCCGGGACCGGGGAGATGGCGAAGCGGTACGGCCTGGTCTACGTGGATAAAGATGACCAGGGAAAGGGGACCTTGGAGAGGAAGAAAAAGGACAGCTTTTACTGGTATAAAAAGGTGATCGAGAGCAACGGGGAGGATCTGGGATAAAGGAGGTAACGCAGATGCAGGCAAGAGCACCAGAAACAAGACCGTTTGGAGAAGAGGCCTTCGCGCCATCGGACAGCACGGTCATAAGATGGCTGGGGAATGCGGGAGCGCTGATCAACAGCAGGGGGACCACGATCATGATCGACCCGGTACTCAGCGGGTTTGACATGCCGCTGCTGATCCAGGTACCCATAACCGAGGAGGAGGTCCCCCGGGTGGACGCGGTCCTCCTCACCCACTGTGATAACGACCATTACAGCAGAGCCACCTGCGGGAAGCTGGCGGGGAAAGTAAAAGAATTCCATGGGCCTCACTATGTGGCCGGGCTTTTGAGAGGAGAACAAGGGATAGACGGCATCGGGCACGATATCGGGGAGAGGTTCCAGGTGGGGGATGTAGCCGTGACCCTGACACCGGCGGACCATGCCTGGCAGAATGAGTCTCCGAAGCACCATACGCGAGAGTTTAAGATGGAAGATTTCTGCGGTTTCTGGCTGGATACGCCCGATGGCAGCATCTGGGCCGTGGGGGACAGCCGGCTCATGGAGGAGCAGCTCCATATGCCCAGGCCGGATGCCATGCTCTTTGATATCTCGGACAGCCGATGGCATATCGGGCTGGAAGGGGTGAAAAAGATGGCGGCCGCATATCCGGATACGCCCTTGATCTTATGGCACTGGGGCAGTGTGGACGCCCCGGAGTGGAAGGAGTTCAATGGGGACCCGGAGGTGGTGAAGAGCCTGATCGTCAACCCGGAGCGGGTCGTGGTGCTGGCGCCCGGGGAAAGTTACCGTCTGGATATAAGGCGTGAGATGACAGACGTAATGTCATGATGGAGTATAGGGATATGGAACATATTGAAAGTTATGCCACAGGGGACTTTTATGATACAGGAAGTTTTGATGTAAGCTGTGATCCCTTGCTCTATGGTCCTGAAAGGATCACATTAGAATATAGGATATACTCTAGATCCGATCCGAAAGATCTATCAGAGATCTTGACATACATCCAGGAGGTTTTTAGACAGGCATATGATCAGGTCTTATCAGGTGTGTTTTCTGCTTATAAACATGCTCCCAAATGGGATGTCTGGATGGATGAGACAAAAGAATTTCTGCGGATCGACTTTACGGAAAAAGAAGAGCTCCATCCCTACATCGGGAGACCGATCGTTGAGCTGGCGTTCTGTAACAAAAAAGCTTTTTGGGGGCTGACCTTTCCTGGCGGAACAAATAAATTGTCGTTTGAGCATGGCTTTTGTACGGTCTTTGAACAGGAAAAGCTGTTGGTACTCGCAGACAACGATCTCCCATCCGTACTGAAATGGTGGGATCATTATTCTTCGGATGGGAATATGCTGCCTGCTTTCGGGAGCGAAAAAAATATCTCCATCTTCTGATCGACACATGAAAAATACACGATAGGTGCGAACAGATCAGAAAGGAGGATGGACATGGGAGAGCGGATCACAAAGCTGATCGAACCAAAACGGACGCTCCCGAAAGAGCGGAGGATATTTTCTGATGGAGATCTAAAAGCGCTGATCGTACCCCTGTTCATGGAACAGCTCCTGGCGGTCCTGGTGGGCGTGGCAGACACCTTTATGGTCAGCTATGCCGGGGAGGCGGCGGTCTCGGGCGTTTCCTTGGTGAACATGTTCAACACGATCTTTCTCTACCTGTTCTCGGCGCTGGCCGCAGGCGGGGCCATCGTAGTGAGCCAGTATATCGGGAGCCGGGATCAGGAGATGGGCGACCGGTCTTCAGGGCAGCTCCTTACGGTGTCGGTCCTGTTCTCCCTGGTCATCACCGGGTTTGTGCTGGCGGCTGACCGGCAGCTTTTAAAGCTCCTCTTCGGGGAGGTGGAGGCGGATGTGATGGAGGCCTGCGTCACCTATCTTCGGATCTCGGCCTATTCCTACCCGGCCCTGGCCGTGTATAACGCAGGCGCGGCGATGCACCGGAGTATGGGAAAGACCAAGGTGACCATGTATCTTTCTCTGGCCTCCAACGGGATCAATGTAGTGGGGAACGCTATCGGCGTGTTCCTGCTCCACGCAGGGGTGGCGGGGGTGGCCTATCCCTCCCTGATCGCCAGGGTATTTTCGGCCGTGGTCATCACGGGTCTGTGCTTTTGTAAGACCAATGTGGTCCGGCTGGCGTGGCGGCACATCCTCCATCTGGACAGAGCCATGATCCGCAGGATCTTAAAGGTGGCGGTCCCCAACGGGATCGAGAACGGTCTGTTCCAGCTGGCTAAGGTGGCCTTGAGCAGTATCACCGCCTTGTTCGGGACCGTACAGATCGCCGCCAACGGGGTGGCTCAGAGCTTCTGGTCCGTGGCCGCTCTCATGGGGACCGCTATGGGCCTGGCCTTTGTCACGGTAACGGGACAGTGCGTGGGGGCAGGGGATAAGGAGGCGGCCGAGTATTACATGCGGAAGCTCCTGCGGCTGACCTTTGTGGCTTCGGTCATCTGGAACGGGGTGATCCTTGGGGTGACGCCCTTTGTGCTAAAGGGCTATGCCCTGTCGGCTGAGGCGGCCGGGCTGGTGGTGGTGCTGGTGCTGATCCACAACCTGTTCAATGCCTTCTGCTTCCCCTTATCCGGGGCCTTGTCCAATGGACTCAGGGCAGCAGGGGATGTGAAGTTCACCATGTACATCAGCCTCCTGTCCACGGTGGCGGGGCGGGTGCTGTTCTCTGTGATCTTCGCGGTCTGGCTGGACATGGGGGTCATCGGCATCGCTCTGGCCATGTGCCTGGACTGGGGGATCCGGGCGGCGATCTTCTGGATCCGGTTCGTCAGCGGCGCCTGGAGGAAATTCCATGTGATCTGAGGACGAAAGACCTGTGGATGGAGGATCCGTAGATGAAAAAGAGTGGAGGCCGCTATGCGGCCTCCATCCATTTCCCGTTTGCGAGTCTCCACAGGAATAAGCAGGACCGGACGAAGCAGTCCACGGCGATGGCGATCCATACTCCGGCCACGCCCCAGCGGAACACACGGGTCACCAGCCAGACCAGACCGATCCGAAGGCCCCACATGCCGATCAGGCTGACCGCCAGGGGGAACTTCACGTCACCGGCCCCGCGGCAGATGCCGCAGGCCACGATAAAAAAGCTGAAGAAGATCTCTGTGGCGGCCGCGATCCGGATGGTGGCGATCCCCAGCCGGGCCACCCCGACATCGCTGGAAAAGAGACGGATGATCTCCCCGGCGAACACATACACCGGGACGCAGGCCGCCAGGATGACGACGGTGCTGATGATGCAGATATCCCTGGCGAACCGTGCCGCCAGCTTCCGGTCCCTGGCCCCTAAGGACTGGCCGATCAGGGTGGTCCCGGTATAGGCGAAGCCGTAGGCCGGCAGGTAGAGCAGGCTTTCGGTCTGGCTGGTCAGATAATGGGCGGCCAGAGGGACCGTACCCAGGCCGGAGATCATGGCCGTCAGCCCGATCTGCCCCAGGCACAGGGTGACCCGCTCTAAGAGCACCGGGATCCCGATGTGGAACAGGCTCCGCAAAGTCTGGCGGCGGAAGCGGTAGTCCCCCCGGAGACGGATCTTCGCCGGTGTGGGGACGTGGCAGATCGCGTACAGCAGCATGGCCGCCAGAGCGTACTGGGACAGGGAGGTGGCGATGGCCGCCCCCCGGATCCCCAGCCCGGCCCCCCAGAGGGTGATCTGGGGGGCACCTGCCGCGAGTACGGGGCTGCCCACTGCGAGGACAGGGTCAGTAGCCGGAAGGAGCGCGGAGCTGCCTGCCGAGGCAAGGGAAGAGCCACCCCTGAAGGGGAGTACCACTTGTCTGGTGGGGTAGATCAGGAAAAAGTTCCCGACCACGTTCAGGAGGTTGGAGGCCAGGTTCGCCGCCATGGGCGTCTCCGTATCGCCTGCGGACCGGAGGACAGCGGAAAGGACCACCCCCAAGGTCTGGCCGGTCAGTCCCAGACCGATGATCCCCATATAGGCCTGTGCTCCCGGCAGTACATCCGGCTCTGCGCCCAGGATGCGGGGCAGGACGCGGTGGATGGCCAGGACGGTCGCGGTCAGGAGCGCTCCCAAGGTGACGGAGGCCGCGATCGACTGGCGGACGGCGCTTTCCGTCTTCACCGGATCCTTTTCCCCCACCGAATGGGAGACCAGGAAGGAGAAGCCTACACTAAGGGCCGTGATGCAGCCGTTGATCAGCCAGACGCTGGAGATGTTGATGGCCACCGACGCGGTGGCCGCCGCGCCGATGGAGCCCACCATGGCCGTATCCACCAGGGAGGCTAAGCAGATGAAAAACTGCTCTAAGATCGCGGGGCCGGACAGGCGCAGGATCGTCCCCGGGATGCTCTTTCCCAGCTGCAGGGCATTTTCCATGCCCTTTTCTCTGCCCTGCTCTTTTTGTGCTGCCGTTTTCTTGCTCATGGCCTTAGCCCTCTCTGCGCCAGGATATAGGAAGCCACCCCGTAGTTGGTCTCCAGCCACGCCCCGTGGGCCAGCATGTAGCCGATCAGATGGCTGAGCATGTCCACCCGGCTGGGCCGGCCGATGAACTGGGGATGGAGGACGAAGTTGATCATCCGGCCCTCCGCCGCCAGGGCGTCAAATTCCTCCTTCCAGATCGTATACATCTCGCCGGGGGACTTTAGCCCGTACCGCTCAGGGGCGGAGTCGGTGTAAAAGTCATAGGCCGTATCGTCAAAGATCGAATCCTTGGGGAGCTCCACCAGAGGGACTTCCTTCCCGTCGATCCGGTGGATAAAGGGGCCGTCGCTGTCCCGCCAGTTGGAGCTGTAGATGTAGCCGTGCTCTAAAAATAAGCGCAGGCTGTAGTCGTGGATCACGCCGCCGGGAGCCCGGTGGCCTAAAAGCGCCTGGCCGCAGATATCCCGGATGATCCCTTCCGCCCGGTGCATGGTAGCGTCCTCCTCCTCATAGGTGGTGGTGGTAAACTCCTCGTGAGCGTAGCCGTGGAAGCCGATCTCGTGGCCCCGGCGGCTGATCTCCCGCACCACATCAGGGTATCGCTCAGCGATCACCCCCGGGATGAAGAAGGTGGCCTTCACCCCCCAGGTATCCAGCATTTTTAAGATCCGCGGCACGCCCTGCTTCGGCCCGTATGCCCCCCGGGACAGGTTGGTGATGTGGTCGGCATTGCCGTCCCCCCGGGTGGTCCACATGGTCTCCGCGTCCAGGTCGAAGGCCAGCATCACCGCGATCCTTCTCCCTCCGGGCCATACCGGGCGGATATCGGTCATCCGGTGGGTGGAGCGGATGACGGTCATCTGGCTGGCGGGGCATGGCTGTGCCGTCTGGCTGGCGGGGAAGAGATAGGCCGCCCGGTCAGTGGAGCATAGGATCTGCGCCTGATCGTAGGGGGAGGACGTATCACAGGCAGATCCCCATCGATCATCCGGGACCGCTGCGGCAGGAGCACAAGCATTTGTGCTCTTGGAGGCCATGCCGGCCGCTGCGCGCAGGTCATCGGAGGTCATACCAGCCGCCGCGCGCAGGTCATCGGAGGTCATACCAGCCGCCGCGCGCAGACCATCGGAGGTCATGCTGGACCGGGAACTGCCATCAGTTCTGCCATCCGTTGCCTGCGCGGACTGCTCCAATACATACCGGGCCACCTCCTCACAGGTGGCGATCCACGCCCCGTGCCGCTGCATATACCCGATGAAAGCTCCCAGGGCGGCGATCCGGCTGGCCCGGCCGATCAGCTGGGGATGGAGCTTTAAGACAAAGATCTTATCCCCCTCCTCCGCCAGGCCGTCAAATTCCGCCTTCCAGTTCCCGATCACCTCCTGGTCCGGATACATAGACCGGACCGCCGGGTCGCTGAAGGTAAAATAATAATAGGTAAAATCATCCATGGTGATATCGCAGGGCAGCTCCACCAGGGGGAGCTTATCAGCCCCGCAGTCCTCCGTCTCCCACAGATAGGCCCAGTCACAGTCCTTCATGGAGGAGCTGTACAGATAGCCCTTCTCCGCCAGGAGCTCTGGCGTAAAGGGATGGATGATGCTCTCCGGTCCCCGGTGCCCCACCGGCCGTTTCCCGGTGATGGCCTTGAGGAGCGTCTCACATTTATCCAGGCGTGCTGCTTCCGTCTCCCGGGGGACCCCCCGCTCCGACTCGTGCATATAGCCGTGGCAGGCCAACTCATGCCCCCGCGCGTGGATGCCGCGCACGCAGTCCTCATAGGTCTCCGCCACGATCCCCGGCACAAAAAACGTCCCTTTCACTCCAAAGGTATACAACATATCCAGGCAGCGGGCAAGGCCCTCGTGGGGTCCGTACTGTCCTCTGGAAAAGTCCGTGAACCCGATCTGGGTCCCTTTTGCTTTGGCGCGGGAGATCCGCAGGTATTCCGCGTCAAAGTCGAAGGTCAGCATGACGGCCACACGCTTCCCCCCAGGCCAGGCGATCCCCGGCCCATTTGTCCTTCCATCGATGATCATATCCCTCGTATCCTCTCTTTATCGGATGTAGTCTTGTCAATTCCTTAGTATAGCATCTGTGGGGCAGATTGCAAGTGCGTTATCTCCCCTCGCTTGTAGCCTATAAAAAACTATGCTATGATGAGTATATCAACGACAGGACAGACATATCGGGGAAGGAGGTGTAAGGCAGCATGACGGAGGAGACCAGAGAACGAAAGGCGCGGTATGGTACAAAACGCCCGGCAGGGCAGCCAGCCGGAGCGGATAAGGATGGCCGGGCGGGCAGAGACAGCAGGGCGGGCAGAGATGGCGGCGCGCGCGTCAGGGCCGGGCGGGTCTGCCATGACATCTTCCGGGCCATCCACGAGGGGAAATGGCTCTGCATCGACTACCACAATAAGGAAGGCCAGATCACCCGGTATTGGATTTGTATCCGGGGCCTGGACCCGGAGGAGCGTACCCTCGCGGTGGACGGCCTCCATCTGGCAAGATACACCATCGGTTCCTTTGACCGGATCTACATCGACCGCATCCTCTCCACCCAGGTGATCGAGGGCTCCTACTGTCCGGTGGAGGAGAGGCTGGTCCGGGATATCCGGCTCCATCCGAGACGGTATCAGGTGGTCTTTGGCAATACGGTCAACCTGAAGATCTTAAGCTACCTGGAGCTGTGCAGCCGCATGGATACGGTCCCCTACCGGTCGGACTTCGCGCTGATCCGTTACCTGGACCGGGACAGCTTTAGGGGAGGCAGCTTTCCCTTGAGCGAGGAGCAGTTCAAGGTGATCGTAAAGGAGTTCCAGTATAAGGCGGAGCAGAGGGAACGGCCGGAGGGCCGTCTAAAGCTCCAGCAGCTGGGGATGAACGTGCTGAGCATCCACACGGAAAAGGGCCTGTACGTCCTGGCCTACCGGAAGCTGCAGCTAGATGTGAAGAGAAGGGTGCTGCGCCCGGAGGAGGATATCACGGTCTGCACGGAATACGCCTTCACCTCATGTCCTGGCGGGCCAGGCGACGGAGCCTCGCCCATAAGGAGCACGGAGAGTATCCGCAAGTATCTGGACGCCGATGGATATGGCCTTCTGCAGGATCTGGAGAAAAATCTGGAGCAGATCAAGGATCGCCTGACCGAACGGCTCCAGAGCCCCTGTGTGGATGACATGCCCTACATCATCGGGCTGGGGATGGATATCCCCCTGGACCTGCATAAGGAGTACCAGGCGATCATCGAGATGGTCGAAGGGGATCAGATGACCGTCCCCATCCGGGCTTTTTTCGGCGGGCTGCAGAGCAGGCCCATCCGGCGGAAGAGCTATCCGATCACGCCGATCGACCGGAAGATCAACTTAGACCAGCTCCTGGCGATCCACAATGCCATGAAATATCCCCTGGCCTACATCCAGGGTCCCCCAGGCACCGGAAAGACCGGGACGATCATCAATACGATCGTCACAGCCTTTTTTAATGAAAGGACCGTGCTCTTCGCCTCCTACAATAACCACCCGGTGGACGGTGTGTTCGATAAGCTGTGCGGTCTCTGCTATCACGGACAGCCGATCCCATTTCCCGTCCTCCGCCTGGGGAATATGGATAAGGTCCGGGAGGCGGTGCGCTATATCAAGAGGGTCTTTCGGCAGACGCAGGAGATCTCTGTCTATGGGGCCACCTTAGACAAGGATAAGGATGACCGGATCCGGCGGACGAAGCAGCTCTCCCTTCTGCTGCGGAGGTATGAGGAGGTCTTAGATCTAAGGGAGCGGAGAGAGACCCTGGAGCGCCTGATGGAATACCAGGGGCGGATGGGGGTCTCCATGGAGATGCTGCCCTTTCAGGCAGATCTTAAAGGCCGGCAGCTGGCCATGATCGACCGCAGGCTGAAGGAGAACGGGCAGATCACCGAGGAGGAGGCCATGAGCCTCTTAGAGGAGGATCAGGAGGCCTTGTACAAATATCTCTTCTACACCAGCGCCCGCTATATCAAAAGGCTGGCCGACCCGAAGTTCAAGGACCTGTGGCAGATCCTGGACGCCGGAGAGGAAGAGGAGCAGGTCAAAGGCTTTAAGCGGTATCTCACCGACACGGAGAACGTGAAGAAGCTCCAAAAAGTGTTCCCCATCATGATCACCACCTGCATCTCGGCCCATCGGCTGGGGCAGCCGGAGCCCATGTTCGATATGGTCATCATGGATGAGGCCAGCCAGTGCAACACCGCCGTATCCCTGGTGCCGGTGATCCGGGGGCAGAGCCTGATGCTGGTGGGGGATCCCCAGCAGCTGAGCCCGGTGATCCTTTTGGATGAGCTGGCCGATGAACGGCTGAAGGAGCGGTACGGGGTCCCGGAGGAGTACGACTATCGGAAAAATTCGATCTACAAGGTCTTTCTGGCCTGCGACGCGGTCAGCGACGAGATCCTCCTCCACCATCATTACCGCTGCGACCGGAAGATCATCCAGTTCAATAACCAGAAGTATTATCATTCCAAGCTGGATATCGACACCGCAAGCCGGGAGCCGGACCCCCTGCTGTTCATCGATGTGGAGGGGAGCCGGGGCGGCATCCGGAACACGGCTCCCGATGAGGTAGAGGAGATCCTCCGCTATGCAAAAGCTAACCCGGATAAGAGCATCGGCGTGGTCACGCCCTTTGTGAACCAGAAAAAGCTGATCCGGGAGGCGGTGGAGAAGGAACAGCTCCTTAATGTGACCTGCGGCACGGTCCACGCCTTCCAGGGCGATGAAAAGGATGTGATCCTTTTTTCCACAGCCATCACAGGGCAGACCGGGGCCGGGACCTACGGGTGGCTGAAGGAGAATAAGGAGCTGCTCAATGTGGCCACCTCCCGTGCCAGAAAACGGCTGGTGATGCTGGCGGATAGGAGGAGCCTGGAAAGGCTCCATGAGGGGCAGGGGGCGGGGGAGGACGATCTGTTCGAGCTTGCCAGATATGTGCAGTCTAATGGACGCTATCAGGTGACCCAGAAGACGGTCCATTCCAGAGCCCTCGGGGTCAAGCCCTTCAGCACGGCCATGGAGGAGGCTTTTCTGGCGAACCTGACCCATGCACTGGAGAATATCTGGCTGTCCCAGAGCCGGTATACGGTCCGGCGGCAGGTGGCCTGGGAGGAGGTGGCGGCGGCCTGTCCGGCTAAAGCGCCAGGGGAGCCTTCCGACAGGGTGTCCAGGGAGCGCTTCGACCTGGTGGTCTGTGAGCAGAGAGGGACGAAAGAGGTCCCGGTGCTGGCGGTCCTCATCAGAGGAAGGGGCCAGCGGGGCGACGGGCAGGCCCGGCAGGAGGAGCAGATCCAGTCGCTCTGCGCGGCCCGTGGCCTGCAGGTGATCTGGGTGGACGGCCTCTACGCCAGACGGTATGACCACATCAAGGGGATCCTGACCAGCTACTTCTCGGTAAGACATTAGACGGGGGATGGGCTAAAACGACTTGTAAAAACCTGGGAGACATGGTATGATATCGGTAGATATCATACCAGCGCCGGTCCGGTGTCCCGCAGAGCGGGACAAAACACCGACTGGACCGTGTGCATCCCCCGGAGGGAGCATGTCCGAAGGACATGGTATGATAGTGATATGAATGAGCAGTGTGACCCCGAAGATCTGGAAAGGAGGCCAAGATGCGGGCAGACATAGGCAAGATAAAGAAGCTCCCTGTAGGCATAGAAAATTTTGAAAAGCTCCGCAAGGAGGATTTTTATTATATCGATAAAACGGCGATGATCCGCGACCTGCTCCAGCGGTGGGGGGAGTGGACCTCTTCACCAGGCCTCGCAGATTTGGTAAATCTCTGAACATGAGCATGCTAAAGGCCTTTTTTGAGATAGGGGGTGACCCCGCTCTTTTTGATGGCCTGAAGATCACGGAAGAGACAGAGCTCTGCCAGCGATATATGGGCAGGTTCCCGGTCCTTTCGGTCAGCTTGAAAGGTGTGGGGGCGGATGACTTTCGGACAGCCCGGGTGCTGATCGTCAGGGAGATCAGCCGGGAGGCGCGGAGACTCTTGTATCTTTTGGAGAGCGACCGGCTGGCTGCTGAAGAGAAGGGACTCTTTTCCGGATGGCTGAGACAGGATATGGATGAAGAGATCCTTTGCGACAGCCTGCGCGGCCTTTCTGAACTGTTGGAGAAACATCACGGCCAGAAAGTGATCATCCTGATCGATGAATATGATGTCCCTCTGGCAAAGGCAGATGAAAAGGGATATTATGAGCAGATGATCACCCTGATCCGGAACTTGTTCGACCGGACTTTAAAGACCAATGACAGCCTTTACTTTTCCGTACTGACCGGCTGTCTGCGGGTGGCGAAGGAGAGCATCTTCACAGGACTGAACAATCCTAAGATCTTTTCCATCACCACAGTCCGTTTTGATGAGTATTTCGGTTTTACCGATGGCGAGGTCCGGGAAATGCTGGCACATTACGGACTGGAGGGACGGTATCAGGCTGTTAAAGAATGGTATGGCGGTTACCGTTTCGGTAATGTGGATGTCTATTGCCCATGGGATGTGATCAATTATTGTGACGATCTGCTGGACGAGCCGGATATGGAGCCGAAGGACTACTGGTCCAACACCAGCGGCAATGATATGGTCCGGCGTTTCATCGAGCGTGTAGATGACGGCCTGACGAAGAGCGAGGTCGAGGCCCTGGTGGCCGGAGAGACCGTGGCAAAGGAGATCCGTGAGGACCTGACCTATAATAGTCTGTATGATACGATCGGTCATATCTGGAGCGTGCTGTTTGCCACCGGCTATCTGACCCGGCGGGGAAAAGCCGATGGGAAGCGGCTGCAGCTGACGATCCCCAACCGGGAGATCCGGGAGCTTTTTGTGGAGCAGATCATGATCAGGGCGGAGACGAAGAAAGATGGAGGGACACTCCGTCAGTTTTGTGACGCCCTGCACGTGGAGACAGCCGTTTTGCTGACGAGAAAAGCCCAGTAAATCAAAATGTTTACGGTTAGAGGGAAGTAATTTCAGATTAGGCGGTATAGCCCCAATTA